>JASFVP010000001.1:0-125047 GCA_050049775.1 Chromatiales bacterium
GTCGTTTTTATGGTGTGGCAAGGTATTAATATAGCCTATAGAGGTATAGAGGTCTGGTCTGAGGCTAAAAAACCGGACATGCTTTAAAGTTGCCGGCTTATCAAGATAAGATGCCGGCTTCGGTCAATAACTCGGATAATGACAAAATGAGTATCAAATCGGACAAATGGATCAGGAAAATGGCGCAGGAGCAGAACATGATCGATCCGTTTGAGCCGGGGCAGATGCGTGACGCCGAGCACGGCCGTATGATCTCCTACGGCACTTCAAGTTACGGATATGACGTGCGTTGTTCCGATGAATTCAAGATCTTCACCAACATCAACTCGGCCATCGTCGACCCGAAAAACTTTGACGACAACAGTTTTGTTGATGTGCAGTCGGATGTCTGCATCATTCCGCCGAATTCATTCGCGCTGGCCAGGACGGTCGAGTACATGCGCATTCCGCGCTCCGTGCTGGTGGTCTGTCTGGGCAAGTCCACCTATGCGCGCTGCGGCATCATCGTGAATGTCACGCCGCTGGAGCCGGAGTGGGAAGGCCATATCACGCTGGAGTTTTCCAACACAACGCCGCTGCCGGCAAAGATTTACGCCGGGGAAGGTGTGGCGCAATTGCTGTTTTTTGAATCCGATGAAATGTGCGAGACCTCGTACAAGGATCGCGGCGGCAAATACCACGGCCAGACTGGCGTAACCCTGCCAAAAACCTGAGCCTAACAATCCTCAGCGGCCAGCTGTTCCAGTCGCAACGGTTGTTGCAAGGGCCGATCATCCAGTAGCACCCGATGGTCGCGCATTTGCAGACGGCCCGCGGCAAACCATTTGATCACAAGCGGGTAAATGATGTGCTCTTTTTGCAGCACGCGCGCGGCGAGGCTGTCGGCGTCATCATCGGCTTCCACCGTCACCGTCGCCTGTAATATCAGTGGCCCGCCATCGAGTTCCTCGGTGACAAAGTGCACCGACGCACCATGCGTCTCATCGCTGGAGTCGAGTACTTGCTGGTGGGTGTGCAAGCCGCGGTACTTCGGCAGCAGGGACGGGTGGATGTTGAGCAAGCGTCCCTGGTAATGCTGCACAAACGCCGGCGTCAGGATGCGCATGAAGCCGGCCAGCACAACCAGTTTCGGCTGGAAACGGTCGATCTGGCGCATCAGTTCGGCATCGTAGTCTTCGCGGTTGTTGAAATCCCCATGCTTGACCACGCAGGTGTCGACGCCGGCGGACTCGGCGCGTTGCAGCCCTTTGACGCCGGCCTTGTTGCTGATGACCGCGGCGACCTGCGCCGGGTAACTGGCGTCGGCGGAAGCGTCAATAATGGCTTGTAGATTGCTGCCGCTGCCCGAAATGAGCACGACAATGGGGCATTTTTCCAACTTCACTGCAGGCTCAGCTGTATTTGACGCAGGCTTCCTGGCAATCGCAGCTTTCGATCTGGCCAATCACGCTGACGCTTTCGCCCTGTTGTTGCAGGATGTCGGTGGCCTGATCGCTGTCTTCGGCGGCGACACAGACCACCATGCCGATGCCGCAGTTGAAGGTGCGCAGCATTTCCTGTTCCTCGACGTTGCCCTGTTGCTGCAGCCAGTCAAATATGGCCGGGCGCTGCCAGCTGTTCTTGTCGATACGCGCGGCGGTGTAGTCCGGCAATACTCGCGGCAGGTTCTCGGTCAGTCCACCGCCGGTGATGTGCGCCAGTGCGTGCGGACGGATGCTTTGTATCAGATTCAACAACGGTTTGACATACAAATGCGTCGGTTCGAGCAGCGCCTGGCCGAGTGTGGTGCCTGCAAACGGGCTGTCCAGGTCGGCCTGGCTGACTTCAAGAATTTTGCGAATCAGTGAATAGCCGTTCGAATGCGGTCCGGAAGAGGCCAGGCCGAGCAATACGTCACCGGGTTTCACCGCGTCGGGCTGGATGATTTCATCCTTTTCCACAATGCCGACAGCAAAGCCGGCCAGGTCGTAATCGTCTGCCGCATACATGCCCGGCATTTCGGCGGTCTCGCCGCCGGTCAGTGCGCAGCCGGACAGTTCACAGCCTTTGGCGATGCCGGCGATGACGTCGCTGGCTACTTCCAGTTGCAAATGGCCGGTGGCGTAGTAATCCAGGAAAAACAGCGGCTCGGCGCCGGTGACAATGATGTCGTTGACGCACATGGCGACCAGGTCAATGCCAATGCTGTCGTGCTTGCCAAGTTCCAGTGCCAGTTTCAGCTTGGTGCCGACGCCGTCGGTGCCTGACACCAGCACCGGCTGGCGGTATTTGTCGACCGGCAGTTCGAACAATGCGCCAAAACCACCAAGCCCGGTCAGCACGCCAGGGCGGAACGTCTTTTTCACCAGCGGCTTGATGCGTTCAACCAGGTTATTGCCGGCATCGATATCAACGCCGGCGTCACGGTAACTGAGCGAAGGGCTGGAATCCGGGTTTGTCATGACGGCTTTTGTCTCGCAAGTGGGATACTGGTGGCGAATTCTAACATTCATACCGTTGCGTATGTAGCAAATCAATGGGCTAAACAGCTAGAATATTGCGATTGATGATCATGACTCTGCAGATAAGCCTCCGGGCCGGACCCTAGATGAAGAATCCTGTTTTTGCGTTTGCTGTGCTGTTGCTGCTGGCTGTGCCGTTGCAAGCGGCCAATGTCGATAACCTGTACCAGGTGGAATTGCCGGTTGCCAGCCAGGGCCAGGAAGATCGTAACCAGGCCATCGAAACGGCATTTGGCATCATTCTGGTCAAGGCGACCGGTGATCGCAGTGTCGCCAGCAGGAAATCACTGGCGCCGGTATTGCGGCAGAGCGCACGATATGTGCAGCAGTATCGCTACCGTTTTGCTGAGCACGCGGCGCTCACCGAGGACGGTCAGCAGCAACGCCTGATCAATGTCCTGTTCGACAAAATGGCGGTTGATCGCATGCTGCGCCAGCACGGTCTGCCGGTGTGGGGCAGCGTGCGGCCACAGGTGCTGGCCTGGGTCGGTTTTGAAAACAACCGCAAGCGCCGCTTGCTGATCCCGGACAATGAGCCGGAGTTGAGCAGGGCGCTGGAACACGCCGCCGATTTTCGCGGCGTGCCGTTTTTGTTGCCGCTCATGGATCTGGATGACCAGTCGGCCGTCTCCAGCAGTGATCTGTGGGGGGAATTTGAAAAGCCGATCCGAGAAGCGTCCTTTCGCTATGCGGCCGACCTGATCCTGCTGGTGCGGGTGTCGCATGTGGCGTCGGACCTGTGGCGCGCCAAATGGTCGCTGCTCGGCAACCGGCAAACCCGCAGCTGGCAGAACCAGCACCAGGAGCTGGACGCCTTGCTCGATGACGGTGTGCAGCAAATGGCCGATCTGCTGGCCGAACAATATGCCCCGGCCGGTGGCAGCGATGTGGCCGGCATCAACATGCAGGTTTCGGACGTCAACAATTTTGACGATTTGCTGCGTGTACAGGATTTTCTGCAGCAGCAGGAACTGGTGGAAGACTTCCAGGTGCGTTTTGTCCGCAGCGACAGTGTGGTGCTGGCGCTCAAATTGCGCGGTGGTACGCAGGCGTTTGAACAATCGCTGGCGCTGTCGAATTTGCTGGTGCCGGACGAGGCGGCTGCAAACGCGAGCCAGGCCATGCCTGTGGTGCAGGTGCAGCCGGAACCGGAGCCGGTCGTCGATACCAGCACTGAACCGCAAACCGAAGGTGAGCAGCCGACGCAGGTAGAACAGTCGATTGAGGCAGAGCAGCCGATCGTCAAGCCGCCCGCGGTTCTGGATCAGGTGCAGTTGTACTATCGTCTTCAGTGATGCAGAAAAAAGACATACCCAACATCATCAGTGTGCTGCGCATCCTGTTGACCATCCCGGTCATCTGGGCGCTGCTCGAACAGCAGTTTCTGCTGGCGCTGGTGTTGTTTTTCATCGCCGGTGTTTCGGATGGCCTGGACGGCTTCCTGGCCAAGCATTACCACTGGCAGTCACGACTCGGCGGCCTGCTGGATCCACTGGCCGACAAGGCGTTGCTGGTGTCGTCGTTTCTGTGTCTGGGTGGACTCGGCCTGTTACCATCCTGGCTGGTGGCGCTGGTGATTCTGCGCGACGTGGTGATTGTCTCGGGCGCCCTGATTTACACTATCCAGATCGAGGAACTCAATGCCCAGCCCAGCCTAGTGAGCAAGCTCAATACCTTGCTGCAGATCCTGCTGGTGCTGCTGGTTGTGGTTGCGCAGGGTGTCTATCCGTTGCCCGCCATCATTACGCAATCCATGATCTGGGCGGTTACCATCACCACGGTGCTCAGCGGTATTGATTACGTCATTGACTGGAGCCGCCGCGCTGCGCGGCATCAGCGCAAGGACTAGGCGCCGGTCACTTCCTGTTCGGCGAGAATATCGCGCACAAAAGGCACGGTCAGTTTGCGTTGCGCGGCCAGCGATGCCTGGTCGAGCTTCTGCAGTGTGCCCAGCAATTCACCGAGCTGACGTTTGTGATGGCGCAACAAAAAATTCGCGGTTTCGTCCGGCAAGCTCATACCCAGTTGTTTGGCGCGTTGTTGTAATACCTGCTTTTTGGCGTCATCGCTGAGTTCATGCAGGTGCAGGTTAACCCCCCAGGCCAGGCGCGACTTCAGGTCCGCCAGCTGAATGGCGCTGTTGGCCGGGCTCGCTGTACTGCTGACGAGTAATTTCTTGCCCAGATCGCGCAGCCGGTTGTAGAGATGAAACAGGGCGGTTTCCCAGTTCTGGTCTGCGGCAATGCGGTCGATATCATCCAGGCAGACCAGATCGGCCTGCTCCAGGCCATCGCAGATTTCCGGACTGAAGTCGTGCGCTTGTGCCAGCGGCAGGTAAATGCTGTTAAGCGACTCGGCATCGGCGCGTTCACACAAGCCGGCCAGTAAATGCGTCTTGCCGGTATCGGCTTTGCCCCATAGATAAACAAGACCATGACCGCTACTTTGCAACAGATCGGTCAGCGCCTGTACCGGTTGTGAATTGCCTTCGCTGACATAGGCGTCGAGACTGGCTTTGACACGCAGCTTGAGTTCGAGCGGGATCTGCACCGGAGTCGCCGTTTAACCCGCCAGTTTTTCCGCTGTATCGGCGAGACGCTTACCGAGTGCCCGGCACAACTTTTTCTCGTCTTCGCTGAGCGGCAGATCGCTGTCCCGGCCGGCCAGGTGGGACGGCCCATAAGGTGTACCGCCGGTGCTGGTGGTGAGCAGTTCACCTTCCGAGTAGGGCAGGCCGGTGATCAGCATGCCGTGATGCAACAAGGGCAGCATCATGCTGAGCAAGGTGGTCTCCTGGCCGCCATGCAGGGATGCGGTGGAGGTGAACACGCCGGCCGGTTTGCCGATCAGCGCACCCGACATCCACAGCGACGAGCTGCCATCGAGAAAATATTTCATCGCGCTGGCCATGTTGCCGAAACGCGTCGGGCTGCCAAGCGCCAGGCCGGCGCAGTTTTCCAGCTCATCGATGCTGGCGTAGGGGGCGCCTTCATCGGGAATGCTGTCGGCCACGGCTTCACTGGTGGCGGAAACCGGTGGTACTGTGCGCAGCATGGCCTGCATCGAGCTGTTGAGTTCGACGCCGCGAGCAATTTGCTTTGCCATTTCGGCGGTGGCGCCGTGGCTGCTGTAATAAAGCACCAGTATGTAAGCCATCAGAGAATGTCCAGTACCTGTTCGGGCGGACGACCGATGGCCGCCTTGCCGTTGTGAATGACGATCGGCCGCTCGATCAGTTTCGGATGTTCGAGCATGGCCTGGATCAGCTCGTCATCACTGAGATCCGGATCGTTGTAGCCGAATTCCCTGTATTCCTTTTCACCCTTGCGCATCAGCTGGCGTGGCTTGATGCCGAGCATTTTGAGGATTTTGCGCAGGCTTTTTTCATCCGGCGGCGTCTTCAGGTATTCAACGATTTCCGGTTGCTGATTGTGTTCATGCAGCAATTCCAGTGTCTGCCGGGACTTGCTGCAACGCGGGTTGTGGTAGATTTGCACCGACATGGCGTTCTGTCCTCCTGGTTCGGCACTATTGTAACTGTCACGTGACTGCTATGGTATAAAAGTTGATCCCGCTGACACAAACGGAATGAATACCGTATGAAACGCATTGTCGAATTGCCCCAACATTTTCTGCCTTTTATGCAGTTGCTGTTTTCGCGTTTCATGAGCAACAACAGCCTGCAAAATGCGGCGGCCATGACCTATACCACGCTGCTGTCGCTGGTGCCGTTGATGGCGGTGTCGATTGCGATTTTCTCGGCGTTCCCGATTGCCGATCGCATCAGTGAAGCCATCCAGGATTTTGTCTTCCAGAATTTCATGCCGGCCTCGGGCGATGTGTTGCAGTCGTATTTTGACGAGTTCAGTGGCAAGGCATCGAAAATGACCGGTACCGGTTTTATTTTCCTGATTCTGGTGGCGCTCATGCTGATGGCTAACATCGACCGGGCCTTCAATACCATCTGGCGGGTGAAGCGCAAACGTGGGCCGATCAACCAGTTTATGGTGTATTGGGCGGTGTTGTCGCTCGGGCCGATTCTGATCGCAGTCAGCATTGCGGTGACTTCCTATATCGTCACGCTGCCGTTTCTGACCGGCGCCACCAGCTCCGGTATCGGCCGGCGCCTGCTTGGCCTGACGCCGGTGCTGGTGTCGTCGCTGGCTTTCATGTTGATGTATGCCATTGTGCCGAATCGGCCGGTGCCGTTGCGCCATGCGTTCATGGGCGGCCTGCTGGCAGCGGTGCTGTTTGAACTGGCCAAACGCGGTTTCGGCTTTTACGTCACCAACTTCCCGACCTATGAGGCCATTTACGGTGCGCTGGCGACCATTCCGATTTTCCTGGTGTGGTTGTATCTGTCCTGGCTGGTGACCCTGCTCGGGGCCGAGTTTACCTATTGTTTGAGTGTTTATGGCCGGCAGAAAACCGCCTTTATCTGGCAAGGTGACAAGCTGCTTGATGCACTGCAGGTGCTGGCGCGTCTGTGGCAGGCGCAACAACGTGGCGATACGCTGTCGCTGCACCAAATGGCCGATGAAATCAGTGGCTATACCGAGGAGCGCCTGGAAAACCTGCTCATGCGATTACAGTATTCCAAACTGGTGCTCAATACCGCCAAGTACAATTGGGCGCTGGCGCGCGACCTGAGTCATGTCACGCTGGCGGACCTGTACGCGATGCGGCCGTTCATCCTGCCGCAACAATCCGAAATCGATGCCTATGACGGGCCTTGTGCCGAAGGTGTGCGCGAAATCATGTCGGGCATCAATGGGGAAATCGACACTTCCATGCGGGTGCCGCTGGATCAGCTGTTTGCACGCTGAAACGCAGCGTTTCAGTTCTGCTCCGGGGCTAGCCGGAAATAGAAACGGTCAAAAAAGTAATTGCGCTCCAGCAGTTTGACGGCGTTGATGGTGACGTTGTTGCTGTCGATTTCCATGCGATATTGCGATTCGTCGCGGTACAGGCCGGCTGGCGTGATGAGCAGATTTTTGCTGCTGTCTTTTTTCTCAACCAGGATGGCGGGGCGAAACTGCGCCTCGCTGTCGTTAACCACACTGTTGCTGATGCGCACCGGTGTCAGGCGGCCGCTGATTTTCTGGATACCGAATTCAACCGAATTGTCATGATGGATCAGGCGGCGCACCACGCCGAGGAACCAGCTCTTGTCGGCTTCCCCGAGCGGTAGTTTTTCATATTGCAATAACATGACCTGGCCGACTTGCAGGCTGTCGGGATAGGGTGGGTCGGCTTCCAGGCCGATGCCGCTGTCACTGCTGTTGAATTGTCGATACTGGAAAGTCGCGTGCATGGCCGGTGCGACGGCCTGGCCGAGGGCTTGCTCGCTAATGAGTATGGAATCATCGGTCTCAGTGGTGTTGTCTTCTTTAGCAAGCGGGCTTTTGCCGGACGATTGCTGTTGGTAAAAGTGGCTGTCCAGAATGCCGTTGGCGCCCTGCAGAATGCCGTAGTTTTCGTTTCTGGCTGCGCGTCGTTCCGGTTTCATGTGCCAGGCGACCAGCATGTCCCGCAGCATGGCGCTGACCTCGTCGTAATCCATGCCGGCCGTACCCGGTGGCAGGCTGTCATCGTCTTGCTGCAGCTTGTGTAAATGCTCGTGCGCCAATTTGATCAGCGGCACGATATTGAAAATACGATGATGGGCCTTGGTTTTTTTATCCTGCACCCGTGCCAGGAAGGCAGGGGATTCAATGCCGCGCATGTCGATCAGAAACAGGCCGGGTTTGCTCTCGACCTGGACGTCAGCCGGCTTGAATTTGGTAATGTGCGCCCAGTGCGACAGGTATTGATGGGCGTTCCAGATTTCGCCCGGCATGAGGCGGTACGGGTCGAGCAATTGTTCCAGCAGGGATTGTTTGATCAGTGAACCGACTGTTGGCTTGATTTGCACATCGCCGCTGCGTTCATCGTTGATCGGAATCTCGGCGACCTTTTTGCCCAGGGCGAACTGGTAAATTTGCAGGATTTCACGGCGCAGAATGCCAGGCGCCGGGGTGAAACCGGAGAAGCAGAAAATCAGTTGCAGATTGATGAACTTGCAGGCCAGGTAGCAGCTTTGCGCCAGTTCAACCCCTTGCAAAGCGGTTTTGCCGCTGGCGATTTCATTCAGAATGATCTTGTAGGCAATCGCAAGTTCGGTGGTGAATTGCTGAAACAGCTGACTGAAGCGGGTCTTTTTTTGCCGGGTCGCATTGATATCAAAGGCATAGCTGTACAAACGCGCTTCGTCGGAAAGTTCGTAATAGGGGGCGAGAAATAGATCGGCCAGTTGTTTGCGCTGCTTGATCTGGCCCGGGAAGCGATTCAGCAGATACAGTTCCGCCAGCATGTTTTCCACCGCCTTGTGCGGGTCGGCATAAGGCAGTGAATTGATCCACTCGGCCTGGCGCGCCGGGTCGGTTTCGACTTTGGGATTTTCGACCGGATCAAGGTCCGGGACACTCAGTCTGAGTTTGGCTTTGGACTTGTTCTTGCTGACCGCGCGGAATGCGTCAAACATCAAAACATCCTGGCGGATTTGTTGTCATACACATCACCATGGCATCCATGTCCGATGATTGAACTCTTATGGTTTTCCATAGTTCTAAAATATTGATCGGGATAATATTATTGTGCTTATTACAACTGTTTCATCTAGTATAGATGCTCCGGTCAAAAAAAATATAAGACTCGAGGTTGTTGATATGAAACGTTTTTTTTCTCTGCTGATGGTTTTGTTGCTGGCTGTTTCAGGCAGCCTGCTGGCACGTCCGGCGGAGTTCGAACTGACCGGTATCGATCAGACCCAGCACAAGCTCAGCGACTATCGCGGCAAGTGGGTGCTGGTCAACTACTGGGCCACTTGGTGTCCGCCCTGTCTTGAGGAAATGCCGGAGCTGGAAATTTTCCACAACAAACACAAGGACAGTGATGCGGTGGTGCTCGGCGTCAATATGGAAAACATTTCCGAGCAGCGTCTCAAGGCTTTTGTCGAGGAGCAGTTTGTTTCCTATCCGATCTTGCGCGCCAAGCCGGCGGCCAGTTCGCCATTGGGACGCATCGCCGGCCTGCCGACTTCGTTTCTGATTTCACCTGAGGGCGAAATTGTCGCCAAGCAGACCGGCACCGTGACTGCCGAGGCGATCGAAGCCTTCATCGCCAGTTACAAAGACAAGCAATCAAACAACAAGAACCAATAACAAATGGTGACCCGCATTATGTCCAGACTATTTCCGCACCAGCTATTTTTCGCACTGTTCCTGCTGACGGGCAGCGTCATGCTGCAGGCAGCCCAGATTCGTGATCCGGGCCAGTTTTTTTTCCATCAGTCACTCGGTGATCTGACCGAGGAACTGGAGATCGCCAGGGAGGAGGGCAAGAAAGGCGTTCTCATCATGTTTGAAGCCGATGACTGTCCCTGGTGTGCGCGCATGAAAAAGACCGTACTCAACCAGGCCGAGGTGCAGGATTATTTCCGCAAACATTTCCAGATACTCGCCATCGATATCGAAGGCGATGTGGAGATTACCGACTTCGACGGCAACCCTGCCAGCATGAAAGATTTTTCCTTCAAGCAGCACCGCGTGCGGGCCACGCCGGTGTTCGCCTATTTTGATCTGGACGGCAAGACGGTCAAACGCGCCCGCTATACCGGCGCCATGACTGGTGTTGACGAGTTCATGTCGTTCGGCCGCTTCATCGTCGATGATATCTATAAGGACATGAGCTTCACCCGCTACAAACGTTCACTCAAGAAATAAAGCCGGGAACAGTCATGTCTGTCACCAACCTGTTGGTCAGAACTGTCCTGTGTTGCACGCTGTTTGCCACCAGTGCCCGTGCTGAACCTCTGCCACAGCCACTGACGCTGCAACAGGCGTTGCAGATTGGCATGCAGTCGCATCCAGCATTGGCGGAAGCGCGAGCCGATCTGGAGATTGCCAGCGCCGATGCCGATCTGGTCGATGCCGATTCCGGGCTGACCGCCAAGCTGCAAGCGGAGTTGCTGGCGGTGGACCCGTCGTCGGCATCACCGGATCGCAGTCATGATGACAGCAAGTATTTCTTCAAGCTGCAAAAGCGCTTGTACGACTTCGGCCTGAGTGATGCGCGCGAAGCGGCTGCCGGCAAGCGTGTTGAAAGTCGTCAATGGCAGTACACCGATGTTCGCCAGCAACATCAGCTCAACATCATGGAGCATTATTTTGCCGTGCTGCTGGCCGATCTGACCTACACCGTGCGCGATGAAGAGATGACCGCCGCTTACCTCGACTACGACAAGGCGCGCGATCGCCATGAGCTGGGTACGGTTTCCGATGTGCGCTTGCTGGAACTGGAAAGCAAATACCGCGAGCTGTTACAAAAGCGCAAGCTCGCCGAAATCGAACAACGCCTGTCGCGCGCCAGGCTGGCCAATGTGTTGAATCGCCCCGGCGACCTGCCGGCTGATCTGCTGGCGCCGGAAGTCGACTGGCAGCAACCGTTCCCGGAGTTCCAGCAGGTCATCGAACAGGTGCTGGAGCAGAATCCCTACCTGCAGGCCGCGCGGCAGAATGTACAGGCGGCGCGCGATGGCCTGGCGGCAGCAGAAAAGGCGGACCGGCCGGTCGTCAACGCCCAGTTGGTGGCGGCCGAATATGCGCGTGAAACCGGATCGACGCATCCGTTGTCCGCCGGTTTTACCATCGAGATGCCTTTGTATCAGGGCGGCTCGACGCGCGCCGGCATCGCCAGGGCCAGGGCGCAGCTGGAGCAAAGCCAGGCCTTGCTGAGCAGCGCCGAAATGCGGGTCCAGCAACAGGTGCGCGAAGTGCTGACCGAGCTTGACGCTTACAAGTCCGATCTCGACACCTTGCAGGTTACGGCAACCTATCGCGAGCTTTACCTTGACCAGAATCGCGCCCTGTATGAACTTGAAGTGGCTTCCGATCTCAAGGATGCCTTGATTCACACTGCCAGAGTGCAGCTCAACCGCGCCAGCAGCCAGTTTGGTTTTGCCCTGGCGCACGCCAAACTGCTGGCCTTGCAGGGCCGCCTGCTCGATACACCTGACACCCGTATAGAGGAAACACAAGCACAATGAAAAAGCAGATTTCTTCAATGGTACTGGCGACCCTGTGCTGGTTTAGCGCAGCCGGTCTGGCCGCTGCCGATATCGAAGCGGTGCTGGACTGGTCCGGGCGCGCCGCACTGGGCACCACGGTGAATGGCAAGATCATCAAGGTCAACGTACAGGCGGGTGACCGGGTGACACAGGACCAGCCACTGGTTGAGCTGGACGGACGTTATTTCCAGTCACGCATGGAGCTGGCGCGAGCCGAAATGCAACACAAAAAGCTGTTACTCGAAGAAGCGCAACGCGAGCAGGCCCGCGCCGCCGAACTGTTTGACCGCACGGTGTTGTCGGAATTTGACCGGCAAAAAGCCGACAACGAACTGGCCGCCGCCGAAGCGGCTTACCAGGCGGCCAGAACCGCTTATCGCACCGCACAGCTGGATCTCGAGTACAGTCGTATCCTGGCGCCGTATGACAGTATTGTGTTGCGCGTTGCAGCGCAGCCGGGTGAAGTCGTGGTCAATACCAACGAGACCCGGGTGCTGGTCGAGGTGGCGCGTGCCGATCAGATGTTGGCGCGGGCGCTGTTGTCGGCCGAGGCTTTGGCGTCACTCAAGATTGGCCAGTCCATCCAGGTCGCCGTGCAGGGGCAGTGGCTGGATGGTCAATTACAGCGCATCGGTCTGCAGCCGGCTTCCGTCAGCGGTCGAAATGCCCTGTATGAAATCGAGGTGAGCTTTCCGCTCAACGAGCAACTTCCGGCAAGAGCCGGCGAAGCCTCGGCACTTCGCATCGGCGCTGAGTAAGTCCAGCTTGAATCAGTCGCGCGGATAGTTCGGCGGATAGATGATTTCCTCGGCCGGGATGCGGCGTCGGTACTGCGCGGTTGGCGCCGGCGCCGGCATAATGGCCGACTGCGAACCTCGGCCGTAGATATCTTGCGGTACCGGATAATGATCCAGCGCCTGCAGGTGATGGTTAGCCGGCGGCAGCCAGTCGTCAGCAAAATAGCCGTTGGAAAACGGCGTCATCATATTGCCCGGGTTGAAATCAAAAAAGCCCCAACTGTTGTTCGGCCGATCCCAGCCTGAAGGTTGAAAGTTGAAGTAGCGATTACTGCTGTTATCGCCATAGCGGTAAGTTGGCCCGGGCTGGTAGCCATAATCCATGTTTGGATACGGCAGTCCGGACTGCCTGGGCGGCTGTGGCTGTGAACCTGTGTATGTATCGCCGTAACCCGCAGCGTAGGGTTGCTGCTGGTAACGATTGTTGCTGGCGCCTTGCCCGTACCAGTTCTGTTGCGGTGCCGGGGTAAAGTCCTGCATGCGTGCCGTTGGCGGGCTGGTCGGCGCGGGTGGCCGGTTATAAGTGGAATCGCTTATCGGGAAATCGGCCTGGTAGTCCGGAACACTGTATTGGTGATCAGCCGGTGCGGCCGGTCGAAATGCCGGCTGGGCCGCTGGTTGCGGTTGGCTGAGGTTGATCGTCGAATCCCGCGACATGCTGCCGAATGCTTCAGTGGTGGGGCTTGTTTGATGGTTTTGCTCGGCGTCAGCCTGGGTATTGCCAGCTGCCTGATTCGGCTCGATGAAAATATAGGCTGAATTGAAATCGCCCTGGCTGGCTGGCGCGGTTGTTTCCTGTGGTTTGACTGTTGTGGAAAGCTGGTCGGATTGACCATAAATGCCCGGCGGTGCCGGATAGCCCGATTCTTCAGCAGCGGCATAAAGCGGTGTGAGCAGGATGCAGCCGAGAATGGGCAGGGTCTTGCACGGGCGAGTAGTGTACATGTGGTCTCCATATGCCAGTGGAAGAAAAGCAGGATTGTGGCTGCGATTCTAACCAGCCATGGCGAAAATAGTCCAATCAGGAAATCTGTGCAGTGTGATAAATTTTTCGTCGCCTGTTCAGGACGATCAGTAGCCGGCCGAGTTGATTTCCAAGCCTTCCGGTACGCTGTCGAGTCGGGTTACCACGGTGCGGATTTCGCCGTCCGGCAACAGCGCCAGCCAGCGGCAACCGGGCGGTTCATCGTCCACACCGAAATCGTCCTGCTGCGGAGCGAACTGGATGCAGGTCGACGGTGAGGCTAGCAGGCGCACGCCCATGCGCTCCTGGTCATACTCCTGATGTACATGTCCCCACAAAATTCCTTGCACCTGCGGGTATTTGTCGATGATGTGAAAAAAATCCGCCGGATTGTCGACCTGCATGGTATCCATCCAGGCGCTGTTGACAGGCACCGGATGGTGATGCAGGCATACCAGCGCGTGTTTGTCCGGATGTGCAGCCAGTGTCTTATCCAGCATCTGCAACTCGGCCCCACTGAAATGGCCGCCTTCGCCGTCTGGCACGGTCGAATCAAGAAACACAAACAGCCACGGACCATGCACAGCCGAGGTGATGTACTCGACCGTGGAGTTGGTCAGGCAGCGGCGCATCATGTCAGGGATGTCGTGATTGCCGGGCAGGCAATACACCGGAATGCCGAGCGATTCGAAAATGGCCTGATAACGTTTGTAACCGCTTTCCGAGGCGTCGTGCACCAGGTCACCGGTGGACAGGATGCAATCGATGTTACCGCAGTCACGTGTCATGGCGAGCACCTGCTCGAGCGTGTCCTGGGTGTTCATGCCAAGCAGTGTGCCGTCGGTGTCTGCGTAGAGGTGGGTATCGGTGATCTGCAATATCCTGAGGCTGCCATCGGGCAAGTCCGCAAACAAATTTTTTACGGCAGTGCAGTTGTTGATATGACTACGCATACTTCTTGATGGCCCCTCGGTGTCCTTTTTCAGCCAGGAATTTTTAATTTTATCTGTATATTCATTCCTGTTAGCGACACAGTTCCGATTTATCGTATTTTTTCGGCGAACTTGTTGCTACTCTAGTAAAAGTAGCCATTACTTTGAATAAAAACAACAACATGACTTTAAATGAACTGAAATACATCGTCGCCGTAGCGCGTGAACATCATTTTGGACAGGCGGCCAAAGCCTGCTTTGTCAGCCAGCCGACGCTCAGTGTTGCGGTGAAAAAGCTCGAAGAGGAACTCGGCGTCAGCATTTTCGAGCGCGGCCAGGGCGATGTCAGTGTCACCGCGATCGGCGAGCAGATCGTCGCCCAGGCGCAGCGGGTGCTTGAGGAAGCCGACGGGGTCAAACAGCTGGCCCTGCAAGGCAAGAACCAGCTGACCGGGCCGTTGCGCCTCGGTGCGATCTACACCATCGGGCCTTATCTGTTCCCGAGCCTGATTCCGCTGCTGGCCGAGACAGCACCGGAAATGCCGTTGATCATTGAAGAGAATTACACCTCGGTACTGACAGAAAAGCTCAAGCAGGGCGAACTCGATGCGATCATCATCTCCAAACCTTTTACCGAACCCGGCATCCTGACACTGGACCTGTATCAGGAGCCGTTTGTCATTTTACTGCCCAGCGCCCATCCGTTGACCCGTTACAAAACCATCAAAAAACAACAGCTGCTGGAAGAGAACATTTTGTTGCTCGGCGCCGGCCATTGCTTTCGTGACCAGGTGTTGAAGTTCTGCCCGGAATGCCTGCCTAGCGGAAAAACCACCAGTGGTGTCATGTCGGGTAATCTGGAAGGCAGTTCGCTGGAAACCATCCGTTACATGGTTGCCAGTGGTCTGGGTCTGACCCTGTTGCCCTGTACGGCTGCCGGGGCTGACCGGTTCTCCGAAAGGTTGATTGCCATCCGGCGTTTTGAGCGTGAACAACCAGCCAGATTTGTATCGATTGCGTGGCGTAAAAGTTTTCCCCGCCCCGAGGTTATCACGGCATTGAAATCTGCTATCCTAGGCTGCAAACTCAGCTGCGTAAGTCCAATTTCTGTCACAAACACCTGATAGCCTGACACTATCAGGTAAATATACAGAAACAATTCTACTAATTGATTCGGTTCCTTTATATTTCAATCACGTGAGCCCGTGGTGGCTCATCTTTTTCAATCAGGAGGAGAAATCTATGTCTCTTAAGGGCAGTAAAACTGAACAAAATCTGAAAGACGCATTTGCCGGTGAATCACAGGCAAACCGTCGTTACCTGTACTTCGCGGCAAAAGCGGACGTTGAAGGCTACAACGATGTTGCGGCTGTATTTCGTTCAACTGCTGAAGGCGAAACCGGCCACGCACACGGCCATCTGGAATACCTGGAAGAAGTCGGCGATCCGGCGACCGGTCTGCCGATCGGTGGTACCGAAGATAACCTGAAAGCTTCCATCGCTGGTGAAACTCACGAGTACACTGACATGTATCCTGGCATGGCCAAGTCCGCTCGTGACGAAGGCTTTGATGAAATTGCTGACTGGTTCGAAACTCTGGCCAAGGCAGAACGTTCACACGCCAACCGTTTCCAGAAAGCTCTGGATGGTTTGAACGACTAAGTTGTTCCGCTTCGGGAGAGGTCTGCGGACCTTTCCCGATTGCTTTTACAAGCATTGCTGCAGAGCAATGTTTGTAAAAGCAAGTTGTGATTCGATGGACCGGCAGCAACGGCTTCCCGCGTTTGCGCCTGTCTGTGCAGCACAACAACCTGAATACCAACATCGACTTTATTCAGCTGGAGAATCTCAATGGCAACAGGAACACGTGAAGGCAGTCTCGAGGCCCCCACACGTCACAATGTGGACTGGAAAAATCCTGAGTACTACAACGAGGACAAGCTGTTTGCCGAACTCGAGCGGGTGTTTGATATCTGCCACGGTTGTCGGCGTTGTGTCAGCCTGTGTGAATCCTTCCCGACGTTGTTTGATCTGGTCGACGAGTCCGACACCATGGAAGTCGATGGCGTCAAGAAAGAAGACTACTGGAAAGTGGTAGACCACTGTTATCTCTGTGACCTGTGCTTCCTGACCAAATGTCCCTACGTGCCGCCGCACGAATGGGACCTGGATTTTCCACACCTGATGCTGCAGGCCAAGGCCGTGCGCTACAAGAAAGAGGGCGCTTCCTTCCGTGACAATACCTTAACCAGCACCGACAAAATGGGTTCGCTGGCCGGCATTCCGATCATCAACGGCATGGTTAATGCGCTCAACAAGAATGCCACCTTCCGCGGTGTGCTGGAAAACACCCTCGGCGTACACAAGGACGCGGTGGTGCCGAAATTTCATAGTAAAAAACTGCGTGACCGCATCAGCAATGACAGCGGTGACAGCGCGGTCGCAGCAGGCCCGACCAGCGGTAAGGTGGTGCTGTTTGCGACCTGTTATGGCAACAACAACGATCCGGCATCCGGCGAAGATCTGGTGGCCGTGTTCCGCCACAACAACATTGCCGTGCGCACCGCCGACAAGGAAAAGTGTTGCGGCATGCCGAAACTGGAGCTGGGTGATCTCGAAGCCGTCGAACAGGCCAAGAACGTCAACATCCCCGAGCTGGCGCGCCTGGTCGATGAAGGCTGGGACATTGTCGCGCCGATACCGTCCTGTGTGCTGATGTTCAAGCAGGAACTGCCGCTGATGTTCCCGGATGACGAGCAGGTCATCAAGGTGCGTGACGCCATGTACGACCCGTTCGAATACCTCATGCTGCGCCACAAGCACGACCAGCTCAACACCGATTTCAAGGAACCGCTGGGCAAGGTCTCCTACCACGTTGCCTGTCACCAGCGCGTGCAGCGCATCGGTATGAAGACCCGCGACCTGCTGCAGCTGGTGCCGGATACCGAAGTGATTGCGATTGAACGCTGTTCCGGCCACGACGGCACCTACGCGGTGAAAAAGGAAATGCACGATCACGCGGTCAAGATCGGCCGTCCGGTGGTCAACCGGGTCAAGAAAGACGAACCGGATCATTTCAGCAGCGACTGTGTCATGGCCGGTCATCACATCGCCGATGGTCTTGGTGATGACGCCAGGGCCGAGCATCCGATTACACTGGTTCGAAAAGCTTACGGGATTTGAAGATGAATAAATTAAGCCGACAAGATCTGTTCAGTCTGGAAAGTTACGCAGAAAAGCGTAAGGATTTCCGCGCCAATGTGCTGGAACATAAAAAGAACCGGGCACTGGCGATTGGTCCGAACGCTACCCTGTACTTTGAAGATCGCCTGACCATGCAGTACCAGATTCAGGAAATGCTGCGTATTGAAAAGATCTTCGAAGCCGATGGCATTCAGGAAGAGCTTGATGCCTACAATCCGCTGATCCCGGATGGCAGTAACTGGAAAGCCACCTTCATGATGGAATACGCCGATGTCGAAGAGCGCCGCGTGGAACTGGCGAAACTCATGGGCATTGAAGACAAGACCTGGGTGCAGGTAGACGGCTTTGAACGCGTGTACGCGATTGCCGATGAAGACCTCGATCGCACCGAGGCCGACAAGACTTCGGCGGTGCATTTTCTGCGTTTTGAATTGAGCGATGCGATGACCTCAGCCGTCAAACAGGGAGTGGCGATCAATGCCGGCATCGACCATGAAAACTACAACTACGAAGTTTGCCCGATTGCCGACAATATCCGCGCCTCGTTGATGCAGGATCTGCACTGAATTTTTTCTACCCTGGTCTGGAGTGGCGCAATGAGGAATTCATTGCGCCGTTTTTTTGCGTTGAGTATTTGTGGGATTCGACCTGCTTAAGTAAAAAGCGCTGTTGATCAGCCTGCGGATTTCTCCAGTCCACGCTTTTGTCGTACCGCTCCGGCCAGGTGTTCCAGCAGCGGCTCGGATTCTGTCCAGTTGATGCAGGCATCGGTGATGCTCTGGCCATAGACCAGCGGTTGACCTGGCACATTCTCCTGTCGACCCGCCACCAGATGGCTTTCGATCATGGCACCGATGATGCGTTCCTCACCTCGACGGATCTGCCCGGCGACATCGTGACCGACATCAATCTGTTTTTCATGATCCTTGCGGCTGTTGGCGTGGCTGAAGTCGACCATGAGCTTTGGTTCGAGACCGGCCGAAATCATTTCCTCGGCAGCAATTTCGACACTTTCCGCATCATAGTTAGGGCGTTTGCCGCCGCGCAGGATGACGTGGGTGTCGCTGTTGCCGGTGGTTGAGAAAATCGCCGAATGACCTTCTTTGGTCAGCGACATGAACACATGCGGACGCGCGGCGGCCTTGATAGCGTCGACCGCGATGCGCATCTTGCCATCGGTGCTGTTCTTAAAACCGACCGGACAGGACAGGCCAGAGGCCAGTTCACGGTGACCCTGGCTTTCGGTGGTGCGAGCGCCGATGGCGCCCCAGCTGATCAGGTCGGCGATGTATTGCGGACTGATCAGGTCGAGGAATTCCGTGCCGGCGGGCAGGCCGAGTTCGTTGATGTCGAGCAACAGCTTGCGCGCCAGCGCCAGGCCCTTGTTGATTTCAAAAGACTCATCCAGATTCGGGTCGTTGATCAGGCCTTTCCAGCCGACAGTGGTGCGCGGTTTCTCAAAATAAACACGCATGACAATCAGCAGGTCGTCCTTGAGTCGATCGGCCACGACCTTGAGTTTTTTGGCGTACTCGATCGCTGCTTCGGGATCGTGCACCGAGCATGGTCCGATCACCACCAGCAGGCGGTCATCTTCGCGGCTCAGAATGCGGTGAATTGCCTGGCGCGCATCATGCACGGTTTTTGCCGCGCTCTCAGACAATGGGTGCATGGCATGAATGGCCGTCGGTGGCACCACCTCATTGATGGATTTGATGCGTAAGTCGTCAGTCTGGTAAGTCATTGCAGTAACAGTTGGAGCAAAAAGATACCGGATTATATGCTATCTCGCGGTGATTGTTTAAAGGTGTGACGAGCAAATATTGCAATATTTGCCTGGTATGAGCCAAATGGCGCCGGATACAGCGCCCTGGCCAGCGGGCCAGGGCGCAAGAGGCAGGTTTCAGGGCTGGTCGCGCGCCACCACGGCGGTGAAATTTTCGCGGTCGCCGTTGCCAAGTTGCAGGCTGAAGTCGATGGTTTCGCCTTCTTTGGAGAACTGTTTCGGACCAAACAGCATCATGTGCTTGCCGCCCGGCTCGAAATGCACCGTCTGACCGGCATCCAGCTTGATGAAGTCCAGATGGATCATGCTGGCCATGCCGTTTTCCTCAATGGTTTCGTGCAGTTCGACACTGTTGAAAGCGTCACTGGCGGCACCGGTGATCCAGATGCTGTCCGTGCTGGTGTTTTTCACTGTGGCGTAAGCCACCATGACGCGCGCATTGGGCGGCGCGGCGCGCACCCAGGCATCGGAAATCTGCAGCCATTCCGCCTGCACGGCAAACGGTAGTAACAACAGGGAAAGCAGTAATTTTTTCATGGACTTAACTCCGGATAACAGATTGCTCAGTATTTTAAGGATTTGCTTCGACCTGCGCCTTGAGATTCATCAAGCCTTTTTCATAACTCGGCCCGAGCAGCTTATCGAGAAACAGGCCGACATAACGGCTGAAAAGATCCCAGCCGAACTCGGTATAAAAACTCCAGGTCACGTGGGTGCCGGCGTCGGTTTCCTGCAGTTGAAAGGCGGCGCTGCCACCGGCGTCTTCGCCAAATTCCAGTTCGGTGGTCACCGAGCGGTTTTCCACCATGGCGGTAATGACCTGGCTGCCCTGACCGACTTGGTCGCTGCCGCTTGCCCACAGCATTTTTGAGCCTATTCCGGTGTCAGGCCCGGTAAACTCATAGTTGGTATCCGGGTCCAGCGCGGTCCACGGCGACCACTGATGAAAAGCTTTCATGCCGTTGATGTGTTTGAATACCTGCGAGGTCGTCGCCTGGATGGTGATGCTGCGCTCGACATGGGCGCGTTGTGGTAGCAACAGGCCGATCAACGCCAGCAGGATAATCAGGCCGAGCAGGCCGTAAAACAGTTTTCTGACAAGAGTCATGCTGAACTCCGCAATATGCTAGATGTAAAAATTCATGCACAGATCGCCGAGATAAACGCTGCGCAGTGGAATGCGCTGGTGCGACACAACAATCCGCTGATCCGGTATGAGTTTCTCCATGCCATGGAGGAACACCAGTGTGTCGGTGAAAAATTCGGCTGGCTGCCGTGTCATATCGCGGTCTACGAACAGCAGCAACTCATCGGCGCGCTGCCACTGTATCAGAAACTCAACTCCTATGGAGAGTTTGTGTTTGACCATGCCTGGGCCGATGCCTATGCGCGCCACGGTCTGCAGTATTTCCCCAAACTGGTGTCGGCAGTGCCTTACACGCCGGTGACCGGGCAACGCCTGCTGTGCCATGAAACCGAGCGTGAACGCGTCTGGCCATTGTTGTTGCAGACAGCATTGCAACTGGCAGAACAAAATGGCTTGAGCGGTTTTCATTGTTTGTTCCCGCAAGCCGATGAACAGCAGTTTTTACAGCAACAGGGCTTACTGGTGCGTCACGATTGCCAGTATCACTGGCATAACCGCAACTATCGAAATTTCGATGACTTCATGCAGGCCCTGACTTCGCGCAAGCGCAAAAACATTCGCCGTGAACGCCAGGCGGTGAGCAACGCCAACGTGCAACTGCGCCAGCTAAACGGTCATACGGCAACGGCCGAGGACTGGCGTGATTTCGCGCGTTTCTACAACATCACCTTTGAAGAAAAGTGGGGCATGGCGACCTTTAACCGCGGCTTTTTTGAACAGGTCGGGCGACAACTGCCGGATAACGTTCTGCTGGTGCTGGCCGATCTCGATGATGAATGCATTGCCGGGTCGCTCATGTATGTCAGCGACACCACCCTGTACGGTCGTCACTGGGGCAGTACGAGCCATGTAGATTCGCTGCATTTTGAAGCCTGTTATTATCAGGGTATTGAATTTTGCATTGAAAACAACATCCAGCATTTTGAACCCGGCGCTCAGGGCGAGCATAAGATCGCACGCGGCTTCGTGCCGACGCTGACCCAATCTGCACACTGGCTGCGTGATCAGCTATTGCTGCAGCCGATCCGCGCCTTTGTCGAACACGAACAACAGGCCGTGGTGCATTACATGCAGCAATTGCAGCACAAGGTGCCGTACAAGCATGAATCAATGGAGAAGCTATGAAACCCTTTGCGGAATCCTGCGAACAGAATCGTGAACCGATTTTTAACGTTATCCGGCCATTGCTGGCCGATCGTCGTGCCGTACTGGAAATCGGTAGCGGCACCGGCCAGCATGCGGTGTATTTCGCCGAAAAACTGCCGCATCTGGTCTGGCATACCAGCGACCGGGCTGAAAATCATGCCGGTATTCACATGTGGCTGGACGAGGCGCAACTGGACAATACCCGCGCGCCGTTACAGCTCGATACCCGCGTAAGTCAATGGCCCCAACTCGATGTCGATGCGGTATTCTCGGCCAACACGGTGCACATCATGCACTGGCCGGATGTCGAGGCGCTGTTCGCCGGTGTTGGCCGGTTGTTGCCAGGCGATGGCCTGTTCATGCTGTACGGGCCATTCAACTACCACGGCGAATACACCAGCGACAGTAATGCGCGTTTTGATGACTGGCTCAAACAGCGCGATCCACTCAGCGGTGTGCGTGATGTTGATGATTTGAACGAACTGGCAGCGAGCGCGGGCATGCAGTTACACGAGGATTTTGCCATGCCGGCTAATAACCGCATCCTGTGCTGGCGTAAAAGCTGACGTTATTCGACAGGATCATTGAGACGATCAATCAGTAACAATTGTGGCCCGGCCGTGCTGATGTGAGACACGCGCCAACTGGCGTCAAGCTGATCGGCCCAGTGTTTGACCGCCTCGGCTTCGCTATCACCACCGGCGTGACCGGGATACAGCATGATACTGAGACAGCCGCCTTGCTGCAGTAATTGCAACGTCTGCTGCAAGGCGGGCAGTGTGGATTGCGTTTGCGTGATGATGCTTTTGTCCGAACCGGGCAGGTAACCCAGGTTGAACATGATGACAGCAATACGGCCATGATATTGCTGAGCGACCTTTTCTGCCATCCGGGCATGGCTGCAATGCAACAGTTCCACGCGTGACAGCAGGTTGTTTTCCTGCAATTTCCCTTTGGTGTTGTCCAGGGCGGTCTGTTGCACATCAAAGCCGAACACCTTACCGTTGGGTCCAACGCGTTCAGCAAGAAATACCGTGTCGTGGCCGTTGCCAACGGTCGCGTCGATCGCGATGCTGCCATCGTGTAAAAAATGTTGCAGCCTCAGCTGCGCCTGTTGGGTCAATGTCGTCATGACGGGTAATAGCGTTGCACATCAACAGATTTCGGCAGCGAGCCCTCGTTTTGCAATACCCGGCTCAGCTGCGAAGCATAGAAAGGCATCATCAGACTGCCGTGTGCGCCAAAACCGTTGAACATCAACAGTTGTTGGTGTTGAGGATGAAAGCCGATGAACGGCTGTTTGTCACGTGTTGCCGGTCTGACGCCGGTTTCGTGATTGACCACCTTGCAATCAGGTGGCTGGATAAAAAGCGCTTTGCAACTTTGCAGTAGTTGCTGTTGTGCAGCTGGATTTGGCTGTGTTGAGTCAAGGTTCCAGTCGTGCGTGGCGCCGGTTTTATAGCGGTTAGCACCAATCGGTATCAGCCAGTTGCCGCGGTTGATGATGTGTTCAACCGAAGCCTGTTCGGATTCGATGGTCAGGATGTCACCCTTGGCGGGCTGCCATGGCAGCCAGTCAAACCAGGGGTTGCTGATCGCCTGATAACCTTCACAGAAAACACAGTGCTGCGCCTGATAATGTCGCCATTGTACCTTGCCATCGCGCAGTTGCACTTCGTTGTAATCGAAAGCTTGTCTTTGCAGGCTGTGTTGTTGCTCCAGCTGTTCAGCCATACCGTCCAGCAAACCGGTCGTCAGCAGATAGCCGGTTCCTTGTTGCCAGGTTGCGCCATGTGGCATGTCGAGCTGGCTGGCATAGCGGTGTTGGCGATCGAAGGCTTTGAAATAGCTTTGATAGACGGGGTCCTGGCGACGCTGGGCAAAATACTGTTGTTGCTGTTCGTCCTTGAACAGGCGCAGCATATCCATGTCAACAAACAGCTGACGTTTACACTGTTGTTCGAGTTGCCGGTAAAACTGATGGGCATAGGGCAGGCACTGATTGATCTCTTCAGCCAGTAACAAGCGTTTGCCGCGGACCGGGTTGACCAGGCCGGCGGCGACCGCGGAAGCGGATTGTCGCCAGTGATCATCAATGACCAGCACGCGCTGGCCAGCCTGCAACAAATGCCAGGCGAGAATGGAGCCGGCCAGCCCCTGGCCGACGATGAGGACATCAATCGGCGTAGCGCTGGCGCACATACTCGTACATGACAATCGAGGCCGCGACACTGACGTTAAGGCTGTCGATCGGTGCGAATTGCGGGATTTTCAGTGGCTGGATATTGCTGAACTGTTGCGGGTCGAAACGGATGCCAAGCTCTTCGTTACCGAACACAAACGCGCTTTTTGGTGGCAAGTCGATTTCGAACAGGGCACGTTCGGCCTGTGGCTCGAAGTTGAAAAAAGCATAGCCCTGCTGACCCAGTTCAGCATGACAAGCCGCGAAATCCTCATGGAAAACCGCCGGTACATATTTGAATGCACCCTTGGCCGGCGCCGGATCAAATGGGGGAATATTGATCAAATGCACGGCGGCTGCACCAAATGCTTGGGCGCTGCGGAAAATCTTGGGCACATTGAAACCGGCCTTGAGCTGGTCGAGCACCAGCACAAACTCATGTACGCCGGGTTCGGCGAGGGCGTTGCGCTGGCGGTGTTTGCGGTAACGTTGTTCGGCCTGGGAGCGGCGGCCTCTCTGTCGCTTCGGCATGCTGGTCGGCCCGGGAGCTATCAGCCGGGCAGGCTCTTGGTATAGAATACGGCAGAATACACAATCTTCCCGGCAATTCATACCGCAGGCACGTCAACAGCGCATGACAGAACGCAACGAGAATCCGCAACCGACCGAGTTGCTCAAGGGCATTCATTTGCCTGCGGATCTGCGCCTGCTCGACGTAGCCGACCTGCCGTTTCTGGCGCAAGAAATCCGTGATTTTCTGGTCGAATCGGTATCGCGCACCGGCGGTCACCTGGCGGCTGGGCTCGGCGTGGTCGAACTGACGTTGGCGCTGCATTACGTATTCAATACGCCGGATGACCGGCTGATCTGGGATGTCGGTCATCAGGCTTATCCGCACAAAATCCTGACCGGCCGTAAGCAGCGCATGGGCACGCTGCGCCAGAAAGGCGGATTGTCCGGCTTTCCGCGGCGTGAGGAATCCGAGTACGACACCTTCGGTGTCGGCCATTCCAGCACCTCGATCAGCGCGGCCTTGGGCATGGCGGTGGCGGCAGAAAAACAGGGCCACGAACGCCAGATTGTCGCGATCATCGGTGATGGCGCCCTGTCGGCCGGCATGGCGTTTGAGGCGCTCAATCACGCCGGCGCGCTGGATACCGACCTGCTGGTGATCCTCAATGACAACGATATGTCGATTTCCTCGCCGGTCGGAGCCATCAGCAAATACCTGACCAAAGTGCTGTCGAGCCGTTTTTACAACAAGATGCGTGATGGCTCGCGCTCGGCGTTTCGCAGCCTGCCGGGTGTGGTCGGCCTCATGGACCGCTGGGAAGAGCACATGAAGGGCATGGTTATCCCGGGCACGCTGTTTGAGGAAATGGGCTTTAACTACATGGGGCCGATTGACGGCCACGACCTGCCGGGCCTGATTGAGACCCTCAATAATCTCAAAGACCTCAAGGGGCCGCGTTTTTTGCATGTGGTCACACAGAAAGGTCGTGGTTATGAACCGGCCGAAGGCAATCCGTGCTTTTATCACGGCGTCACACCGTTTGACCCGGATACCGGCGAGCTCGCCAGCAGCAAGTCGGCCGTCACCTATACCCAGGTGTTCAGCGACTGGATCTGCGATGCGGCGGCGGCCGATGAGCGTCTCATCGGCATCACGCCGGCGATGTGTGAAGGCTCCGGGCTGGTGGATTTTTCCCAGCAGTTTGCGAATCGTTATTACGACGTCGCCATTGCCGAGCAGCATGCGGTGACGCTCGCTGCGGGCATGGCCTGTGACGGACTCAAGCCGGTGGTGGCGATTTATTCCACCTTTTTGCAGCGCGCCTATGACCAACTGATTCATGACGTCGCGCTACAAAATCTGGATGTGACCTTTGCTGTGGATCGTGCCGGTGTGGTCGGCGCGGACGGCGCCACACATGCCGGCTGCTTCGACCTCAGTTACGCGCGCTGCATACCGAACATGATTGTCATGGCGCCGGCGGACGAAAATGAATGCCGGCAGATGTTGCAAACCGCCTATGAATACGCTGGCCCGGCGCTGGTGCGCTATCCACGCGGCGTGGGGCCCGGTGTGCCGGTTGACACGGCTTTGACGACATTACCGATTGGCATGGCCGTACTGACGCGTTCCGGTCACTCTGTCGCCTTGTTGGCGTTTGGTGAATTACACGCTGCGGCGCAGCTGGCGGCTGAACAACTGCATGCGACGGTAGTGAACATGCGTTTTGTCAAACCGCTGGATGCCGACATGCTGATGTCGTTGGTGCAAAATCACGATTTGCTGGTGACACTCGAAGACAATGTCATGCAGGGTGGCGCTGGCTCGGCGGTGGCGGAGTTTTATCACAGCCGACAGATCAACACGGCGATGTTGCAACTCGGTTTACCGGACAACTTTATCGAACACGCCAGCCAGGCCGATCAGCTGCAACAGGCCGGTCTCGATGTCGACAGCATCGTGTCGCAGGTCAGCCAGCATCTCTCTCAAACAAACGTGAATAAATCGCAGGTATTGTAATGAAAAAGATTTTTGTGACTCTGCTGGTCGTGGCGCTGGTATTGCTGTGCCTGCCTTTTGTCCTTGGTTTTGAAATTGAAAGTCGTTACCGCGGGCTGCTGAATCGCTTTGAAGAAGCCGGCTATCAGCTCGAAAGCCACGATTACCAGCGTGGCTTTTTCGTTTCCGAGGCGCGCAGCCGGCTGGTGCTGCCGCTCAACGACATCACCGGCGAGACCGAGGGATTGCCATTTACCCTGGTCAGCCACATCCAGCATGGGCCGTATAACCCTGAACTGGGCTGGTTCGGCGATTTGACGCGTTTCAGCACCGAGATTGAAGTCGAGGACAAGCCGTTGTTTACGGATGAGGCCAACGCCAGCATCGAAACCCGGGTAAAGTTCAGCGGCGACGGCATTACCCACATGGATTTTTCGGCGCTGCAACAACCTGTGGCATTGAAACAGGGCATGCAGCTGGAATTTGCCGGCATGCAGGGCCAGATGCAGTTTGATGCGGGTATGGAGCGTTTACAGCTGAATATGCACAGCGACGGCCTGCAGATACTGACGCCAAAAGGCGGGCGCCTGGATTTCGGGGCGATGCGTATCGAAGCTGACTCGCACAAGGGCATCGAGGATTTGATGCTCGGTACCACCAGTATCCAGTTACAACGTATCGCCGTGACTGATCCGGAAAGTCAGGTGAACCTGGATATCACCGATACCAGAGCCAGTGCGACAACCGGCACCAGCAGCACCGATGGTAATGTCGACATGCGGGTGGTTTATTCGATCAAACAGATGCAGGTGGCAGAGCAAAACTTCGGTCCGGCTATCATGCAAATTGACCTGTCTTCATTGTCAGCAGCAGCACTCGCTCGTGTCCAGGAAAGTATGCAGGAAATGCGGCAAAACAAGGTGGCGCCGCAACAGCAGGGCATGGCCGTGATGGGTGTACTGATGTCGGTGTTACCGGCGGTGCTGGAACAGAATCCGGGCATTGCCATCAGTCAGTTTGAGCTCGGTACACCGCAGGGCAAGGTGGTGCTGGACCTGACGCTGCAGGCGGATGGCATGACCATGGCGGATATCTCTTCACCGCAACAGGTCCTCAACAAATTGCAGGGCAAGGCATCCATGCGCATTCCGGAGTCGATCGTGCGACTGCTCATGGCAAATTCCGTTCGCCAGCAATTAGTGATTAGCCTGGCGCAAAGTGATCAGGAAATCGACCAGGAAGCACTGGAGCAACAGGTTGAGCAACTGGTGGATGCCCAGATCGAGGCGGTGCTGGGCCAGCAGTTGATCGAACGTGATGGGCTGGATCTGGTGTCTGCGGCCAGTCTCAAGGCCGGCCTGCTCAGCGTAAATGGCAAGACGGTGCCTCTGCCGCAGATGCAGCAATAAGCCTGCCTCAGAAGCCTTCGGTTGAGGTAAACAGGCCGACGCGTAAATCGCTGGCGGTGTAGATTTCCCGGCCGTCGACTTCGACCCGGCCATCGCCGATACCGAGAATCAGTTTGCGGGTGATGACGCGTTTGATGTCAATGTGGTAGCTGACCAGTTTGGCGCTGGGCAAGACCTGGCCGGTGAACTTGACTTCGCCAACACCGAGTGCGCGGCCGTGGCCAGGATTGCCCAACCAGCCGAGGTAAAAACCAACCAGTTGCCACATGGCGTCCAGTCCCAGGCAGCCCGGCATGACCGGGTCCCCCGGGAAATGGCATTCAAAAAACCACAGGTCCGGGCTGATATCGAGTTCCGCCTTGATTTCTCCCTTGCCGAATTTGCCACCGGTCTCGCTGATTGATGTGATTCGATCCATCATCAACATGTTGGGTGTTGGCAGTTGGGCGTTGCCGGGACCGAAAAGCTCACCGTGACCGCATTTCAGTAATTCGTCTCGGCTGTAGGAAGATTGTCTGCTCATATTGATAGGGCGCCTGCCTGCTCACTGGGGTAAAAAGCGGCCTATCATGTCGTCAGTGGCCGTTGCTGTCAAATTAGGCTGCCAGAGAGCGGATTTCGATTCCGACTGTGCTGACAGCCGGCGCGATAAGCCGGATGTGAGAGAAGCCGCAGGATAAGTGGATTTTTTTTCGCTTAACACTGCAGTTTTCATTGCATTGGCCGAAATGATTTATAATCAATCTAATGTTCAGGCAAGTTAAACGAAGGGAATCCTGTCATGACCGATGGACAAGTCACCATACTCATCGTCGATGATGAGCCGCTGAATCTGGAAATCATTCTCGAATACCTTGAGGATGATGACTACAACCTGAAAACCGCCATTGACGGGCAGGAAGCCTGGGAACAACTGCAAGCCAATCCCGAATTGTTTGATCTGATCCTGCTGGATCGCATGATGCCCAATATGGATGGCATGGAGCTGCTTGGCCTGATCAAGGGCCATCCGGTGCTGAAAAACCTGCCGGTTATCCTGCAGACCGCGCTGGCTTCCAAACAGGACATTGCCGATGGCATGGCGGCTGGCGCTTATTATTACCTGACCAAGCCGTTTGAAGGCGAAATGTTGCGCTCCGTGGTCGCCACCGCTGTCGGCGATCGCGAACGCTACCGTTCGATCCAGGAGCAAATCGATCTGTCGGCGCGCATGCTGAATCTGCTGCGCGAGGGGCATTTCGAATTCAGGACACTCGATGAAGCACGTGATCTGGCCATCATCCTGGCGAACGCCTGCCCTGATCCCAAGCGCGTGATCGTCGGATTATCTGAATTGCTAATCAATGCTGTTGAACATGGCAATCTCGGCATCACCTATGAAGAGAAAGGCGAACTCAAGGAAAAAGGCGCCTGGGAACAGGAGGTTGAACAGCGTTTGCAGCAGGGTGACTATGCCAGCAAGATGGCACGCGTGAAACTGATCCGTGAGGCCGGTCAGATACAATTTCTGATCACGGATGAAGGTGCAGGTTTTGACTTTGAAAATTACCTGGAGATGGACCCGGCGCGCGCTTTCGACAATCACGGCCGCGGTATTGCCGTGGCGCGACTGCTGAGTTTTGATAGCCTGGAATACCACGGCAACGGCAATGAAGTGCGCGTTGGCGTGAATGTTTGAACCGCTACGTCAGCGGTAATTGCCGACAGTCGAGCTACCAAAACCTGTTACAGTTGCTCGACCACAAACGCCACGATGTCATCCACTGCGATCATCTGATTATCGGTATCCGTGCGCAAACGATACTCGACCTGACCTTCCTTGAGGCTTCTTTCGCCCACCACAATACGATGCGGAATGCCGATCAGTTCGATATCGGCAAACATGACGCCGGGACGCACATCACGATCATCCAGCAGCACATCGACGCCGGCCTGTTGTAACTCCCGATACAGTTTTTCCACGGCTTCCTGCACCAGCGCAGATTTTTTCATCTGCATCGGGCAGAGTGCGACCTGGAACGGCGCAATGCTGGCCGGCCAGCAAATGCCCTTGTCATCGTGATGCTGTTCGATGGCCGAGGCCACCACGCGTGATACGCCGATGCCGTAACAACCCATGGTCATGACAACGTTCTTGCCGCTTTCGTCCAGCACCGTGGCATTCATTTTTTCGCTGTAGGTTTTGCCGAGCTGGAAAATGTGACCGACCTCAATGCCGCGTGCGATGGTTAGTGTGCCTTTGCCATCCGGGCTTGGGTCGCCGTCCACCACGTTTCTGATATCCACGACTTCGCCCAGCGGCACGTCTCTGTCCCAGTTGACGCCGGTGAGATGCTGGTCGTCCTTGTTAGCGCCGCAGGTGAAGTCGGTCAGCACGCTGGCGGCGCGGTCGACATACACCTTGATCATGAGTCCGACCGGACCCACCGAACCCGGCAGACAACCGGTGGCACCCTTGATGGCGGTTTCCGACGCCATGGTGAGTGGCTCGGCCACGTATTCGAGTTTTTCCGCCTTGATGGCATTCAGCTCGTGGTCACCGCGCAATACCAGCGCCACCACCATGTTCTCATCGATACCTTGCACGATCAGCGTCTTGACGGTCTGGCTTGGCGCAATGCCGAGGAAGCTGGAAACTTGCTCGATGCTTTTCTGATCGGGCGTATCGACGGTCTGCATTTCCTGGCCTGCCGCCGGGCGGCTTTCCGCCGGCATGGCGGCTTCGGCCAGTTCCACATTGGCGGCGTAGTCGCTTGCGTCAGAAAAGGCGATGGCATCCTCGCCGGAATCGGCCAGCACATGGAACTCATGCGATGAATGTCCGCCGATGGAACCACTGTCGGCCTGCACGGCACGGAAATTCAGACCGCAGCGTGAGAAAATATTGCTGTAGCACTGATACATCTGTTCATAGGTCTGCTGCAGCGACTCATCATCGGTGTGAAACGAGTAGGCATCCTTCATGAGGAATTCGCGCGCGCGCATGACACCGAAACGCGGCCGGATTTCGTCACGGAATTTGGTCTGGATCTGGTAAAAATTGACCGGCAATTGTTTGTAGCTCTGTAGCTCGTTGCGCGCCAGGTCGGTGATGATTTCCTCGTGTGTCGGCCCAAGGCAGAACTCACGCTGGTGGCGATCGCTAAAACGCAGCAACTCGGGGCCGTATTTTTGCCAGCGGCCGGTTTCCTGCCACAGCTCGGCCGGCTGCACGCCCGGCATCAGGAGTTCGACCCCGCCGGCCTTGTTCATTTCGTCGCGCACAATCGCCTGCACCTTGTGCAAAACCCGCAATCCCAGCGGCAGCCAGTTGTACAGGCCGCTGGCCAGTTTGCGGATCATGCCGGCGCGCAGCATCAACTGGTGGCTGGCGATTTCCGCATCCGCCGGAGTTTCCTTGAGGGTTTGCAGGGGGAACTGTGATGTGCGCATGGCGATGCTCTCTGTTTATTTGGAATACTCTGGCTCATCTGCCTGGGCCGCTTCTGACTCTGGCCAGCAGGTGAAACTATCAGGTCTTTCGGGAAAACCGATTCTATCGGCAGGTCACGACCTGCATCAAGTTACTTTACGGTGTGCCGATGAATATAGCGGCGCAATCGCAGTATGGGGAGACTGCTGCACCGAGGTTCTGAAGTATTGGGGCACAGACGCGAGCCGGAATGATGCGGTCCGGTTTCTGGCTGCAGCGCAGACAAGATAACAATTACCTGTTTGGATATTCATGATGACATTTTCACGTCGGCTTATGCTGTTACTGTTTGTTGTGACGCTGTTGCTGCTGTTCAGTGGCATAACAATCAGCACGATCAATAATGTACACCATGTTAACCAGCAACTGACAGCGCAAACGCAACATACGGCGAAAACCCTGTCTGTGTCACTGTCTGCTGCATTACAACGTGTCGATCACACGGCCATTGAGTCACTGGTGGATGTCCTGTTTCTGGGTGGTGATTTTCTGGAAATCACGTTGCTGGATAGATTCGGCAAGCCATTGGTGGACAGGCATCATGAGCTTGAAGTGAACAATGTGCCGGGCTGGTTTATTGAGTTGCTGCCGGTTTCATCGGTTGCCGCAGAATCACAGGTCACAACCGGGCAGCAGAATATGGGGCTGGTGCGTCTGGTCAGCTATCCGGGAAAAAACTATGCACAACTCTGGCAGACCATGCTGGAACAGCTGTTCTGGTTCGGTTTGGTCACGCTGATGATCTTGCTGTTCGGCCTGGTTCAGCTGTGGCGTTTCTCTCGACCAATAAAGCCACTTGTATCACAAGCGAATGCGATCACCGCAGGCGATTTCAGCAGACTTGAAACATTGCCGGATGTGGATGAATTCCGGCGTATTGCCGTGGCGATGAATCACCTCGGTGGCAAGGTCCGGCAAATGCTGGCGGAGTCTGAGGAGCTGGCGCGTGAGCTACATGAACAGGCGCACCGGGATGATGTCACCGGTTTATCCAATCGTCGGCATTTTGATGAGGTGCTGGAACATCGCATTGCATCGGCTGATCTCATGAATCAGGGAGCCCTGGCGCTGGTCCAGTTGCACAATTTCAAACAGTACAATGACCGGTACGGCTATGCTGCCGGCGATGAATTATTGCGCATGACTGCAGCCGTGCTGAGCGATAGCCTGGATGCCTTTGAGAACAGCCATCTGGCGCATTTGTCCGGTTCCAGTTTTGCCATCCTGATCGAGGATGCCTCGTCCGGTGACGGGGAACGCTTGGCCAAGGAGATTTCATTGGCGTTGACTACCATGGCCGGCCGCATGCGATTGACGGGTATGGATATCGGTCATGTCGGCGCCGCCTGTTTTGATGGACACCAGACCGCCGGTGAATTGCTGTCGATGGCGGATCATGCCTTGCGTGTGGCGCAGAATGATTCGGCCAATGGCTGGGCGCTGTATCGCAATATCAGTGAGAGTCGTGAAACCTCACGCAGCGCTTCGCAGTGGCGCCAGTACATCTGCCAGGCACTGGAGCAGGACCGCCTGGTAATTCACAAGCAGGCGGTGTTTGCGACGGCCGACAATACCATTCTGCATGAAGAAGTCTTTGTCCGGTTGGTCGATCCGGATGTCGACAGCGGTTTCGTCAACGCCGGCAGTTTTATGCCGATGGCACATACTCTTGGTCTGACTGCGGCGATCGACCGACGTATGGTCGAGAAAGTGCTGGTGGAATTGCAGAGTGAATCGGCCGGCCGCCTGGCGATCAACCTGTCGCCGCTGTCACTGGATGACAGTGCCTTCATCGATTGGCTGCAACAGACGTTGGCGGCCAATCGCGAGGTCAGCTCGCGGTTACTGCTCGAATTTCCGGAATACGGCGTCGCCAAAAAACTTGATAAACTGATCGATCTGCACCAGCGTCTCGCGCCTTATGGCGTCGGCCTGACGCTGGATCATTTCGGTCGCGGTTTTGCCTCCTTTGCCTACTTGCAGAGACTCAAGCCCGATTATTTGAAAATCGATGGCAGTTATCTTTATGATCTGCAATCCAGCCGCGGAAATCGCTTTTTTGTGCAGGCATTGACCGAAATTGCCCATGGTCTTGATATCAAGGTTGTGGCAGAGTCTGTTGAAACCGACAAGGTCTGGCATTTGTTACCGACGTTGAAAGTGGATGCTGGCCAGGGCTATTACCTGGCCGAGCCCGGCTGATCAACGCGGCATTTCCGCGACGACCCGCAATAACGAGAAAATTAATGAGAGTTGTTTCATTCAACACCAATGGTATTCGCGCGCGTCCGCACCAACTGGAAGCGCTCAAGGAAAAATACGATCCCGACATCATCGGCATTCAGGAAACCAAGGCTCAGGATGCTGATTTTCCGCTCGATATGGTGCAGTCACTCGGTTATCACGCCGAGTTTTTTGGCCAGAAGGGTCATTACGGTGTGGCGTTGCTGTCGAAACAGCCGCCGGTGGAAATCGCCAAGGGTTATCCGGGCGATTTGCTGGATGCCCAGCGCCGCCTGATTTGCGGCACCTACGAAACGCCCAATGGCCGGTTGATTGTGCTCAACGGGTACTTCCCGCAGGGCGAAAGCCGCGACCATGAGACCAAGTTCGTCAACAAGCAAAAATTTTATGCCGACCTGAATCACTATCTCGAATCGGTATTCAGTCCGAAGGATCAGCTGCTGGTGATCGGTGATATGAACATCGCGCCACTGGACCTGGATATCGGCATTGGTGCCGATAATGCTAAACGCTGGCTGCACACCGGAAAATGCAGCTTTTTACCGGAAGAGCGTGACTGGATGACGCGCCTGATGGGCTGGGGGCTGTATGATACCTATCGCAGTGTTCACCCGGATGTGGATGACTGTTTCAGCTGGTTTGATTATCGCAGCCGCGGCTTTGAGCGTGAACCGAAACGTGGTCTGCGCATCGACCTGATTCTGGCGACGGCCGCGCTGAATGATTGTTGCACGGACGCCGGCATCGCCTATGATATTCGCGCCATGGAAAAACCTTCGGATCATTGTCCGGTGTGGGCTGACTTTGATCTGTCCTGAGGTATTTATGAAGAAAAACCTGTTGCTGTTGTCCGTATTATTGCTGTCGAGCGCATCCGTAACGATGGCTGAGGAATCGGCTTGTCTGAAGCGCGTGTTCAACCAGTTTTGCCTGGCTGGCGACATCAACCAGTTGATGCAACAGCGGCCGGACTTTTACGCCCGGCAGACGCTCGGCGATAAACTGGGTGTCACTTACGGTGACGGCCAGAGCCGCATTTTTGTCATGGCGTATAAGAATCGCATTTACAAGGTGGCACAACGTTTCCGCCCGGCAACGCGCATGCGCTTTGAAGACATCAAGATGCTGCTTGAGGGCAAATACGGCCAGGCGCAGGATCTCAGCCGTTTCCCCGAAGATGCAGAGAATACGGCAGCCAAAATCGGTGCTGTCTATCGCGGTGAAGCGCGTATGCAGTTCCAGTGGCAGCCGGAAAAAGAGTGGCTGGTGACCTTGCAATGGGACCGCGAGTCGGGTCTGAATCTGTATTATTCCGCGGCAGAACTGCAGGCCGAAGCCGAAGCCTCGCTGCGCCAGGGATTTTGATCGGGACCTGCAAATTCGGCTTGCAGTTCGTGATTTTCCGAGACGCCGATAATCCGGACGGTTTCGATGCGGTTGTATAAGTCCTGGCCGGACGAGGTCAGGGATACACGGAAGAAATTCTCCGTATAGCCGGACCAGCTTGTTGTGCCGTTTTCGAGTTCCTGCGGATTGCCTTCAAATAACACCTCACAATCACGGCCGACCATGGCCTGTAATTGTTCGGCTTTCATCCGGCTGGCCAGATCGTGCAGTTGCTGGCTGCGCTCCCGTTTGATCTCCTGACTGATCGGGTGGGCGAGTGTGGCGGCTTTGGTGCCGGCGCGCGGCGAAAATGCAAAGATGTGCACGTGTCCGAAACCGACCGATTCAATAAATTCGATGCTCTGCTGCCATTCCTGCTCGGTTTCGCCCGGGAAGCCGACAATGATATCGGTGGTGATATTAAAGCCTGGCACACTGCTTCTCGCCTGACGCACCAGTTCATGAAATTCCTCGGTGCGACAGCGCCGCGCCATGCGTCGCAACACGCTGTCAGCGCCGCTTTGCAGGGGCAAATGCAGGTGCGGCATAACGCGCGCATCGTCAAACAACGACCAGAAATTGTCCGTGAGCTCCCAAGGCTCGAGTGAGCCAAGGCGGATGCGTGGTATGTCGGTGTGTTGCAACACGGCTCGCACCAGTTGCGCCAGGTCACTGCTGTTGTCACTGCCGTAGCCACCGAGATGCACGCCGGTCAGTACCACTTCCTGAATACCCTGGGCATGCAGCAGGTTGATTTCAGCAAGGATCTCTTCGATGCTGCGACTGCGCTCTTCGCCGCGCGCCAGGGTGACGATGCAATAGGTGCAGCGGTAGCGACAACCGTCCTGTACCTTGATGAAAGCGCGTTGCCGGCCGCTGAACAACAGCTGGCTGATATCGGGTTCGACCGTGCTGTCCGGCATGGCGTGCAATTCGAGCTGCTGATGGGCAATGTCGACCAGGCGTGCCTTGTCCTGGTTGGCAACGACCAGGTCCACACCATCGATGGCGGCGGTGGCATCCGGCGCCAATGAGGCGTAACAACCGCTGACCACGAGCCGCGCATGTGGATTGTCGCGTTGTGCCTTGCGCAGCAGCTTGCGGGATTTCTTCACGGCCTCTTCGGTGACAGCGCAGGTATTGACGACCACCAGTTCGGCATCATCAATCTGCCGGGTCAGCTGATGACCGCGGCGATGAAAATCCCGTGACCAGGTTTGCAGTTCGGCTTCGTTAAGACGGCAGCCCAGTGTTTTCAGGTGTACGCGCATGTGTTTCGAAAGTGACTGTTGTTGTCACCATTGTGCTTGAGCAAGCTCTGATTTTACCTTATACGGCCTCGGGCGGTGGCGGCATCGGCACCGGTGAATTCTGGTGCATGGTCATACGCCAGCCGGAGCCATCCTTCTGGTAGATGTTGGTGGCGTAGACCGACTGGTTGTGCATGCCGGGTGCGTTGATGGACTCCTCGACCAGGTGAATGGCGAGATCGCCGTGTTCGATCCAGTGCAGGTGCTTGACCTGGATTTCAAATTGGCTATCGCCGCCCAGCAGGGGTTCAAAAGCCTGGCGGATAGCGGCGCGACCCTTGATCGCGGGCAGCATCGGCAACAGGCAGACGGTTTCGTCGGTATCGGCCCAGACCGCCATCATGGCGTCGATATCATGTTCATCAAAGGCGTCGTAATAGGCGTCTTCTGCCGCCTGGGCATCGTCGAACTGGCTCATCGGGTTACTCGTGTTACAGGGATGGTGGCGCGAACCTTTGCACGGAATTGCAATTTCTGCAAATGCTTGTGGCCGGCAATCAGAAAGTGGTGCCGTTCCAGCCCCAGAAATGCCGTGGCGGGTCGGAGAACTCGATGTAGATGCGGTCCTGGCTGATGTTGAGCTGGTCACTGATGAGACTGCACAGGCGCGTGGAAAATTCGGCGGTCTTGTCGTGTGGCAGGCCGAGGCTTTTCAATTCCACCAAAGCCAGTGGATCGACCGTACCGGCAAACAGCATGTCCGGGTTTTGTTCCAGGATGACCATGACATAGCTCTCGGGTTTGCCGAGCATGCTGGCGGTTTCGCTCGAAGCCTGTTTGAGAAATTGCGCCTTGGCACCGCTTTCAATCGGCTGGTTGGTGGTGACGCGTAACAGCGGCATGTCAGCTCCTATTCGCAGTTTTCGCGGATGCGGCGACGTGTGTCGGCAAGGCGGCGCTGGCGTTCGTTTTCATCCATGCGTTGCCAGTGGCCGTCTTTGTCGACGTATTTGCGGTTGTGTGGTAACGAGTAAATCTCGAGGTTTCTCCGCGCGGCAGCGCAATTTTTGCGTTTGAGTTCGGCCATCCTGGCCAGTGCTTCCGGGTCAGGTTCCTTCGGCGCATCCTGTGGCTTGCCCGGCGGCTGCGTCGCCGCTTCGCTCGACTCGGGTTGGGCCGCGGTGGCGGCCGGCGGGGCGCCCGCGGGCACCGCTTTGAGTTTGACGCGGTCGGCCTCTGTGCCGGAAGGCGGCGGGAATTGTGAAAAAACCGTGTTGCCGTCGGCGTCTTTCCAGCGATAACCGGCGGCGCTGGCGGTCAGCCAAAGGCAACTGCCGAGCAGTAAAGCAACAAACTGGGTTCTGTTCATTTTCATGTTCCAAATGTTAGCGGAATATCGTTATTCTGGTCGAGTTTTGTCGGTCAGGCCGGTGATGGCGACCGCTTTTGCCAACTCGGGATTTAAAATCATGCGTCACGATGCCGGGCCGTCGGGTTTTCATACGCTCTGTATAAGGTTTTACTTGACCCTTTTGTCCAATATTAGTACTTTCTCACGTTCGCATATTTTTTGTTAAATGGCTTCTCAACTGTGTTGCAGGCGGGTGTGGGTCCGGTCCGCATTGTGGCGTTTTGGGTATTCGGCTTGAAGTAGAAGCCCTGATTTAAGGCCTGATTGAAAGGAGAGTGCAGTGGAACTCAGTGGTGCTGAAATTGTTGTTCAGGCGCTGAAAGATGAAGGTGTGGAGTACGTCTTCGGCTATCCGGGCGGAGCGGTTTTGCACATTTACGACGCCATCTTCCAGCAGGATGCCGTCAAGCACATTCTGGTGCGTCACGAGCAGGCGGCCACGCATGCCGCGGACGGTTACGCCCGTGCTACCGGTCGTCCCGGTGTTGCGCTGGTGACTTCCGGCCCGGGCGCTACCAATGCCGTAACCGGTATTGCCACCGCGTTTATGGATTCGATCCCGATGGTGGTGCTGACCGGCCAGGTGCCCAAGCCTTTCATCGGTTCGGATGCTTTCCAGGAAGTCGATACCGTTGGCATCACGCGCCCGTGCGTGAAGCACAATTTCCTGGTCGAAAGCCTCGACACGTTGGCCGAAACCATCAAGAAAGCTTTTTACATCGCCTCGACCGGTCGGCCTGGGCCGGTGGTGGTCGACATTCCGAAAGACCTCACCGATCCCAACACCAGGATCGAATACAGCTATCCGGAAAGCATCAGCATGCGTTCCTACAACCCGGTGACCAAGGGTCATCTGGGCCAGATCAAGAAAGCGGTCGACCTGATCATGACGGCCGAGCGTCCGGTGATTTATTCCGGTGGCGGTGTCATTCAGGATAATGCCTCCGAAGAGCTGACCGAGCTGACACGCTCGCTGAATCTTCCGATCACCAATACCCTGATGGGACTGGGCGCCTATCCGGCCTCGGACCGCCAGTTCATCGGCATGCTCGGCATGCACGGCACCTATGAAGCCAACATGGCGATGCACGCCACCGACGTGCTGATCGCGATCGGCGCGCGTTTTGATGACCGCGTCACCGGCCATATCGAGAAGTTCTGTCCAGATGCGCGCATCATTCATATCGACATCGATCCGGCCTCGATTTCCAAGAACGTCCGCGTCGACGTGCCGATTGTCGGTTCGGTCAAGTCGGTGCTCAAGGACATGTTACGTGTGTTCAATGAACGCACCGACAAGCCGCGCGACATTACCGGCTGGTGGCAGCAGATCGATAAGTGGCGCGCCATGAACTGTCTTCAGTACGATCGCAGCAGTGACAAGATCAAACCGCAATATGCGGTCGAGACCTTGCACAAGGTGACGGCCGGCGACGCGTTCATTACCTCGGACGTCGGCCAGCACCAGATGTTTGCCGCGCAATTTTATCCGTTCGACAAGCCACGTCGCTGGATCAACTCCGGCGGTCTCGGCACCATGGGTTTTGGTTTGCCGGCGGCGATGGGCGTCAAGATGGCGTTTCCGGATGCGCAGGTTGCCTGCGTCACCGGCGAGGCCAGTATCCAGATGTGTATCCAGGAACTGGCGACCTGCAAACAGTACAACCTGCCGGTCAAGATCATTCTGCTCAACAACGGTTACATGGGTATGGTGCGCCAGTGGCAGGAGTTTTTCTACGATGGCCGCTATTCGCATTCCTATGTCGATGCGTTGCCGGATTTCGTCAAGCTGGCGGAAAGCTTTGGCCACGTCGGTATGCAGGTGAGCAAGCCCGGCGATCTCGAAGGCGCCATGCAGGAAGCCTTCGGTATGAAAGACCGGCTGGTGTTCATGGATGTGATCATCGATCCGACCGAAAACGTTTATCCGATGATTCAGGCCGGTAAGGGCCATCATGAGATGCAACTGTCACCTTCGAGCGAGATGATCTGACCATGCGGCACATAATTTCAATTCTGATGGAAAACGAGGCCGGTGCGCTGTCGCGGGTGGCGGGGTTGTTCTCGGCGCGCGCCTATAACATCGAATCGCTGACCGTGGCGCCGACCGAGGATGAGTCGCTGTCGCGCATGACGCTGGTGACCGGTGGCAGCGATGAAATCATCGAACAGATCACCAAGCAGCTCAACAAGCTGATCGACGTGGTCAAGCTACTGGACCTGTCTGACAACGGGCCGTTCATCGAGCGTGAACTCATGCTGATCAAGGTCAAGGCCGAAGGCCAGGACCGGCAGGAAATCAAACGCATGACCGATATATTTCGTGCCAACATCATTGATGTCACCGACGCCAGCTATATCATCGAGATGACCGGTAATGACGACAAGCTCAACGCTTTCATCGACACCATTGGCGATGGCCTGATTACCGAAGTGGTGCGTTCCGGCGCGCTCGGTATCGCACGTGGCGCCAAAGGCATGCTGTAAATAACCGACGCTTCCGCATCTGCGGGAGCGTCCCCGATCTTTAATCAACATCAAGAGTCAAACACATGAGCATCAACGTTTATTACGACAAAGACTGTGACCTTTCTTTAATCCAGGGCAAAAAGGTAACCATCGTCGGTTACGGTTCGCAGGGACATGCGCACGCCAACAACCTGAAAGATTCCGGCGTTGATGTGACTGTGGCGCTGCGTCCGGGCTCGGCATCTGCTGCCAAGGCCGAAGGCGCCGGTCTGCCGGTCAAGGGCGTTGAAGAGGCGGTTAAGGGCGCAGATGTCGTCATGGTGCTGACCCCGGACGAGTTCCAGTCTTCACTGTATCGCGACAAGCTCGAACCCAACCTGAAGCAGGGTGCGGTGCTGGCGTTTGCCCACGGCTTTGCCATTCACTACAACCAGATCGTGCCGCGTGAAGATCTCGACGTCATCATGGTCGCACCGAAAGCGCCGGGTCATACGGTACGCAGCGAATTTGAAAAAGGCGGCGGCATTCCGGACCTGATCGCCGTGTTCCAGGACGCCACCGGCCAGGCCAAGGACATTGCGCTGTCCTATGCATCAGCCATCGGCGGCGGTCGTACCGGTATTATCGAAACCACCTTCAAGGACGAAACCGAAACTGACCTGTTCGGTGAACAGGCCGTTTTATGCGGTGGTGCGGTCGAGCTGGTCAAGGCCGGTTTTGAAACCCTGACCGAAGCCGGTTATGCGCCGGAAATGGCGTATTTCGAGTGCCTGCACGAACTCAAGCTGATTGTGGACCTCATGTACGAAGGCGGCATCGCCAACATGAACTACTCGATCTCCAATAATGCCGAGTATGGTGAATACGTCACTGGCCCGCGTGTCATCAACGACCAGAGCCGTCAGGCCATGAAAGAATGTCTGCACAACATCCAGACCGGTGACTACGCCAAGAAATTCATCCTCGAAGGTCAGTCCAATTATCCGGAAATGACCGCGCATCGTCGCCTCAATGCGGCACACCCGATCGAACAGACCGGTGAAAAACTGCGCGCCATGATGCCGTGGATCAAGAAGATCGTCGACAAGAGCAAGAACTGATCATTGATGCAAAAAAACATCAAACCGCCGCAAGGCGGTTTTTTGTTTATACTTCAATTAGTACCACAGTTTTTTCATAACAATAATAAGCCACTGGCTGCTGTAAAGGTGTTCTCTTGGAAAAATCGGGCATAACGGTTGATTGCCAGCATTGTGTTTTCACGCAGGGTGATGCACAGGGACACTTTGATGTCGCTGTGCCGATTGCTGACAAGCAAAGCGGGCTCAGTGGTATTGCGAGACTGCAATGTACGGTCAGCTCTGCAAATCACCAGGTCAGCTTGTCGGATTGGCGCGCCGGTCAGCACGCCATTTCCGAGACTGTTAGCCGGCGTCTCGCAGAGGCCCTCAAGTTCGTGGCGGACAAACGCATCTGTGGCAGCCGCAAGCTTTGTCCCGTCGAGGTGGTGCGAATTGTTGAAAAAGTCGGTGCCCGATGAATTTTCCTGCTACGGAAGACTCTAACGGTTGTCCTAATCGGACAGCATTTTTTGTTTATACTTTGCAGAATATACACTGTTTTTTGAGCAGCCACTGACTCATGCATACGGAAAAACATACCCACAAGAGGCGTGGTATCTACCTGCTGCCGAATCTGTTCACCACAGGCGCATTGTTCAGTGGTTTTTTCGCGATTCTGGCGGCTATGAACGGGCGCTTCGAGCAGGCGGCGCTGGCGATTTTCGCTGCCATGATCCTCGATGGCCTGGATGGCAGGGTTGCGCGCATGACCAATACCCAGTCGGCTTTCGGTGCGGAATATGATTCCCTGTCTGACATGGTGTCGTTTGGCCTGGCGCCGTCACTGGTGATGTATCAATGGGCCCTGACCGGGCTTGGCAAGGCCGGCTGGCTGGCGGCATTTATCTATACCGCCGGTACGGCGTTGCGGCTGGCGCGTTTCAATACCCAGATCGGCATTGCCGACAAACGTTATTTCCAGGGGCTGGCCAGCCCGTCGGCGGCCGCGATTATGGCAGGTGCCGTCTGGCTCGGCGTGGATAACGGCATTGAAGGCGCCAATGTGTCGATTCTGGCGGCCCTGATTTCGGTGGCCACGGGCCTGCTCATGGTGAGCAATGTGCGTTATCACAGCTTCAAGGAAGTTGATTTCCGCGGCAAGGTGCCATTTTTTGTCGTTGTGCTGGTCATGCTGGTGTTTGCCGTGATCCTGTTGCAGCCGCCACTGGTGCTGTTCCTGATTTTCTTTGGTTACGCCATTTCCGGACCGGTGTTGACCCTGACCAAGCTCAAGCAACATCGGGCCGAGCGCAGGATGCTGCAGGACGAAAGCCAGTCTTCAGACTCGAGTGCTGCGGATGACGATGATGCCAGCACGGACGGGCCGGATGCCGCGTCCGACCAGCAGAAAATAAAAGATTGAGTCAGCTTCTGATTTTGCGCTATAGTCAAACACATGATGATGACGGGCGATCATTTTTGTGTGAATTCCCGCGGTGCTGACAACAGCTCAGCTGCAACCGCCCGTCCTGCCTGCCTGACTACTCTGTTTTCACTGCTGCTACTGCTGCCCTGAGGGGCATGTCATTGATACCCTGGCGAGGGTGAATTACGCAGCAGAATCCCAAATTGATATGATTGATGAATTTTCCGGTCCAGCCGGGGAATTTGGAGAGGAATAATGAGTACTCAGGACCAATTGATTATTTTTGATACCACTTTGCGCGACGGCGAGCAGAGCCCGGGCGCATCCATGACACGTGACGAGAAGGTGCGTATCGCCAAGGCACTGGAAAAAATGCGCGTCGATGTCATCGAGGCCGGTTTCCCGATTGCCAGTATCGGTGATTTTGAGGCGGTACAGGCGGTGGCCCGCAGCGTCAAGGACTCGACCATTTGTGGCCTGGCACGTGCGCTCGACAAGGACATCGACCGCGCCGGTGAAGCGCTGAAGCCGGCCAACTCGTCGCGCATTCACACCTTTATCGCGACCTCGCCGATCCATATGCAGCACAAGTTACGCATGACACCGGATGAGGTGCTGGAGCAGGCGGTGCATGCTGTCAAACGCGCGCGCCAGTACACCGACAATGTCGAGTTTTCCGCCGAAGATGCGGGTCGTTCCGACATCGATTTTCTGTGCCGCGTGTTTGAAGCGGTGATCGAGGCGGGCGCCACTACTTTGAACGTGCCGGACACGGTCGGCTACAACATGCCACAGCAGTTTGGTGAAACCATTCGTCTGTTGCGTGAACGCATGCCGAACTCGGACAAGGCGGTCTTCTCGGTGCATTGTCACAACGACCTCGGCCTGGCAGTCGCCAACTCCCTGTCGGCGGTGCAAAACGGCGCCCGCCAGGTGGAGTGCACCATCAATGGCCTGGGTGAGCGTGCCGGCAATGCCGCACTTGAGGAGATCGTCATGGCAGTGCGTACACGGCGTGATGTGTTTGATTGTGATTCCGGTATCGACACCACCCAGATCGTCAACTGTTCCAAGCTGGTGTCCAACATCACCGGTTTCCCGGTGCAGCCAAACAAGGCGATTGTCGGGGCCAATGCGTTCGCGCACGAATCCGGCATTCACCAGGATGGTGTGCTGAAATCGCGTGAGACTTACGAAATCATGCGTGCCGAGGATGTCGGCTGGACACAGAACCGTATGGTGCTCGGCAAGCATTCCGGCCGTAATGCGTTTCGTACGCGCCTGAACGAACTGGGCATCAGTTTTGAATCGGAAGAGGATTTGAACGCGGCGTTTGCGCGTTTCAAGGATCTGGCTGACAAGAAGCACGAAATCTTTGATGACGACTTGCAGGCACTGGTGACCGCTTCCGGCACCGAACTGGAAAACGAGCACGTCAAGCTGGTGTCATTGAAAGTCTGTTCCGAGACCGGCGAGACACCCGACGCGACCATTGTGCTGTCGATCGACGGACTCGAAAAACAGGTGGAGGCACTGGGCAGCGGCCCGGTGGATGCAGCGTTCAAGGCCATTGAAGGCATCATCGAAAGCGGTGCCGAGCTGTTGCTGTATTCGGTCAACAACATCACCAGTGGCACGGATTCGCAGGGTGAGGTCACGGTCAGGCTGTCGAAAAACGGCATGATTGTGAACGGCCAGGGGGCTGATACCGACATCGTGGTGGCGTCGGTCAAGGCCTACCTGAATGCCTGGAACAAGCTGATCGAACCGGTACAACGCGCTCATCCGCAGGTGGCTGACGTCTGATGCCTGGAGCAGCGTCCAAGCGTGAATACCTGCGGCTGATGGGCGTGCAGGCCTACGTGCGGCGTGACCAGACTGATGCTGCTGTTGAAGAGACAGCGATAATGCCGGAGCCTCATGCAGAGGCTCCGGCAACACCACAGCACACCAGCGCTGCAGTCCATGTGGCTGAGACGCAGCCGGCTGTCGATCGACAGGCAGATGATCATCAGGACCTGGCCGCCTATATGGAATGGGAGAGCCAGGAGTCGCTTGAAGAGCAGGATGAAACCAGTCCCTGTCCGGGCCGGCTCGATGACATTGCCTGTCTCGACTGGCCAGCCTTGCAGCAGAAGGTGGCGGATTGTCAGGCTTGTGATCTGCACAAGAGTCGCAAGAACACTGTGTTTGGTGTTGGCAATCCGGGCGCTGATGTCATGATCATCGGTGAAGCACCGGGTGCGGATGAGGACGCCAAAGGCGAGCCGTTTGTCGGTCGTGCCGGTAAGTTGCTCGATGCCATGTTGCAGGCTATTGGCCTGAACCGGCAGAAAGTGTTTATTGCGAATATCCTGAAATGTCGGCCGCCAGCCAACCGCAATCCGTCGGCCGAGGAAGTGCTGGCCTGTGAACCGTTTTTACTGCGGCAAATTGAACTGATCCAGCCTAAACTGATACTGTCGGTCGGCGGCGTTTCCGCGCATAATCTGCTGAAGACCGATGAAAGGGTCGGCCAGTTACGTCAACGCTGGCACAAGCTGCCGTGGAAGGATATTCCCGTGCAGGTGACGTATCATCCGGCGTATCTGCTGCGGCAGCCGTCGCACAAGGCCAAGGCCTGGGAAGACCTGTTGAAACTGAAAAAAGCCATGCAGGAAGCGAATATCACATGAGTGCGATTCTAAAAAACCCGCTGCTGAGATTAAGGACCATGGAGGTCGACGATCTGGATCAGGTCATGCAGATCGAGCACAGTTGTTATGACCATCCCTGGACGGCCGGTATATTTCGAGACTGCCTGCGAGTTGGTTACTGTTCCTGGGTGATGGAACTGGATGATGTCATCATTGGTTACGGTGTTATGTCGGTGGCGGCCGGCGAGGCGCACATTCTCAATATCTGCATGAAAAGCGAGTACCAGGGGCGCGGGCTCGGTCGCAAGATACTCAAACGTTTGTTGAACCTGGCCAAGGATCACCGTGTCGAAACCGTGTTTCTTGAGGTCAGAATGAGCAACAGGATCGCGCAGATGCTGTACGAGTCCGAAGGTTTCAACGAAATCGGCCAGCGCCGTGGTTACTATCCGGCCAGTCACGGCCGCGAGGACGCGCTGGTTTTCGCAAAAACGCTTTAATTTTCACTTACGGGTATATAATCCCGTCATTTTTCAACGAAGTTCCATTTTCCATGTCAGATCTACAAAAAGAGGTCCAACGTCGTCGCACGTTTGCGATTATTTCCCATCCCGATGCCGGTAAAACCACGCTGACGGAAAAATTGCTGCTGTTTGGCGGCGCCATCCAGATGGCCGGCACCGTCAAGGGGCGCAAGGCCAGCCGGCATGCGACGTCCGACTGGATGGAAATGGAAAAGCAGCGCGGCATTTCGATCACCTCGTCGGTGATGCAGTTTGAGTACAAGCAGCGCATCGTCAACCTGCTCGATACACCGGGCCACGAGGATTTCTCGGAAGACACTTATCGCACGCTGACGGCGGTGGACTCGGCCCTCATGGTGATTGACGTCGCCAAGGGTGTCGAGGATCGTACCATCAAGCTGATGGAAGTCTGTCGCATGCGCGACACGCCGATCCTGACGTTTATCAACAAGCTCGACCGTGAGGGCAAGGAGCCGATCGAATTGCTCGATGAGATCGAGGAGGTGCTGAAAATTCGCTGTGCGCCGGTGACCTGGCCGATCGGCATGGGCAAAAGGCTCAAGGGTGTGTTTGATCTGCGCACCGAAGTCACGCACATTTTCAGCGCCACGCATGGTGGAAAAATCCAGCAGGGTGAAATCATTGAGGGCCTGGACAATCCGCGTCTGGATGAGGTGATCGGCGACATGGCGCAGGAGCTGCGCGATGAAATCGATCTCGTGCGTGGCGCCAGCCATGAGCTGGATCTGGACGCTTACATGAAAGGTGAACTGACCCCGGTGTTTTTCGGTTCGGCGATCAATAATTTCGGCGTCAGTGAACTGCTGGATGCGTTTGTGGATTATGCGCCGCCGCCACGCCAGCACCAGACCCGCCAGCGCGTGGTCGACGCCGGTGAAGAGAAGTTCTCAGGTTTCGTGTTTAAGGTGCAGGCCAATATGGACCCGGCCCACCGCGACCGCGTGGCATTCCTGCGGGTTTGCTCAGGCAGTTACCGCGCCGGTATGAAAATGAAGCAGGTGCGCATCAACAAGACGGTACAGGTGTCCAATGCCATCACTTTCCAGGCAGATGCGCGCAGTCATGTGGAGGAAGCCTTCTCTGGCGATATTATCGGCCTGCATAATCATGGCACCATCCAGATTGGCGACACCTTTACCGAAGGTGAAGAACTGCGCTACGAGGGTATCCCGTATTTTGCACCGGAGCTGTTTCGCCGCGTGGTGCTCAAGGATCCGCTCAAGACCAAACAGCTGCAAAAAGGTGTGCTGCAGCTCTGTGAAGAGGGCGCGACCCAGGTCTTTCGGCCATTCAAAAACAATGACCTGATTCTAGGGGCGGTGGGCGTGCTGCAGTTTGAAGTCGCGGCACACCGTCTCAAGGCAGAATACGGGGTCGAGGCTGTGGTGGAACCGGTGCAGGTAGCCACAGCGCGCTGGGTGGAATGTAAGGATGACAAGGAGCTGAAGCGTTTTCGCGAAAAAGCCTACGACAATCTTGCCGAAGATGGCGATGGCCAACTGGTCTATCTGGCGCCGACTCGGGTCAATCTGAGTCTGGCGGAGGAGCGCTGGCCGGATATCAACTTCACAGCCACTCGTGAGCTGTGATTTTTCGGATAATTTCAAAGCAGGTGTAAAAAATGGAAACAGAAGAAGTCAAAAAACTGATCGAGCTGGGCTTACCCGGCGCACAGGTCGAAGTCACCGGCGATGGCCGGCACTTTGAGGCCAGCGTAATGCACCCGGATTTTGCCGGCAAGACAATGATCCAGCAGCACCGTATGGTCATGGACACCGTCAAGGAACAGGTCGCCAGTGACGAGTTACACGCCTTGTCGATCAAAACCCGCGCTAGCTGATACTGCCCGTTTTGGCAGGAACTTTTTCTACGTGTGACCTCAGAATCAACAGCGATAGTATTCGCCAGACCGCGATCGGCAATAAGCAGGAACTTTACCCCGAGAGCCTGAATTGCTACCGCTCCAGCGAGGTGTCAGTACACGCAGTGATTTTTCCTGACGGGCTTTTTGTTGCAGAAATTTGTCATCAGGGCAACCCGAATTGGTGAACAGCGTTTGGCCGTTAGGCAGGGTGCAGCGGGCAATCTCAGCAGAGGCGGTTGTTTGCACATTGATGAGTGCCATCAAAAGGCTTGAAACTGCAAGGTAGCTTCTATTCATTTGCACATCCTTGTTGTTTGCTTCGTCCTTGAAGCGAAAAATGATGATTTAGAATAAAGTCAGTCGAAAACTTTGTCTGTAGGAAATTTCTGAAGATATGAGTATTTTGCACGGAGCCGCGTTCACATTCTGGTGGATATTTCCTCATATCTGGGAAGGGCGAGCATATCAGTGCTTTTCTGCTACTATGTTGCGGTCAGTAGTCCTGAAGCCGCTTTGGATTTGAGGGATGAAATTGAAATCGGTACACATTTCCAGCTGCACAAAATCCGAGAAAAATTGATAATTTAGGGCTTTGTTTATCAAGAAAACTTGCAGGTGGTCGCTGGATAAAGGGCACAACCATGTTGTGGGAAAGACCGACACCAGAAGGAGTTTCAAAATGTACAAGTATTTTATCCTGTTGTTATCTCTGACTATCTCGGGGTGTGAGTTTTTTGGTGGAATGTCTGATGCGGAATATGCTGCCAAGGCGGAGCAACTTTTTTATGACGGTGATATCGAAGGTGCTGTAATACAATTAAAAAACTCTCTCGAAAAAAATCCCAAAAACGCAAACGCACGCTGGTTGCTGGCAAAGGTCTACATTGAATCAGGTGACGGTTATTCTGCCGAAAAAGAGCTGGAGCGTGCGGGCCAATATGGGACTGGTGAAGGAGAGATTGTGCCTCTGATGGCGAAGGCCTACTTGTTGCAACGTCGGTACGATGATGTTTTGAAGCTTGAAGAAATTCCTGGCTTTTCCGATCAAGCAAAAAGTGACATATTTTCAGCACATGCACTTGCATATTTGAACCAGCGTAACCTCAACAAAGCGAAGGAAAGTGTCGCCAGTGCTATAGGACTGACACCGGATTCACCTTATGCTCTGGTTGCCATGGCGCGTACCCAAATTGCAGATCAGAACCGGGAAAAAGCATACGAAAATCTGAAAAAAGTATTTTCACTGAATGATCAATATGCGCCTGCATGGAGTTTATATGGTGATCTGAAGCGTGATGAAAATGACCTGGAAGCTGCGCTGGATGCATATACAAAAGCCATTCAGGGCTACGCTTCCAAAGGTAATAATCTTTACAAGCGCGCGCGTATCTATATTGGAATGAATCGTCTGGATGATGCAAAAAGCGACATCAGACAATTGAAAAAAATCAATGCGAAACATTTTCGTGTCAACTATTTGGAAGGGCTGGTTCTGTTCCTTCAGGGGAAGTACGATGCTGCATTGGAGCCGTTGCAACGCTCTGTGGGTGCTAATGAAACCTTTGAGGAATCGCTATTCTACTTGGGGGCTGCTCAGCACATCCTTGGCAATGACCTGCTGGCTCAGGAACATGCGGAGAGATTATATGGATTAGCCCCAAATTCAGTGGTCGCCCGGAAGCTGTTGGCACAGGTCCGTATACGTGCAAAAGAATATCATGACGTTGAACGACTCTTGCTGCCGATAGTTGAGCAGAAAGAAAATGACAGCATGGCAAGCCAATTGCTGGCAGAAGCTTATATGCGGCAGGGAAAAACAGCTCAGGCGATCGAGCTGCTGTCAAAGCTGGCGGAGCAATACCCGGAGTCTCCTGATATACAGACAAGCCTCGGTATTGGATTGTTGCGTCAGGGCAGTGAGGCGTCTGGCTTCCAAGCTCTAAAAACTGCTTTGCAGAAGGATCCTGAATATCAGCAGGCAGATATTGCATTAGTGCTTTACCACATTGGCAAGAAGGACTTCAATCGAGCGCTAACTGCGGCGAAAGATTTCGTTAGACGGCACGAGGATAGTGTTGTTGCGCACAATTTGCTTGCACAGTCATATCTGATGAGCTCAATGGAGAGTGAAGCTATAGCTGAATTCTCTCGTGTTAAACAGATACAAAGGGGTGATAAAACAGCTAACTTTGAACTTGCAAAGATTGCAATACGTGCTAAGCGCTACGATCAGGCTCGAAAAAATTATCAGGATATACTGGATTTTCATAAGGGGGATTTGTTGACACTGATTCGCCTTGCAGCATTGGAAAAACAACAGGGTAATTCTAAAAAGGTGAGGGAATTGCTCGATAAGGCAATCCAGGCTAACCCTGAGGCTGCTCAGCCAAGAATATTGTCGGTTAAAGAATATTTGGCGGAAGGACGCACTGATAAGGCTCTGGCAGAAATGGCGCCAATTCAGGAATCCCAGGCGCCTGCCGTAATTACGACCCTCGGTGAAATCTACCAGGAGCTTGGCGATTTTGCCCAGGCAAAATATTTTTTCTCCAAGCTGGTGGGAATTGCTCCGAACTCCGCTGCTGCAAATTATTCTCTTGCCATGGCATTTGCCGGTCTCGATGAAGAGAAAAACTTTGAAACTTCATTGATGAAAGCGCTGGAGCTGGATCCTGATCATTTACCAGCGAGGGTTAGCCTGGCTCGTTTATATCTTAAGCAGGGAAATTTGGTGCGGGCAAGAAAACAGTATGAACTTCTGCGTAGTAAGGCCAAGTCTGACAGTTTTGATCTGCGTATGCTCGAAAGTTCATTGTTAGAGGCCGAAGGAAATTTTGATCAATCGCTTTCAGTTATTACTGACTTGTATCGCGAAGCTCCCAACAAGGCAGCTTTGTTGGCCTACACCAGGAAGTTATGGAAAAAAGGTAAGCAACAGGAAGTTATTGAGGAACTGAAATCATGGCTTTCTGGGAAGGAAGATGCAGAGGTTAGACTGGAGCTGGCAATTGCGCTTGAGACGCTTGATGACCGAGAGGCTAGCGTTGAGCAATACCGCATGATTATGAAGACTTCCGAAAACAATCCTGTAGTTCTTAACAATCTGGCCTGGGTTCTGCGTGAATCTGATTCAGATCAAGCGATGAAGCTGGCAGAGCAAGCTCTTAAAATAAATGATAAATCTGTAGCGGCGATGGATACCATGGCTTTTTTGCTAAGCAAGCGAAGTGAGCATGATCGGGCTTTGCGCATGATTCAGCGTGCTTTGGATATTCAGCCAGATAACCCGAATTTGATGTATAATTCTGCCGAAATTTACAACAAGATGGGCAATAATGCTAAAGCAAAAACTGTTTTGCAGGATTTGCTTGCCAATCGTCAGCTTTCCAGTGCATTAAAAGCTCGGGCGCAACAGTTACTCAACAGGATGTAAATTGAATCAATATGTGCATCATGGTTTGGTTGCAGTTACCACAAATACACCAGCAGCGAGCATGGCATCACCATTGTTACATGCTTGTTCGAGGTCAACTGCAAGTTGCTGTTTGAGATCAGCCATTTCACTCATGGCAGCCTTGTAACCAAATAGAATTCCAAATAGGGCTTGGAAAGGAATCTGGGTGTTGGTGACCATCAATACCTGTGATTTGATATCTGAAAAACCAGCCTGTTTAAGCAGTATTGGCAGCTTGCGTCCAATAAAGCGATCGCCACCGTATTCTTGCTGCATTGTTTGCGCACGATTTAGAATTCTCGCTGCTCGCTCATCTTGCGGATAGTTTACGATCAGGCCGTCGTCAGAATCGGCGATACAGATTTTTCCACCCGATTCCAGACTACGGAAAGTCTCGGCAATCAGGTATTCAGGCTTGGGGACATGCTGCAACAGAAAACGACAATAGGCAAAATCTCCCCAGTTGTCCCGAACCGCGAATTCATTGCCTTTGGACTGTATTGGATAAATATTGCCGTGGTTGACCTCTCTGGTGTTTTCCGGGACTTTGGAAATCAACTCCCATGCATAGTCTGCAGCTAGAATGGTGGCGGTAGGGGCTATTTTCGCGAGTAGGGGAGTGGCGAAACCTGGACCACAACCTAATTCGATAATCTTTTTAGCCTGGCTAAGCCCTGCATCTGCCAGGATTTTTGTTTCAATTTGCTGCAGGGTATTTGCCTGCCGTTTCAGTCTTTCCAGCTCGGAGGTATGATCACCACCGATTTGCTCGTGTGTATAGGATCCTTCAGCCATGTGTGCCCCGGTTGTGATTTTTTTGGTTACGGCCTGTATATATTCAAGAATAGCAGTAAACACTAATGATTTTGCACAACGGCGTGCTATTCTGACATTAGGATAATAATAAGCTGATTTCATCAATTAATAATCATGGCCAGATATGTCTGAATTCGATTATGACGAGGCATTTTCCCGTAATCTGGGTTTTGTCTCAAAGGAAGAACACCAAAGACTGCGCCAGTCGGAAGTGGCAATTGCTGGCATGGGTGCAGTAGGCGGTGAGTACCTGACCGCCCTGGCAAGAAGCGGTATCGGAGGATATCGCATTGCGGATTTCGACCAGTACGAACTAGCCAATTTTAATCGCCAGTATGGTGCGGCGATGTCCACCCTTGGTCGCCAAAAAACGGATGTTATGGCCGAGATTGCGATGGATATCAACCCGGAACTTAGAATACGACAATTCAACCAGGGAATTGATGAGTCCACTATGGGTGACTTTCTCGACGGTGTGGATGTGCTGGTGGACGCGGTTGATATATTCGAACCGGATGTTCACAGGCTGTTGATTAATGGCGCAATGCAGAGAGGTATACCCGTGTGCGCTTCATTGCCATCTGGTTATGGAGCTGGCATGGTTTGCTTCCGTCAAGGCGGTATGTCATTTGATGATTATTTTGACTATTCACCTGAAATGTCTACGGATGAAAAAATTGTGCAATTGCTGCTCGGCTTTGCGCCCAAAGCCTATCATTTGAAATACATCGACATGTCATCTGTTGATCTCAAGCGCAGAAAGGGGCCGAGTTCCATAGCAGGCTGCCGACTTTGCGCCGGACTTGTGGTAACCCAGACTCTGGTGGCGATTCTGCATCCACAAGAGTTTCGTGGTGCGCCCTGGTTCACGCATGTTGATTTAAGGGTCAATAAACTTGCTCATAAAAAGATGCATATGGGAAACAGGCATCCTATGCAGCGTTTAAAAAAATATATTGCATTGAAACGACTTAATCAGGCTTAAGTTGATTTCTATGGAAACCGCCTATTTCTCATTTGCAGAAGTTTTCCCGGGAACAGCTGAATACGAACTGTATCAGCAGTTGAGGTACGAGGTCTTCGTTGAGGAACTTCATCGTATCGATGCGTCTGAGGAAGAACGAAGCCGACAGGTAGAATATGATGATTTTGATGATATCTCACGCCACATTCTGGCCAGTCATAAGGAGACGGGCCGTGCAGCTGCCTGTGTAAGGCTGATTCTGCCGAAACGGGACTTTCTCAGCATAGAAACCCGCTATGAAATTGATCGTGCGCAAATCGACCCGATTGGCCATGATCATGTGGCCGAGATATCAAGGATGGCGATCTCCCATATGTATCGTCGGCGTCAGGAAGATCAGGGCAAGCCGCCTGAAGGTGACCCTTCACGTGAAATTTCCGAAAAATCTGAAGCATCGGGTAATCGTACACGTAGTCCGGAGCTGGTTCTGGGTATGTATCGGGAAATATTTGCAATTGCCAATGAAATTGATATTCATTGTGCGATGGCGGCCATGGAGCCGCTATTTTTCCGGTTACTGAAGCAAATCGGCTTGCCATTCAGGCCTGTGGGAGAGTTAAACCGCAATGTTGAGCCGCCACGACGCCCATACATCATTTGCAGCAATGAGCTTGAGAAAGACCTCGGCGAGAGGCATCCGGATATATTGGACTTTATGCGTTGTCGCAACTAGTTGCGTAGCGTTTCACTCAATTCAGTGTGTTCTGTGTCCTTGGTGAAAAAGTCCAGCAGCTCCGGGTTTGTTTCCCGGTATAAATGCGCCATTTCATTGTAATCCAGCAGATAGGGTCTGCGAGGCCTGCGGCCAGCATGGGTGAAGCTGTCCCCTACTTGAGTGAATTTGAAATTAAAGCGCTTGAGTAAACGGAAAAAACTGGCTTCCATTGCTGCGTAGCTGTGTGTGTGGCCTTCTTCTCGAGCAATCTGATAAATTTTCCGATATAAGCCTATTACCAGTTCCAGAGAGTAATTCCGGTATCCTGTAATATTCAGTCGGTGGACCTTGTTGATCAGATTGATATAGCCTGAATCATCATCGAGTTTCTTCGGAGCCCTGAATTCGGGAGCGATTGCCATACGGGAAATTTCACTAACCGCTTTCCGTCGGCTGAAGGATTCCGGTTTGTGATGGATGTTGTAGCGACTTTCGATACTTAGCCCATGTGGATTGGGAAGAATCAGCCGGGCGGTGCCTGCAGGTTTGCCGGTAGGTTTGTGCAAGGCCAGGATATGGCGGCTGTGGCGGTCGTATTTGTCTGTTTTGAGACAGTGGAGCTGGTGGTCGCTAGCGCCAGTAACGCGTTGAATTTCCTTGGCAAATGCGTCGCAGCGTAAATCAAGATAGCTTCTGAAGAGATTGGTGCCAGATCTTACTTCGATAAAATCAAATTCATCTGATGTGATCATTGCCTTAGTAATACTTGTAATTTGGAATTTATAAAAACCTTATCATATAAATAAGCGTTTTAATGTGAGCAAAATCACTTAAATTCTAAAAAATCGTTTTATTCATACTTTCTGTCAACTCTTTGTCATAAAAGCCTGTTATTAAAATAAGTATCGTACAAAAAAAAACCGGTAGCAATGCTACCGGTTTTTTATTTCGTTTCAAAAGCAGCGATTAGCTGTTTTTGCGACGACGGCTTGAGAATCCCAGTCCAACCAGACCCAGTCCCATCAGTGCCAGTACGCCTGGGGCCGGAATTGCTTCACCGGTTACAGGGTCAGTACTGATGATGTCCCAGCCACCACCAAAGGTGCGGCAAGTTGGGCCGGAGGTGCCTGCTTCACAAGGAGCAGTGGTTCCATCGTTGGTGCCGTTGCCATCAAGGTCAGACGCGATTTCCCAGCTGTTCTTGGAAAAGATATCAGAACCAAGTTTGCCGTCAGTGTCTACTTCATCGTTGTAGATACCGGTACCGTTCACAGTGGTACCAACACTTGCATAGAAGCTACCAGTACCAATCAGACCGGTAAAGCTGGTGCTCAGTGTGGTGCCAGCTGGTGCGCCAAGGCCCAGCGCCGGCAGGTTCGGGTCGAGATTGAACGAGTACAGCAGGGTGCCTACATCAGTGATTCCGGTGAAACCGGTATCACCAATCCATTTTGTAACATCGGCATCAGGGACACCGACAGTAGGATCATCCAGATATGGATCCAGAGTGTTAGGCAGTTCGTAGATTTCGAAGAAACCACCGCTGTAGCTCAGGTTGCCGAATCCATCCTGGCCGAGGTAGTCAAAACCACCGAAAACGCCCCAGAGGTATTTGCCGTCATCACCTGCATTCCAGTATGCCGCAGTAGAATCATCAGGAGCGATACTTGTAATGTGGAAAATACCTTTCAGGTCGACAGAACCATTGCCTGTGTCAGCTGATCCGAGGACGCCAAGAGGATCATCCTGGAAGTCGTCAAGATCGTTTTGTACAACTTCCCAGTTATTGTATTTGATAAAAAATTCACCCGGGTTGATCGGACTGGCCATAACTGCAGAAGTAGCAGTCAAAGCAGCGCAGATGCCCAGAGCTTGTGTTAGTTTATTCAGTTTCATTTTGCTTGCTTCCTGTATAAAACGTCGTGTGTAAGTGTTTCGCAAATACTTAAAGCAACTGGTATGCCAAAAATAATATTAATATAATAGTCAATAGGTTATGTGGATCTGTGGATTCTGTGCAGATTTTTTTTGAGCTGGTTGTAAAAAAAACTGACATGTATCTATACGGAATAAACAGGTCGGCTTGTCTGATGAAGTTGACTGTCAGTCTATCCAAAATCTTGCAAATCGTGAATGCTGTGTCAGGAATTTGTTTCACATACGAACTGAAAATCTCCGCGGTGCGTCGCGAAGACAATAGCGTGTTATTACGTTGTTTTTCCAATATCCTGCAGTCTCACCCGCCATTCCGCAGGGCCGCTCTGGTGCACCGAGTTGCCACGACCGTCGACTGCGACGGTCACTGGCATATCCACCACTTCAAACTCCCGAATCGCTTCCATACCGAGGTCCTCAAACGCGACCAGGCGTGAGCCACGAATCGCCTGGGCAACCAGATAGGCGGCGCCGCCGACGGCCATTAAATAGGTGGCGGCATGTTTTTTGATCGCCTCAATGGCGGCCGGGCCACGTTCCGCCTTACCAATCATGCCAATCAGGCCGGTCTGACCGAGCATCATTTCGGTGTATTTGTCCATGCGTGTGGCAGTTGTGGGTCCGGCAGGGCCGACGACTTCGTTGCCGACCGGGTCGACCGGGCCAACGTAATAAATGAAGCGATTGTGAAAATCCACACCTTTCGGCAGCGGCTGACCGTTTTCCAGTAACTCGGCGATGCGACGGTGGGCGGCATCGCGTCCGGTCAGCATCTTACCGCTGAGTAACAGGCGTTCCCCAGGCTGCCACTCGGCAATGTCGGCCTGGCTCAGGCTATCCAGATTGACCTTGCGAGTCCCTTCGCCGGCTTCCCAGGTGATGTCTGGCCATTCGTCGAGGCGCGGCGGCGTTAGAATTGCCGGGCCGGAGCCGTCGAGTTCGAATTCGATGTGCCGGGTGGCCGCGCAGTTGGGAATCAGTCCAACGGGCAGGGAAGCGGCGTGAGTCGGGTAGTCAGAAATTTTTACATCCAGCACCGTGGTCATGCCGCCGAGTCCCTGGGCGCCGATACCAAGGGCGTTGATTTTTTCATACAGCTCGAGGCGCAGTTCCTCGGCGCGGCTGGATGGGCCAGATTCATACAGCTGCTGGATGTTGATCGGCTCCATAAGGGCTTCCTTGGCCAGCAACATGGCTTTTTCAGCGGTGCCGCCGACGCCGATACCAAGCATACCGGGCGGGCACCAGCCGGCGCCAAGTGTCGGGACGGTTTCCACTACCCAGTCGACTAGCGAGCTGCTCGGGTTGAGTACGGTGAAGCGCGACTTGTTTTCCGAGCCACCGCCCTTGGCCGCCAGTTTGATCTCGATTTTGTCGCCACTGACCAGGCGGGTGTGGATCACCGCCGGTGTGTTGTCACGCGTATTGATGCGTTTGCCGAGCGGGTCGCTGACCATGGAGGCACGCAGCAGGTTGTCCGGGCGGTTGTAGGCACGGCGCACGCCTTCATTGACCATGTCCTCGACCGACAAGTCGGCCTGCCAGCGCACGTCCATGCCGATGTTGAGAAACACCACGGCAGTACCGGTATCCTGGCAGATCGGCCGGTGGCCTTCGGCGCACATGCGCGAATTGACCAGAATTTGCGCAATGGCATCTTTCGCGGCTGGGGATTGTTCTTTTAAATAGGCCTGATGCAGCGACTGGATGTAATCCAGTGGGTGATAATAGGAAATGAACTGAAAGCCGTCGGCGATGCTCTGGATGAAGTCATCTTGTTTAATGGTCGTCATCAGAGCTTTTTACCACAAAGCCAGCAGTTACAAAATCTGCGCGGCTCCCCAGCAGTATATTAAAAAGCAGCGATCACACATCCAGCAACAAACGCGCCGGATCTTCCAGCAATTGCTTGATGGTGACGAGGAATTGCACCGCTTCGCGACCGTCGATGATGCGATGGTCATAAGACAGCGCCAGGTACATCATCGGGCGGATGACAATCTCGCCATTTTCGACCACCGGACGTTGCTGGATGTTGTGCATGCCGAGAATTGCGCTTTGTGGTGGATTGAGAATCGGTGTCGACAGCATGGAACCGTAAATACCGCCATTGGAAATGGTGAAAGTGCCGCCGTTGAGATCTTCGTAACTGAGGGTGCCGTCCTGTGCCTTGCCGGCCAGGTGTTTGATGTTTTTTTCGATATCGGCAAACGACATCTGGTCGGCATCCTTCAGCACCGGCACCACCAGCCCACGCGGTGAGCCAACTGCCACGCCGATGTCGTAATAGCCGTGATAAACGATGTCGTTGCCATCGACGGAAGCATTGACAACGGTGAATCGTTTCAACGCTTCGATGCTGGCCTTGATGAAAAACGACATGAAGCCGAGGCGAATGCCATGGCTTTTCTCAAACTGATCACGATATTCGCTGCGCAAGCGATTGACCGCCTGCAGATTGACTTCGTTGAAGGTGGTCAGGATTGCCGCGTTTTGCTGGGATTCCACCAGACGCTCGGCAATACGCGCACGTAAACGCGTCATGGGCACGCGTTGCTCGGGTCGGTCGGATGTTGGCGCGGCGGCGGCAACCGACTTGCGGATGCTGCCGGTATCGCGATCTTTTTCGGTTGAGCGTTCCTTGCGGTCGAGATAGGCCATGACATCGGCCTTGAGGATGCGGCCATCCTTGCCGCTGCCTTTGATGTTGCTCGGGTCGAGTTTGAGTTCCTTGACCAGGCGGCGCACGGCGGGCGTCAGCACCTGGCTTGGTTCGCTTGTTTCAGCGGTAGCACGACTCTCGGTCTGTGCTTTTGGCTCAGCGGCCGGCTTGGTGACCGGTGTGGCGGTGGAAGTGGTTTCACCTTCGGTGATGGTCGCCAGCAACTGGCCAGCTTCAACCGTGTCGCCTTCATTGAAGAAGGTTTCTGCCAGTACCCCATCGGCCGTGGCCGGTACTTCAAGCACGACCTTGTCGGTTTCCAGGTCGAGCAGATTGTCGTCGCGCTTGACCTTGTCCCCCGGTTTTTTGTGCCAGCCGAGCACAGTGGCGTCGGTAACGGATTCGGGCAGGTCGGGTACTTTTACGTCAATGGTCATTGGGTAATCCTGGTGTTCATACTGGGGTTGAAGCGTCCGGTCAAAGCTTCCTCAATCAGGGTTTCCTGTTGCTGGCGATGCAGTTTCGGATAACCGACTGCCGGTGCTGCCGCTGCTGGTCGTCCAACATAATACAGATCGCGGCCGACTTCCATCTGGCGGATGAAACGGTGCTTGATCATATCCCAGGCCCCCTGGTTCTGCGGTTCTTCCTGGCACCAGATCATTTTATCGGCATTGGAATAACGTTTGATCGCCGCGGCGAACTCTTCTTTCGGGAACGGGTAGAGCTGTTCGATGCGGATGATCGCCACGTGTTTGATGGCGCGCGCCTTGCGGGTCTCGTGCAATTCGTAATAAATTTTTCCGGAACACAAGATAATATCGGTGACCTCGATCGGGTCAGGTTGCTCCGGGTCGTCCATGACGTTGAGGAAATGCCCGTCGATAAACTTGTACAGTGGCGAGGCCGCCAGTGGATGGCGCAGCAGGCTTTTCGGCGTCATGATCACCAGCGGTCGGCGGAATGGCCGCAGCATCTGCCGACGCAACAGATGGAAAATCTGTGCCGCACCGCTGGGTACGCACACCTGCATGTTGTTCTCGGCACATAGCTGCATGTAGCGTTCGATGCGCGCCGAGCTGTGTTCGGCACCCTGGCCTTCATAGCCGTGCGGCAGATACATGGTCAGGCCGCACTGTAGCCCCCATTTACTGTTGGCCGAGGAGATAAACTGGTCGATCACCACCTGGGCGCCATTGGCGAAGTCGCCAAACTGCGCTTCCCAGATGGTCAGGGTGTTCGGCGAAGCGGTGGCATAGCCATATTCATACGCGAGCACCGCTTCTTCGGATAATACCGAATCGATGACGACGAAGTCAGCCTGGCTGTCGCTGAGGTGTTGCAATGGCATGTACGTTTCGCCATTGAGCTGATTATGGTAAACCGCATGGCGGTGAAAGAAGGTGCCGCGGCCGGAATCCTGGCCGGACAACCGGACCGGGTAACCCTGTTCCAGCAGCGAGGCATAAGCCAGGTTTTCGGCAAAACCCCAGTCGACCATTTGTTCACCGATCGCCATTCGATGGCGACCCTCATGAATTTTGACCAGGCGCGGGTGCAATTCAAAATCTTTCGGCACTTGCTGCAAGCGGTCGGTCAGGGACAGCAGTTGTTCATGCGAGATGCGGGTATCCGACGGACTCAACCAACTGGAAACCTTGAACGGCGCCCATTTGGCGGCGTGATGATGGGTCAGGCCACACATGACCGGGCGGGCTTCGACGATGCCTTTTTCCAGGGAGGCCCGATAGATCTCGATCATTTCAGTGGCACGTTCCGGGGTCACCACGCCCTGAGCTATGAGTTGTTCGGCGTAGATCTGGCGCGTGGTCGGGTGATTGCGAATTTTCTTGTACATCATCGGCTGGGTCACCGAAGGTTCGTCTGCCTCGTTATGACCATGCCGTCGGTAACACACCAGGTCGATGATGACGTCCTTGCGAAACTGGTTGCGGTAATCCAGCGCCATACGTGTGACAAATATCACCGCTTCCGGGTTGTCGCCGTTGACGTGAAAAATCGGCGCCTGCACGGTTTTGCCGACATCGGTGCAGTACAAGGTTGAACGCGTATCCAGCGGGTTGCTGGTGGTAAAGCCGATCTGGTTATTGATGACGATGTGCACAGCGCCGCCGGTGGAATAGCCGCGTGCCTGTGACATGTTGAAATTTTCCATCACCACGCCCTGGCCGGCGAAGGCCGAATCGCCGTGAATCAACACCGGCAACACATGATTGCCGAGATGGTCGCCACGCTGATGCTGGCGGGCGCGCACCGAGCCCTGCACCACCGGACCGATGATTTCCAGGTGTGATGGGTTAAAGCCGAGGGCGATGTGTACGTTTTCACCGGGCGTGTGAATATCGGTGGAAAAGCCCATGTGATATTTCACATCGCCCATCGACATTTCTTCCGAGATCTGTTTCTTGCCTTCGAATTCATCAAAGATATCGGCTGGCGGCTTGCCAAGAATATTGGTCAATACATTGAGCCGACCGCGATGCGCCATACCGATGACGATTTCCTGGATGCCCTTGAGACCGGCGCGCTGGATCAGTTCGTCGAGCAACGGGATCAGTGACTCGCCGCCTTCGAGTGAAAAGCGTTTCTGTCCAACGTATTTGGTGTGCAGGTATTTTTCCAGTCCTTCGGCGGCAGTGATCAGTGATAACAGCCAGCGTTTGAATTCCGCATCGATCTCAGGCTGGGCCTGGTAGCCTTCAAGACGCTTCTGGATCCAGCGTTTCTGTTCGGTGTCGGTGATGTGCATGTACTCCGAACCGACATTCTTGCAGTAAACCTTGTCGAGAAAGCCGATGATGTCACGCAACGTCATCTGCTCGGGGCCGTACAGCGAACCGGTATTGAATTGCCGATCCATGTCCGCGGCCGTGAGTCCGTGGAATGTCGGCGACAGGTCCGCAACGTCCTGGCGTTCCCGCAGCGTCAACGGGTCAAGTCTGGCGTGCTGATGACCACGCACACGATAGGCATTGATCAGGCGCAGCACAGCCGCCTGCTTTTCAGCGGCTTCAATGGTCAGGCCGGTGCCGGCAATGCGGCTGGGGTGATTGATCTCATGCGCCAGCTGGGCGAAATGTTTGCGGATATTGCTGTGGATAGTTTCCTGCAGCGGAATGCCGTTTTTCAGGTGCAGCTCGTCAAAGTGCGCACGCCAGTCATCCGAAACACTGTCCGGGTCCTGCAGATACTGTTCGTAAAGGTCTTCAATGAAGTTGGCATTGCTGCCTGAGTAGGCGGCGGTGGAGCGCAGCTGATCGAGTAATTCGCTCATGGCGGGAAGATGTTTTCTACCAAGTAATTCTGTTTATTAATAGGTTAGCACAACGAATTGATTAGACAGTGTTTTAATCGGCACTGGAACAATATTTTTAAGCCTTTTTTCAAGCAGCAGTCGCAACCTTGTTTCAGCGGGTCAATAAACTACAATGACTGCATGACTGATTCTTCAGGAGATGCGGAGGCGAAAGTATCCATGGGCGCCATTGAAGCGGACATTGCTTTTTTCGATGCGCGCCGCGCGCTGTTGTTGCAGCAACCGGATACCGCTTACAAAAGAGCGCAGCTGAAAATCTGTGATGTCATGCAGCAGGCGTTGCGTGATGAATTGCAGGATCTTCGGCAACAGCAGAAAAAATCCGCCGGTCTGTCGGACTGAACAGTCTTTTGTGTTCTTTCGTTGTTTCTCCAGATCACCGATTTGCTGACAGAGCTAGCGCTTGACCGGCGGCGTGCGCACAGATGGTGACGGCTCTGTCGGTGGCATGCGTAACGGCCGAAAAAGATTTTTACTCTGCTTGCTCCGATTGCTAAACCAGATGCCGCGCCCATCCTGCCTGGCCTGATCTTCAGCCAGCAAATAACGCTGCTGCAGGTTTTTCGGCAGCCCGGTCAGCGAATCGTCCGTAGTGATGGCAAGACCTTCCTGCAACAATCTGGCACTGACATCCAGGCCACCGAAACGAACCGCAGCACTCGGCTGTTGCGCGGCATCCAGCACATCAAGATTGACGTATTTGCCGGCCACCAGGCTGATCAGGCGCTTGCGCGCCTGTTGTTGCAACATGTGCCCAGGAGGCAGTTCTGCCAAACCGGCCAGCCGGACAGTCATTCTTGTGCCGCCGCTGTCGAGGATTTTAATGCTTTGATAATCGACGATCTCAACCACCTGGCCACTGACGGGCCGCGCCGCTGCCGTGGTGGCAAGGAAAAACAGCAGGCAAAAGCCGGCAATCTGTCTCATCTCGAAAAGGTTCCGGCAGGTTGGTGCAAGTCGTTGCTTAACCATGGTTTCAATGCTGTTTTGTTTTAAAGATTTTTCACATCATGACGCTAGACTATAACCAGAACAATCAAGGAAATCATGCATGACGCAAATCGAGATCGACGAGACAGCCAGGCAGGCGCGAATTCTCATCGTTGATGACCAACCCGCCAACGTCAAGCTGCTGCAGAAGGCACTGCAAATGGCCGGTTTTGTAAACGTGATCGGCCTGACCGATCCGCGTCAGGTGGAAGCGGCCTATCTCGAGCGGCCGGTGGATCTGGTGCTGCTGGATATCCGCATGCCGCACATGGATGGCTATGAGGTCATGCATGTGCTGCAGCGACTCAGCAGCGATGATCATTTGCCGATTCTGGTGCTGACGGCGCAGACTGATCAGCAGACACGTGATCGTGCCCTCTCCGAAGGCGCGACGGATTTCCTGAAGAAACCATTTGATACCATCGAAGTGTTGCTGCGCGTCAGGAACATGCTGGCGGTGCGACGCATGTACCAGCAGCAGTTGCACTTTAACGAGCAACTCAGTGAAAAGGTGCGTGAACGCACACTGGAATTGCGCGAAACCATCATTGAAATGGTGCGGCGCTTGGGTCGTGCCGCAGAATTTCGCGACAACGAAACCGGTTTGCACATCATTCGTATGAGCAAGTTTTCGCGCGTGATTGCCGAACGCCTCGGTATTTCCGGCGCGGAAAGCGAAACACTGGAATACGCCGCCGCCATGCATGATGTCGGGAAAATCGGCACACCGGACACCATTCTGCTCAAGCCTGGCAAGCTCAATGATGAGGAATGGCAGGTCATGAAACAGCACCCGCTCATCGGTGCAGAAATTCTGTCGCAGTCGAAACATCGTTTGTTGCAACTGGCGGAAATCATCGCCATGAATCACCACGAAAAGTGGGATGGCTCAGGTTATCCGCAGGGCCTCAAAGGTGAACAGATTCCGTTTGAAGCGCGCATTGTCGCGGTAGCCGATGTGTTTGATGCGCTGACCACTGTGCGCCCCTACAAGCGTCCCTGGACGCTGGATGAAGCCGTTGAGCACATGAAAAAAAGCAGCGGTTCGCACTTTGATCCGCAGGTGGTCGATGCTTTTCTGCGGTGCCTGCCGAGCATTCTGGATATCCGCCAGCGCTATGCGGAGCCGGAAAATGTGAATAATCCGCAAGCGGCTTCGGGCAAGCGCTGAGCCTGGCTCACTCTAACCGGTCGATTCACCCGGTTGATAATTCTTCTTGCCCCTCCTGCAGACGGATAGGCTGCGGTATGATAAGCAGTTGTCATGTTTGACGCAGGGGAGCGCGCTTGAAAATCAAAAACGAACCGGACTATTCACACGACCAGATCGAACGCCTCGGCGTGCTGCTGACCAATCTCGGTACGCCGGACAGCTGCGAGACGGCCGACGTGCGCCGTTATCTCAAGCAATTCCTGTGGGACCCACGCGTGGTGGAAGTGCCACGGCCGATCTGGTGGATGGTGCTGAATCTGTTCATCCTGAATACGCGCCCGCGTCGTTCGGCCGCCGCCTACAAAAAAATCTGGACTGAGGAAGGCTCGCCGTTACTGACCATCTCCCAACAACAGGTCGACGACCTGCAACAGGCGCTCAATGCGCGTTACCGGGATGCGATCAAGGTGGTGCAGGCCATGCGCTATGGCAACCCATCAATAGCCGATGGCCTGGAACAATTGCGCCAGGCCGGCGCGCGTCGCGTGCTGGTATTTCCTCTGTATCCGCAGTATTCAGCTTCAACCACGGCGTCGACCTTTGATGCAGTCAGTCAGGAATTGCAGCACTGGCGCTGGATGCCGGAGCTACGTTTCATCAACCACTATCACGACAACGAACACTACATCAATGCGCTGGCAGACAGCATTCGCAGCTTCTGGAACGACCATGGCAAGCCGGAGAAGCTGGTCATGTCGTTTCACGGCGTGCCCAAGGACTATTTGTTGAAGGGCGACCCGTATCACTGCGAGTGCCAGAAAAGTGCGCGTTTGCTGGCCGAAAAGCTGGACCTGCCGGAGGACAAATGGCTGCTGACATTCCAGTCACGCCTCGGACCGAAAGAGTGGCTGCGTCCCTATACCGATGAAAGCTTGAAAAAACTCGCTAAAGACGGCGTGCGCAATGTGCAGGTGGTGTGTCCGGGCTTCAGTGCGGATTGTCTCGAAACTCTGGAAGAGGTCGCCATGGAAAACCGGGAAATCTTTCTCGAGGCCGGTGGTGAGCAGTACGACTATATTCCCTGCCTGAACAGCCGCGCTTCGCACATCGACATGATGGTCAAGTTGGTGGAGACGCACATGCAGGGCTGGCAGCCGGACAAGACCGTGGCCGAGCGTGAGGCCGAAGCCCGCATCCGGCAGCGACTCGCCAGCCAGAAAGGCGCCTGAGGCCAGGGCAGAGTTCAGTCAGCGTCTTTCTGCAGGCGCTTGAGAAACACTTTCATTTCTTTTGCCGCCTGGATATCGCCCTTGTCCTCGGCGACACGGATGCCTTGTTCATAGGCGTTGATCGCGTCACTCTGGTGATTTTCGACCGCCAGTGCCTTGCCAAGCAGTTTCCAGGCAGCCGAGTGCTGTGGATCAAATTCCACCGCTTTTTGCAGGTGTTCAATCGCTTCGGCGCTGTCGCCCTGTTTCAGTAGTGTCTGGCCGAGGCCGAAGCGCAGCAGCAGGTTGTCCTGGCCGCTTTCCAGCATTTTCTTCAGTGCATCAACATTCATAGCGACCTCTGCTGTCCACAGCTGTTTTCTAATAATAGGAAATGACGATAAATAAAATAGAATCAAACGATTTTATTAATTATATCGACATCATCATAATCACTTTCGAGTTTAGCAATACCGGGCCTAGCCCATAACCAAGCAATGAATGAGGAAGTAAAGATGTTTGAAAACAGAGAAGGCCAGTCAGTTCCAGAAGTGACATTTCGTACTCGTCGTGACCACGAGTGGGTGGGTGTATCCAGCGCCGAAATTTTCAAGGGCAGGACCGTCGTGGTATTCGCCTTGCCGGGTGCGTTCACACCAACCTGTTCGTCGACCCATGTGCCGCGTTACAACCAGCTGACGCCGGCGCTCAAGCAGAATGGCGTGGATGAAGTCATTTGTATTTCGGTCAATGACGCCTTTGTCATGAACGAATGGCAGGCCGAGCAGAAAGCGTTCAACGTAACTTTCATGCCGGACGGCAACGGCGACTTCAGCCGCGGCATGGGCATGCTGGTACCGAAGAACGATCTCGGTTTCGGTGATCGCTCCTGGCGCTATTCGATGCTGGTGAAAGACGGCATCGTCGAAAAGATGTTCATCGAGCCGGACGTACCGGGCGACCCGTTTGAGGTTTCTGATGCCGACACCATGCTTGCCTACATCGCACCGAACGCGGCCAAGCCGATGGACGTCACCGTGTTCACCCGCGAAGGCTGCCCGTACTGCGTACGCGCCAAAGGCATGCTGCACGACGCCGGCATCGACTTCGAGGAACTGGTGCTGAACCGCGACTACAGCGAATCGACCATTCGCGCGGTGTCCGGCAAGGCGACCGTACCGCAGGTATTCATCAATGGTGAATACATCGGTGGTTCCGAAGACCTGGAAGCCTGGATGACACAACGCAGCCGCGACGCGGCCTGAGTCATCAGGAAATGACAGCGGATACCAGCCGGTCTCTCCCGCATGGAGAGGCCAGGCTGGCCATCACGAACAGATTATTGGGGAACAGACATGAACAAGCAGCATTATGATTTGATCGTCATCGGTGGCGGTAGTGGCGGTCTCGCTGTTGCCGAAAAAGCCGCCGAATTCGGACGCTCTGTGGCCATGATCGAAGCCGGCCGCATTGGCGGCACCTGTGTCAACAACGGTTGCGTGCCGAAAAAAGTCATGTGGTACGCCGCCAACCTGGCGCATGCCGTTGACGATGCCAGCGGTTTCGGCATTGGCGTGCGGCGCGGCACCACCGACTGGCAAAAGCTCGTGGCCGGCCGGGAAAACTACATCAGCAACATCAACGACTACTGGAACGGCTATGTCGACGAACTCGGCATCGACCACATCCAGGGTTACGGCCGTTTTGTTTCCGCCGACCGTGTCGAGGTCGACGGTGAAGTCTACAGCGCCGATCACATTGTCATCGCCACCGGCGGCCAGCCGATTGTACCGCCGGTGCCGGGTGCCGAACTGGGCATCACCTCGGACGGCTTTTTCGCGTTGGAGCAGCAGCCGCAACGCGTCGCCGTGATCGGTGGCGGTTACATCGGCGTCGAACTCAGCGGCGTGTTGAGTGCGCTCGGTTCCGAAGTCACGCTGGTGACGCTGGAAGACCGCATCATGGAATTGTTCGATCCGATGATCAGCGAAGTGCTGCAGCAGGAAATGAAACGCCAGGGTATCGAGGTGCACACCAACTTCCAGGTATCCGGCATTGCCGAGAGCGACGATGGCCTGATTGTGAATGCCGCCAATGGTGAAGACGTCGCGGCCTTCGATGCAGTGATCTGGGCGGTCGGTCGCCGGCCGAATACCGCCGGGCTGAACTTGGCTGCGGCTGGCGTTGAGATGTTGCCGAACGGCGTGGTGCCGGTCGATGAGTTTGAAAACACCAATGTCGATGGCATTTATGCGATTGGTGACATCACCGGTAAGGTGCCGTTGACGCCGGTTGCGATTGCCGCCGGTCGCAAGTTGGCCGCGCGTCTGTTCCGGGATCAACCGGACAGCAAGGTGGATTACAGCAATATCCCGAGTGTGGTGTTCTCGCATCCACCGATCGGTACGGTCGGCATGACCGAGACCCGAGCCAGACAGGAGTTCGACCAGGTCACGGTTTACAAAAGCCAGTTCACGCCGATGCGTTATGCACTGGCGACGCATGGCAGCACCACGGCAATGAAGCTGGTCTGTGCCGGTGAAAACCAGCAGGTGGTCGGTATCCACATCATTGGTGACAACGCCGACGAAATGCTGCAGGGCTTCGCCGTGGCAGTCAAAATGGGCGCGACCAAAGCTGATTTCGACAGCACCATGGCGATTCACCCGAGCAGCGCCGAAGAACTGGTCACCATGAAACATCCGGTGACCGATCACGATCTGCAGGATGTCGATGCCGGTAACGAGTGGAAAGAAGCCAGCTGAGTCAGGCGGATTCTGACAGAGCTGGGCCTGGGCCGGGGCAAGCACATGCTTGTCCCGGTTTTTTTATGTTTGCACGGCATAACACCGCATTTGCCGTGGGTTTCATTTGCGCTGCGCTGCGGTAATATGCCAGCGACCCAAAACAAAACCACAGGAGAAAACGATGGCAACGGTTACGCTCGAAGGTAATCCTTTCAACACGGTTGGCGAATTGCCGGCCGTCGGTTCACCGGCACCGGCATTCAGCCTGACCGGTACCGATCTGGCCGAGGTCAGTATGGACCAGTTTGCCGGCAAAAAGCTGGTATTGAACATTTTCCCGAGCATCGATACGCCGGTGTGCGCCGACTCGGTGCGTCACTTCAATAAGGACGCCGGTAGCGCTGACAACACTGCTGTGCTGTGTATCTCGGCCGACCTGCCGTTTGCACATGCGCGTTTCTGTGGCGCTGAAGGACTCGACAATGTGATTTCGCTGTCGACGTTTCGTTCACCGGCGTTCGGTCGTGATTACGGCGTCGGTATCGAGGAGGGTCCGCTGTCCGGCCTGATGTCGCGTGCCGTGGTCCTCGTCGGGGAAGACGGCAAGGTCATCTATACCGAACAGGTGCCGGAAATCGCCCAGGAGCCGGATTACGCGGCCGCCATGGCCGCACTCGGCTGAGCTTGTACTCGCCTTGCCATCTGGCAAGGCGATTGATCACTCCTCATGATGAAAGTCAGTGTCATCGGCCTTGGTGCCATGGGCGCCGGTATGGCCGGTAATTTGCAACGCGTCGGGTTGTTGAGTTTTGGCTGGAATCGCACGCGTGAGCGTGGAGAGGCTGCCGCCGAGCGCTTCGGCTTTCACCTGGCCAACAGCCTGCAGGAAGCCGCCGGTTCAGCCGATTTGGTCATCACTTCGGTGTCAGCCGATGAGGATCTGCTCGAAGTAAGCGCACAGCTTGCGAGTGTCATGCAGGCTGGCAACATTGTGCTGGATACTTCCACGGTCAGCAGCTGGACCGCACAGCAAGTTGCCGAACGCCTGCAAGCGCATGGCATTCATTTTCTCGATGCGCCGGTTTCCGGTGGCCGTGAAGGTGCTGAGCAGGGCACGCTGGTGATGATGGTCGGCGGTGATGCAGCAATTCTCAAACAGATTTGTCCGGTGCTGGAGGCGATCAGCAGCAAGGTGGTGCACATGGGTGATGTCGGCGCCGGTCAGGCCGCCAAGGCGGTCAACCAGATCATGGCGGCCGGCATCAACCAGGCGGTGACCGATGCGCTGGCATTTGGCAGTTGTCAGGGGCTGGACATGGACAAGGTCATCGACGTCATCCAGAGCGGCGCAGCCGACAACTGGTTTCTGCGGCATCGTGGCCGGAGCATGTGTGAAGGCCGTTTCGAGCCCGGCTTTCGCATTGCACTGCATCACAAGGATTTGCGCATCTGTGAGGATATGCTTGGGGAAGACATGCTCGGAGAACAATCCTCCGAACTGGTCAGTCGAACCTTGCAACACTACCAGCAGCTCATGGATGCCGGTTACGGCGATGAGGATATCTCGGCGCTGTACCGCCTGAAACGCAGCGACTGAATCTTGCTGTGATTGCGTTGTCCAACCGCATGATAAAATTCCCCAATCTGTAGTTACTGATTATTCCAAAGAGACCATTATGCAACTCATGCAAAGCGGCGAATTGCCGTTGAATTCCGATATGCAACTCATCAGCCAGCACCTGCCGCTGGACAATGCGCGTTTGCTCGAACTTGGCTGCGGTGCCGCTTTTACCACCCGACAGATTGCCGAAAACTTTCCGGTAGCAAGCATCATCGCCGCGGAAGTGGATGTCATCCAGCATGAAAAAAACCTGCAGGTTGATGATTTGCCCAAGGTCGAATTCAAGCTGGCCGGCATGCAGGAGATCCCGGAAGCGGGGAATTCAATTGATGCCGCCATCATGTTGAAGTCGTTGCATCATGTTCCTGTTGATGTCATGCAACAGGGCTTTGCTGAACTGCAGCGCGTGCTCAAGCCGGGCGGTTTGCTGTATATCTCGGAACCCGTATTCATGGGCGAATTCAATGAAATCCTGCGTCTGTTCAATGACGAGGAAAAAGTCCGCCAGGCGGCATTTGCCGCCATCGAACAGGCGATCACAGCTGGCCAGTTTGAGTTGCACGAAGAAGTTCACTTCAACAGCCAGAGCCGCTTTCAGGGCTTTGCCGAGTTCGAGCAGCGTATCCTCGGTGCGACCCATTCCAACTTTGATGTAGACGATGATTTGTTTGAGTTGATCAAGCAACGTTTCGAGCCGCACATCGGCACAGATGGCATGGCCGTGTTTCACAACCCGATGCGGGTCGATATTTTGCGCAAGCGGTAATACCTGGCCATCCGCTTACCGCTTCAACTGGGCCTGCACCTGCCACAGGAAGCAGGTTCCCTGAGTAAAGACTTTCCTCTTCCAGCCGATATGTCAGTCAAATGATCTTATGACGCTTGAGTCAGGCTGCTGAATTTCGGTACCCCGAAAATCCCTCCGGGAATTCGTATCGCTGTTTGTTTCGCCGCCAGATATCGCTGCTTTCATGATGCAGTGTGCTCCGGATCATTTTCATATATTGATGCTAAGGGATTTGCTGACAGTCAGGAGAAAATTCATGTCGTGGTTTCATAATCTTGCTTTTCGTTGGAAGTTAACTATTCCGGTGGCCTTGCTGGCAGCCGTTCTGCTGACTATCGCTCTGATCGGGGTCCAGCTGGTCAACCGTTTGGGAAGTAATGTCAATCAACTCGCTGATGAGTTCCTGCCAGGCATCAACTATCTGCTGCAAGCTGATCGTGATCTTTACCAGGCGTTGGTGGCTGAGCGCAGCCTCACTTTTGTTGATATAAACAGTAAGGACTATAAAGAGACGGTGGCGTCACATGCTGAAAATATTGAGCAGGCGCATACCCGGGCACAAAAGTTTTTTGCCGTCACGCAGTCCGATGTGGCGCGCGCTCGCGCTGACGAATTCGAAACATTGTTTGCTACCTGGGAAGCGACTTCCAAAGGTATTGTGCAGCAGCTGGAGACGGGTGATGCAGACAGCAGGCAGGCGGCGATTGAGCTGAGTCTGACCAAAGCGGCCAACCAGTTTGACAACATGCGTCAGGTCCTTGATGAGCTGACAGAACTGGTGCAGGCAGAAGTGGCCAGCGCTTCGGCGGATACGCATTCCATGGTTGACAGTAATTTTGTCACCCAGCTGACTGCATTGTTTGCGGGACTGGCGGTCTGTGTGTTGATCGCCCTGTATTTTCCGCGGCTGGTTACCGGCCCGTTAAATCGCATCATCAAAACCATCGAGGATCTGGCCAGTGGTGATGGCGATTTGACCATACGAGTGGCTGCCGACAGTAAGGACGAACTCGGTCATCTTGGTAAAAGCCTGAACCAGTTTCTCGACAAATTGCACGACATTATCAAACAGGTGGCTTTTACATCGGGCAAGGTCAGGGAGTCTTCCGGACAGATGGAAGACCTGAATCGCCAGACCCGGGAGTCTGTTGTACATCAACACTCAACCACGGATATGGTGGCGACGGCTGTCAATGAAATGTCGGCTACTGTGCAGGACATTGCGCAAAGCGCTGCCAATGCTGCCGCCGCGGCACACCAGGCGGATGCCGATGCGCGCGAAGGCAGTGAGCGCGTGAATGCGTCAGCAGCATCGATTGAGGATCTGGCCAGGGACGTCGAACGTGCAGCAGAGGTGGTTCATTCGCTGGAGCGTGATTCTGATGGCGTCGGTTCGGTGCTGGATGTGATCCGTGGTATTGCCGAACAGACCAACCTGCTGGCTTTGAATGCAGCGATTGAGGCAGCACGTGCCGGAGAGCAGGGTCGTGGTTTTGCGGTGGTAGCCGACGAAGTACGCACTCTGGCCAGCCGTACACAGCAATCGACTACCGAAATCCAGACCATGATTGAGCAATTGCAAAACGGTGCGCAGGAAGCCGTTTCCGTGATGGATTCCGGCAAGGATAAAGCGCAGGTCAGCGTTGAGCGCGCTATCTCAGCCGGTGAATCGTTACTGGAAATTACCAAAGCCGTTGCTTCCATCAGTGACATGAATACACAGATAGCCAGTGCGGCTGAAGAACAAAGCGTCACAACCGAAGAGATTAATCGCAACGTGCATGAGATCAGCCAGATCTCCGAGAAAAATTCACAGGCTTCCGAGAATGCCGCCCAGGCCAGTAGTGAGCTGAGTCGTTATGCCCAGGACCTCGATGGCATTGTACAGAATTTCAAGATCTAGCTAACCTAGTGTTTCAGCCCGCTGTTGTTATATAGGCAGTCAGCATTTGCTGGCTGCCTGCAAACAATATGGACGCCTGCAGCGGTTCTCAAAAACATCCAATGAATTTTTCATGATAGATGTCAGATTTCTGTCATAGTGCCGTTATATAACTCCAGCCACTCTCTGGAAATAAACGGCAGGACAGCCACATGACACACACAAAAAACAATCACGGTATTTGGGTAATTTTCGGGGCATTGCTGATTCAGCTTTCGCTCGGCGCGATTTATGCGTGGTCGGTGTTTGCCAAACCCTTGCAGGTTTCCGGCTGGTCGACGGCCGATACGCAATGGCCGTTCACCGTTGGTCTGGTGGCGTTCGCACTGGTCATGGTGTATGCGGGGCGCATGCTGCACGTCATCGGGCCGCGTAAACTCACGGCTGCCGGTGGTGTGATTCTCGGGGTCGGTTATGTGCTGGCCGGCATTCTCGGTGGCGACAGCTTCTGGCCAACGCTGATTGGCGTTGGCCTGCTCGGTGGCGCGGGCATTGGCCTTGGTTATGTGGTACCGATCGCGGTCGGCATGCAATGGTTCCCGGACAAGAAAGGCCTGATTACCGGCGTAGCGGTGGCGGGCTTCGGTCTTGGCGCCATGATCTGGGTAAAGCTCGCGGGCAGCTGGGGCGGTCTGATCGTCGATTTCGGCATCGGCGCTACCTTTATGATTTATGGTCTTGTCTTCATGCTGCTGGTGTTGTTTGGCAGCATCTGGATGACGTTCCCGCCGGGTTTTGTGCCGCCAAGGCCAGACCACAAGGGCGGTAAGTATGACTTTCGCAGTGAGGAGATGATACGTACGCGCCATTACTGGTCAATCTTCGCGACCTTTGCGATTGGCGCTACCGCCGGCCTCATGTGCATCGGCTTGATGAAACAGTTCCCGAGCCAGGCGCTGGTGGCGGCCGGCGTTCCTGAAATGCTGGCGGATGCGAAGGCCGGCACGGCGATGGTGGTTTTCGCCATTTTCAATGCCATCGGCCGTATCGGCTGGGGCAGGATCAGCGACATGATCGGCCATAAGGTCAATTGTGATCACCGTGGACGGAAAAAATCGTTGACCCTGATGGCAGCCAGTCAGGGGTTACTGGTGATGATCTTTCCTTATGTGGCCGGCAGTGAGTATCTGCTGTATCTATTGGCAGCGCTGATCGGCTTCAACTTCGGCGGCAACTTCGCGTTATTTCCGGCAATAACTACCGATACATTCGGCCATAAGTTTTTTGGCCAGAACTACGGATATGTATTCCTGGCGTATGGCCTGGGTGGCACCATCGGGCCGATGCTGGGCGGCTACCTTGGTGACATGAACAATTTCCAGCTGGCTTTTATCATCACCGGCATCATGAGCCTGAGTGCGGCCGGCATCATCTCCACCGTAAAAATTCCGTCAAAAACACCCAAGGGGGATATGGAACTGGAGCCGCTTGGCGCGAGTACGGGCTGTTGAAGTTACTGGTATGATTATGCGGCTATGCTGCAAATCTCTCGCAATGTTTTCATACCGGATGACGAGATCGAGTTATCCGCCATCCGTGCCCAGGGTGCGGGCGGACAGAATGTCAACAAGGTCGCGTCCGCGATTCATCTACGCTTTGACATTAATACTTCCTCGCTGCCGGACTTCTACAAGCAACGCTTGCTGAAACTCAAGGACAAGCGTATCAGCAAACAGGGGCAGATCATCATCAAGGCGCAGCGTTTTCGTACCCAGGAAAAGAATCGTGATGATGCCTTGCAGCGGCTGCAGGAATTGATTCACTCGGTTGCAGTGGTGCAGAAAAAACGGGTGCCGACCAAGGCAACCAAGGCGTCTCAAAAAAAGCGGGTCGATGACAAGGTCAAACGCGGTAAAACAAAAATGCTGCGCGGCAAGGTGACTGAATAGGCTGGAGTGAAGGAGAGGCAATGCATGCATAACAATAAGATCGGCTTAATCGCAGGTCTGTTGCTTTATTTGATTGCAGGAATTGCGCCCGCAGAAATCTACAAATGGGTGGATGAACAGGGTAAGCGCCATTTCAGTGACAAAAAGCCGGTTGTCGGGCAGGCGGAGACGGTCCGCCTGAAAGTGAACACTTATAGCAGTGTCAGCTTCGGCAAATCAACTGCGGATGTCGGCAGGCAGGTGATCATGTATTCAACCGGTTGGTGCGGCTACTGCAAGCAGGCGCGGCAGTATTTTTCCGAGCATCAGATTCGCTACACCGACTACGATATTGAAAACAACCCGACGGCACGACACGCCTATAACAAGCTGGGCGCGAAAGGTGTTCCGGTGATTCTGGTTGGCAACCGACGCATGAACGGTTTCAGTGCCAGTGGATTTGAGCAGATTTACCAACCCTGATGGTCTTGATTGCAAGGACCGTGAGTCGTCGTGTTGGAGAAGGCGTCCTGCTCAGCAGGACTAGCCTTGATTTGGAAAAAGTGGTTACGGACGACCCATGGTAACCCAGGTGCCCTGAACCCAGAGGTTGATCCAGCCTTCTTCAATATAATGTCTCCAGGCCGGACTGTTAATTGGTACACAGACTCGTTTCATAGCGTTACTCCTTACCGGCAAACAATAGCTGCGTTGCCACTGTGTTCCGGTGCTACCTTGTCAACTACCAACGTAGGTACTGAAAATCAAGCATATTGCAGGCCATCTCATTACTATCGTCTGATTTTCAAGGAGTTAGCGAGTGTGCTGGAAATGCGAAAATCGCGAGTGTCACAAAATGTAAAAAAAACTGACGTTTTTTGAACGGCCGATATTTAGCGGACCAGCGTTAGTGACAGGCCCGGCCAGTAGGTGATAATCAGCACCGCAGCGAACAGGATGACAAACCAGGGCAGGGTGGCGCGATACAGCTGCATCACCGGTTTTTTAAAACGGTAACTGGCGATGAACAGATTCATACCAACCGGCGGTGTGAAATAACCGATCTGCATATTGGCCAGGAAGATGATACCGAGATGCACCGGGTCGATGCCGTAACCGATGGCGACCGGTAACAGTAACGGCACCATTAATACCAGTGCGGAAAAGATATCCAGCATGGTGCCGAGCACCAGTAAAAACAGATTGAGCAGAATCAGAAAAGTGAGTTTGTCGGAGATCAATTGCCGGATGAATTCAAACAAACGTCTGGGTATCTCCTGATCAATCAGATAATTGGTCGACGCCAGCGACAGGCCAAGAATCACCAGGATGCCACCAACCAGGATCATCGACTGGCGCATCACACCCGGCAGTTTCTGCAGCGGGATCTCTCTCAGGATCAACACTTCGACGATGAGTACATACAGCGCGGTGACGGCCGCAGCTTCCGACAGTGCAAAATAACCGCTGTAAATGCCGCCGAGCACGATGAATGGCAATGGCAGTTCCCAGATGGCTTCGCGTACGGCGGATCGGGCTTCCGGCCAGCTGAATTTCTTCAGCGGCTGGCGGCGGCTTGTCCAGATGCTCCAGACGCTGAGCATGGCCAGCATCAGCAGGCCGGGAAAAATGCCGGCAAGAAACATGGCATCGACCGTGATCGGCCCGGCGATGCCGAGTTGCTGGGCAATGACAGCATACAGAATCAACGGCAGCGCGGGCGCAAACAACAGGCCAAGACTGCCGGATGTGGTCACCAGTCCAAGGCTGAAATTGTCTTTATAGCCGGCTTGGGTCAGTGCCGGATACAGCAAGGCGCCGAGCGCCACGATGGTAACGCCGGAAGCGCCGGTGAAAGCGGTAAAGAAAGCACAGGCCATTAATGCGACCAGCGCCAGTCCACCTGGCATCCAGCCGAGCAAGGCAATCGTGATGCGCACCAGTCGATGTGGTGCATTGCTTTCGCTGAGCAGATAACCGGCGAAGGTGAACAACGGAATCGCCAGCAATACCGGCATCTCGGCAATGCGATAAAACTCGATGGCGATGACGGACAGGTCGATATCGGCTCGACTGAAGCCGAGCATGGCCGACGCGCCGATGATGGCAAACAGTGGCGCTCCGAGCAAAGCCAGCAGCAACAGCAACAGGCCGGTCAGAATCATTTGTTACCGGTGCCCAACAGACTGTGCAGGAAAAAGCGCAGCGCCATGATGCCAAAGCCGATCGGGATGATGCTTTCGCCAATCCAGGTCGGGAAAGACGCGAACGCGATGGCGCCGTCCTGTTTTTCCATCAGTACCAGCGTTACGGCATGCCAGGCGATAAAGCCGCAAACGATGCCGGCAAACAAATCGGTCACACGTTTTACGCGGGCACGGTTTCTGGCCGACAGGAAATGCGACAGGATGTCGATGCTGATGTGGTTGTTGTCACGCGTAGCCGCCATTGCGCCGAGCAAGGCAATCCACAACACCAGCAAACGCAACGCCGGGTCGCCCCAACTGAGGCCGGCATCAAAAAAATTGCGCAACAGGATTTGCGCACTGGCCAACACAATCATGGAGGTCAGCAGGAAAACCAGCAGCCCGTCTTCGACTAACAGAATGAAACGTTGTAACTTGTGCAACGCCGTGCTGTCAGGGCTGCTGCTGGGCACGGCGATAATCGCTCAGGTGTTGTTGCAGCGTGTCGAAGATCTCCCGGGAAAAACGGCCTTCCGCCACCATGGCTTCCACCGCCTGGCTGACGCGTTGTCGCCATGGCTGCATTTGCGCTTCTTCCGGCTGGATGAACTGCATGCCCTGGTTTTTCAGTGCCTGCAATGCAGCTTCATTGTCCCGGCGATTTTGCTGGTTGATGTTGACAAATGTATCCGTCAGTACCTGGCTGAGCACATCACGGTCGGCCGCTGTCAATTTGTTCAAGGCTTTTTCCCGAATGATCAGGGTGCCGTACAAATAGGTGATCGGCACGTCAATCAGGTGTTGCAGGCGGGTGTGCCATTGCAAGGCGATCGCGCCGATGGCCGGTGTTGTCACGGTATTGATCAGTTCGGTCTGCAGACCGGTCAGCACGTCGGTCAACGGCAGCGGGATGGGCGCTATATCGAGTGCGCGAAATGCGGCCAGGCTGATGCTGTCGCCTTCCGGCACCCAGACTTTCTGTTGCTGCAGCTCTGCCAGTTGGGTGACCGGTTTTTTGGACATCAGGTAGGCAAAGCCGCCTTCACTGAGGCCATAACTGACAAAACCTTCGCGGCGGATGCCTTCGATGAGTAACGGATCCATGCGCTGGCGCACATAGTCGACTTCGTCGAGCGAACGAAAACGAAACGGCAGGCTGTAGATTTGTGCATCCGGATAAATCGCCGTCAGGCCACCGCCGGTGATGGCGCCGCCATGTAACTGGCCGATGCGAATTTTGCGCAGAATGCTGTTGTCATTGCCCATCACACCGCCGGGGTAAAAGCGCAGTTTCACACGTCCCCCGGTTTTTTCGGCCACCTGTTCGGCACCCTGGCGCATGGCTTTCATCCAGCTGCTGCCATCCGGTGCGATGGTGGCGATTTTCAGCGTGGCCGCTTCGAGTGGCAGGCCCAGGCAGGCAAAAACAAACAGCAGTGTGAGCCGCCTAAAAGTAATTGTCATTGAGTAATTCCTTGGCTTTTTGTTGCGCCAGAATGTTGCTGAGTGTGAGGTTCGGTTCGACGGGGTCCGCCTCGGCGACTTCCTGCAGCAGCCGGTCATGTAATTTCTGGTCAAACACGAGTCTCGCATAAGTGCGCGCATATTCCACCTTGGCCATCAGGTCGCGGCCAGCGGAATATTGCAGCGCCAGGTCAAAGTGCTGTCGTCCTGACTCGGGCTTGCCGCCGAGCGAGGCGGGCAGTTGTGAACGCAATACCGCCAGGTACAGCTGGGCGCGGCCACGGGCATACCCAGGTTCGAGTTCGATGATGCGCTGCAACATGGCTTCCACCCTGGGCAATTGGGCCAGCGCGTTCCAGTCGCCACTGTTGTTTTTGATCCAGTTGGCGCAACTGGTTGCATAGGCATACAACACCGGCAGATCCGATGACTCAACCTGGGCAAGCGTCAGTGTGAATCGGCCAAAGTCGTTTGCTTCAGCGACACAAAGGTCGTCAAGTTCGATGCACAACGCCTGTTTTGCATAGGTTTTGGCATGTTCTGATAAACGCTGGCTGCGCTCGGCATCTTCGACCAGGCCAGCGGCAAAGGCGCCATAGAGCTGTGCGGCAGAAATCAGCAGTTGTGGGTCGTCCGGGTCATCACGGATCATGCCGTCGAGCAGCAGCAGATACGCGGGGATTGCGGCGCGCACCGTATCAGGGTCATCCTGATTCAGCATGCTGGTCGCCAGGTTGCCAGTCAGCTGGCGTGCCGCCATGGAGCTGCAGCTGATCAGCAGCGGTACTAACAAAACAAGAAAAATACTTCGAAAAGACATACGCTTAAATGATAGAGATGCTCCGGTTCTATCCGGATTATAGGTTACTTCAAGCGTGTTTTTTCTTTGTGCTGTATTTTCCCCGGATTGTTACATCAGTGTGAATTCAACCAGTCCGCCACTGCCGCCGATTCATTGATGGTTCTCTGGCTGATGACCGGCTGGTCATCAAAAAAACCGAACGCCCTGACATTTCTGCCGGAAGTGGCGGCGACCGTCCGATTGGCGAGATTGTAGATATCGGCCGCGGGGTTGGGATATTGCTCCGGTGAACTGAAGTTGCCGAGTTCCGGAAAGCGTTTGCTGATGTATTCCCGGGTTGCGTCGGCATAGTGGCAACTGGCGCAATCGAGTGTGTCGGTATTGCTGCGATGCGGATTGCGAAAACGTGCAATAGGATCAAGTTTGCTTTCGAACACCGCCCGATCCCTTGCGTCATTGAAGCGGAAGCCTTTGTTGATAACGGCAAAAATATTGTCGTCTTCCGGATATTCTTCCGGAAAGATGTTGAAGATGGCATCAATGCCGGCTTCATTGCCAAGACCGACGCCATCCTCGACGGCGACATTGAAAATATCGACCGTCTGCAAATCCAGGCGCGGAATGTCGGCTGTGCGCCATTGACCGTCCGGGGTTTTCTCAAATGCGCCGAAGCGCCACCACTGTTTGGGTGTCATCAACGCCACGAAAGTGATTTTGTCGAGATTATGCCTGCCAGTGTATTTCAATAAAATCTGCTGGATCGTCGGATTGAACAGTTTTGCGGTGGCCTCGTTTTGCAATGCCGGATGAACGAACAACGCCTGTTGTTTCGTATCGACTCCGGCATTGGCCAGTTCCAGTTTCAGTTTCCACAGATCCTGTTTCAATGATTCGAATGCTTCCGCCGGCAAGCTGTAAAAGCAGTGCACGGCGGCATCCCGGGCCAGCCATTTCTTGCTGTATTGGTCAAATTCGACCGGTTGCCATACCAGACGAATTTCCGGTGAACATGCGTCTGCATCCAGGCCCGGGCAGGGATCAATGCGTGCGGCTACGACCCGTAAGGCAATGTTGTAAAGTGTTTCGTTGCCATTTCCACCCAGCAGTAGCGTCGGTATTCTGCTGTAAAGATGTTTTGGCAGTAATGGGCCCGATCCGCTTTGCTCGCGTGGCCCGAGCAGGTCCAGCGCTGCTTGAGCATCGCCTTGTGGCAAGGCGAACAGGTAACTGACGTCATTGAGGTTCCATTGCATTTTTGCCGCAGCTGCTGGTTGTGCCAATAGCACCAGAAAGCTGAAAAGGCCGTGTACGAGTCGATTCGTATTCACTTGATAAATTCCTGCAGGTTCATTCTGGCAGCGGCATGGGCGTATAAAAACGCAGGCATGCGCGGCCGGTTTGAAGAAAGCTTGCTATCAATGCATTTCAGCCGGGTTCAACAGCCTGAAATCAGTCTGACAGCACGGATTACTCCAGTGGCATTAGCGCCAATGAGTTTGTTTTAGGTGAACAGGAAGTGAGGGGGCGGAGCGCGTGAAGAATAGGCCACAGCGAAGCTGGCCGGGTTATTCGGTAGGGCGGCATTTGACAGCAGTCCGGCGCTGAAGAATAAGGCGATCGGCGGCTCGGGCAAGGCGGGCTGGTACAGGTAGCCGGCCAGTTTGACAAGCTCGAGAGCGGGACAGAAATCGTCATGACTCGCTTGCCCGTCAGGGGAGGCGCCAAAATCGACATAGACCTGTTTTTCTCCCTGCAGGGTGCAGATAACCAGCAGTTGTCCTGTTTCGCTTGTCTTGACCGTGGGAGTGGCCAGGTAAGTCAGCAACGGGTAGAGCAGGATGCTTGCGGTAAGCACCCAGGCAGTCAGTATGTGCTGTTGCTTGGAGAAATTCACCAGAATTGTCTTGCTTGTCTTTTGGGCTGGCTGCTGAGCCAGCGAATGCATTTTTTACAAAATTCACCGAACTTTATAACTGCAGCGACCGCCAGGTCAATTATTGCGCCAGATCCTGCCAGTCCTGCAGCAGCGCCCGAGCAACAATCTGCATGCCCTTGTCCGGAATCAACTCCACTTCTTCGCGCAGCGCCTGCACGATCTTGCTGATGTCCTGCTTTGCCAGTTTTACCTCAAACAGCTCGGCGTTATCGGTGGAGCTGTCCGTGATGTTACGCACCAGCAAGGCGAGTCTGGCGTGCCGGGCGCGCAACACCTTGAATGTGAGTTGCAGGCTGCCACGGCTGAACTGGTTGGGTTTGTCGTCTGTCACTGCTTGTTGGGTTACTTGAGTTCAACACTGAACTGCTGCGTCTTGGGCCCGAACAGGATGCCGGGCCGGATGACTTCCACGTCGATCTTGTCGCCGGCCGCCTTGTTTGACAAGGCAATGCGTATGTCCGGGTAGGAGCTGATGGACTGATCGCCGATGCGTACGATGGCATCGCCTTTTTGCATCCCAGCCTGCTCAGCGCCGCTGTGCGGACTGAAATCAGAAATTTTTGGCGGCGACTGTTCGGTGTCCAGAAACACGCCCAGCTTGCCGGACGGGGGCAGTGTTTTGGACGGCGTCACAATGATGTAATCGCCCATGGTGGCATCGAAACCGGTATCGATATCGCCATTGATGACAATCGCTGTCGATATGTCGGGCAAGCGCCGTGTCAGCCGGTTCGGTATGCCGGAGCCATACATGATATGGCCGGAACCGGCCAGTATCACCATATGAGTGTCGGGATGACGCTTAAGCCAGTCTGCTGCAGTTGCCGCCATGCTCTCGTCCCACAGCAGCTGGACTTCGTGAAACCTCTCGAAGTCTCTTTCTTCGGCGTGTGGGTGCTGTTTGAATATTTCCACCAGACGGGCGCGATAGTCTGCATCATCACGATCAATTTCGGTGGGTATCTGTTGTTTGAGGTCATCACTGAGACCATCGATGCCGACCTTTTTTACCTGGTCGGTGACTTCCCGCTGGATATTCAGCGCCAGTAGCGGAATGCCGTGTTCACGCGCGTAACGGAAGATGGGCTGGTACAGCCGATAATCGTAGGCCCAGCGTTCAAAATACTCGGTCTGGCGCAGCATGTCGGCTTCGTCGATGTTGCCGGCGATGTAGTCGTCGAGCACGGTTTGAAACGGTTGCTGAATAAATTCCAGACCGATGACCAGATCGTCGTGTTGTTCATGCAGGCTCTGGATGACGGCCAGCTGGTTGAGGTGGTGTTCGTAACGCAGATGGGTTTCGGAGACAAACACGACCTGGCGGTCTGCCACTTTCTGCAGCAGTTGCTCGAGTTTTAGTACACTGGACAAATCGATGACTGCCGTGCTGTCCTGCTCTGACGCCTGGGTGATGCTGAAAAAACCCATCAGTACTGCGGCAAAAATAGTCCTGGTCAATGTGCTTTTCTCCATGAATGCGTAAAATGCCGAAGCCATGACAGTTATGACACAAAATTTGCGCCTGTGTTGCATATTCCTGCTCTGCCTGCTGGTTGGCAAGGTGCACGGCTCGGCTAGCGCCATTCATCACCGGCTCGATGTGCGACTGAATCCCGCCGAACAGAGCTTACAGGTTACCGACACTGTCGAACTGAAGCAAAGCGGATCGCATCAGTTCATGCTGCATGCCGGCCTGCAGCCAAAGGTCTTGTCCGATGACGTCAATCTGCTACTAAGGCAGCGCATCGGCGGCAAGGTTCCGCTGGAGCTCTACCAGGTCGATCTGCCGGCCGGTAAAACCGGATTCACCCTGCAATATGCTGGCAAAATCGCGCATGATTTTGACTCCAGGCTGGAAAGCCCCGGACGCCGGCAGCAGACGCTGGCCGGCACCATTTCAGCGCAGGGTGTGTTTCTTGACGGTGGTGTCGCCTGGTATCCGGTGTTCCCGGAGAGACTGCAGCAATTTTCCCTCAGGGTGCAGCTGCCGGATGCCTGGTTCGCCATCAGCCAGGGCGAAGGGCCTGTGGTGCAGACGGGAGAGGCTGGCCGCCAGATCAGCTGGCATGCGGCAACGCCGCAGGATGATATTTACCTGATCGCCGGTGCATATACCTTTTACCAACATGACGCCGAAGTGGCGCAGGCGCAGGTGTTTCTGCGTCAGGCTGATGCGCAATTGGCAGAACGCTACCTGCGGGTCACGCGTGACTACCTGCAGTTGTATAGCGAACTGATCGGTCCATACGCCTATCCGAAATTTGCGCTGGTCGAAAATTTCTGGGAAACCGGTTACGGCATGCCGTCGTTTACCTTGCTGGGCTCGCGGGTAATCCGCCTGCCGTTTATCCTGCATACCTCTTATCCGCACGAGATTTTGCACAACTGGTGGGGTAACGGCGTGTTTGTCGATTATGCCAGCGGCAACTGGAGTGAAGGACTGACGACCTACCTGGCCGACCATCTGCTCAAGGAGCAACGCGGGCAGGGCGTGGAATACCGGCGCTCTGCATTGCAGCGTTATCAGGATTTTGTGCGATCTGCCAATGATTTTTCGTTGTCACAGTTTCGCTCTCGTCACAGCGGCAGCAGCCAGGCGATCGGCTACGACAAGAGCCTGATGTTTTATCACATGCTGCGCCGTAAGCTCGGTGACGAGGCTTTCATCAAAGGTTTACGTTTGTTTTACAAGTCGAATCTGTTCAGGACAGCCGGCTTTGCCGACCTGCAAGCGGCATTTGCACAGGTCAGCCAGCAGGATCTGTCGGGCTTTTTTCAACAATGGCTGCAGCGTACCGGCGCACCGGCCATAGCCGTCAAAAATGTCCAGCTGACGGAAGACCAACAAAACGGCTTTGAATTATCCGGTGAGTTACTGCAGACACAGATCGGCCTGCCTTTCCAGATTGATGTACCAATGATTGCCTACGGTCAAAACAATGAAGCCATGCCGGTCAGCATTGCGCTGGCGGCCAAAAAACAGGCGTTCCGGATCAAGCTGCCATTCAGGCCGGTGCGTCTGGACGTTGATCCCTGGTTTGATGTGTTTCGCCAGCTTGATGATACGGAGGCACCGCCGGTCCTGAGCAAAATCTTTGGCAGTGAGCAGGTGTTGTTTGTATTGCCGTCACAAGCCCCCGATGACCTGCTGGCGGCTTATCGCGAACTGGCGCAGCAATGGTCCGAGGGATATGCAAAAGCCGACATCCGGCTGGACAGCAGCATTGATGCTTTACCGGGAGATCGTCCGGTCTGGTTGCTGGGTTGGCAAAACCGTTTCTTCAAGGGCTTCCAGGAAAGTCTTGATCAGGGACAGTTTGCCGCGCGAGATGGTCAGATCAGCTTGTCCGGGCATGACATCGATCGTTCTGCACAAAGCCTGATCCTGACCCGGCGAAATCCAGCCACGCAACACATTGTTGCCTGGCTGGGCAGTGACCTGTCGCAGGCGTTGCCGAGACTGGCGCGCAAAGTGCCGCATTACGGTAAATACAGTTACCTGTCGTTTGACGGGGAGAGGTCGGACAATCGTCACAAGGGCCAGTGGCCGGTCAGCAACTCACCACTGCGTGTAATGCTTTCCGATGATTCATCAGCAGTAAAAGAGCAGCAACTGGCTCCTCTCTGGAAACCTTGACGGCTTCAGGATAGCCCGGTCTGTTGTGAATCCTTTATGCCCGCTTCCTGTCTTGCCGAGAAATGGGTATCTGGAACGTGAACACGGTGCCGACATCCTGGCCTTGTGGCGGGCTCTCGGCCCAGATCCGGCCATGATGCAATTCAATAATTTCCTTGGAGATGGCCAGTCCCAAGCCGGTGCCGCCACCGCCTGATCTTGTCTTGCTGCTTTGCACGAAACTGTCGAATATGTCATTCAGCTCTTCTGCCGGTATGCCGATTCCCTGATCCGTCACTGAGCAGGACAGCATTTGGGTCGGGATGCCGTTGTTGAGTGCGCTGACAGTGCCGATTGCTACCGTGATCGTACTGCCATCCGGGCTGAACTTGATGGCGTTGGAGAGCAGGTTCATGACAACCTGGGAAATCAGTTTGCCATCCAGCATGCAGGCTACGCAGTCATCCATCTCCAGTTTCAGGGCCAGATCCTTGTCGTCCAGCAAGCTCTTTACTTCGGTAATGGATTTTGTGATCAGGTCCTGCAAATCGGTGTTGGCCAGTTCGGCCTTTACCTTGCCGGCTTCCAGCTTCGACAGGTCCAGCAAGTCATTGAGGAGGACTGTCAGGCGTACGCCGCTTGATTTGATGTTTTCCAGAAAGCGCCGGGTTTTGTCGTTTTCCGCGTGTTTGATTCCGAGGTTGGTGAAGCTTAGGATGGCATGCATGGGAGTGCGTAATTCATGCGACATACGCGCCAGGAACTGGCTTTTTGCCTTGTTGGCGATTTCCGCTTTTTCCCGGGCAATCCGCAGCTCTTCTTCAGCAGCCTTTCTCTCGGTAATATCCTCATAGGTGCCTAGAATACCAAAGATGCTACCGGACACATCTTTTAACGGGATCTTGCTGGTCCTGAGCCAGAGCAGGTCACCTTCAGGTGTCGTCTGTGACTCTTCATAACCCACCAGGTTTTTATCATTCCGCATCACATCGAAATCATCATCCCGGTAATTTTCGGCTTCATTTTTCCAGGCCATATCGAAATCATTCAGCCCAAGCAATTCATTTGGGTGTTCAAAACCGGCATCCCTGGCAAACAGTTTGTTACAGCCAAGGTAATTCAGATCACGGTCTTTCCAGAAAACTCTTACCGGGATTGTATCCAGTACCAGTTGCAGCATTTTCTTTGATGAACCAACCTGCGCCTTCGCCATATTAATGTAGTTCATCTGTAATCGATTCCAGCGTAATACCAGGCGCCAGAAAAAGAACCCTATGGCAAGAATTATGATGAATACGCTTGCACTGGTGAAAAAATTAAGCAGCAAATGATTGTATGCAGAGTTCAGTGACCGGGTTGTTTCAAGCTTGATTGCGCTGGATGTATCCTGCATGCCATCGGAATAAATCTTCTTTTGCTTTTTGTAGGCATCACTCGAGAGAATGTCCCAGGCATCGTCGAGTTCATTATTCTGTGAATGCGCAATGGATTGTCTTTCCAGATCAATCAAGCTGGTATTGGCTTCGGTGATGGCAAGAATAGCGTTTTTAAACGGGTTGTCATCAGGCAGGGACAGCGCTTTGTCGAATACCTCGTCCAGCAATGCCGCATGCTTGTGATAGCGATCAATCCATTTTTGCTCCCCGGTTTTGGCAGCCATGGAGGCGGACATGGTCAGGATTTCGTTATACAGCACAATTTTTTCACGCACCTCACGCAGTTCATTGCTGTTGTCAAGTGTTTCGGTGGTGTGCTGGTAGGTGTCAGCGGACAGCCAGATCGCCAGGATCAGAAGTGCAGAACCCAATCCGATTAATAGTGAGAACAAGGTGAGGGGGAAAGGCTTTTCAATTTCCATATCTTCGAGATGAGCCGGCTTCCTGCAGGATGCTCACGAATTTTTAACGACTTATTCTTTTATCGTTCCCGGCCAATCATTCTTTAGTCGAAAATCTGCTTCAGGAAGTTATTGGCGAACGGGAATCCCGCCGGGTAACCCGTAAAGGGTTGAAAAAGGAAACTAATGATTTTTTCGGGTATTCGGACCAGCGCACATGTGACAATCGGCCGCAGCTTCAGAATCTGGCTGGGTGATATGTTGGGATATTGTTACGTTGAAAACTTGACGGCTCAGCATGAAAGCTGAACCGTCAGTTTTTGTCGAGTCGGTTTTAAACTCGTTGTCTAACTGCAAGACCGAGCAATCCCAGACCCAATAACGCCAGAGTGGCAGGTACGGGCACGGCTTCGACTGCTGTAATGCGCAGGGTGAAGTCACCGGTAGTGATCGGCGCGCCATTTACATCGGTACCAAAATCAAGACTGATTTGAGTCAGGAAGTAGGTCAGGTTGAACTTGGCCAGATCTTCAATGACATCCACACCAGCCAGGCATGGAGTTCCTTCAGCAACATTCTCACAGAGGTCCAGAGCAGCATCATCGGTCAGGAAGGCGATGACTTCGGCAAGTGAATTTACATGCACTCCGTCATTTCCTTCAGCGAGGGAAGCAATGCTCATGTCAGAATTGATATCCCGGTTAATGATCCACTGACCGGTTTCTTCATCGTAGTGTGCCATCAACAAAGCATCGGTATTCGGGTCACCGTCGTGATCGTAGAAGTAACCGTCAGGCACCATGGAATACGACAGCCAGTCACCGAACAGGTCGTCGTAGGCGCCAGAAATGCCGGCAGATTCAAACAGGTCTTCACTTACCATGTTCAGGTTAAAGCCAGTGTTCTCCCAGCTGAAGTAACCTTTATACGGATGTTTTGCCGTACCGCCCGGACCAAACAGTCCGGAGGAAAACTGGGAGCTGAATTCATTATTGGCAGGGTCTGCGCCAAAATCGACAAATCCCAGTCCGTCACCCGCGGTTGAGGCGACAAAGTCATCGCCAAGACCGAAGCCGAGTTCAATTGTAAAACTGTCGATGGCTGAGCCGGTATTGTTGCCGTACTTCTGGAATACTTTGTAAACCTCATCGTAATCAATAGCGTCGCCATCGGTATCAAAATTGTTTTGGAAACTGCCGTTTGTATCGACGTTAAAAATCAGATCGATTGGTTCAAAGGCAGTACGGTCCAGCTTGAAGCGTTTGCCGCTCTGGAAAGGGCCGTTACAGTCAGTACCACTCGTGGCTATGATGCAGTTGTTTATATCGCCTGCAGCCGTGGCAACATCATTTTGAACGGTCATGCCTGGAGGCACACTTTCGGGCGGCGTGGATTTGATGTAGCCGTTGGTATTGGCTCCAACGCCGTCAGTCGTAGCCTGGTCATAGATGTAGCTGAAATAGTTGCCGTCTGCATCGGGCGTAACAGTTGTCACGACATTGTCAGTGTTCCAGCCAGTAATGGTTGTGGCTGTTGCGCTGGTGAAACCCAGCACACTGGATGCAATGATTGTGGATAGAATAGTTTTAGTAAGTCTCATTGAAATACTCCAAAGTGTGTCTGTTTTCTGAAAATTAACGGTATGAAAGCGGAGTATTCATATCCATTGATATACAACTGACCCAAAGCCATTTCCGTGCCAATATTAGAATGTGATTAATTAACAATTAGTTATGGCAGTGCAGCTTTTCAGATGCGGATATTTACTGTTTTTTTAAATAAATTTGTAAATTTTTCTGACACTTATATCATTGATATTTAATAGTTAAATTCGTAAACGCTTGATATGTGTCAATCCGGTTACATGCGGGAGATCGGGTTTTTGCGATTGAGTAATGATGCAAAAGACGAGGTTCTGAGCGACTCTGAGGGGGGGAGATGGGCAGCCCTGTTCTTGCTTGAGAAAACGGGCTGGTTGGCCGGTGTTTCTTGGTAGTAGCGGGCTTCTGCCAATGGTTGGCTGAGCCGGGATTTTCACCTGGCTTGTGCCAGCATTTCAAATTATTGCTGAGCGCTACGAGAGCCTAGGCACTTGCTTGCTGGACAGGCACATAGCCAAGCTGCGTCGAAATCGCATGGCCGGCGGCCATAACATCGTCCACCCAGGCCATGCGGCGGCGTTCGATGGGTGCTGATACCGACAGGCCGGCGACCACACTGCCGGTGCTGTCATGCAGCAGCACACCGATGCAGCCAACGTCGATTTCCGCTTCTTCATTGTCGAGCGCATACCCTTGCGCCAGGCTGGTGTTGCATTCCTCGATCAGTTTGGGCAGCGTCGAGATGGTATTGCGCGTGTAGGCGGGCAGGTTAGTGCGTTGCGCATAGCCGCGTATGGCGTCTTCACCGGCAGCACCGAGCATAAGTTTGCCGACGGCGGTGACGTGCAATGGCGCGCGACTACCGACGACCTGCTGCACGTGCATCATACGATTCGGCGTGGCTTTTTCGAGATAGATCACCACATCACCTTCACGAATGGTCAGATTGACCGATTCGCCGAGTTTGTCGCGCAAGGCTTCCATCACCGGTAAGGCCACCGAACGCAAATCGATGTTGCTGTGCAGGCGTACGCCGAGTTGCAGCAGACGCATGCCGAGTTTGTATTTGCCGGCGTGGTCGCGCTCGACCAGGCGGTTGTCGATCAACGACGCGAGAATGCGATGTGCGGTCGAAGCATGCAGACCGGTTTCGGCGCTGAGAATTTTCAGGCTGACCGGCTCGGGGTAACGCGCCAGCGCATCAAGCAGGGCGGTGGCGCGATCGATCACCTGGATGCGGTTGTTCTTATCGGTTTCAGACATGATAATGTATTTTCACAATATGGAATATAAATGCTATTTTAGCCCAGAATAACCGGTAAATTTCAACAAGCAAAACCCAATTCAATAATTTTCACAATGTGAAAACGGCTCCGCATGTCCATGTTACGGGAAAATTTACTGTAAAAACAGTGATCTAGGATTACCTTTCAGTCGATTTATAGAAAATTTCACATCGTGAAATTCATTCGATATTGCGAAATTTCTGTGCAAATCCTAGTTTGTCTCCCAACGCGGAACAGTACCGCATCCTGACATGACCTGGCTTTGAGGAGAGGCAACATGAGCACACCAGCCGAACAACTTTTACCGGCCGTTCCAGCTTTCTGCGACGGTATCCTGCATTATGACGAGACTTCGCCTGAACTTGAAAAGCTCGGCAGCCAGCCGGCTGTGGATGCAAGCAGTGGCGCGATCCAGTCGATCGACGAAACGGCGGTTTTCCAGACGCGCCTGGTTGCCGATGCCTTGCGTTACTGCACGCTGCAGTTGTGCGCTTCCAAGGAGTCCGGCCATCCGGGCGGTTTCGCCAGCAGCGCCGATGCCTATGCGGCACTGGTCATGCTGGGCCACACCAACATCGTTACCGAAGTCGGTCATCATGCGCCGGGTTTCTACAGCGCCATGTTCCTCGACGGTTCGCTTGAAGACATGGGCATTGGCACCATGACCGACCTGCAGGCGCGTTTTCGCGAACGCGGCGGCTTGCTGGGGCATTTGTCCGGTGCGATCCCGGGCCTGCTGGCGCCGGCCGGTCCGCTGGGCCAGGGCCAGCACTTTGCCATGGCCGGTGCTTACTTGAATCGGGACAAGCTGTTTCCGTGCACCATTGGCGATGGCGGCCTCGGCGAACCCTACATCCTGTCGGCGATGAAACATTTCCATACCAGTTACCCCGAAGTCACCAACTTCCTGCCGGTACTGGTGTGGAACGGCTTTAGCCAGGAGCATCACTCCATGGTGTCACTCATGAACAATGAGCAAATGGCGGCTTACTGGCAGGCGCACGATTTCGAACGTGTCTTCCTGGTTGATGCCAAAGATTACGACGATGCCAACCAGTCGGGCGCTTATGTTGACAGCACCCTGTTCAGCGATGCGGCTCGTACTGAATTCACCCGTGCCGTTTTACAGGCCACCCGGGATGCAGCCAAGGCCGCCATGTCCGGGCAGTTGTCGGTATTGATCATCAAACAGCTCAAGGGTGCCGGTGTACACGCGCATGGCGCCAAATCACACAACCTGTATCCGGGCGACCATGCTGGCAAGGACAACATCGCGGCGGCCTTACAGCGCGGTGCGCTGGCGCCGCAGGCCTGGGAACTGGTGCGCAGCAACATGAGCCGCGCCGGCGGTGGTCCGGCCGGCCGTACCGTTGTTACCGAATCGGAACGCGCGTTGGTTGATATTGGTGAGTTGCCGACTCAGGAATTTGCAGTCGGTGACAAAGCTGTGCCGGCAACCGCTATGGCGCACATGGTCGCCGAACTGGGCCGCCGTGATGCCGAGTTTGTCGTCACCAATGCCGACGGCAACGAAGCGTCCAACATGAAAGTCATCAACGAGGCGCTCAAGATTCGTCACCCGACCGCGGATGATCTGTATAACCAGACACCGTCCGGCCAGGTGTACGAACCGCTCAATGAAGACGCCTGTGCCGGCTTTGCCGCAGGTCTGGCGTTGTTCGGTGGTCGCTCGCTGTGGCTGTCGTATGAAAGCTTCGCCATCAACGGCTGGCCGATTGTACAAACCGTCGGCCAGGCCATGGCCGAACTGCGTCGTAAGACACCGGCAGTGGTTTCCATGTTTACTGCCGGCGCGCTGGAGCAGGGTCGCAACGGCTGGACCCATCAGCGTCCCGAGATCGAGAACTACATCGGCGGCCAGATGCGCAACGGTAATGTCTACCTGCTGTATCCAGCTGACGCCAATATGATGCAAGCAGCCTATGGCTGGGCGACCCAACAGTTCAACAAGAGCATCAGTATTGTGGCGTCAAAAACTCCGTTGCCGGTTTACACCACGCCGGAACAGGCGCAGAGCGCCATCGAACAGGGCGCGACCAGGCTGTATGAATCCGCGCCCGGCATCCAGCCATTGATTGTGTTTGCCGTCACCGGTGACATGATATTCCTGCCGGTGTTTGCCGCCCGTGATCGGCTCGAAGCCATGGGTTATCGGGTACGTATTGTTTGTGTCGCCAATCCGCGCCGTCTGGCGCGCTCGGGTGATGTCGCCTGGCAGCATGCCTCCGAGCCGGATGATCAATTCATGAGTGACGGGGATTTTGAGAACCTGTTTAACGGCGATGCGCTCATCGGCGTCAGCGGCGGCGGCACCATTGCGCTGGAATCCGTGTTGCTGCGCAGCAAAACGGCGGCGCGTGATTTACTCGGTTGGCAGCGTGGTGAAACCACCGCCAGCGCCGATGAGGTCATGGCGTTCAACGGTATCACTGGCGAAACGCTGGCGCAGCGCGCGGCCGCACTCGCCGGAGCGGTTTGACTGGAGTGACTATGGCACAGCAAAAGCTGACACGTATTATTGCAATTGACGACGACCCGACCGGCTCGCAAACCGTACACGGTTGCCTGCTGCTGACGCGCTGGGACAGCGACACGCTGCAACAGGCGTTGCTGGATGATTCACCACTGTTTTTTGTGTTGAGCAACACCCGTGGCATGGACGCCACACAGGCGGCGGCGGTGACGCGTGAGATCTGTGTCAACCTGCGCCGGGCGCTGCAGTCGCTGCGTGAACAGGACATTGATATTCAGCCGGTGATTGTCAGTCGTTCGGACTCAACGCTGCGTGGCCATTATCCGGTTGAAACCGATGTGATTGCCGAGGAACTGGGACCGTTTGATGCACATTTCCTGGTGCCGGCGTTTTTTGAAGGCGGTCGCATCACACGTGATTCGGTGCATTATCTCATGGTCGATGGCAAACCGGTGCCGGTTAACCAGACCGAGTTTGCGCAGGATTCCGTGTTTGGTTTTACGCATGCCTACCTGCCGGATTATGTCGAGGAAAAGACCGCCGGTCGCATTAAGGCCGATCAGGTGCAGCGCTTCACCCTGCCGGAAATGTGTGGTGATATCCGCTCGCGTTTGCAGGCATTGCAGAACAATGTCTGCTGCGTGGTGGATGCGGAAGAGCGCAGCGATTTAAAACATTTTGCCAAACAGGTGTTGGCAGCAACCGCCACTGGCAAGCGCTTTTTGTTCCGCAGCGCCGCGAGTCTGCTGACGGCTTTCGCCGCCTTGCCGCCGCAGCCGGTGGCGCCGCGGGCGATGTCCAGCTTTGTACGCAACGGTCGTGCCGGCGTGGTGCTGGTCGGTTCGCACGTCAACAAATCAACACGGCAGTTGCAGCATCTGCTGGAGCATGCTGATGTCAATGAGGTGCTGGTGGATCTGGACTTGCTGGTCGAGGATGAAGAGGCTTTGTTTGACAGCATTGTGCAACAGATGAACCGCGCACAGCAGCACAATCGCAATGTGTTGCTTTATACCAGTCGTGGCGAGCGCCAGTTCAACACCCAGGCAAAGCGCCTGGCATTCGGCGAGACGGTTTCGGCATTTCTGATGCGACTGGTGCGCAACCTGCCATCACCGACCGGCTTTCTCATCAGCAAGGGCGGCATTACCTCCAATGACACACTCAGCACGGGGCTGGAACTGCGCACCGCACGTGTACTCGGCCAGATCCGTGCCGGCTGCTCGGTGGTGCGTTGTCCGGACGATCATCCGCGGTTTCCGGGGTTGCCGGTGGTGATTTTCCCGGGCAATGTTGGCGGGGATGATGCGTTGACACAAGTGTTCGATATTTTGACGGACTCGTCCGCCGACGTTGTCAGGAACAGTAAAACGGCTGTGGCCTGAAATAGTTTTGCGCTGGAAAGTAACCGTTAAACAACCGGGTCATAAGGATGTAAGAAATGAGTCGGGATGAACAGGCCGCGTATCTATTTGCCGTCATTGACAGCAAGCGGTTTCTTTTGCTTGACCTTGTCCTCACTCTGCCAGCTGATGCGGATGTTGACGCGATTCAATGATTCGTCCTGGGTAGCGGTGACTTTCAGGTTCAGTAATCCTTCCGGGCTCATGACGATTTCGCCGTCTTCATCGCTGAAGTTGAGTTTACCCTTGGCAATGCCTTTGGTGATGGACTTGAGTATGTCCTGAATGGTGTCGGCATCCTGTAGAGATTCGTGGCGGAAGCTGTTTTTACTTTGTCGCATGGATTTGCCTGGTTCGTTACTGTAGATAATTTTCCGGTTCAAACACCTTGGCGTGAGCGTGGTCGGTGCTGATGCCGATGACACGGCCTTCGGGCTGGATAATGGTAACACCTGCGCCGTAGCCGTCGAGGCCTTCCTTGCTGCGTGAATTGCGATCCAGTGTGATGTCACTTTCGATGTGGATCATGCCCTGGCGCAACATGATGCGCTGGCCAGCAGTACGGTTGCGATGACCGTGCACGATCGCATGCACACCCTGTTGGTAGGCGCGCCTGACGCCGCGATGGGTCAACGGCATGTCGACTTCGCGGTATTTGGTGCGCATGGTGTTGGCCAGTGGGCCGTAGTAAAACTCGAACAGGTTGTGCTTGATCTGTTTGCGGAACAGTCGGTTCAAATAAGCAACGTTCTTTTCCTCGATCAGGCTGGTGATGCGGTCATCGAGTCCGGCATGGATGAACAGGAACGAGCCTTCACGATACAGCAGCTGCATGTCACGGAAGAACCATGCGAATTCGCCTTTGCGCTTGAGAAACAGCTCATGGCATTTACGTGCCGTGGCGTAGACATCCCGCATGCTGAGGCCGGCGGCTTCGCAGGCGTCTTCAAAGCTGTTGACTTTCTTGCGCATACGGATCAGTTCGCGCTCGACAGCCTGGTCAGACATGAGCCAGGCGGCTTCCTTGGGGAATTCATCAAACCAGTGCGCAGACGGGTACAGTTTGCGCCGGCACTCACGTGCATCGGGTATGCCGCGCAAGGCTTTTTTGTCAGTGAGATATTCGCTGTGGACTTCCTTGAGCAATGGCACCACTTTGGGGCCCATACGCACAAACAGGTGTTCGGTGGTCGGATCGCGCGGCAAAGACATGGCGCGAATGCCCATGAGCAAACGCACATCGTGATTGCCGGCCAGTAATTTGACGCGCGCCCCGCTGTCCATGAGGCGGCGAATGCTGCGCAGCAGTTGCAGATTGCTCGGTCCCTTGTCGAGGCAGTCACCGCCGATGATGAAAGTACCGTTACGTCCCGCGTTGGTCAGTTTGATGGCATGATCTTCCGGCCCGGTTTTGTGCACACCACCGGAAGACACCAGCGATGCGTTGAACGCCTCGGCATCGGCATGTGGATCGGTGACAAAATACAACGGTTGCTTGGGCCATTTCCAGGGCTTGTGAGAAACCGCCTGCTGCAGCACTTCGGTAAAGGCGTGATGGTTGCTGCGATCCTTGCCGGCCGATTGCTGATTACCGAGCTGCCAGGCTTCACTACTGCGCGGCAGGCCGTCGCGGATCCATTTTTTACCACGATAGCGGGGCAGCTGAATTTTATTGTTCTTCGACGGCATGTCAGTCTGTGAGGCCGGTTTTATAAAGTTTCAATTTATAATACAAATTCATGTCAGTTTGATGACGGTGCCTCATGTGATCGACTGGATATAAACACAATATAGCCCAGTTCGCCGTGCGGAATCGGCAGTTCTATTCTCCCGCAGTTAGGCAGCAAGCCTCAGTATCAGGATCAATTGCCAGGTCCTGTTCTGGCGATCAGCAAATCTGCCGGGTAAACTGACCCGATTCATTTTCAAAACGAGATACGTTGGCTCATGCAATACATTTCACTGGGTGACAGCTCCCTCAAGGTTTCCAGGATTTGCCTGGGCACCATGACATTCGGTCAGCAAAACGACGAAAGACAGGCGTTTGAGCAGCTGGACTATGCGATTGAGCAGGGCATTAATTTCATCGATACAGCTGAAATGTATCCGGTGCCGCCACGCGCCGAGACGGTGCATTCGACCGAGACCATTGTTGGCAACTGGTTGCAGAAGCAGCCGCGTGACCAGCTGGTGATTGCCACCAAGGCGACCGGCGCCGGCCGTAACATGAAATGGATTCGTGGTGGTGCGCATGCTTTCAACCGAGCCAATCTGCGCGCTGCACTGGAAGACTCGTTGCAGAGGCTGAAAACCGATTATGTTGATCTGTACCAGTTGCACTGGCCGGAACGCAATACGCCGATGTTTGGCCAGTATCTCTATGATCCGCAGCAGGAGCGCGAATTTACCGCAATCAATAAAACCCTTGAAGCGTTGGCGGAGCTGGTCGAGGAGGGCAAGGTGCGTTACATCGGCCTGTCCAACGAATGGCCGTGGGGCCTGATGCAGTTTCTCAATGCGGCCGAGCAATTCAAGCTGCCGCGGGTGATCAGCATGCAGAACGCTTACAGTCTGCTGAATCGTACCTATGAAACCGCGTTGCTGGAAATGTGCCATCGGGAGTCTGTTGCACTGCTGCCGTATTCGCCGCTGGCGTTTGGTCATCTCAGTGGTAAATATTTAAAAAACCCGCAGGCAAAAGGGCGTGTCACCTTGTTTGAAGGTTTTGCCCAGCGTTACGAAAAACCGAATGTGATACCGGCGGTGCAGGCCTATGCCGCATTGGCAGAGCAACATCAATTGAGCCCGGCACAACTGGCGCTGGCCTTTGTCTATTCGCGCTGGTTTGTTGCCAGTACCATCATCGGTGCAACCAGCATGGAGCAGCTAAAGGAAAACATCGATGCCTTGTCGATTGACTGGAGCGAAGAACTCGAAATGGAAGTCGCGCAGCTGCATCTGCGGTTTTTTAACCCGGCACCTTAAAAGTCCGTCATTTTTCAGCGGCGGCTTTCCATCCATAATAGCCTGCCGAGTAATTGCTGACATCGGTGTAGCCCATATCCTGCAAAGTCTTTGCTGCCAACGGGCTGCGCAAGCCGCCTCCGCAGTAAACGACAATCGGCGTATCTTTATCCAGAGCAGTTGATTGCACGCGAAATTCCAGCCAGCCGCGAGGAATATTGATATTTTGTGGCACGTCGATGGCGCCGCCCATGCGTTCAATCTCCGCTTTGGTGCGTATATCGATCAGCACCAGATCCGGTTCGTCGCGCAGGCGCTGTTTCAGGGTCGTGGTATCGATCATGCGGGTGGCTTGTTCAGCGCGAAGCTGCAACTGTGCACCGGAAGGGATAACGCTTTCGGCCAATGCGCTGGTAGTGGAGAATAATGCAGCGATTAACAAGGAGGAAAAGAATTTCAATGGATTTTCTCCGCTTCAAATGGAATGGTGAAACCATGCCGGTTTCCGGATGAATTGTCTATCACTGACGCTGCTTCCACTTACCGCCGATATGTGACCAGTGACCGTCCGGATCAATTTCAAAAAACAACGGTTCGGCGTGAAACATGCTGAGTTTCCTGATGTCATCAAATTGCAGCAGGCCGAGATGGTAGGCAGCATGCCGGAAAGCTGCACCGTGCCCGACAAACAGCTTGATGCTGTCGTGGTCGATTTTGTTCGACAAGTCTTGCATACGTGACTTGAGAAAGTCGGCGACGCGTTCTCCAGCCTCCAGCAATGACTCGGCACCCTGTAACGGTAGTCTGAAGTGGCTGTTGTATTTCCAGTCAGCGGGCAGGTCGGCAAAGCGCGGATCGGCGTGAATGATGTTTTCGATTTCACGGATGCTGAGATTGGCGACGCTGCCCATGCTGCGTTCGGCCAGCTCATCGAAACTGTCGATCTGTGCCGGGGTATCCGTATCAAAAAGGTCGGCCAGCTCGCCTGCGATGATTTTTGCCGTTTGCCAGGCGCGCAATAATTGCGAGCTGTCGACCGTGTGATGTAGTGCCCACTGGTTGTCTGTGATCTGCTGGCGTAATCTGGTCGCCGCGTCGCGCGCCTGTTGTTCACCTTTGGCGGTCAGCGGGAAAGGCTGATGCGCACTCGGCGTGTCGGGCTTTTGCCGGTACTCGGCATGGCGTAAAAACGCGGTGATCAGTCTGGGCATGACTCGACCGCCAACTGGTTGGATAGCGCCTGGATCATTGGCCCGAGTTCGGCCTGTTTCAGACGTTTGATCGCCTGTTTGGCGGATACCCATTGGCGTTTGCGGTGATCTTCCTGCCATTGCTGGTCGGTCAGTTCCCGTTCGACCAACATCGGATAGACGGTCACGTCACAGCTGGCACCCCATTTCGGGTAGCTGTAATTGCCGAGCGCCTTTGCATCGACTTGACCTTCGATGCCGGCTTCCTCAAATGCTTCCTTGGCGGCAGATTCCTGCAGGCTGTGGCCGGGATCGGCGATGCCTTTGGGTACGACCCAGTGCTTGTTTTTACTCGAGCTGATGATGAGGATTTCCAGGCAATTGTTGTTGATGCGGTACGGAATCACGGCCGACTGGGTGTAGTAATAGGCTGGGCGGTCACGCAACTCCTCTGCGCCAATAGACGGGAACGGGAATTTTTTCGGCAGGTCGGCCGCCCGCATGATTTCGGTCAGTCGGGCCTGGCTCTCCTTGAGCATGCGCCAGTCATCCGGCATGCCGAGACGTGCCAGGGTTGCGGTCGGCAGCAGTTTGCCGTCGGCGGGCGTCTCCGGTGGCCCGTCGGCCAGAAAGCTGAGCAGCAGTTCCAGCCCGGGGTTATGGCCGACCAGCATTACTCGCTTTGCCTGTGGCGGGCAGTCGGCCAGCACTTCGAGCAGCTCATAGGGGTCGGCCAGGTAGATGCGTTTGTCTTCCTGGATATGCCTGGCGCCAATGCCCATGACCTTGCCGCATTTCTGTGCGGTGGTCAGTGCACGCACCGCCGGTGAACTGATGATCAGGTCAGGAATCCGATTTTGTTGCATCAGGTACACCCCCATGCGCTGTGCACCGCGCTTGCCGCGATTTTTCAGAGGCCGGTGGAAATCATCGGCATGACTGTCCCAGTCGGATTTGCCATGGCGCAATAAAAGCAGTTCACGGCTCATGTCTGTGAGCTCCAGTTTTGTGTCAGTTTATCCAGCTGTTGTGCCATGACGGTAAAGTCGATGTTGCCACTGACTTCATAAACGGTCACGGGCGACAGCATATCGAGATAGGCCTGTTCGTCAAAGCCGGTACTGTCCTGGTAGAAACGGCCGTCGGCATACTGAAAAAATGGGCCTGGTGATTTCATGATGGCCTTGAGCAGGTCAGGGCGCTGGGCCAGATCAATCGGCCTGAGCTGGGTTGGCTGGTCGCTGTCGCGTTGCCAGTTGAGCACGACAAAGGCTTTCAACGGTGCTTCAAGGCTGATGCGGTCCGGGCCGTAAAGCTGGTTGATGATGACATCGTATTTCTGCTCCAGGTGCCAGAGTTCTTCTGTCGGCAGAATTTGCAGTTGGGCGCGTTGCTCTGCCGGAATCAATGGTTGCAGGAGCGGGTTGTGCAGGATGGTGCCGGGATTGACGCGTGGCAGCTTGGCGACTCCGGAGGCCATGGTCTGACCGTTGTGTTTCTGGATGAACAGGCGGTCGTTACTGAGGAAATTAATCTGTGGATTCTCCAGTGTGTGCAACATCAACGTGGATTTGCCACCGCCGGAGAAACCGGCGATGGCGAGCGCCTGGCCGTTGCGCACCAGTCCGGCGGCATGACAGGTCAGCCAGCCGCGTTGCTGGAGCCAGCCCATGTACTGGGCGTTGATGAAGTTGATCACCTGGTTGTCATTTTGCAGGCAGGGTCCGGCGGCGATGCGCCGGTCAGCGCTTTGCAAAAACAACATGCCGGTGCGCACCTTGCGGATCAGGCGCAGGCCGGGCAGATCGACATAACTGTCCTTGCGACCGCTTTTGCCGGCTTCGCGACGCCAGTCGATAAATTCAAACGGCAAGTCTTCAGGTGGCAATTCGGTGCGTTCGATGGCGACCACCTCGATGTCCTCCCTGGTGTCATTGTCCAGAAAATCGCTGAAGTACTGTTGTAGTTGATGGATGAGTTCATCCGAGTTGGAGCGTACCTGAATATGGCATTGGCCCAGAGTCAGCTGCAAGCTCGTGTCCGTCAGTCTGGCGTCGCCATACAACAAGCGGCTCAGGCTGTTGATGTCGTGTTTGGTAGTCATGCTTTGCCCAGTTGTGCCAGCGCATAGTCGGCGTACATGGCGGCGGCGTCGATGCCGGCGCCTTCGAGTGCGCCGCGAAAGCCACCAAACGCGGATACCTCGAACACCACGGGGCCGGCATGGGTTTCGGCGACATCCACTGTGGTGAAGTCCATGTTGAATGGCGCCTGTGCGCGACGTGCCAGTTCGATGATGTCTTCATCCGGTGCAAAGGCTTCATAGCGTCCACCACTGTTGATGGTGGTGTTCCATGATTCGCTTTGCGACACTCGCGCATAGGTACCGAGATACTCGCCGCCGAGAAACACCATGCCGAGATCGCGTCCGGGCAGGTCGATTTTCTGCTGCATGTACATCATCGGATTGTGCTGCTGAAAATCCAGGATCGCATCGCGTATGGTGGCGTCCGGCTGGTCGGCATCGATGACACACATGCCGCGCGCCTTGGTCGAAAATAGTGGCTTGAACACTGCGCTGCCGAATTGCCTGACCGTATCCATGGCGAGATCGATGCTTTCGGTGATCCGGGTCGGCGGCATCGGGATAGCGGCATTGCGTAGCGTGACCGTGCAGCTCAAACGGTCAATCAGGCGCAGCATGTTTTCCGCCGGGCTGAACACGCGTACGCCAGCCGCTTCGGCAACACGTAACAGTTCCAGGCGATCGAGTGTGTTGGGGCTGTATTCGACGCTGATTTTTTTCACCATGAGGCCATCAAGCCGGCACAGATCGGTATCGCCGAACAGCAAGCGTCGGCTCTGCAGGTCCAGTTCGACCTGGCCCATGTCGATGACGAGACGAAAACCGGTGCGTTGCTCGATAGCGTCCGCCAGAGTCTCCGTGGACCATTTGCCGGGTATGCCGATGACGCCGATTCTGGTCATGGATGGGTGCTCAGCCAACGAAGATCTCCTTGACGGGGAGGCGAAATTTGTCTGCCTTGTGCGGCTCGGTGGCCAGCACCTGTTCGATCAGGTAGCGTGCGCGCAGGAACATGCTGCGCGCCAGTGACTTGTCGAGGATGAAACGCGTGGAAGTGGCAAAAGAACGCGCCAGTCCCAGGGCGAGACGCAACTCGAAGGTTTCATCACCCACCTTGCTGGCATAACGTCGCGCCATGCGATAGAAGTCTTTGGCCAGCTTCAGGATACGCTGTCGCAGCGGTGCATCCAGAATTTGCAGACGATAGTTGGACACCATGAAAACCGAAACATCCTGCAGATAGTCCATGTAACGTGAACGGTGTAGATCAATGAAGTTGATGCGTTTTTCCAGCGGGTCGTAAATGATGTTGTCGAGATTGAAGTCACCGTGGATGTAGACCGAAAATGGCGCCTTGATGTTGGCCTCGTATGCGCGCACCTGCTCGACAAGGTTGTCGAAAGAACGGATTGGCAGACCGCAGATGCGGCTGTCGCCTTGTCGGAACTCCGGGTGAATGCGGTAGACGTCGTCCAGGCGTTTTTCCAGTTGCTGCATGAAATCGGCATTAACCGGCTCGTCGGTACGAGTGGCGCGCCAGACGGATTTTAACGTGGCGCCGAGCTGTTCCAGTGTTTCCTGCAGCAGTTGCGGCGATTCGTTGAGCAGAATCTGTTCAAATGTCAGCCCCGGTAAGTGTTCAATCAACAGTGAAGCGGACTGGCCACGTTTTTTGTATGAGAGTATTTTGGGCGCCAGGCCGGGATAGATTTCATGCCAGTTTTTTACGCCACGACGTTCTTCCTTGAGTTTACGTTTCTGGCCGTCCTTGAAAATGGCAACGAATTCGTCATCTTTGTTATCGTTGGGACTGATGCCGGAAATGGCGCTGCCGGATCGGGTTTCGGCAATGGTTTCGATGTGAACGTCATCAAGTTCTTCGCTGTCGAGTTGTTCCATCGAGTCCTGCAGTGACTGATAACGTTCAAAGTTGAGCGGTTGGCCAAGATTGGCCGAGATGATCGATTCGCTGATGTCGAGCAGGGCATCACACATTTGCTCAACACTGTGTGCGACAAACAGTGCACTGGCCAGGTCTTCGGTGTGTTTCTTGGTCTTCAGCGCATCGATGTACGCTTGCTGCAATTTTTTGTAGTCACGTTCAATACGTTGCCTGGTCTGGCCGATCTTGAGTGCCAGCCGGGTATCGCTTTCCAGAATTGCCGGTTCCAGCAGTTCGATGCCACGACGGATGCGTCTGAACATGGGGTGATAGGCATGCGGCTGCAGATGCTGCAGTTCGTCCAGGTGCTGCATTTGTTTGATGCAATCGCGACTTAACTCGGCAATTCGCTCCAGGTCGGTCGCGATAAACTCGATACTGCGCAGGCTCAATGTTGCTACCGAATCCTGCTCACTCTGGGCCAGAAACTGCAGGCAGCTGCTGTGAATGCGCATCTTCAGATTGTAGGCATAGCCGGCACGGTCAAGAATACGGCGTGCAATGGCGCTATCCGGATGATCGAAATAGGCCTGCAGATTGGCCAGTTGACTGTCGACTTCGACACTGAGAAAGCGCAGGTTGTCGGTAATGCTGTCAGGCAGTTGCATGGTCATGGAAAACACCCAGATAATGTGGCCGCCGTTCGCCCTGCTGATGTGTCATACAGGTGCTTAAAAATTGCGGATACAAAGGTAATTGTGCAGCTTCGTGCAAATTGGCCCAGATCACCTCAACCTGATGTTTGTCCGGGCGATGTCCGTTTTGTGGCTGATAATCCGCTGTGATTTTACACTCAAACACAAACTCGACCAGATGGCGGCGAGTCGGCGGTTGAGTATCCTTGAGTTTGAAAAAATCGGCGACATGTAGCAGGGTGCCAATTTCTACACTGGTGCCGATTTCCTCGAGACATTCGCGCTGCAACGCCTGTTGCAGGGATTCGCCAACATCCTGACCACCACCAGGCAGGGTGTAACGCTGGAGACCGGTCTCGTATTGCTTTCTCAGCAACAGCACTTTCTGCTCGCGGATGATAAGCGCACGGGCAGCGTTGCGAATAGCGGGGATTAAATCGGCCATCAGAAAACGCAGGAATCAGTGAGTAAGTTACCCGCGTATTTTGCAGGAAAGGGACGGTGTTGTCTGTGCCACATATCAATGCTCACGATTTGAAGCCCTTAATTTCGCAATCTGGTGCGGTCTTCACCAGCTCAAGCGCCTCGGCGATTGAGCCAGTCGAAAGTTTGGCGACGCAGCATGAGCCCTGCTCGGCCAGATGCGCCTTGACCAGACCAAGCACGTCGGACAGGGATTTTCTGACACCGGTGGCCGTTGGTGTTACCCGAGACGTCTTCGAAAGGTGTAGCGCATAGACCAGGCCCAGGCTGTCGATGAGTTCATCATTGCTGTGGTAGTCAAACTGGCTCAGGTCGGCATCGTCCAGCCATTGTCGCCAGCCGCTGACATAGGCCAGCTCGGCTTCGTTGTCGTAGTGCACAATAGCGGGCCAGTGGATGAAGTTTTCGGGTTGCATGTTCCAGAAAACGGTATTTTTGTTACAGTTTGTTGGCAAATACCGTATCGTTGCCTGTGTCTGAAAAATTTTAGCTGTTAGAATCCGCGTTTCAAATGAAGAATGCAACCGGACTTTATTTTCCCCTTCATCCGCCGCTAATTCATTATCAGAATTCAAACAATCACTATATGGACTAAGAGGTTATTCGTATGAATGTGACCGTTTTCGGTATCGGTTATGTCGGTCTGGTGCAGGCCGCTGTGCTTGCTGATGTAGGCCACGATGTTTTTTGTGTCGATGTTGACGAAAAAAAGGTCGAGAACCTGAAACAGGGAATTATTCCAATTTTCGAGCCTGGTCTGGCACCGCTGGTGGAGCATAATTATCAGGAAGGCCGGCTGCACTTCACGACCAATGCTGAAGAAGGCATTCAGCATGGCGAATTGCAATTTATTGCAGTCGGCACTCCACCTGATGAGGATGGCTCGGCGGATCTGCAATATGTGCTTGCAGTAGCCGAAACCATTGCCACCCATATGCAGGATAGAAAAATCATCGTTGACAAAAGCACCGTACCAGTGGGTACTGCGGACAAGGTCAGGGCGAAGGTTGAGGAAGTACTGCAAAAACGCGGCGTCGATATCGATTTCCATGTTGTCTCAAATCCCGAGTTCCTCAAGGAAGGAGCTGCAGTAGGCGATTGTACCAAGCCGGATCGCATTGTCATTGGTACTGATGATGAGGAAGTCGCCGACGTCATGCGTGAATTGTATGCTCCGTTCAATCGTAATCATGATCGTATTTTTGTGATGGACATACGCTCGGCGGAGCTTACCAAATACGCGGCCAACTGCATGCTGGCGACCAAAATCAGTTTCATGAACGAGATGTCGAATCTGGCTGAACGACTTGGCGCGGATATTGAAATGGTTCGCCAGGGCATCGGCTCCGATACTCGTATTGGCTATCACTTTATATATCCAGGTTGCGGCTATGGCGGTTCCTGTTTCCCGAAAGATGTGCAGGCTTTGATTCGTACATCGGACAACATCGGTTATAACAGCGAATTGCTCAAGGCGGTTGAAGCGGTTAATTATCGACAGAAAAGACTGCTGTTCGAAAAGATCAACAGCCATTTCAGTGGAGAACTGGCTGGTAAAACCTTTGCGCTTTGGGGATTGAGCTTTAAGCCGAAAACGGACGATATGCGGGAAGCCCCTTCACGAGTGATCATGGAAGCGCTTTGGAATGCTGGTGCCAGGATTCAGGCGTTTGATCCGGAAGCAATGGATGAATGTCAGCGTATTTATGGCCAGCGAGACGACCTGACCTTGCTCGGCACCAAGGAAATGGCGCTCAAGAATGCTGATGCTCTTGTCGTGGTTACAGACTGGCAGCAATTCAAGGCGCCGGATTTCAACCTGATCAAAAATGAACTTAAATTCCCGGTCATTTTTGACGGACGTAATCTGTTTGATCCGGCACGTATGGTGCGCAAAGGCTTCAGCTATTACGCCATCGGTCGCTGTTGAAAACCGGCTGGCGAAGCGGCAATTGACGTGATATTGGACAGCCTTTGCTGTGAGCCATTGCCTGTTTCTCGGAATGTTTTTTGCAATACTTTATTTTTAGCCAGATCGCAGCTGAAAAACAGGAAGGCTGCAATATAAAAGCCAAAGGAAGTCATCATGTTGCTGGATGAACAACAGGCAGAAGAAATCAAGAAAAATTCACTGTCATTCAAGTCGATCACTTTAACTCGGCGTCAGCTGTGTGACCTGGAGCTGTTGCTCAATGGTGGTTTTGCCCCACTGCAGGGCTTTATGAACCAGGCGGACTATGATTCGGTGCTGGACAACATGAAATTGTCCCATGGTGCTTTCTGGCCGATGCCGATCACGCTGGATATTCCGGCGCAATTGGCCGATCAGCTTGAAATCGGTGAACGCCTGGCTTTGCGTGATGCTGAGGGTTTCATGCCGGCAGTGCTGAAAGTCGAGGAAAAATGGACGCCCGACAGGCAACGTGAGGCGCGTCTGGTTTATGGCACCGATTCCGACAAACACCCGGGCGTGCAGTATCTGCTGCGGGATGTGCATGATGTGTATATCAGCGGTCAGCTTGAAGGTATCCAGTTGCCGCAGCATTACGACTTCGAAACCCTGTGGGATACGCCCGAGGAACTGCGCACCATGTTTAAGCGCATGGGCTGGCGTCAGGTTATGGCATTTCACACCAGCAATCCGATCCATCGCCTGCACCGCGAGATGATTCTCAATGCCGCCAAGGAAAACGAGGCGCATATTCTGCTGCATCCGGCGGTCGGCGTGACCAAGCCTGGCGACCTGCATTATTACGCGCGTGTGCATTGTTACAAGGCGGTGCGTAATCATTTCCCGCACAACCTTGCCACACTGTCGTTGCTGCCGTTGGCAATGCGTATGGCCGGACCGCGTGAGGCGTTGTGGCATGCGCTGGTCAATCGCAACTATGGCTGTAGCCACTTCATCGTCGGACCGCATCATGCCTCGCCACCGGACAATAATGGTGCACAAACCTTTTATGAAGAATTTGCCGCACAACAACTGGCGCAGCAGTATGAACAGCAACTCGGCATCAAAATCGTCGCCACCGATGAGTGGCGCTACGTGGATTCCAAAAAGCAGTTCATGCCGTTGCAACAGATCAAAAAGCAGAATCTCGACAGCCAGACCTATTCGACCGTCGAACTGAAAAAAGCGCTGGCGGAAAATCAGGACATCCCCGAGTGGTTCAGTTATCCGGCGGTCATCAATGAATTGCGCAAGGTTTACCCGCCACGTAACCAGCAGGGATTCACCTTGTTTTTCACCGGTCTGTCGGGTTCCGGAAAATCCACGATTGCCGGTATTCTGTTTGCCAAACTGGTTGAGGCCGGCGGCCGCCCGGTGTCGCTGCTCGATGGTGATATCGTGCGCCAGAACCTGTCCAGTGAGCTGGGTTTTTCCAAGGCGCATCGGGATCTCAATATCCGGCGGATCGGTTTTGTCGCCAGCGAAATCACCAAAAATGGTGGTGTGGCGATCTGTGCCCCGATTGCGCCTTATGCAGACACTCGCGCGGCAGTGCGCGAGCTGATCGAACAGGGCGGCGCCTTTATCGAGATCCATGTCGCCACACCACTGGAAGTCTGTGAGGCGCGCGACCGCAAGGGCCTGTACGCCAAGGCGCGCAAAGGCATCATTCCTGAATTCACCGGCATCAGCGATCCCTACGATGTGCCGGAAAAGCCTGAAATGCGCATCGATACCACCCAGGTCTCCGCTGCCGAAGCGGTACAGGATGTCTTGCTGTATCTGCTGAAAAACGGTTATATCGACGAATAATTCCACAATTCGGAAGCGATTCTATGCTGGACAGAATATTCATGAAGCAGGGCATGGAGTTTCTGGTGCGCGCCGGCCTGATACTCCTGCTGGTGATCTGGTGTTACGAGATCATCAAACCTTTCATTATCCCGCTGCTGTGGGGCGCCATCATCGCAGTGGCGCTGTTTCCGATGCATCGCCAGCTTAGTGGCTGGCTCGGCCAGCGAGAGCACCTCTCAGCCGGCCTGATGAGCCTGCTGTTGCTGGTATTGCTGATCGTGCCCATGGTGCTGCTGACTGCGTCGTCGGTGGATATGGTGCGTTTTATTGCTGAGCATCTGCAGTCGGGGGAGATCAACATCACCTCGATCCGGGAGAGCATCGCCAGCCTGCCGTGGATCGGCGACTGGTTGCAGCAGTTCATTGTCCCGGGCGATTTGCAGGTGATGTTGAAAAACCTGTCGCCGCTGCTCAAGACGGTCGGCAAGCAAATGCTGGCGTTTTCCGCCGGTGTTGGCAGCATATTGCTGTATTCACTGATCGCAATCGTTGTCGCCGGTTTTCTGTTGCTGAAAGCGGACATCAGTCGGCAATGGTTTTTGCAACTTGCGCGTAAGCTGGCGGACGAGCAGGGCGAACAACTCGCACAGCTGGCCGGTGCGACCGTCATGAGTGTCGCCCAAGGCGTGCTCGGCGTGGCTCTGATCCAGGCATTTCTGGCCGGGATCGGTATGTTGTTGGCCGGGGTGCCGGGCACCGGTTTGTGGGCGTTGCTGGTGCTGGTGGTCGCGACCATCCAGTTGCCGCCGCTGCTGGTGCTGGCACCGGTGGCGATTTATCTGTTTGCTGTTGGCGACACCACCGCAGCCGTTGTATTTCTCGGCTGGAGCATTTTTATCAGTCTCATCGATACCCTGTTGCGGCCGTTACTCATGGGGCGTGGTGTGAAAACACCGATGCTGGTGATCATGCTCGGCGCCATTGGTGGCATGCTCAGCTTTGGCGTAGTGGGTCTGTTTGTCGGTTCGGTGGTGCTGGCGGTTGGCTATGAAGTCTTGCACAGCTGGCTGCAACTGGAGCAGCTGAAAGAGTCATCAGAAAACGAGACGGTCATAAGTCCAGTAGAGTCCGGTGAGTCCAATCAGGGCTGAGCCTGGAATGATGATGACAGTGCGATACCAGTCACGCTGGCGAAACCAGAAACCCACCGCGGCAAAGCCGATCAGGATCAGCGCCAGCTGACCGAGTTCGACGCCGACATTAAAGCTGATCAGGGCCGTAGCAAAAGCCTCATCCGGCATGCCGAAGTCGGACAGCATGCTGGCAAAACCCATGCCGTGCAGCAGACCGAAGCCAAATACAATCACCAGGCGGCTGTTGTTGAGATTTCTGTGATAGATGTTTTCCAGGCCGATATAAGCGATCGACAAAGCAATCAGAGGTTCGACAATGCGTGCCGGCAGGCTGATCACGCCGGTCATCGACAACGCCAGGGTGATGGTGTGTGCGATGGTGAACATGGTCACCTGCCACAGCAACGGGCGCAGTTTCAGACTGAGCAGGAAAATGCCGAGGATGAACAGGATGTGATCGAGTCCTTTCGGCAGGATGTGAAAAAATCCCGCCATCACATATTCCTGGATCACGGAAACCAGCGGCCGTTTACTGAACACCTCGGTGAGTGAAAAAGACTCGCTGAGTTCATCATTACGCAGCCATTGCCATTCCGACCAGTGCCATTTTTCATGGGCTTTATCGACCTGGCGCACACGCACGGCATTGTCGCCAAACGCTGCCGGGTAATACCAGGTCAGACTTTTGGCATCACGGTTTACCGTACCTTCGAGATAGATCGCGCTGTTGCGCGGCACTTTGGTATATCCCGGCTCGGGAATTTCCACCTTGCTGATTTTCAGTGTCGTCGGCTGGCCGTCGAACGACAGTTTGATCGAATTTTCGAAGCGCTGGTAAAAGGCCTTGAATTTTTCCTGCAGTTCGGGTGCCGGCAACACGCGTAGCGCATCGTATTCTTCGGCCGTAGGTGCTTCCTTGGTATTGCGGTACTGGCCGTTGATGCCGGTCAGCAAGGCTTCGACGCTGGCGCGCACTTCAATGGTAAATTTGCCGCTGGTGTAAACACTGATTTCCACCAGTGCCGGCTTGACCACGTCAGCGCGAAGGCTGCTGCTGACAACCAGCAGCATCAGCAGTAACCAGCGGACAGTACGACCAGCGTGACTGTCCGTTAATAGTGGCCCAGGCACGGAGACGGTCAGGCGTCGATGCGTTTGTAATGAATGCGATGCGGCTGGTCGGCCGAATCGCCCAGCCGACGCTTACGGTCTTTTTCGTAGTCTTCGTAATTGCCTTCGAACCAGGTTACCTGCGAGTCACCTTCAAACGCGAGGATGTGGGTGGCGATGCGGTCGAGGAACCAGCGGTCGTGCGAGATGACCACGGCGCAGCCCGGGAAGTTGAGCAGCGCCTCCTCGAGTGCACGCAGGGTTTCGACGTCGAGGTCGTTGGTGGGTTCGTCGAGCAGCAACAGGTTGCCACCGGTCTTGAGCACATTGGCCAGGTGCACACGGTTGCGCTCACCACCGGACAGGTCGCCGATGCGTTTCTGCTGGTCACTGCCTTTGAAATTGAAACGGCTGACATAGGCGCGTGACGGGATTTCGTAGCGGTCGACCGTGATGACATCGGAACCGCCGGAAATTTCCTCCCACACGGTCTTGCTGTCATCAAGCGAGTCGCGTGACTGGTCGACACAGGCGACCTGCACGGTTTCACCGATGCGCAGTTCGCCGGCATCGGGTTTCTCGGCGCCGGTGATGAGGCGGAACAACGTGGTTTTACCCGCACCGTTGGGGCCGATCACGCCGACAATGCCACCTTTGGGCAGGTTGAACGACAGGCCGTCATACAGCAACTTGTCGCCAAAGGCTTTCTTCAGGCCGTTGGCTTCGATGACCAGGTCGCCGAGACGCGGGCCGGGCGGAATGTACAGCTCGTTGGTTTCGTTGCGCTGCTGGAAATCCTGGCTTTGCAATTCCTCGAAACGCGCCAGGCGTGCCTTGCTCTTGGCCTGGCGGCCCTTGGGATTACTGCGCACCCATTCGAGTTCCTGTTTCATGCTTTTGATGCGCGCGGCTTCGGATTTCTGTTCCTGCTCAAGACGGGCTTCCTTCTGTTCCAGCCAGGACGAATAATTGCCTTCCCATGGAATGCCGTGGCCGCGGTCGAGTTCCAGAATCCAGCCGGCGACGTTGTCGAGGAAGTAACGATCGTGCGTGACTGCTACCACGGTGCCCTTGTATTCGTGCAGGAAACGCTCCAGCCAGGCGACCGACTCGGCATCAAGGTGGTTGGTTGGTTCGTCGAGCAGCAGCATGTCCGGACTGGACAACAACAGGCGGCACAGCGCGACGCGACGGCGCTCACCGCCGGACAGCTTGGTGACGTCGGCATCCCATGGTGGCAGGCGCAAGGCATCGGCGGCGACTTCGAGCTGGCGTTCGAGGTTGTGGCCGTCGGAGGCCTGGATGATGTTTTCCAGTTCGCCCTGGCGTTTGGCCAGCGCGTCGAAATCGGCATCGGGCTCGGCATAGGCGGCATACACCTGATCGAGCTCGGCCAGTGCTTCCTTGATGTGCGCCAGTGCGTCTTCGACATTGCCGCGCACGTCCTTGTCCGGATCGAGTTGTGGCTCCTGCGGCAGATAGCCGACCTTGATGCCGGGTTGCGGACGCGCTTCGCCTTCGATGTCGGTATCGATGCCGGCCATGATGCGCAGCAGCGTGGATTTGCCGGCGCCGTTGAGGCCGAGCACACCGATCTTGGCGCCCGGGAAAAACGACAGGGAGATGTTACTGAGGATTTCGCGTTTCGGCGGCACGATCTTGCCGACGCGGTTCATTGTGTAAATGTATTGAGCCATGAATTCGGATTTTTTGCTGGTGGAAATAATAACCTCGCATTTTCGCACATCCATCACGCCTGTCCACCGATGTAACCCTGTTATCAGCGGGGGCGGAACTGATAAATAACACTGAGCCTGTCACAATTTGGGCGTATGATTGCCCCCATGAAGTTTGCTGTCCGCCCGTTGTTTGTGCTGATGTCGATGGCTTGCCTGTGGAGTGCGCTGGCAACGTACACGCATGCCGCCGAAACACAGCAGGACTACTGCACATGGCAGGCTCAGGATTACGCCATTGCCGAACCGTTGTGTGGTCTGCAGGGCGATGCAAAACGTGGCCGCGAGATTGTCGTTGACCAGCATCTCGGTAACTGCCTGGCCTGTCATGCCTTGCCGATTCCTGAGCAGGCGTTTCATGGCAATGTCGGGCCGTCGTTGTGGGGTGTGGGCGCACGTTACAACCAGGCACAGATTCGCATGCGGGTGGTGGACGAAACCCGCATCAATCCCGACACCATCATGCCGGGTTTTTACCGGCATCCGAAACTGTTCAACCGCCTGGCGGATCGATACTGGGGCAAGACGTTTCTGACCGCCCAGCAGGTCGAAGATGTGGTCAGTTATCTCGCTACTTTGAAAGAGTATCCGCAATGAAGCACTGGATGTTTTTGTTGCTGCTGTTGGCACCATTGTCACATGCCGGCCAGCCGGTAGTGTCCGGTTACGAATTTCTCAGCGATGAAACCAAAGAGATCCAGGACGACGATTTTCTCAATCCCGGCATGGCCACGGTTGAACTCGGTCGCGAACTGTTCAACGCGCCCGCTGACGACGGGCCGGCCTGTGCCGAGTGTCATGGCGTCGATGGTGAAAAGCTGGATGTGAAAAAAATCAGCGCCTATCCGCTGTATGATGCACCGCACGCCAGTGTGCTGACCTTGCAGGATCGCATCCACATCTGTTGGGAAGACAAGCTCGAGCGCTTCCCGATATCCTACGATGAACCCGATGCCGTTGCGCTGGAAACTTTCGTGCGTCATCTGGCGCGTGGCGAGCCGGTCAGGACCGAGGTCAACGAGGATAGCCGTGAGTTTTACGAACTCGGTAAAAAGCTGTATTACACCCGCTTTGGTCAGATCAACATGTCGTGCCAGCATTGTCACATCCAGCATCAGGGCCAGATGCTGCGCGGCCAGCAGCTTACGCATGGCCAGAGCAACGGCTTTCCGGTGTACCGCTTTGTCAGCGATCGCATCACCAGTCTGCATCGCCGTCTGAACGAATGTTTTGTGCAGATGCGCGCCGAATCTTTTGAAGCCGGTTCCGAGGAGTACAAGGCGCTTGAGTATTATATGAGCGTCATGGGCAAGGGTCTGAAAATTGAAACGCCCGGAGTGCGTTTCTGATTCTGCCGAAATTTGAGCCTGACTGTTGTGCTGAATCGTGCAGGGCTGCAGTGGTGCTTGATGGGGCCTTGATGACGAGCAGCTAAATAAAGCTGGAATGACTCAAACAAGCAGCCGGCTTGCCAAGAAGGCTAATAACTCAGAGAAAACAGGCAAGAAGATCGTGGCCAATCTTCCGGGGAGGGTATCAAAACCGTGTGACCCCTGAAGGGCCACACGGCCTGGAGACTTACGGGCGTTTCGGAGTAGTGTACTCAGCTACTTTCTGGAAAGATTCCCAGATGGTATCGTAGCCAACGAAGCCCTTTTCGTTCGCTTCTTTTTGACGGGTAGTTACAAAGCGCGCTTTGCCTTCAGGAACTTTAGGCCTGGTAGTCGGTTGTCCACTCATAAATCACCTTTTGCTTCGAAGTCGTGATCGCCACTGCAAGAATTCGCAGCTGAAAACTTTCACGACACCAAAAATTGAAATTCTGGAAGCTGCATTTTATCGCAGAAAGTTTTTCCTGACCAGCAACACCGGCGACGCCGGGATTCCTGTGCAAAAGCGCATTTTTAGCGATTTCCCCCTGCTTTTACGGTCAATTTCCTTTAAAATCCGTCGTTTAGTTCATTTTTTCTGTCGCGGAGGGCTGTGCTGTATGCCGCAATATATATTTGTTTATCTGGGAGGCGAGTACCCTTCCAGCCCCGAAGAAGGGCAAAAGCATTTCGAAAAATACCAGCAGTGGCTGAATTCACTCGGCGACGCGGTGGTAAGCCCGGCAATACCTTTCAAGGATACACATACGGTACAGGCCGATGGTTCGGCTGCGCCCGGGAGTATATCGGCCATGTCGGGGATGAGCATCATGCGGATGGGCTCCATGCAAGAGGCACTGGCTGCGGCACAGGCCTGTCCGTTCCTGGAAATCAATGGTGTGCTGGAAGTTTCAGAGATGATCGAGATGTCGGGCAATGCCGGTGCAAGCGGGAGTGACAAGCCGAACTAAAGTCAGCGAGCTCTGGTAGCAGTAATGGAGTTTGTTATTTACACACACTGGGATCAATTGCCTGATAGTGCCGACGAGCTTTTTGCGCAGGCCGCGAAACACAGCATCTTTTTTTCGCGGCCATGGTTTAAGAACCTCACAAATACTGTGCTGGAGGACGATCAGGCCATGTTGCTGGCCTGTGTGGTTGAAGCGGGTCAGGTGCTGGCCATCCTGCCGTTGATGAAACGCCATGGTGACTGTTGTTCTGCCCTCAGGCATATATATGCTTCACTTTACAGCCTGTTGCTTGCAGAGAGGAATCAGCAGGAAACTCTCAAGTGCCTGGTTCAGGGTTTAAGTGATTTACCCGTTTATTCCTTGCGACTGGAGCCGCTGGCTGAAAACGACCGAAATATGCAACAGCTGCAGCAGGCTATGGAGGCCTCGGGGTTTGAGTGCCATCGCTACTTTCGCTTTTATAACTGGATTCATCGATTGCAGGGGCAGTCATTCAACGACTATCTGGCGGCGCGTCCGGCCAGAGTGCGTAATACAATTGCCCGTAAACAGCGTAAGCTGGAACGTGAACATGGTTATGTCATCCGTCTTTTTATCGATCAAGATCTGGAACAGGCTCTTGCAGATTACAAAGCCGTCTACCAGGCGAGCTGGAAGGCGAATGAACTGTTTGACGGCTTTATCGAAGGGTTGGCCTACAGTTTGGCCGGGCCGGGCTGGTTGAGACTGGCCGTTCTCTATATTGCAGACAAACCGGCTGCGGCGCAGTTCTGGTTTGTGGTGCATGGCAAAGCCAGTATTTTCAAGCTGGCCTATGATGAAGCCTGGAAACAATATTCACCCGGTTCAATTCTCATCAGCTACCTGATGGAGCATGTGATTGATATCGACAAGGTCGACGAGATCGATTTTTTGACGGGCAACGATGCCTATAAACAGGACTGGATGTCGGAACGCCGGGAGCGATGGGGATTGTATTGTGCGAAAATGCGTGCGCCAAAAGGCAGGGCTGGCCGGTTTGTTGACTTGCTCAAGCGTTTACTCAAGCCGTTGCAGGCAAAGCACAGTTAACTTAATAAGCGAGTTGTTTTTGGCGGGCTGATTCATATTAATATCGGGTTTATTATGGTTACAAAACTTGTACAAAAACACCTTCTGAAGGGCACGCAGGAATTCGAGATCATTGATGATGCCATCCATGTCCGGATCAAATCGCGCTTTAAGGAGGAGTCATTGACCGTGATGCTGGCGGTGCTGAATTCTGAGCCGGTCATCAGCAAATCACGCCTGGAGTTTACCAGCCGCGTCAATAACGAACCTTTGCTATCGTTTTATCTGGCAAAACCTGATGCCGAAACATTCAACGCTTTTGTAAATAATCTCAAGCAAAAGGTGCAGGACGAATTCCACGCATTTGCCGGCCTGAAACCGGTCATGCCGCCTGGGCTGGGAGGCAACGTATTCGAGGAGCCGCCGGAATTCGAGACATCCGGAGATACCCCGGTAACGAAGCCCAAAAAGCCGGTCAGGGTTGGTGATGTAGAGGATTCGATCCGCATGTTATCAGAGTATATCGGCACCGATGAGATACGTCCTTTACTCGCTGCGCTGGAAGGACTGCAGGCAGATCCGCAAAGCGATGCGCAGTTGTCCCGAGTGGCAAGCGAGTTTGAGGCCCTGGGGCCGAACCAAGGGGCGGTTCTAACCTATGCGCCATACATCGGTATTTTACTGGCGGATGATCCTTTCAGTTACTGATTGCTGTTTTTGAGAGCGGCCGGCAAGCCTTCATTTTATGCCGGCGAAAGCGTTGAATTCCTTGAGCGCTCTTTCTTTCAGCGCATCGACAAAAGTATTGAATTCTGCGGCGTTGGGTTTGTCGCGGTAGAGCGAAAACAGTGGACTGCATTTGACCCGGCCGTAAAACTCCAGACGAGAGCCATTGACGATCGGTTCCGGATTCAACGTGGCCAGTGTGATTTCGGTCTGCTTCTTTTTCATGGGCGTGTTGATGCGAACGCGCAGCACTTCGTCCAGTAACTCAAATTCCTGTGTGCCTTTGAAAAGATGTCTTTGTATCAGTTTCATCGATCCCACCTGAATAAAATGTCAGAATTGTGCTTGCCCGATATGCCGACGGGGCAAGCAACGCAGATTTGTCAATGTGGTGATTTCTCTGGCCACTTTTCTGCGTAGCGGGTCATCAGGTCACGCACTTCCTGCGGCACATCCTGTGCGTCCATCTGCCTTTTGCCGTCGGCAAAAAAACCTGGCATGTCGTAAGGCAGGCGGCGGCCCAGTTTCTCAAATGTGGCTTGCATCAGTCGGGTATTCAGGGAGCGGGTGGCCGCAACTCCTGAATTAAGATTGAGAACACGCCAGGGCCGCCATGGGTTACTACGGTCCTCATCCATTTTGAGTTTGTCGGAAGCGGCTTCCAGAATCTCATCCATGAGCTGGCTCAGGTTTGCAAGTTCATCCATATTGTTTTCCCGGTTCACCAGATTGGCAAAACCATCGGCACTGCCTTGCAGGTTGTCCAGTACCGCATTACGACGTGCAAACCAGACAGACAGGGAGATATAAATACGAGCCAGATTGTCGCCCTGGTCGTGTATGTCTAGCTGCCACAGTTGGTGGGCAAGCCTGTCCAGCAAATCCAGCGCATATTCGGCGAGTTCGGAAATGACATCGGTCTCCAGTTGCTGATTGCCGTTCTCCACTGAAGAAGCGAGCTGGAAAAAATCGGACAGTGCCGCTGCCAATGGCAAAGGGCCGGATTCCGCGTCGGTAATTTTTTGCGTTTTTTCGTTCTCGTCAATAACGCGTTTCATCACTTCCAACGTCTGGTCGGATATGGCCGGTATTTCTATAACTAGTGAACTCATGAGTAAAAACAAACCGTGGTGTGTGCAATCAGCCGTGTCTGGAATATCACTTCGCGATCAGGAACTGGTGATCGGTATAGCAGCCGGGTCGGCCCGGAAATTCAGGCATGATACCTGAACACGGATATTTCTTGTACGAAATCATTGAGATAGTGGAAATGCTCCTGTTTCCGATGTGATAAAATTTTGCCAATTTACGGCAGTTTCACAAGGGTACAGCAAATGGAGCTTAAATTAGACGCGGAAAAATACGATGAATTTCAGGAAATTTTCATCGCGGAAATTATTGAAACCATTATGGTCAAGCTCGTGGAGTCCGGTCTGGAAGGCATCAAGCTGGAGGAAACCACGGCCAATCTTGCCTTCAGCATCGCCAGTATTCTCGACGATACCACGGAAATTGAATCAGATGGCGTCCAGGTCAAACCGTATCTGACTTTTCGGGCAAGCGAAGACGAAATCGTTCATTGCGGTGAAAATTCGTACACCTATGAATTCGTGATCGGCGTGTTGAAAAAACTGTTTGAAGCCTAGGCGAGGGTGGGCTGCCCATGCTGGGCGGAATCAGTCCGGTTTGAACTCATAAAGTTTGCGGGCCGGAATAACGCCTCTTACGCCACCCTTGGGGTTCTCGACATCGCCTTGGTAGCGTGGAATCACGTGGATGTGCAAATGCGGGATAGACTGGCCGGCCCATTTGCCGACGTTGATGCCGACGTTGTAGCCGTCTGGATGGAATTTCTCATCGACCATTTTCTTTCCCTCTGCGACCAGCGTCCAGAGTTCCTCGCGTTCTTCATCGGTGATATCAAAATAATCGGCGAAATGGCGATAGGGAATGACCAGAAAATGCCCTTCGCTGGCCGGGTGACGGTCGTACGCGGCAAAACCGTATTTGCCTTCAAGCATGACTCTACGACCAGGCTTGGTCTTGCAGAAGCGGCATTCCTCGCCTTCGGTCAATGTTGGTGCTTCAGTCATAAAATTTCTCTTTGCAAACGCGATTTAAACGGCGCTTATATTACCTCAGTTGTGCGATTGCTGCCTTAGGGCGCAGCCAGCATAGAGATGGCTATATCGGTATGATTTTGTCCGGATCCACATCGATATCCGGTCCGTCAACGACTTTGGTACCAGCTTCGATTTCTTCCTCAGTGGCATCCCTGACGGTCAGGATTTCCAGCTTGAAGATCAGGTCCCTGCCACAAAGCGGGTTGTTGCCGTCAACCGTCAGGGTTTTATCGTCCATGCGGGTTACGATAAATTCTTTCGGCTCACCTTTCTCGTTTTCCATCAGGATTTTCATACCGACTTCGCGGTATTCCTCCGGAACATTTTCGAGACGATCGGTAAACACCAGGTTTTCATCACGCGGACCGTAAATCAGGTTGCCATCGATCGGAATTTCGATGATGTCTCCTTCAGCCCGGCCTTCCAGTTCGGCAGTAACCTGGGTGGCCAGCACCTGATCAGCGCCATGCACATAACTGATCGGAAATTCCACTGTGGACAGAATCTGGCCGGTTTTTTCGTCGAGAACCTTGTAGTTCAGTTCGACAAACTTGTTTTCCTGAATTCTTTGTTTCATAACAATTACGGGTAGTTAATGATTTGTCACTCTGGTGTGCCTGTAGTCAGAGTTTTCCGTCGCTGGATACCGGCTGAGAACATGCCGGTATGAGGTTAATGTAATCGCCCAGCGCAGTCTTAAAATATTGATGCCCCGAAAATTTTGGGTTGCCCATCTTTATCATAACCAAGCACCATCCGGCCCAACCACTCGCCGGGTTTCTTGGTGCTGCGTACTCTAAACAGAAAAGTCACGTGCTCACCACGACGGATGAAGCCAAGAAAATCATATTCTTCAGAAAGACTGCGGGTCAGTTCGCTTCTGGAAAACTGCTTGCCGAGTTCCACTTCATTAAGACCGAGCAAAAGGTCGTAGGAAAAGTTACGAATAAATTTTCCGTACTGGCCCTTATTGGAGTACTTGATCAGGTCTTCCCACCAGGGAATACCGATATCCAGAAGCTCTTCATCTGTCTTGTCAATAATATTCATAAGCTGCTCTTTATTAACGTTTCTCTATTTATACAAAAAACGCTGTAACATACAAACAAAAAGAGGCCAATAATAATATTGGCCTCTTTATCGACAAACAGAAGCCCCAATGGGACTTCTGTTTGATTTTTTTAGCTCTCTTTAGACTTCAGCTCGGCCAAAGCTTTATCTTCAATATCACCAACCAGGTGATACAAAGGAGCTTTTTCCATTGTGTATTCGCCAGTCTTTGGATCACGACGAGATACGGTCAGTACATGCCAGTTCTGATCATCAACCTTCATGGCGTCGCCACGGTAGTAATAGCCTGGCCAACGGGTTTCCTTACGGAACAGCGTGTGTTGCATAACGGCTTCAGAAGCAAGATGACGATGCTTCAGTTCCCATGCACGCAGCAGTTCGTGGATGTTTTCAGCAGCTACTTTCTCCAGGTCTTCTTCAAGAATTTTCATCTTCTTCAGACCGATCTGCAGCAGCTTCTCATTGGTCATGTAGCTGACTGTTACACCACCAGCGTACTCGTCCATCAGCTTCTGCAGACGGTCAAGGCCTTGGCGTGGGTTGATGTAGTTCGGTGCAACAGAACCGGCAACGATTTCATTGCGGTAGATCTTGTAGTGTTCCATCGGCTTGTAGATCTCGGCCTTGCGGCGGTCGATTTGTTCCTGGGAAACACGAATGCCTTCCGCCTTGCCATCGTCGATGTATTGACAGGCAGCTTTCGCAGCCAGACGACCTTCAGTGAATGAACCTGAAGAGAAAGCGTGTGGCGTACCACCAACAGCGTCCCCGGCACCGAACAGACCTTCAACGGTAGTCATACGGTTGTAGCCCCAGAAGTATTCATCAGGAGAGATATCTTCAGGACCTGAGCACCACGCACCACAACCGGTAGCGTGTGAACCCATAACGTATGGCTCGGATGTAGTCAGTTCAGGGTTTTCGTACTTGGGGTTAACGTCAGTTGCAGCCCACAGTACGGCCTGGCCAACAGTCATACCCAAGAAGTTGTGCCAGCCGATCTCTTCAAGATGCGGATCCTGGAATGCTTCCATGGTAACCATGTGAATCGGACCGTTACCGGCATTCACTTCGCTGATGAAGGCGTGGTTACGCAGACAGGTAGGAATTGGTCTGTGTGAAACGTGTGAAGCTTCAACGTCCAGGTATTCCTTACCAACCATTTCCTGCAGGGCAGGGAACCACTTGGATTCGTACTCTTCACCATGGCAGTTCTGGGTGTAGGTTTTCAGATGCAGGAAGTAGGCACCCACAGGACCGTAACCGTCTTTGAAGCGAGCCAGTACGATACGGTTTTCCATCTGAGTCATTTTTGCACCAGCCTGGATCATCAGGCCATAGGCTGAGCCGGAAGACCAGGGGGCGTACCATACACGGCCAGCGCCTTCACCAACAGAACGCGGCTTGAAGATGTTGGAAGCACCACCGGCGCCAACAACAACAGTCTTGGATTTGAAGACGTGGTAGTCTCCGGTACGTACGTTGAAGCCAACAGCACCGGCAACGCGGTTTTCTTTGGCATCATCCATCAGCAGGTGAGTAACACAGATACGGTTATAGACCTTGTCAGCGGATTTCTTCGCAGCGGCCGCAACCAATGGTTTGTAGGATTCGCCGTGAATCATGATCTGCCAGCGACCTTCACGCAGGTAAGAACCTGTCTTGGGGTTGCGCATGATCGGCATGCCCCATTCCTCGAACTGGTGAACAGCCGAGTCAACGTGACGAGCCATATCAAACAGCAGGTCTTCACGCACCATGCCCATCAGGTCGATACGCGCATAGCGGACGTGATCTTCCGGGTTGTTTTCACCGAAACGGGTACCCATGTAGCAGTTGATCGCGTACAGGCCCTGTGCCACAGCACCGGAACGGTCGATGTTGGCTTTCTCGGCAATAACGATTTTTTTGTCCTGACCCCAGTAACGGGCTTCCCAGGCAGCACCTGTACCACCAAGGCCGGCACCTGCAACCAGGATGTCAATATTGTCTTCGATGATAGTTTTGTAAGCCATTAGTAGTACACTCCTGCTTTCATCTGCAAGCCATTAGACTCGAGCGTATGAATATTGCCATCGTCGAGTCGAATGTATTTTGGTTCGTTGAACAGTAACTGGCTGTCACGCATTTCCTTGCTCGGTGCAGGAGCATCAGCCAGCTGAGGAATGTGCTCTCTCCATGGCTTGGTTGTGATTGGTGCGAGCAGGTTCAGGTCAGTTTCACCGTTGCGTGATTTGATACGCCAGGCAATAACACCTTTTTCCTCATCACGGATTACACGTACTGAGTGGCCCAGCGGGGCGAAGTCTGCATAACCACGAACGTCAATCGCGTGGTGAGGGCAGGCTTTAACACATGAATAACATTCCCAGCACATATTAGGTTCAATGTTGTATGCGCGGCGGTATGTCGGGTCGATGTGCATGATGTCTGATGGGCAGATATCAACGCAATGGCCACAACCATCACAGCGAGTCATATATACAAAAGTTGGCATCTCGTTTCTCCTTACTTTTGTGAATTAATTAGAAGTGGTGTGGGGGTTCGCTTTTGATACCAAGCCCCATGTTTGGTGGGTTGGTGCCCATGTATTCAGGGATATCCGGATATCTTGCCTGCAGGGCAGGATCGGTCAGTTCGCCAACATCCGGCAGATTTTCCTGGGAGCCATCGAGCTTTGTAATACGCTTCTGGAAAGCGGCAGCAGGCTTGAAGAACATGTGCGCAAACTTGGACCACAACACAGTGCTGAACAGTGTAGTGCTGGAGATAATGAACAGTGCGAAGAACAGCAGGTTCAGGCCAGACAGACCGCCACCGGCCAGAGACCAGATCAGACCCCAGGTGACAGTCATCAGTGCAGAGACGATAAACAGGTCCGCTTTTGCCAGCTGATACCATTTATGGCCTTCTGCAGATACATCGACACGGATAAAGAACCAGAACCAGTAGCCACCCAACGCCAGTGAAGCTGCACCTATGTGCCACAGAGGGGCCCAGATGCCGGCATCGGCAGAAGTCGGATAAGCAAAAATCAGCACAGCCGTAGAAACGACAAAAATAATGAAGCCATACATGGTCAGCAGATGTGAAAGTCTGCGTTGTGGATTGGCAAACTCTGCTGAAGTCAGTACTTCGTTAAGCAGAACACCAACAGCAGCCGAAGCTTTGTCGCCGCCGCTTACGCTGCGTTTTGCATTCTTCTCCTGCTTTTGTGAATTCTCAAAAAAGTACTGAGCACTTTTCTTGTGCATCATATCTATAATGGTTCCCGCAATAACCAGCAGAACCATTACGATAACGTATGTCTGCATGACCATGGCCGGGAAAAGGTCGCTGAATGGATTAGCTGTGATCATTATCCTCTCCTAAAGGTTTTACGGCGGACCGGACAGTAAAGATTTCCATTAGCAAATACTAATTAAGTTTCTTTGTTAAACTATTATTTTTTTGAATAAAGACTAAAGAATGCTTATACGCTTAAAAAATATGTGATGTAACTTATTGATCTTGTTGATTGGCTGGCAAAAACGACCAGGACTCTGATTAAAATGATAATTATTATCATTAGATGCGTATCCAAATCTCTGTTTGCGAACAATTCCAAAAAGCCGGTTACCGCATTCTACAGGTTAGAAAAAGGCGTTTGACCGGTTGTTTCAATGCCCCCTGCCGAACAGAAACAGGCGAATGAATCATTTTACCTGAACAGACCGACTTTGAGGGCGCACAAATACCCTGTTGTTTAAGTCCGACGGTTGTTGAAGATGACGGTGACCGTGCCTGTTTGGCTTATGCCTGATCCAGTATCTGCTAAAAAAACAGCCAGAGATTTTTTAAATCGGGCAGGCAAACAAACGGACGTCTGGTGTTGATCATCATGCGGAATCGGCGATGGCAACGGGAATCAAGCTATTGACATTTTAATAAATGAATATAATGTCGCTGCAGTTTCCAGCCAAAGCATCCGTCAGTGGCTGTTTCGGCTTTATGATCAAGTGAGGTGTATTTATGAGTGGACCGGCAAAATCCAGGCCTAAAGTTCCTGAAGGCAAAGCGCGCTTTGTAACTACCCGTCAAAAAGAAGCGAACGAAAAGGGCTTCGTTGGCTACGATACCATCTGGGAATCGTTCCAGAAAGTAGCTGAATACACTACCCCAAAACGGCCGTAATCCGACAGACTGTACGCGTCTGCCTTGAAACATTCGGAGTGCGTGTTTGACCCGGTCGCAATTTGAGGCGCCGGGCTGGGTACACTGGATTGCGCAGGACTTTAGCGGAGTCTGGTGGGGCTTTGAGGCCGAGCCGAATCAGGGCCATGATTTCTGGTACGAAAACGAAGTCGGCCGTTATCTGCGCCTGGCGCAGGGCGAGGTCAATCCGCGTTGGCGCGACAGTCTGCAAAAAATCGAGCGTAACGGCTGAGCTATCCAGCTGCGGCGTGCATCTCGGCCGCTTGCAAGGTATTCTCAAGCAAGGTGGCAACTGTCATCAGGCCGACGCCACCCGGTACCGGTGATATCCACGCAGCTTTTTCGGATGCTGCCGCAAAATCGACATCACCACACAACTTGCCATTGTCGAGCCGGTTCATACCGACATCGATGACAATTGCGCCCGGCTTGATCCAGTCACCCTGGACGAAATTCGGAATACCAACGGCGGCGACCACGATGTCGGCGTTGGCGACTTTATCGGCCAGATTCTGGGTCTTGCTGTGGCAAATCGTGATGGTGCAACGTGCGGCCAACAGTTCAAGCGCCATCGGCCGACCGACGATGTTGGACTGGCCGATGATGACCGCGTCCTTGCCAACCAGATCAACACCGGTGCGCTGCAGCATGGTCATGACACCTTTCGGTGTGCAGGGTCGCAGCAACGGCATGCGCAGTGTCAGGCGGCCGACGTTATAAGGATGGAAGCCGTCGACATCCTTGGTCGGCAGAATGCGTTCGATCACGGTTTCCTCATTGATCTGTGGCGGTAGCGGCAGTTGCACCAGAATACCGTCGACATCATCGCGTGTATTGAGTTCATCAATCAGCGTCAGCAGTTTGTCTTCCGGTGTATCTGCACCGAGTTCGATCAATTCCGAAAAGAAACCGACTTCGCGGCAGGAATTGCTCTTGCTGCGTACATACACCTGAGATGCCGGATTCTCTCCGACCAGCACCACGACCAGACCGGGGGGACGCCGGCCGGCGGCGAGGCGTTGCTCGACTTTCTGTTTGACGCTTTGTTTCAGGTCTGCGGCGATGGCTTTGCCGTCAAGAATTTGTGCTGTCATGGAGCTGGATCGGGTAGTGGAAACAGAAGGCATATCATAGCATTTTGTCGGCATCGGGGCAGGTCGGAGAAGCCGAATTCATGAATTGACGTCAAGCGGTCGGATGAGTATGATGCCGCCTCTTTGCAACATGCAAGCACAACGGGGTATAGCGCAGTCTGGTAGCGCGCCTGCTTTGGGAGCAGGATGTCGGGAGTTCGAATCTCTCTACCCCGACCAGACGTCAAGGGGTCGGAGTCAACAGGACTCCACCCCTTTTTTGTTTATGCGCCCGTAGCTCATTTGGATAGAGCATCGGCCTTCTAAGCCGAGGGTAGCAGGTTCGAATCCTGCCGGGCGTGCCATTTCCTGCTTTCTCTCCTTTGTTTAAAACTGCTCCTTCACGGATTTACAGTTTCAAACTTGTCGAGCTTTTCAAAAAACGTGGCATGGTCGATGTAATGCGTTCCATCACAGGAGAACGACATATTGATCATGCCGTTGATAAGATTCATCGAGCCGTTGCGCAGGTAAATGGTCTCATCGGTCAGGCGCAGGCGCTTGAATTCGTTAAGGATGCGACGCAGCATGTCGTGGTCGATGACGGCGCTACGTCCGGCATAATCCGCATCGGGGAAACGTTCGACAAAACCGCCGTCGAACACTTCCTCACGAATGAATTTTTCATACACGAACGGGTCGCTCGCAAACCAGCAGGTAATCTGGTTGGATGAATAATGCAGCTTGGAATGAAATACGCCTTTGCGGGTGTGCAGCTGGTAGACAATGTCGTGCAGTCGATCAATGTCGGAATCGAACAGGCTTTCGATGCGCTGTTGCTGAAACAGAAAATTGCGTACCGACGGGTCTCCCTTGATTTGCAACCATCTTTCCGGCATTACCATATTCCTGTGACCAGTTTGTGTGTCGAGTCTATCAAACCGCGCCTGTCAGGCAAGTACTCAAGAGAGGGGAGCCGCCTGAAAAAGTTCCCCAAGGCAGTGTAATTATTCTCATTGACAAGCGGCTCAAGGGGTATACAATGATTTTGCGCTTGAAAGTGCGTTATATATTTATGCATGCTGTATCGATGTCCCGTCTTTAGTACCTCATCCTGTTTTTCATAAGTAATCAATAGCAACACTTCCCGGCGAAACCGCCTTGTTACAAGGCAACAATTACTCTTGAAATAAATAGGAACAGACTATGTCCAATACTACTACCGGTACGGTTAAATGGTTCAACGAAGCCAAGGGCTTTGGTTTTATCGAGCAGGAATCAGGTCCTGATGTATTTGCCCACTTCAGAGCTATTTCAGGTTCAGGTTTCAAAACCCTGACCGAAGGCCAGAAAGTACAGTTCACTGTCACCCAGGGCCAGAAAGGCCTGCAGGCAGAGAACATCGTAGCGCTTTGATTGCTACCGTAATACGCCTGTAACACAGGCACACCTGAATTGCTTTTATAGCTGAGGGTGAAAAGGGCGGGGCCATACGGTCCCGCCCTTTTTTATGGCAGGTTTTTTGTCGATGGTTTTGTTTAACCGGTATTGCGCATGCCGGTGGCGATGGCGTTGATGGAGCGCAGCAGCGGTGTAAACCAGGTGGACTTCTCCTGTTCGGTAATCTCATCCTGGCGCGTGCGTCGCAACAACGACAGCTGGATGTAGTTGAGCGGGTCGAGGTAAGGATCGCGGCGGCTCAACGACAGCTGCAGCACCGGGCTGTCTTCCAGCAGGGATTTGATGCCGGCGACCGACACGATGGATTCACAGCAGCGTCGATACTCTTCATTGATCAGGGCGAAGATGTTGTTGCCGACGTCGTCGTCCTTGCACAACTGGGCATAGTCGCGCGCAATGTTCATTTCCGATTTGTACAGGGCCATCTGGGTGTTGCTCAACAGCGAGCGGAAAAATGGCCATTCCTCGAACATTTTCTGCAGCTTGGCGAGGTTGTCCGGATCGGCTTTTTGCCAGTCGTCCAGCGCCTTGCCCAGGCCATACCAGGCCGGTAGGGTCTGGCGTGATTGTGCCCAGCCGAATACCCAGGCGATGGCGCGCACTGATGCTTTGGAGCGATCGCCCTTGGCGCGGTGCGAGGGGCGTGAGCCGATATTGAGATGCGAGATTTCAGTAACCGGCGTAGCTTCGTAAAAGTAGTCGAGGAAACCTTCCGACTGCTCGGTCAGCTGGCGGAAATGGTTTTCACCGCTTTGTGCCAGAGTCGCCATGATGTCGAGATATTCGGGATTGTCCGGCAATGGCTTTTTGACCAGATTCAGACTGGCCTGCATCAGGCCGGTGATACCCATGGTCAGTTCATAAACGGCTGTCTCGGTGTTGCTGTATTTGTATGACAGCACTTCACCCTGTTCGGTGAACTTGATCTGGCCGGTGACGGTGCCGGCCGGTTGCGACATGATGGCATCGTGCGTCGGGCCGCCACCGCGGCCGACCGTGCCACCACGACCATGAAACATGCGAATTTCGGCATCATAACGATTGCCGATCTCAATGACGCGACGTTGCGCCTGGTACAGATTCCAGGCCGATGCAGTAATGCCGCCATCCTTGGCCGAATCCGAATAACCGAGCATGACTTCCTGCAGATTGCCACTGCTTTTCAGCATTTCGCGGTAAACCGTGTTTTCCAGCAAGCGGTTTAATACCGGCTCGATGTGGGACAGGTCTTCAATGGTTTCAAATAGCGGCGAGATCTGTAGTGCGCAATGCATTTTTTTGCCACCGGTTTTGATCAAGCCGGTACAACGCGCCAGGAACATCACTTCCATGATGTGGCTGGCCTGATGCGTCATCGAGATGACGTACTGACCAAACGCGTTGGGGCTGACCTCCTTGCGCATCTCACTGATGACATCAAACACTTCGAGCACTTGCCGGGTCTCATCGGAAAGCTGTTCACGTGACAACTGGAATTTGCCGTCCTGGATCAGCCTGCCGAGCACATCCATACGTTGTGATTCGTCCAGCGTGCTGTATTCGGGGGCGGAGTCACAGTGTTGCAGGATTTCGGCAACGGCGTTGCTGTGCACGGTCGATTCCTGGCGGATGTCGAGATGCGTCAGGTGGAAACCAAAGGTTTCCGCCAGCCAGATCAGGTCCTGCAGCGAACCGCGGGTCGCCGCTTCATCGCCATGACTGATCAGCGAG
>JASFVP010000078.1:0-10395 GCA_050049775.1 Chromatiales bacterium
CACTTCTGCAGCCAGAGAGGCTGTTTCCGGCTGAGCGGCCAGTTGCTGCGGTTGCAGCTGCGCAGCACGCGCAAAAAAATCGGCATAACTGTCCCAGATGGAATTGGCAAATATACGACTCAAATCGGCATTCGACTCATTCTGCACTTTCATCAGGGCGTTGACGGCAACACCACGGTAGAAATAGGCCATGACGAAGGCCACCAGCAGAATACCAATCAGGCTGACCAGGGAATAAGCACGCGTCAGCCGGAAAACACGACCTGGACGGGATTGCTCAGACATCAAACGGGATTTTTGTTCTTATGACCGGAACCCTGTGGCGTGCACGGAATTTCTGCACAAAACGGTAGATCAGGGCAAATGACAGCAAACTGACCAGAAAAGCACTTATGAACATGGCAACCTTCCTTGTAAATAATACGCCGTAACCCAGCGATCCAGTACCGCTGTCACAAACGTATGTGTGTTCTATCAGGCTATATCGTCAAAAATGCGGCATACCTGAAGCGGCAATACAACTTAAAGGTATGAAAAGAAAAACCGGGAATGCGACCGGCAAACTGGTATCAGGCAGTCACCGACTGGCTCGGATAGGAGATTTCCAGCACCAGACATTCCTGTTCACAGAGAAAAGGACCGTGGATTTCACCGGGGGGACGACTGGCGTAATGCCCGGCTTCCAGCCACTGATCGAAAGCGACATCATAAAGACGCCCGGAAATGATATAGATTTCCTCCGGATAACTGTGTGACTTGCCACCACTGGCACGGGTATCGGCACCAGCCTTGAAACGAGTCAGCCGGGTGTAATCACCCGTCTGTTCATCCATTGCCAGGGTAAGCTGCTCAAGCATGCCTCCGGTGTTTTCAATGATTTCCCATTGAGCGGCATTCTCCGGCGCCAAGGCATTCCAGTATTGCAAGGTGGATTTGCTCATACCCCTCTCCCGCAACCGTCAATCAGTCAGCACGCCGATAGCTGCGCCGGTATTCAAACGCCTCGACGCATTCCGGCAGATCATAAAACAGGGGCGCGCGCCGACCCGCTTGCGCCCCATAGTCATGGAAATACCATTCACACCGGGCCCAGTCCCCCTGGCCTTGCCAGACACATTGTTCGACAAGCTGCTGGCGCAACGGCGCCAGTTTTTGCTCTCTGGCCATCTCGCAGGCGGCATCCAGTTGTTGCTGGCGCAAGTAGCGCTCTTCCTCGTCTGCCACGGCGCTTTCCATCAGAACAAGCAGAAGGACCAGCATACACAGCAGTTGTGTTTTCATGACTTTCTCCCATCGATATGGAAGACATTACTGTCGCATACCAGGAAACGCATGCGAAGCCTTAATCGAGGTCGCCCGAATCCAGATCATTCCTTGACCAGTCACGAATCTGCGCTATTTCCGCTTGACCGATACCGATGGATTGCAGAAATTCCTGGTGCGCCGCTGGTGACATTTTCTCGAACTCGACATGCCAACGATGCATGCCGGCTTCATCCAGCCCGGCAGCGGCCAGCAATGCCACCCAGACATCCTTGGTCATCAAACCGGCGTGTATCACTGCCTTTTCATTTTCCAAGATGCGGGCAATCACCGCTTGCTGTTCCCGGAGCTTGCCTATCTCACCGCTGATTGTCTGCAAACGCTGCTCGAGCGCCCTGTGCAATTCATCCGTATTTCCCTCCAGCAGACCGGCAATGGATTCCAGCGGTAATCCCGCATCACGATACAGCGCAATTTTTGTCATCTTGTGCAGATCCGCTTCGGAATACAGCCGATAATTGGCATCACTCCTGCCACTGGGTTTGAGCAAGCCGATCGTATCGTAATAAAGCAGAGTACTGCGTGATACGGAAAACTTTTTGGCGACTTGTCCGATGGTAAACATAGCTATGAGGTGCTGTTGATCAATAAACGGCACGGCCGGATGAACCGGCCGCACCACAGGATGAGAGACTTACAAGGCCCGGATCAGACGAATTTCATCCGGTGCAATATCCAGCCATTGCAGGAATGATTCATGCGCATCCGGATACCTGTTTTCGAATTCGCGGTGCCATTGCGTCATGGTCGCTTCATCCAGTCCGATCTCGCGAAACAATGTCACCCATTGTTCCTTGTTCATGGTTGCTTTACTCATTCGCTTCTCCTTTATCCGGTTAATTACAACGACAGTCATTGACCGTCGAGCATTACTCTGAAGTATGAAGCTATAGACAGGTCAAGCACGTTGCCCGGCGGATTTACCACCACCATGAAACAGCGAGTACACCGCCGGAATCAGCGCCAGTGTGACCAGCGTAGATGAGGCCAGACCACCGACGACGACACGCGCCAGCGGTGCCTGCGCGTCGGCACCCTCGCCGATGCCGAGAGCCAGCGGCAGCAATGCCAGGATCGTGGTGAAGGTGGTCATCAGCACCGGGCGCAGACGCCGCCGACCAGCCTCGGCCACGGCGCTGTTGACGTCCATGCCCTCGCGACGCAGACGCCCGGCCTGATCCACCAGCAGGATGGCGTTGTTGACGACGATGCCACCGAGCATGATGCAGCCGATACCGGATTGCAGGTTCAACGTGGTATCGGTCAGGAACAAGGTCAGCAGCACGCCGATGGCCGCCAGCGGCACCGTCAGCATGACAATCAACGGATCACCAAAGGATTCGTACTGAGAAGCCAGCACCATGTAGACCAGCACCAGTGCCAACAACAATGAGGTGAGCATTTCATCAAAGGCTTTTTGCTGTTCCTCGAAATTGCCTTCGATCGACAGATCGTAACCGACCGGCCGCGCAATACGTTCCAGGCGTTGCTGCACATCAGCCGCCACCGAACCAAGATCGCGTCCGGCGACATTGCCGAGCACGGTGATGCGGCGCTGCTGGTCCTTGCGCTGTATCGTCACCGGACCAAACCCGGTGGTGGTGCTGACCAGATTGCGCAACACCACCAGTTCACCGGTCGGTGTGCGCAGCGTGAGATCGAGAATTTCCTCGAGCGAACGTTTCTCGGCATCCTTGAGCTGCACCAGAATGCGATAGGAATTGCCCTGCACGCGGTATTCGCTGGCCTTGGAACCGGCCACCGCGATCTGGATGGCTTCGGTGACATCGCGCACGCTCAGGCCGAGGTCGGCCACCTTGGTGCGGTCAACCTCGATCTCCTGCTGTGGCACACCGGCTTCGCGGCTGAACTCGACATCGGTAATGCCCGGCACATCCTCGATGGCCTGCGCCACCTGACTGGCCAGCAGATCCAGCGTATCCAGATCAAAACCGCGCACCTCGACGGTCACTCCCTCCTCGCTGCTGAGCAGGCGTTCCAGCAGGAACTGGCCCTGTGGCGCACGCGTACGAATTTTCATACCCGGGATCTTGCCTTCGAGCTGCTTACGCAGGTCGTTGGCAATCTCGGTATTGGAACGCTGACGATCCTTGGCCGGCAACAACGACAAGCGAATTTCCGACTTGGCCTTGGCACTGCCACGCGTGCCCGAAGTCACCACACTCACCACCGAAGACACGGCCTCGGGTACGGCATCAAACACAATCTTTTCCATGAGGCGCGACTGTTTGTTAATCAGTTCCAGGCGCGTGCCAACTTCCATTTCACCGGTGACGCGCACCTCGCCTTCGTCGCTGGGTGGAATGAATTCCGTACCAATCATGGGCAGCAACAACAGGCTGCCCGCAAACAGCACAACAGCAACCAACAAGGTCAGCCAGCGCTGGCGCATCAGACTGTGCAGAAAATCGCGATAGCCGTTTTCCAGGCTTTCGAGCGCCTGACCGGCGCGTGCCGCCAGCCTGTCTCGCCAATGACCGCCTGGTTGCTGATCGTCACCCTTTAAAAATTTCGACGCCAGCATCGGCACCAGCGTCAACGCCACCAGCAACGCGCAGAACAGCGAAAACATGATGACAAACGCCAGTTCCTGGAACAGCACGCCGGATACGCCGCGTACAAAAATCATCGGCAGGAAAATCACCAATGTCGTGATGGTGCCGGCGATGACCGCTGAAGCGACTTCGCCGGTACCTTCGACGGCGGCGGTTTCGGCATCCAGGGATTCTGCCTGGCGTCGCCGGAAAATGTTTTCCAGCACCACCACGGAGCTGTCGACCATCATGCCGACACCGAGCGCCAGGCCGCCGAGCGACATCAGGTTAAGTGTGAAGCCGCCAAAAAACAGCAAGGCAAAGGTGGCGATCAGTGAAATCGGTATCGCCAGCGAAATCACCAGCGTACTGCGCAAGTCGCGCAAAAAGAACAGCAACACCAGCACCGCCAGCGAACCGCCATACAACAGCGACTGGGCGACATTGGCGATGGCGCGTTCAATGAAGTTGCCCTGGTTGATGACGGGCGTGATGCGCATTTGCGGAAACAGCCGGTTGATTTCATCGACTTCGTCTAGCACCGCCTTGGCGACTTCCACGGTATTGGCCGCCGGTTGTTTGCGGATCGCGATACGCAGGCCGCGTTCGCCATTGACACGGATGATGCGCGTGAGCTTTTCGTAAGTATCGCTGATGCTGGCAATCTGGCCGAGCGTGATCAGCGCACCCTCACGTTCGGTGATGACGGTGTTGCGAATCTGCTCCAGGTTGCGAAATTCGGCCGGCGCGCGCAGCGTGACTTCGTACTGGCCCTGCTCGATCTTGCCGGCCGGTAGGTCGAGGTTGGCGTCCTCGATGGCATCGGTGATGTCATTCAAAGGCAAACCCAGTGCATTGATGCGCGCCGGGTCGAGTGCAACGCGCACCTCGCGCGTGAAGCCCCCCCAGGGATCGACCTGGGCAACGCCGGGCACGCGCGCAAAACGGTAACGCACCTGGTCCTCGACCAGTTGCGTCAGCTCCACCGGATCGAGACGGCTGGAAATACCGAGTAACACCACTGGATAACTGTCGACATCAAACTTGGTGACGCGCGGCCCGACAATGTCATCGGGCAGCTCGCTGATTTCATCCTCGATGGTGGCTTGTACATCGAGTGCCGCGGCATCAACGTTGGTGCCCCAGCCGAAGCTGACGCGCACGCTGCTGTTGCCTTCATACGAACTCGATTCGATCTCCTCGACACCGGGGACGGTGGCGATGATCTCCTCGACGATCTGTGTCACCAGGCGTTCCATGACCACCGGGTCGGCACCTTCGTACTGGGTGCGCACAGTGATGGTCGGCAGTTCGATGCTCGGCAGCAGATCGATCTGCAGGCGTCCCAGCGCCATGCTGCCAAGCACCACCACCATGAGCGTCAGCATGGTGGTGAATACCGGGCGGCGCACGCTGGCGCGGGCCAGATTCATATCAGTTACCCGGCCCGTCGGGCAGGAGGATGGCGGAACCTTCGTCCAGCAATTGCTGACCGAGCGTCACCACGCGTCCGGATAGCCCCTCACCCTTGACCTGCACCCGATCGCCTTCCTGGATGCCGACCTGCACCGGCCGCCAGTTGACCGTCTTGCCGTCTGCCGACAGCACAAACACACCCTTGCCGCCATCGCGGCTGGCCAGCGCCTGTTCGGGCACGATGGTGGCGTTGTCGATTTTTTCCAGCACCACAGCGGCACGCGCGTACATACCAGGCTTCAAATGCAGGTCCGGATTGTCGATGCTGACCTCAACACGCGCCTGGCGCGCATCCTGACGAAATACCGGTGCAATGCGCGCAATGCGACCATGAAACACTTCACCGGCGTAGGCATCAGTGCCAAGCTGCACGTCCTGACCAACCTGCAACTGCGCATAATCGCGTTCGGTGACATAAAACACGGCGACGATCGGATCGAGTTCCACAATGCGCAGCAACGGTGTGTTGGCGGTGACGGTTTCGCCTTCATCAACAAAACGTTCGGCCACGACGCGCTGCTCGTTACCGGCTCGCCAGGCGGCGTTGACCTCGGTATAGCCGAGGCGGATACGCGTCGCTTCGAGTTCGGCTTCAGCGCGCGCCACCTGTGCGCGCGTCACCTGAACGTGCGCCTGCTTGGCCAACTGGTCGGCCTTGGCAACATCGCGCTGCGACACCGAGCTGACGCCTTTTTCCTGTAATTTATCAATGCGGGTTAATTCGCGTTCGGCGATTACCAACAGGCTGTTGGCTTCGGCCAGGTTGGCGCGCGCCACCGACAAGTCGGCTTCGGCCTGCGCCACGCTCTGACGAAATTCGGCATCATCAAGTCGCGCCACCACCTGGTCGCGCAACACGGCATCACCGATGTCGACATCCAGTTGCACGATACGGCCGTCAATTTTCGGCGACACGACAAACTCGGCACGTGCTTCCAGCGTACCGGTGAAGTCACGACGCAAGGCAATCGGCCCCTGGACTATGGCCGCCACCTCAACCGGCACCGCCTGCACGTCACGCTTGCGTTTTTCCTTGTCCGTCAGTTCATGATGCAGGCGGTCGTACACCAGCCAGCCAAGACCGATCAGCAAGCCGATGCCCAGCAGCGACAACAACGGTTTGAAACGCATGTGCTCTCCAGTCAGGAAATTCGTGTTAACAGGCCGTAATAGCGACAGTGTAGAACCATCCGGCCCGGGATGCATGTTCTATGCACCCGGAAATATTGCGTTATTGCGGCTGGTCGCAGGTCTGCGTTTCCTTGAGATGTTCAACGTGCGCGATCAGGGTGTCGACTGTTTCCTTAAGCAGATCGAGTTCTTCAACACTCAGGTCATTGAGCTGTTCCAGGTTGTATTCGATGGTATCGATGATCTTCTTGTGCGGGCGCTGCATCGGCCGCATGAAATAACCGGTGACCGTCGCCACAATGGCCCCAAAAAACAGCATCGAACCGATCACGATCCAGGTGCCGCCAATCAGTTGCCCCAGCGAAGACACCGGTGTGTCGGCAATGCCGGCGGTGGAAAAGGCCGCCACACCCCAGTAAAGCGCCTCGCCATAGGTCTGGATGGCCGTGCCTGAGACACCCGTTTCAGCCAAATACAGGCTGCTGGAAAACAGCCACCACAGGCCGATCAAAAGCGCCACCATTTTGGTAAACGGCGTATAGGCAGACACATCTCGCAGAAAACGTTTGAATCTGGAACGCCGCGTGGCTTTTTTCATGGCAATAACTCCTGACACACTCAATGCCGACAGGTATATGCCTTCAGCGTTGAATAAGCAAGCGCCGGCAGTTTGTGACGACGGCATTACTGGCAGATGTCGGCAAACTGCGCACTGGTCAGTTTTTTCAGGTCCGCTGGCGCCAGCTCGATCTCCAGGCCGCGGCGGCCGGCGCTGACGTACATCGTATCCAAGCCTTCAGCCGAACTATCGATCACGGCTGGCAGGCGTTTCTTTTGCCCCAGCGGACTGACGCCACCAAGCACGTAGCCGGTGGAACGTTGCACCTCGATCGCTTCGGCCATGGCAGCTTTCTTGCCACCCAGTGCCTTGGCGATCTGTTTCATGCTCAGCATGGACCCTACCGGTAACACCGCCACAGCCAGTTGCCTGTTATCCAGATTCACCACCAGCGTCTTGAACACCTGCGTCTCCGGCAGGCCGAGTTTCTCCGCGGCTTCCAGCCCGTAAGATGGCGCATCGGCATCGTGTGTGTATTCGTGCACCTTGTGCTGGATGCGGGCTTTTTTGGCAAGGTTGATGGCGGGAGTCATGCTGCGTGAAATTCAGGTTGCGATAAGACAGCCACAGCATAACCCATCCAGGCGCTGAACACAGACGGCAAAAAAACAGGCTGCCTTGATGGCAGCCCGCTTCAGGTCTGGCCTGAAAAAGATTTTGTGCTTATTCCTCCATAGCACCCGGGGCTTGTACCGGTCGATCGCGGTACGGGTAGTTCTTCAGCTGGATATCGCCGCGCTTGTGCGGTGCAACCACCACTTTTTGCGGATCGATCCAGTCTTCCCATTTGAAGTCATCAATCACTTTGGCTTGGTAACTTTCTTCAAGTGGCCGACTCAAGATATCGTTCACATGTGCCCACTGGTAGTAACGCAACAGATCCACCTGGTATGGATCGGGCTTGCCACCGGATTTTTTCACCGCTTTCTTAAGCGCGATCACCTTTTCCATATCCACTTTTGGCTGCCAGCTGATCTGTCCCGGCAAGACAACCGGTTCACCCGGGATATTGTTAATGCCCTTTTTCCAGGTCGCCAGCACAGCCATTTCAGTATCTTCCCGATACAACAGGATGGCATGCCCATAACGCTTGTCCCTGAAGAAAGCCAAGTTGCCGTATTGCAACCGTGCACCGGTCAGAAAAGCCACCGCATCCGACCAACACGGAGAAGTCCCGGAAATACCACGCAGCACGCTGCGATCGATAATGCCGTCCGGAAACAGCAGTTCAAAGGCAACCTTTGCGGCCGCTGCCGCATGCGAGGTGCCTTCACAATCGTGGCCATGCCATTTGATCATGTCCTTGAGGGTAACTGCATAGGTGTACGGGTTATAACGTCCGCGCGTGCCGCGAGTCGCCAGCATTTCAAATACCGGTGCGTAATGCTGCGCCACCATCGGCGCATACCATGTGGGTATTCGGTCAGGCTGGGTTACACCGGTCTCGATAAAAATACTTTCGCCTTGCCGGTATGTTGGTTCAGCGGCGAAAGTGACACTGAAGGCAAAAGTCAGGAAAAACAGAAACAACGATGTGGTGAAAGCTTTCATGATAATGCCCCTTGGCCTGGCGCATACAAGCCATTGCCTTAAGAAATGCACGCATTACTCATGATTAAAATATACGCTGCAGCACCGACCAGGTCGATATCCCAAAATACCCGGCACTGCTACAGCATATTGCGACCAACCAGCATGGTTTATGCAGTTTCTGCGGGGAAGTCTTCGTCAAAGAACCATGCGTCCTTCGACAGAGATTGTTACTGAAATTGCTTTACCAGTGTATTGTGGTACATAGCGTATTCTGGTGCCGAACCCAGACCGCAAACAAAACAGGCTGCCATTTCATGCAGCCTGTTTTTGAAGTGCTGCGGTCTGTTTGATTACGCAGCGATATCAACTGCAACTGGTTTTAAATTGAGCCACCTGTGATTGAAGCTGGCTTGCCAGCTGCGCCAGCTCATTCGCCGCGGCCGTCGTTTGCTCACTACCGACGGCCGTCTGTTCAGAAATGTCGCTGATGCTGTGCACGTTCTGGTTGATTTCTTCCGACACCACCGATTGCTCCTCAGCAGCGCTGGCAATCTGGGTATTGAAATCCCGGATGGTGTTCACCGCCGTGGTGATCGCTGCCAGTGCACGCGCCGCTTCATTGGCCTGCTCCACACCGGTGTGCGCCTGTTCACGACTCAATTCCATCACGGCAACGGCATTGCGCGCTCCGCTTTGCAACTTGTCGATCATCTGCTCGATCTCGTGCGTCGACTCCTGGGTGCGTGACGCCAGCGTACGCACTTCATCGGCCACCACGGCAAAACCGCGTCCCTGTTCGCCGGCACGCGCCGCTTCAATCGCAGCATTCAGGGCCAGCAAATTGGTCTGCTCGGCAATACCCTTGATGACATCCAGCACACCACCGATCTCGTTGCTGTTGGTTTCCACACCTTTGATGACCGTCGCCGCATTTTCCACTTCGGACGCCAGCTTGCCGATCACCTGGGCGGCCGACTCAACCACGCTCTTGCCGCCATTCGCTTCATTGTCAGCACTGTTGGCGGCGTTGGCCGCCTCGCTGGCATTGTTGGCCACATCGCGCACCGTTGCCGTCATTTCATTGATGGCAGTGGCTACCTGTTCCGTTTCCTGGCGCTGACGTTCAACATTGGCGGCGCCTTCTTTGGCGATCACCGAAACTTCTTCGGATGCGGTCGCCAGTTGCCCGGTCGCGCCAGTGATTTGCTGGATCAGGCAGGAAAATTTTTCCACCATGCCGTTGAAGTAATTGGCGATCTCGGTCATCTCATCACGACAGGATAATGACACCCGGGTGGTCAAATCGCCATCCGCCATGCGCCCGGTCGCCTGACCGATACTGTCAATGCTGCTGCGAATCGACAGATACAGGCCGGCAAACAGATAGGCCAGCACGGACAACACCAGAATCACGATAGCGATTGACGTCCAAAGCACCCGGTTATCGGCGTTAATATGCTTGGCAAACTGCTGGTCCAGTTCGGGGGCGAGCTGATCATAGAGTTTGTAAGAGCCGGATATGGCCTGCGTCGCCGCATCGAAAATGGTGGTGCTGTTCACGTCGATTTTCTCCGCTTCCAGCAGCTTGTCACGTAACAGATTCTGCATCTTGTTTACCGCACTGTTGTTGGCGTCAGTCGGTGCTTTCAGATTTTTGGCAACTTCCGGATTGTGCTCATAGGCGACATCCAGGCCACTGCGTACGCTTTTCAGGAAAATATCGATGTTGTTGGAAAGCACGGAAAGACGCACAAAACT
>JASFVP010000027.1:0-45764 GCA_050049775.1 Chromatiales bacterium
CAAGCTGGACAGTGCCTGTTGCAGCTGTATATGCACTGACCGAAGCTATGGTGGCAACCTCACAGTTAGACACCATGACAATATCGCCGGCACCGAGACAAGTTGAACCCACTGCCACCTTGACAGCGGATGCGCCAGAGCTGACCGATCCGGTTGTTTCACTGTAGCAGCCCGAAGCGCCCTTGGTGACCAAAACATCACGGCCGGCCAACAAGGTGACACCAACAATACCGGTGACATCTGCACCAACTGAGGGGCTCCATGATCCGGCCTGGGCATCAAAACCGTTAATGCCGGATTCAAAATCGAAAGGCACATTACCGGAGTTGTTGAGCCTGTTATTGATCTTCAAATTCCTGGACAAGCATCCGGAATAACCCAAACTGCGTATATCGCGGGTGATCATGTCCAGGGCGAAACGACCGTTTTCCTGCAAACGCGCGATCGACTCCTGGAAATTGTAGGTCTGCTTGTTTTGCTGAAACAGGGTAATGGCACCAGCCATTAACGCCAGCCCAAGCGCCACGCTGATCATAAGCTCAACCAGCGTCAAACCTCGCTGGGAATTCCAATATCGATAATTCATAGCTCTGTACTCATGACAAAACAGGCTGGATCGTTCGTGTCACAGGCATTGCCCGTATACAAACCACGTGAGTCATCCCAGCGCACAGTTACTTCACAGATATCGTTGACTGTACTGTTAACTGCCGCATAGCAATCGACAGCACCAACGCCACCGCTGGGCAATTGTTGTGAAATTGTACTAAGCCAGGCTGTTAAATCTTTTTCCGCCACCGTGCCGTTACCCGGAGCAGCGGCACCCAGGGCCAGGTCATAATCGCCGTTCAGTGTAGCGCTCATGTTGATACGCATACGGTCAGTGATATCCTGGGCTAAAAATGTCGCATGCGAGCGACGCAAGGCGCCGTCATTATTTCTCAAACCAACCGTCTGCAATCCGGCCAGCCCCAGCAGACCGAATGCCAGCACAATGACCGCAACCAGAACTTCGATCAGGGTAATGCCTCGGCTTTTTTTCAAATTGAATCTCATTGAGTTCGTTCCCAAACTATTTATGGACAGGCAGCCCGATCGACGCGAATCTGTCCTACCGCTGAAATGCTGATACAACGCGTCTGGCTACCCTTGGCATTATCCTGGGTAAGCTCGAACGTGGCTGCAGCCACATCCAGTTCACCTCGACTGCTAAAACGAATCACGCCTGCACTTGCGTCGATATTGGCTCCACCTGCAGGTGAACTCCATATTTTTAGCACCTGCTCAGAACCATCGACCACACCATCACGGTCCGTATCCTGAAAAACCAGCCAGCCATTGACCCAATCCGCTGCGACACCGCAAACAGTATCCGACGGCGTTGGAGAGTTCTTGGCACAGGCCGCAGCAGCAACTCCCTGCCCCACCGCCTCACTCCGGGCCATATTCAGCGCTGTAGACAAACCATTGGCCACCGCCACAGCGCGACTGTTGGCCTGCATCGAATCAAATAAGGGCAACCCTACTGCGGCCAGAATAATTGCCACTGCCAGTGTCACCATCAATTCAACCAGTGTGAATGCTTGTTGTCTGTTTTTCATGGAAATATATATAGTTGCAATCGAATCAAATGGCACAGCATAGTGGACGAACTGTTGTTGTCCAGCGACAAACGGTATCATTCACAGCCGGAGAAGAACCGCATTCGTACAATCCTGTGAAGCGGTTCACGTAAGCTACAGGCATTTTCCATGAGCGATTGCATCATCATCGGTAGCGGCATCATCGGCATGCTGACCGCCCGCAACCTGCAAATGGCAGGCGCAGAGGTCACACTGATCGAAAAAAGCCAGCCAGGCCAGGAATCCAGCTGGGCTGGCGGCGGCATTGTCTCACCACTTTATCCTTGGCGTTATGACGGCAGCGTGACACGGCTGGCAAGTTGGGGACAGCGTCACTACCCACTGCTGTGTGAACAATTGAAAGAAGATAGCGGCATTGACCCGGAGTACGTACGAAGTGGATTGATGATTATTGCTCCGGATGAGCAACAACAGGCTTTGAGTTGGTCCGAACACTCCGGCCCCGGACTGGAAATCATCCCAGCCGATGACATTCGCACTATCGAACCGGCAATGAGCACCACTGCAGAATCCGCCATCTGGATGGAATCCGTCGCCCAGATACGCAATCCTCGCATCGCCAAGTCATTGCGCGTCGATGTCGAAAAACGCGGTATTCGTATCATCAGCAACACCGAAATTGTTTCGTTTTATGCGAAAAACGAACAAATCATCGGCGTCACCGACGGGTATGAGACTTTTCATGCGGATCAGTACGCTGTCTGCAGCGGCGCATGGAGCGGCACACTGCTGGCCCAACTCGGCACCGACATTCCGGTCAGGCCGGTACAGGGTCAGATGATTTTGTTTCGAGCCAAACCTCATCAGGTTTCACGCATGGTACTGGAACAGGACCGCTACATCATCCCGCGGCGTGACGGCCGCATCCTGTTTGGCAGTACCATCGAGCATGTCGATTTCAACAAGCACACCACCGACGCCGCCCGACAGGAGCTGCATGACATCGCTGTAAGCCGCTTTCCCTTGCTGCGGGATTGTGAAATCGAACACCACTGGGCCGGCCTGCGTCCTGGCTCACCACAAGGTATTCCGATCATCAGCCGGCACCCATCTTATAAGAATCTGTTTGTCAATGCCGGCCATTTTCGCAATGGCGTCGTGCTGGCGCCGGCCTCCTGTCGTTTGATGGTCGAACTGATGCAGGGGCATCATCCTTTTCTGCCTACCGAGCCTTATTCACTCTGATCGTCGTATCGCTCTAGTGTAATTCACGCAGATCCACAAAGCTGCCTGACGGAAATGATTTTAGCCGGGTAAATGCCCACACCAGTTGTTCGGCTGCTTTCGCAGGTGTCGGCATCATTGGCGTGCCACGTGCATCCTTAAGCGACTGCATCGCCGGGAATCGCTTGACATCAACATCACACAGCTTTTCCTGCATGGCAGTGTCCACAATTCCAGGAGCTAGCGCCGCAAGATGGGTATCAGGAAACTCATGCGTATAAAGCTGACACAGCATATTCAAAGCTGATTTGGACAAGCTGTAAGCAGTCAGTCCTCGATAACCAACGACCGATGCGCCTGTCGACATGAATACAATCTGCTTTATGCAGATACCCCGCGATAGAAACCAGTCCAGGATGACTTTATTTGCCCACAGATTGACATCCATAACCTGCTTGGCATGCGCCAATGGCGTATTCTGAACTTCGGCAATATCACCCAGTAATGCTGCATTTAGCACCACCAGATCCAGTTGCTGTTGTGATGCAAACAGTTTTTGCAGAGCAGCCTCGATTTGGTCGGGTTGCGCCAGATCACATCGCATATCAGTGAGATTCACATGTCGCTCTTGGCAACCTTGCCGGCTACAACCGGCCACCTTGAATCCATCTGATAAGTAGTGCCGCGTCAGTGCCAAACCGATGCCACGACTATTTCCTGTAATGAATACCGATTCCACATCGAATACCTTGATATAGTTTTTGCAGTGAATTCACCATTATACGCAACAGAAAAACTACAGTAATCTCGAACACTGCCGCTAATTGAAATAGTTAATTAGATGTTACAGTATCCGGAATTGCCAACTTCCAAAAAACAGCACGAGCATAGGGATTGCCGCTACATTCTTAATTGAGCTGAGTTGATTATCTGCTAATAATGAAAACGAGCCCTGTTACAATTTCACTCACTCGCTACAATGAACCCAACTGGTTGCTCTTGCAGACTCTCGAAAGTCTTGCCAACCAGAAAGGCATCGAAGCCGAAGTGCTTTTTCTGGACCAAATGGATGATCCCGAAATCCAGTCTAAAGTTGATAGTCTCAATTCAGACACAATTAAATTCAAACGGAGATTAATCCCGGCAAAATCTCTCTCATATGCCAGAAATCTGGCCATTCAGGAAGCCGAAAATGATCTGATACTTTTTATTGACAGCGATGCGATTGCAGACAAGCATTGGGCACACAATCTGGCATCCGCCTTCAATAATCCAGATGTTGCGATTGCGGGCGGGAGAATTTCTTTAAAATGGCACAAAAAACCTCTGGCAATCGCAAAAGCACGAATCGTGCAGGAGCAATATTCTGGCTTGGAGCTTGGCGCCGATACTATACCTGTACACAGGATTGTAGGCGCAAGTTTCGCGATCAATAGAAAACTGTTAGCTGAGAATGCTTATTTCGACGAATCTTTAGGTCGCCGTGAAGGCAAACTATACAGTGGAGAGGAATCCGACCTTTGTAAACGCACACTCGAAGCCGGACACATTATTCTTTATAAGGGTAACTCCTATGTACAGCATCAGGTGTTACCCGAAAGAATTCGTTACCGGTGGATTTTCACTCGCTTATTCTATGCCGGCTTCGGCCGCTCCCGCTCAGGGGGTACACCCTCCCCCAGTCATAATATAAAATTTTGGGATTACTTCTTTTTACCCATTATTTTGCCTTTTTATCTAGCCGGCTTCATTACAGAGAAACTACAACAATGACACAAGAGGCCCCCCGGAATAGAGCTGTAACCTCGGATATCGGATATTTTTGGACTACATTGCAACAAATTGCAGTATCCAGGTTAAGACCGGAAATACCTCAAGGTTCAAAAATTGTATTTTTTGACTTCCCTGTCTATGGCAATGTTGGCGACCTAATGATCTGGCATGGTACTTTGGCATGGATAAGAAGAGAGAAGTTGGTTTGTCAGCAGACACAAACCATGCTTGATCGACGGTTTCCGAGCATTGATGTTAATGCCATTATAATTTGCCAGGGCGGCGGTAATTTTGGCGACCTGTATGAACACCAGGACTACCGCGAAGAAATAGTACAAAAATATCCAGATAACAAAATTGTATTTCTACCCCAAACCATTTTCTATAAAAACCAGGCTAATCTACAAAAAACGGCTCATATACTGAATCAGCACAGTAACCTCGTGATTTATTTGCGCGATGAAACCAGCATCGATATTGCCAACACATATTTTAAAAATGCGAAAATTTTAAGCTGTCCGGATATGGCTTCTTTCTTGTATCCATTACTTGACACGAATCAAGAAGAGTCTCGGGAAAAATATAACAGATTGTATCTAAAACGTTTGGACATTGAGCAATTGCCAGAAACCTACACCGACGATATCAATATTGACTGGCAGGGTGACTGGAGAAACATTAACCAGAATGAAGAGTTCATGATCAGACTGTTGCAGGCAGTGTATCGCTTATTACCTCCACTGCGAAATTCGAGCATCATTTACAATGTCTGGAAAAAACTGTCCTTACATATGATCTGCAAATCTGCGCGAAAATTTTCAATATACCAGGAGATCATTACTTCCCGCTTACACGGGCATATCCTGGCCCTGTTAGTGGAAAAACCTGTTTGGCTACTGGACAACAGCTATGGAAAGAATCGTGACTACTATCTTTTATGGCATCAGGACTGTCCCTTGGTTGAATTGGTACGACCTAAAAATTATTTATAGATCACAATCCAGAATAACGACTCATGGTCTCAGGCAGATAGAAAATGTCAGATAAAACACTTCTGTTGCAACCTCTCGAACATACCAACCAGGATGGTTTCAACAGACGCAAATGCAAACTGATCTATCTGAACGGCAATCAAACAGTTGCAGAAAAAGTCTTGTGGTACGAGATTCCGGAAGTTGTCCCCATACCAAATGATGATGACTGTGATGGCTTTTTGACATCCATCCTGATGGACGCCATGCAGGAAGGCCGTGATATTAATGTTCTCGGCTCTGTTTCACACGAATTATTAAGCAACCTCGTCGAATATCAAGGTGCCTGGCATAAATGGCTGCCAAAAATTTATCAAGTCATTGAGATTTCCGTAGAAAACATCAGACAAAAAGAGGAGGCACACCCAGGCGCCGTTTGCGCATTTTCAGGGGGAGTGGATGCCAATTTTTCTGTCTGGCGTCATAGCCAGAAAAAAAATAGCTACCGATCACAAGACATCAAACTCTGCGTCATGGTACATGGGTTTGATATACCGCTGCATGACAACAACGCTTTTCAGCAAGCCTTCCATACAGCTCAACAGACTCTTGCAGACATCAACATACCACTGTATGAGGCTCGCACAAATTTTCGAGACATCAGCAAACTCAGCTGGGAACATACATTTACATCTGCACTGACCTCGGTCCTGAGCAACTTCCGGCTGATGGCCGGCAACTGCCTGATAGGCAGCAGCAGCCCTTATGATGGACTAACACTTCCCTGGGGCTCAAACCCGGTCACTGACCATCTGCTCAGCTCGGGTGTTTTCAAAATCCTCCATGACGGTGCGACACATAACCGTCTCGAAAAAATTGCCGCCATATCTGAGTGGAAAGAGGGAAGTGATAACCTGAGAGTTTGCTGGTCAGGGAAGGACAAACACAAAAATTGTGGCAAGTGTGAAAAATGCCTGCGCACCATGCTCTGTTTCCTGGCGCAAGGCCAACCGGTACCCAAATCTTTTCCGCAGGATCATGACTTATCTGAAAAATTATCCAAAATCCAGATTCGAAATGCTGCAGTGCGCTCAGAGTGGAGACAGATTCAGAACTACGCCATCAGCCACAACATCAGTGGAAGTTGGAGAGAGGCAGTGGACAAATTGTTGAACCAAAAGCCTTCCCTAAACAGCAAGAGACTTCTGGATGTAGTGCTTCCATATCATTCCGGGCGACGCCAGTTCGTCAGAAAATTGAAAAAAATGCTGTCAAAGCGACCAAGCTAGTCATTCTGCAACTTGGGACCAAGCTTAACATAGCCCTCTATTCGTCCCTTCACCGAGTTATTTTAAAACGTTTTTCCGGATAAGCAGCCTCACAAAACGAGAACTGCTTCCGTAAAAGCCGAACTCTGAGTGATAGCATTTTAATATCAAGCACATCCAGACTGACCTCTAACAAAGCAAAAAGAATACAGGTGGTGACAGTGATGAGATTCAACTCCTTGCCCATACTCGGCATTGCCCTGATTTTGCCATTCGAATGTCTGGCTGATAACAAGCTGTTGATGCTCTCCGACCATGACCTGGATCAGGCAATCACGCAGGATACAAAGCAGTTCCAGAGCCAGGCGCGCTCGCTTGGCCAGTCTTTAAACCGCCGTCATTCAATACAATCCAGTCGTTGCCAACAATTAAGTCAACAGGTCAATGAAAATAACGGCAAACCGCAACTGATGTACATCGCCCGACAAAGACACGCCACCGAGTGCCTGAGCAATTATTGATTCACGGGCCTGTCTGTCAGGCCAGGCTGACTTTTTCACGACATAGCCGCGTTCTCACCAAAGGGAAATTACCTTATTTTTCATTAACTTGATTTTATCTTGAGCAGCAACACCATGCCATTTTCGCCGGGCTGGGCTAGACTTACATAGTGTTAATCACTGCTTTGAGGTTTGCCATGGAAAAACCGGACCTGCCCGAAGAAGAACTCGAGAAAATCGCCTGTGAAATCTGTCTGGCGGAAATTCCACCCGGCAAGGATGAATACGTGGAAACCGATGATTATGTCATGCACTTTTGCGGCATCGATTGTTACACCAGGTGGAAACAGCAAAAACCGCCCCAGGACTGACGCGGCCTCTTCCCTCCCCCCGATTCAAAAAATTCTTTGCATGCGTTTTACACAGCATTCAAGCTGAAACAGGCTTGCAATCCAGTCTCGCCCCGCTTCCAGCCACGCGCATTTTGTGTGCATGAGCTCATTAATACCCGACTAATCGCACTGTAACTGTGCGCCCGCGCAAGGGTCGGGCGCTGGTTTGTGCTCTTTTCACAATCATTTCCTGCCAAAACAGGGCAAACCGGCGCATTTCGCCTGCATGGCATGCATGTTGAATGATATTAGGAGCAATACCGTACGCAACCATAGAGTCTGCCATGATGCTAAATGTCTCCGGAGTGCCGCGCCGACCTGTTGTGCTGTTGATACTGGACGGCTTCGGCAGCAACCCGAGCAAGCGCAACAATGCGGTTGCAGAGGCAGACACGCCCAATCTCGACGCCTTTTTCAGCCGCTACCCGCATACCAGCCTGAACGCTTCCGGCCACGCCGTCGGCCTGCCGGACGGGCAGATGGGCAATTCCGAAGTCGGCCACCTGACACTGGGTGCCGGCAGTGTCATCCGCCAGGACATTGTGCGCATCAGTGATGCCATTGCCAGCGGTGAATTTTTCAACAACCAGGCGCTGCTGGCCGCCACCCGACTGACCGCCGACAAACAGCGGCCGCTACACCTGATCGGGCTGGTATCCGATGGCGGCGTGCACAGCCAGATTGAACACCTGGAAGCATTGATCAAACTGTGCCGGAAAAGCAACGTACGCCCGTTGCTGCACATGATTACCGATGGTCGTGACACACCACCACAGTCAGCACTGAACTACCTGCCGAACATCGAAGCCCGCTTGCATGAAAGTGGCGGCGCTATCGCCAGCATCACCGGGCGTTACTATGCCATGGACCGCGATACACGCTGGGAGCGCACCGAGCTGGCCTGGCGCGCACTGGTGTTAGGCAAAGGCCAGCAAGCACACAATGCCGAAACGGCGATACGCAGCGCCTATGCTTCCGGCGACACCGACGAATTTATTCAGCCGATTCTGCTACCACCGCATCAAAACATCGAACAGGGCGACCCGGTGATTTTCTTTAACTTCCGCAAGGATCGGCCGCGCCAACTGGTGGCGGCACTGGCCGATCCGAAGTTCAAAGGCTTCGATCGCGGCGATGCACCACTGGGCGCGGTCACCTGCATGATGCCATACGACCGCAGCCTGAAACTGCCGTATGCATTTGCACCCGAACAGCCGGAGACCACGCTGGGTACGGTATTGAGCGAATTTGGCCTGGCGCAGTTTCATTGTGCCGAAACCGAGAAGTACGCGCACGTCACCTATTTTTTCAATGGTGGCCGCACCACACCCTACAGCGGCGAAAAACAGTTACTGGTGCCTTCGCCCAAAGTCGCCACCTATGACTTGAAACCGTCGATGAGCGCCCGCGAAGTGGCAGATACCGTGGTCGGCGCCATTGCCAATGGCAATTACGCTTTCATTGTCGTCAACTTTGCCAATGGCGACATGGTCGGTCATACCGCCAAACGCCACGCGGTACTGGAAGCGGTTGAGACGCTGGATGTCGAAGCAGCCAGAGTACTTGAGGCCGCGGAAAACGCCGGCTATTCAGTCTTGCTGACCGCCGATCACGGCAATTGCGAGGAACTGGTTGACCCATTCACCGGCGAGCCACACACGCAGCACACCACCTATCCGGTGCCCTGCCTGGTGATGGACAAGGACAACTGGCAACTGTCCTGCGGTGGCGGACTTGCCAATGTCGCGCCGACCATTCTTGATCTCATGGGCATTCCGGTGCCACATGCCATGCAGGCAAGCTCGTTGCTGTTACGCAAGTTACCCGGCGACCGCCCGGAGTCGCGCAGCCAACCCGGCCGCTTGCGCGGCGCGGCCTGAGCCAGTCCGCTTTATAAAGGCAACCTTATAAAGAAATCCTGTCCTGCGGATCAGCCGCATCCGAACAACTGATCGAGATGGTCCGTTCGCCTTGCACCTCGGCTTCATCGACAAAGCAGCCACAGGCACCTTCCAGCGTCGGCATGTCAAACATCACCTTGCGCAGCAGTGTCTCCATAACACCGCGCAGACCACGCGCGCCGGTGCCACGCTGAATGCTTTGCCTGGCAATCGCCACCAGCGCCGCGTCGGTAAACTCGAGTTTGACCGACTCGAATTCAAACAGGCGTTGATACTGGCGCACCAGCGCATTGCGCGGTTCGGTCAAGATACGCACCAGCGCCTGTTCGTCCAGATCGTGCAATGCAGTAATCACCGGGAAGCGACCGATGAATTCGGGAATCAATCCGAAATGACGTAAGTCATCGGGCTGCACCTGTTCAAACAGGCGCAACCGGTCATAGCCCGGTGCGGGATCAGTCAGATCAACATGAAAACCGATGCCACGCTTGCCAGCCTTTAAACGGCTTTCCAGCACTTTCTCCAGCCCGGCAAAGGCGCCGCCGGCAATGAACAGGATATTGCGTGTATCAATCAGGGTTTCGCCACCCGGGTCCTTGCGTGACTTGAGATTGAGTTTGATTTTTGCGCCTTCAACCAGTTTCAGCAGCGCCTGCTGCACGCCTTCCCCGGAAACATCGCGTGTACCATGTGACGACTCACCGGCACGCGCCAGCTTGTCGATTTCATCGATGTACACAATGCCCCACTCGGCCAGTTCGCGATTGCCTTCGGCACTGTCGAGCAAACGCATTAAAATGCTGTCAACATCCTCGCCAACATAACCGGCCTGTGTCAGCGTGGTAGCGTCGGCAATCACAAATGGCACGCCGACGATACGCGCCAGCGTACTGGCCAACAGCGTCTTGCCGGTGCCCGATGGTCCCAGCAGCAGGATATTGGATTTGTCGATTTCCACATCCTGCTCGCGCACCTGCATTTTCGGCGCCTCGTTTTCCATGCTGAGGCGTTTGTAGTGGTTGTACACCGCGACCGCCAGCGTTTCCTTGGCAAGATCCTGGCCGATGATGTATTGATCCAGTTGCGTTTTCAGCTCGGCCGGCTTTAACAGATTCTGCAGCGGCTTGGCAGCGGCGCGTTTACGCCCCCAACTACCGACCACCTGGGCGGCCAGGCGTACACATTCCTCACAGATGTGGCCTTCTTCGCCGGCAATTAACGGGCTGTCCGGCCCTTGCGGCTGACCACAAAACGAACACTGGGCTTTTTTATTGCTCAAGGCTGGTTCCTCCCGACATCGGGCAGGCTCGCCAGCCAGTTTTTCTGGCAATTGCGCCGTCGGCGTTGCTCAAGGATTTCTCGAATGCGTGGCTGCGCCTTGGCATATGGCATGCGTTTGGCGGGTTTGATCTTTTCACAAAACAGAAGGTGAAAGCCCATTTCCGATTCGACCACCGGACTGATCTGCTGCTCCTGCATGCCAAACAGCATGGCATCAAGTTCGATATAAAGCTGGCCCTTGGCCACCTCGCCGAGTTTGCCGCCATCCATGGCCGTCGGGCATTCGGAATAACGTTTGGCAAACTGGGCAAAGCGGTTACTGCGCCCGCCAAGCTTGTCCGCTATTTGCTGAATCTGCGCCAGCGCAGCTTCACGAGTATTCTCAGCATAGTCGGAATTAACCGTGATGAGGATATGACTGGCGACACGCGTTTCCGGCGTCTCAAAACGCTCGCGGTGCATTTCATAGAACAGTCGCATGTCGATTTCACTGATGTCCGCACTTTTGGCTGCGACCTTTTGCATGACGCTGTCGAACGCCAGCTCACGATAAATGGCGCTGCGCATACCAGCCTCGTCCAGGCCATTCGCGGCAAGGTCCAGTAAAAATTCATCCTGATCGGCATAGCGCGAGCGCAGCTCCGCCATGGCCTGATCCAGCTGTTGCGAGGAAATCACCATGGCGGCGGCTTCATCCGAAGCCAGCACGCGTGATTCCAGCGAAAAACTCTTATGCGCACTGGCTTCAACCAGGCGGTATTCATCGGCATTGAGCTGTTGCAGGTTGCGGCTGAAACGGTTCAGCGCATTGCGCAACAGATGATAATTGAATTCAATCGGCATACTGGTTGGCATCTGTTGTTCGGCTTTCATGACTCCTCGACCTCGGCATGCAGAAAATCCAATGCGGCTTCCGGCACCAGCAAAGTGCGGCCTTTGAAACGTGCGTGATACACAGGGCCGGAATCATGATCACGTATGGCTTTCTCGATTTCACCCTCATCACCGGGTTGTGCGATCACTTCGCCCTGGATGCCAAGCGGCACGGTTGGTGTGACCTTGTCGCGAAATTCAAAACGGGTCGGAATCCACTCGTCGCTCTCCAGTTGCAGTTCCTGTTCACGGCAACCGACACGAATGCCAAGCTCAATGAAATCCACCGAATAAATCAGCTGGTCCTGCAGGAAAGTGCCGACATCACGCACATAACCGACACTGCCGCGGCGCACCAGCAAACGTCCGGTCGGTTCGCCCGGATATGTGCCGTCGTTGCGCAGATTGCGCACGACCCGCACGGCTTCACCGTATTCAAACTTCGGGCGCACCCGACGTCACCTGCGGCATCAGATCGGTTAACGGAATCGCCACCTGCACCGGTTCATTCATCTTGAACACCTTGAAGACCTTTTCGGTCTGCGCGTCTGAAGACACAAAATCGTTGTAGGCGCTGTTAAGCAGGCCGGCATACAACTCACGTTGCTTGTCTTCGTCAGTTGGCATGTCCGGCACATCGGCCAGGTAATCATGGAAGCGCTGCAGAATGTGCAGGCGATTGACGTGCACCACCGCTGCATCGTAGCTGATGTCAAAATATTCGAGGAAATCCTCAGCGCTGCTGAGTTCGTCCATATCCAGTTCCAGTTCAGTTTCACTCATATCCTGTCTCCCGGGTTTGCATCAAGCCGATGCCAGGCTTGTGTTGTAGTTGAGATAGTCCTGCGCCACTTGCAGCAATGCTGCTGCGCCGAGCCGATCGTTGCTGTCGATTTCCACCACTTTGTGTAAACGCTGCAATGCCGATTCATAGTCACCCAGGCGCAATTCCAGGTAACCAGCGCCTTTTAACGCCAGCATGTAAAAACGGATGTAGGTCATCGACACCATGACGCCGCTGCCGATCTGCATTTCACTGAGATCCTGCCAACGTTCGGGCAAGCCCAGGCGTGTGGCGAATAAATGCAGCACGCGCTCGGCAATCAACAAGGCATCGCGGTAACGATGCTGATAAAAGAAATACCGGTACAGCGCCACCAGCACCACCGGATGTTCCGGCTCAAGGAAGTAGGCGCGCATCAATAACTGCTCAGCCTCTGTTTCACCGTATAGCTGCGCCGCCTCATCCAGGCACTGGCGCGTCTCGTCCTGCATCGGCTCGTCGAAGTACAGTTCCTCGCTACCAAAATCCAGCATATCCACTGCCATGTCAACCCACCTCCTTAAGTGTGACCGACTCGGGTTCACAAACCTGTTTGGCGTCGCAGTGATCACATTCGTCCTCGATGCTCTTGCCATCCGGCAGGCAACCGTAGATACCGACCTGCTGTTCCAGCAGGCGGATACGCTCCAGCAAACAATGCACCGCCTCGGCCACCGGGTCCGGCATCAGGTGATGATTCAGGTCGATGCCATCGATTTTCTCGCGCGGCATGTTGCTCGAATGCACCACCTTGCCGGGAATGCCCACCACAGTGCGACCTTCCGGCACCGCGGAGATGACGACGGAATTGGCCCCGACCCTTGCCTTGCGACCGATCACAATCGGCCCAAGTATCTTGGCGCCGGCGCCAACGACTACCTCGTCACCGAGCGTCGGATGACGCTTGCCCTTGTTCCAGGAAACACCGCCCAGCGTGACGCCGTGATATAGCGTGACATCATTACCGACCTCGGCGGTTTCGCCGATCACCACACCGGCGCCGTGATCGATGAAAAAACGCCGGCCGATTGTGGCGCCCGGATGAATGTCGATGCTGGTCCAGATACGGCCGATGTAGGAAACCCAGCGCGGCAGATAACGCCAGCCGCGCCGCCACATACGATTGGCGATGCGATACAGCATGATGGCGTGCACACCCGGATACGTGGTCATGATTTCAAAGCGAGTGCGCGCCGCCGGATCGCGATGGAAGACACACTCGATGTCTTCGCCAATCAACTGCCACAGCCCCGGCTTGCGCTCATGTGCACGCACATTGTTCACCACTTTATCCTCGGTCATTGATACAGCCATTCCTCGACACTCTCGTTATTGATTTGTTGATAAAACCGCCGCAGGTCCTGTTGCGCGGGTGGGCGTTTGTGCGCCGTGGCATGCCGACGCACGAGAGGCAACAAGGCCAACGCCTGTTCACGCGTCAGTTGAAGGCCGAGGTCGGCGTACGCCTGGATCACGGCATGGTTGCCGGAATGCTTGCCGAGTATGAATTGATGCGCGCGACCGAGTTCGTCCGGATTGACACCTTCGTAATTGAGGCGGTTTTTCATCAGGCCATCGACATGAATGCCGGCCTCGTGTGTGAACACACCCGCACCGACCAGGCTTTTCTGCCAGTCAACACTACGACCGGAAGCTTGCGCCACCAGTTGCGACAAATGTGAATAGCTGGTCATGTTGATGCCATCGTGCTGCTGGAAGAAACGTCGCAGGCCCATGACCACTTCCTCGAGTGCGGCATTGCCAGCACGCTCTCCCAAACCATGCACCGTGGTGTTCACATGGGTCGCGCCGCCACGCACCGCTGCCAGGGTGTTGGCGGTCGCCAGGCCGAGATCGTCATGCGCATGCATTTCAATTTCCAGATCAGTGCGGCTGCGCAAGGCGCTGATGCTTTCATGCACGCCAAAAGGCTCCATGATGCCGACGGTATCAGCGAAACGAAAACGCTCGGCGCCGGCTTGCTGCGCTGCTTCGACAAAGCGCCACAGGAATTCGGCATCGGCACGCGAAGCATCCTCACCACCGACGCAAACCTTGAGGCCAAGATCCTGCGCCTGTTTGATGTGCCGTTCGAGTTGTGCCAGCACCCAGTTACGATCGCGGCCCAGTTTGTGTTGTATCTGTTGATCGGATACCGGCATCGACAGGTCAACGCGTTGCACACCCAGATCGCCGCACAGGCCGATGTCATTGCTGTGCATACGTGACCAGACCATTAACTCGGCGTGCTGCACTTCAGCCGCTACCGCGCGAATCGAATCGCGCTCTTCCTCGCCCATGGCTGGTATGCCGACTTCCAGCTCGGCGATGCCCAAGCGATCCAGCGCGGCGGCAATGGCGAGCTTTTCCGGTAATGAAAAAGCCACACCGGCAGATTGTTCACCGTCTCGCAAAGTCGTGTCGTTGATGATGGTATGCGACATCTGTGGCTTCCTGTGCATGTCCTTTGCCGTTATATTGCAAAGCGCATGCCATCGTTTTTTTCATCGAAATTTCAGCAAGATAGGAAATTGTTTGTGCGACGCTCACGACACATACAACAGGCTTTTGTAGGCAATGCGACAAAAAAAACCGCAGCCGAAGCTGCGGTAAAGCTGGATGCCAAATTGAAATCGGTTCGGCAATTACGGGGTAACACTAATCCGCGCCATCGCTGGTCCAGTCAGTCATGGCACGACCACTGCGACGTTGCCGCATCACGCATAGGTAGGCGCAAAGGCCTTTTCCGGTTCGTCAACCGGCCCATCGCCCTGCCAGTAAGGTGAAAGCTTGCGCAGCTGTGCCACGATTGGTGGCACCGCTTCAATCACACGTTCGACCTCTTCCATGCTGTTGTAACGCGAGAACGAAAAACGCACCGAGCCATGTGCCGCGGTGAATGGAATATCCATGGCACGCATGACATGTGAAGGTTCCAGTGAACCCGAAGTACATGCCGAACCACTGGATGCGGCGATGCCCATCTTGTTTAGCAGCAACAGAATCGCTTCGCCTTCAATGTATTCAAACGCGATGTTGCAGGTATTCGGTAAACGATTGTTCGGGTCACCGGTAACAAAACAGTGCGACACTTTGTCCAGAATGCCCTGCTCCAAGCGATCACGCATGGCTTTGACGAACGTTTTTTCGTAATCCATCGACTCCATTGCCATTTCACAGGCCTTACCAAGCGCCACAATGGAAGCAGCATTCTCGGTGCCGGCACGCCGACCGCGCTCCTGATGACCACCGCGCAGCAAGGGACGGAAACGTACGCCACGACGCAGGTAGAGCACGCCAATGCCTTTGGGTGCATGCAGTTTGTGGCCCGACAAGGACAACATATCAATGTTGGTTTCTTTCAGGTTGATCGGAAGCTTGCCAACCGCCTGCACCGCATCGGTGTGAAACATGACACCGGCGGAACGTGCCAGCTCGGCCATTTCCTCCACCGGGAACAAGGTGCCGCTTTCATTGTTGGCCCACATCACCGACACGATGGCTACCTGATCTGACAGCAGTGACTCGTACTTCTTCATGTCCAGCCGACCTTTCTTGTCGACTTTCAGGTAGTGCACGGTATAGCCGTCTTTTTCCAGATGCTCACACAAAGTCAAAATGGCCGGATGCTCAACCACCGTGGTGATGATTTCCTTGCGCTCGGGCTGCGCGCGCAACGCCGACAGGATCGCGGTGGAATCCGACTCGGTGCCGCACGAGGTGAAAATAATTTCCGAATCATGTTCGGCGCCCAGCAGTTCCTGCACCTGTTTGCGTGCTTTTTTCAATGCACGGCCGACCTTGTCACCGAACTGATGCAGGGATGATGGATTACCGAACTGTTCGGTAAAATATGGCAGCATGGCTTCAACCACCGCAGGGTCCACCATGGTGGTGGCGTTATTATCCAGATAAATACCTTCGCTCATGATCACGCTCCCATGCTGGCTCGGCGTGCCAGTTCTTCGGCCGGCAATACCTGGATGAATTCACCCAGACCTTCGGCAAGATGCTGCTGGATGCCGCCCAGCGTGGTGGCCGCCATCTGGCAACCGGCGCAAGCGCCGATCATTTTTACGTAAATGTATTTGCCATCGACTTCGACCAGTTCGACATCGCCGTGATCACGTTGCAGGTTCGGGCGAATATCGTCCAGTAATTCCTCGATACGCTTCATGCGTTGCAGATTGGTCAGACCAGAACTCGGCTTGACGATTTCGTTGGGGATAGCGGTCGGATCAAATGCCTCGCCCTGCTCGGCCAGCACCATGGTGAGAATTTCCTCGATGCCTTCGTGGCAGGATGAACAGCCACCGCCAGCCTTGGTGTAATTGGTGACTTCCTCAACCGTACGCAAGTTGTTGGCCCGAATGGTGTCTTCGATCAGCACGGCATCAATCGCAAAACACTTGCAGATCAATGCACCTTCCTCGTGATCGTCTTTCCATTCCTCACCGCGATAATTGGCCACAGCCGCCTGCAAAGCTTCACGCCCCATCACGGAACAGTGCATCTTTTCGGGCGGCAGGCCATCCAGATAATCAGCAATGTCCTGGTTACTGACTTTCAGCGCGTCATCGATGTTCATGCCCTTGATGATTTCGGTCAGTGCCGAGCTGGATGCAATCGCCGAACCGCAGCCGAATGTCTGGAAGCCGGCGTCCAGAATGGTTTCCGTTTCCGGGTCGACCTTCAGCGTCAGCCGCAAGGCATCGCCGCAGGAAAGTGAACCGACATCACCGACGGCATTGGCGTCTTCAACAGCGCCTGCATTACGCGGTGTAAAAAAATGTTCTTTAACCTTTTCTGAATAATCCCACATGGCCTGCTCCCGGTATCCGTTGACTCTTAGGCTGAAAAAGAATTGCCGCAGCCACAACTGGCCGTAGCGTTCGGGTTTTCAAACTTGAAACCGCTGCCTTCCATGCTGTCGAGAAAATCCACCACCACGTTTTGCAGCAGTGGCGCACTGAGCGGATCGACAAAAATCCTGATGTCGCCGATCTCAACCACGGTGTCATCCATTTTTGCCGTCTCTTCCAGCACCATGCCGTATTGCATGCCGGAACAACCACCACCGGTTACCGAGATCCGTAGACCACCTACCGGTGTTTCAGAACCATTGATAAAACGGCCAACGGCCTTTTGTGCATTTTCTGTCAGTGTCAGCATGTCTTCGTTCTCCATGGCAAAGGTTTTGCTTGAATATTTACAGCAATAACAGCAAAGGTTGTGCCATACCGAATCGATATCGCTTAGTTATTGTTTTATCGGGTTTTATTTTTATTTAGCCGTTTGCACATGTCGCATCTGCGACATTCAGACAAAGGCTTTCTGAGGCAAATGAAACAAAGGAGACAATCCATGAACATCGAACAACTCAATCCCGGCGATGTGGTGTATGCCGCCAGCCACATTTATAACGATGGTGGCATTCCGGATATTCCAGACGATTATTTGCTGGCCGAACCTGGCGCACGCGGCGTCATCGTCGAGACCGGACATCTGGAAGATGCCCCGCAACGTATGGTTTTCCTGGTGCGCTTTGAAGACAAACAATTGAATCTGGGGCCACCGACGGGGTGTTGGCCGGAGGAACTGACTGCCAGCCAGCTTTCCTGAGATATGTGCAGTCTGTTCCTCCTTGTGAGGAGATGGGGGTATATAGAATACTGAACAAGAACTATGTTAGTCCCGCAGCAGTAACGGCTGCTTCTTTATTGAGAATGCTTTTTATATGGAGATTGCTGACTGAATCGGGCAACGCCACTATGATCGTGCAGGCCTTTTTGAAAAGCGTGCTCAGATTATGCTGACCAGAGCCGGAGAAATCCTGATCCTGATGCAATCAGCAAAATCTGATATGTCGGCTTTATTTTGCCGTAGACCGCCAGTGTCCTGAAAATCGGATGTAACAAACTGCGCAAGTACAGGTAGTTACTCAGCCTGACTGCAAGCTGTCAGAAAAAGTCGCCCAATCGGGGTAAGCATCATTGGAAGTCAGTGCCCATGGAAGTAATAAATCAACTGGTAGTCCGGCCTGAAGTGTTCACAGACCAGCTTCATTGAACAATCAGGATTGTTGCGACAACATTCCATAATCTTTTCCAGCACCTGGCCGGAATCGGTTATCGCAAAAAATGTTTTGTCCCATTTCGACCAGGTGGTTATATTCGCTGTCGTCGTTACAGCGTATTCAATTTTAATGGCCCAGTCATACATCAAACTGCTTTCAATTATATTCTTGATCTGACCAAGATCGTTTTTTACAGCTTTTACCAGTCCAGTATCGTGATGTTCCATGTAAGCATGCCATTCGTCTGTTTTGTGGTTTTATAAAAAACGGATTGTCAGCGCCAGATGCCAATCAACCGCTTGTCTGACCTGGGACGATTATGCGTTGCTTTTTTTCAATTTACTCATCGAACATGATGATGACTGGTATAGGGTTTGGTCTATAACATCGACAAACAGGCAGGATATACTCTTTCACTTATAGACATATACCTATAAGTGAGACCAGGCTCGACGACGTGGTTCCCGGAGCGCAATCCTGAAACAGTCAAACAGGAATCGAGCCAGATGACTGACTCAGTTTTTTTTCAAGTATTTCTTGAGCGAGGGCCAGTTTACCTGCATTTTTTCACGAATCTTCGGCTCGCATTTAATTGCAAAATCAAGAAACGCCTGCGCGGCCAGTGACAACTCCTTACCCTTGGGATGCACTATGTACCAGTTACGCATGATCGGTAATCCCTCAACATCCAGTATCGCCACCGGACCATCCGCACCCTCCAATGTCAGCGTATGTAGCGACATAACTGATATACCCAGACCACCTACGATCGCATGCTTGATGGCTTCATTACTGCCCAGTTCCATCCGAACATTGGGACGCAGGCCTTTCTTACTGAATATCCGTAGCGTGGTATCCCGGATACCCGAACCAGGTTCACGCATAATGAAGGGCTCCTCACTGAGTCTTTCCAGGCTGATTTTTTTCTTGCCCACAAGCGGATGATCCCGCGGGGCCATTGCCACCAAAGGATTGGGCGCAAACTCATAGGATTGAACTTCAAGATCACTCTCGGGCGCCTGTCCCATTATATAAAGGTCATCTTCATTGGCTTGCATACGTTCAATAATACGATCACGGTTGGTTACCTTCAGGGCAAGATCTATGCCGGGATATTCCTTGCTGAATTCTCCCAGCATTTCCGGAGCGAGATACTTGGCAGTAGTCACCACCCCCATACGCAGCCGGCCGCTTTTCAGTCCCTGTAAATCGGCCAGTTTCATTTCCACATTGGATAGCACATCAAACACCTGGCGAGTAGCCTGGTATAACTCCACACCCGCCTCGGTCGGCTCTACGTTGCGCCCGACATGCTCGAACAGCGGCATATTCACTGCATCGCTCAGCTTTTTCAGCTGCATGGAAACTGTCGGCTGTGTCAGGAATAATTCTTCGGCAGCACGTGTAAAACTACCCAGACGAAAGATTGACTCGAAAATCTGTAGTTGCCGAAACGTGGCCAAACGTATCAATCGGTCAGGCCTTGCGGCAGGTGGCGTATAGCTGTTTTTTTCACTAAAAGTAGACATATTTTTCACCTGACTGCAATCTGGTTGATGGACTGATCAGGACCAAGCACATAAAATAATATGTTCAATAGGTGAGCACATTATCGAATGTTATCAAACCAAGGTAATGACCGCTTATTCCGTCCATCATAATTCACGTTTCGACTGTAACGCTGGCCTATACATACGCTAAATCTGCTAGTCTGGCCAGACCCGTCGCCCTGATTGAAACAGGTCAACGAGTTGTTGTTTTTGCTGCTTGCCAGCGGCTACCGTTTTTTTTCTTGCAGCTGCTTTCTTTTTAACTGTCGCAACTGGTTTTTTCGGTACTGCAGTCTTCTTCGAAGCGCTACGCACTCCCGCACTACTGCGCGTTTTACGTATCGAGGCAACCAGCTTGTCGCCAGCAGAATCTTTTGTACTCATAAATACTTCTCCATTTCCTGGATCAGGTTTTGTATCTCTTCTGAAGCAGCCACTCCGGAGGCGCCCATATCATGGGCCGTGCGTCCCTCAAGGAAACTGTTACGATACGCAGCACGACGCCGGATCTCGGTTTCAGCCGCCGGTAACGATAACTCATCCATCGCCCGACGCATGATGCGCGAGAGTTTTGTTCTGGGCTCGAGCTGATTGATGACCAGCAACGCATTGAGTACGGGATTATCCTTGCGAGACCGCTCTATTTCTTCCTCTATATGCACGGTTGCCCAGATATCCAGCGGTGAAGGCTGTACCGGAACCAGTGCCAGGTCAGCAACACGCAATGCCTGCTGCATCTGGGTTGAATGCACCGATGGCGGACAGTCAATCATGCAATAGCGGTACTGATTCCTTATCCTGCCAAGGACTTTACCCACATCATCAGTGGCCTCGATTACAGCCAGAGATGGATGTATTTCTGCAATGTCACGCCATTGTAGCGATGACCGCTGCGGATCAGCATCCAGTATCACCACGTCATGGTCATGCGACAACATGGCAGAAAGATTAATTGTGAGCGTGGTTTTTCCCGCTCCACCCTTATTGCCAACTATTGCGATAACCGGCATCAGACCAGGGCCTGCCGTACAGGCTCAGGCCTGCAACTCGTTCCCGCCGTGACTGATTTCTTCCAATTTCATGGCGAATTCACGCTCGCTGTCACTGATCACATCCCCCTCTTCAGGGTAGATGGTAAAATTGGCATAACCGCGCCCGAAGCCAATATTCGGATACAGACCCTTCTGTTCCGAAAGATCCGCTGCCATATCAAGGAAATCCCGAAGATCATCATAATTGGCAAACTCGTATCTTCTCTCCAGCCTTGCCGGGCGATTTCTTTCCTGCCATTCTTGAGCCATCTTGTTTCTCCTGTCTTATAAGCCGTTTTCAACGGACAATCCGTGAACGCCTGTTAGCTGACTGGGCAACAACACGATTTTCGCCGTATGTTGCAGCAACAGAAATTTTTTCCTCGATCCCTGCTATCCAGGCTGACAGATCCGCGGCATGATCCTGCTCTTCTTCCAGTAACTCCTGGAAAAACACCTCGTCATTGGTATCCTGTGACTGCCGACAATGATTCACTGCATCCTGGTACAAACTCACGAGTTCCATCTCAAACTGTCGATTTATCTTCAGCAGGCTGAGCAAATCCGGACCTAGGCTGACCGGCCTTAACTGCGAGGCATTGGGCACCGCACCCTTTGCCAACATGCGGGCTATAACACGGTCCACATGCTGCATTTCCTCCCGGCATTCATGACGCAATCGTTCCGCTGCTTTTTCCAGCCCCCAATGTGCAACCAGGCGCGCCTGGGTGCTGTAAAGCTGGACTGCCGAAAGTTCCAGGCTAAGGGCACGGCCCAGATAGCCCAGAACTTTCTGATTGGTTGCGTCCACATGCACGAAGGAATCCAGTCAGGTTTTCAGTCCGCCTTTATGCAGCTGCCTTTTCAGACGAACCACCAGCAGGCAGTACCGGTTCAACTTCACGGTGCGGACGTGCGATGATGTGGGCAGCGACCAGTCCGTCTCCGACACGCTCGCAGGCATCGGCGCCTGCTCTTACCGCCGCATTCACCGCACCAGTCTCACCGCGGACCAGTACAGTTACATAACCACCGCCGACAAACTCACGACCAATCAGTCGAACCTCTGCCGCCTTGGTCATGGCATCCGCTGCTTCAATCGCAGGAACCAGACCTCGTGTTTCAATCATGCCTAATGCAATACCATAATCACTTGCCATTGTTAGTCTCCGTTTACAAGTTAAAGATCATTTCGGAATGCCACGTATCACCGCTGACAAACCTCACTGTTTTTCGAGCACCGGCTCGACTTCGCGATGTGGACGCGCAATGATATGCGCCGCCACTAACCCATCACCCACTCTTTCGCAGGCATCCGCCCCGGCACGTACGGCAGCATTGACTGCGCCGGTTTCGCCGCGGACCAGAACGGTTACATAACCACCGCCGACAAACTCACGACCAATCAGTCGAACCTCTGCGGCCTTGGTCATGGCATCCGCTGCTTCAATCGCAGGAACCAGACCCCGTGTTTCAATCATGCCTAATGCAATGCCGTAGTTTTCAGTTGCCATTTTCGTATCTCCTGTTGAGCACCTGTTTATTAAAATCTTGCCAGGAATATTTCATTCCTTAACTCATTCATCGCTTTCCGAGTCCCAGAAATCGATAATTCCGCAAATCGTTAAATCCGTCAGAATTCTGAAATCCTCCGCGGCATAGCGCGCTGCCGAACCACTGGAGGTAAACACCCAGTTACCCGGACGCGTTCCAACCGGGTCAACCGCCACCTGCGGCTTGCCATAGCGGTCACGCAATACCCGCAGACTTATATCCCGCAGACCCTCGACACGGCGAGTACAGACCAGTGGCTCTGCGACCTGCATAATTTCCATTACCGCTCGCCCTCATCCGCGTCCGGATTCCAGTGATCGATAATTCCAACAATGGTCAAATCACTTGGATATTCCTTGCTGCCGGCTGCTTCACGCGCCGCCGAACTTCCGACGCAGATCACCCAGTCACCGGGGATACAACCGACGGAATCAACGGCGACCAGACGTGAACTACCGTCTTTCACAACCTGTAAATGTTTATGCTCCATAGAGGCTATCCGATTGGTCGCCACCAGCGGCTTTTCAACCTGACATATCTTCATTAGTGCACCTCGCCTGACTCAGCATTGACGGAACAGGACAAAACCTCGATACCCGAGTCACCCCGGCAATCGCGTATTACCTGCATGATATGCAACAGACCCTGTTCAGCCAGGTGGCTGTAACGTGTATTCATGGCCGCGGCGATGCGCTGACAATGCGCAACCGCTCTTTCCCGTGCACCCGGCACCTGTCCGTGGTAATCAAACCGAACCACCACCGGCACCGGTAAACCGTGTGAAACATTCAGACCGGAAAAAATCTTTATGCCGACATCCAGGTCTGTAGCCGCTTCTTCCACCGTATCGAGATAGGCGAAATACATCAGGTTGCGCAGCTGGATTTCCTCAAAACCAACCCCGGCGCCGATAAAACGCTCGGCATGGCCGGTATCCGGATAGACGCTACCGAAATACCGGCGTACGTAGTCGATCTGTGAAAGGTTGTTTTCAATCAGGCGTGCCGTAAATTTCAGCATGCCGTCGAAAACTTCCGGAGAACAGGAACGCACCTGGTTGGCGATAAACTCACGACCTTGCTCAATACTTCCGTACTGGGTCACACTGTATACATCCAGCGTATCGACATAACGATCCAGGTGGATATTGCCCTCATCATCGGGAACATGAACCCGCATCGAATCCGTATCGGTATCGATACCAACCAGCAGTAAATCGATTGATGCGCCACAGCAGAAAGTGTTTTCTATGGCTGCCCTGAATGCATTCAGCTGCTCCAGGCCGGCACTCGCTGCCTTGTTGGTATCCGAGCCGTGTGCCGCACAACCCTCATGCTCCGGATCAACGGAACTGAAGTGATACGCCACCATTTTGAGATACCGCGTTGGTTTATCCGAGAGATTCGGTTTGCCTTCGCGATAGCGCAGCATTTCAACCTCAACCCACTTCTGGATGCTGTCGTCAATGTCGAACATGGCGCCGGCAAACGACTTGCGGCGCACAGCGCGCTGCGGCAGACGCAATACATAACGTATGACATGTGCCAGGCGACCATCGGCGCAGGGCGAGATATCCAGGATATGAAAACCACAGGACTGCAGGAAAGACTGAAAGTCAGTACCGTCGCTATCGGCGAGTGGATCCAGCTTGAAAAAAGTCTCGCAAAACTGTTTGTACGTGGCAAAAACACACCAGGCAAACAGGCGGCGCATATCCAGTTGTTCAACCCAGGCATCCGCCAGAATGGATTGCGGTAATTCAAAACCCAGTTCCTGACTGGCCAACGCTTGTGCCTGTCTCTCGAAATCAGCCTCGTGCTGTAGCGCCGATATCCTTTTCAATACCGGTACTATTTTGTCAAACGCCTCTTTGACACTGCGTTCATACTGGAACAGGCGATCATTTTCACGCTGGTTGCACAGCGGATGCCCCGATGCGCCTGCCGGTAAAGTGAGCGATGTAGACAACATGTCAACATTCACAGCACCGGGACGACGCATCGGCGCACGCGATACCGCCTTTTGTCTCCGTCTTGACTGTTGCTGTGAAGTCATCATGTTGCTGCCCTGGTTCCTCTGAAATTCAATACGTTTTCGATTTACCAGCGGATTTACCCGCGGGCGCCACCGGAATAAGTGATCAATGCACCGCGATCGGTATTACCGCTGCCACCCGTTACTTTGCTAACCGGCATGGCAACATCTTCATCACGACCTGCCTTGACAACCGGCATGGCGCTGGACACCCGGCCACGCAGGGTTGGGTTACGACGGGTCGCAGACATACCTTCGGTTCCTGTTACACGGTCACCACGATCCCAGTCATCACCGGTAATCTTGGTACCGGCATCCTGGCCTTCACCGGTAATTCTTGATAGCGGTCGATCGTTAATCATTTCGGGCTTGTCAACCGGACTCGGTGCTGGCTGCACATTTCTGCTGAAACGTGCTTCTTCGGTACCGGTAACCTTGCCCGTCGCCATACCGAACGGACCGGTAATCGCGCCCTGCTCATAGAGCGAGCCGGTAACGCCCTGGCCACTGGCGTGTTCCGTCCGGACCATTCCTGCCGGCGAAGTCACGCTGAAATCGGTAGCTCCAACTGTCTGTTCGAGTGTCTGCGGGAAGTCTGCACTCTGCGGATCTGCGGCCACGGCCGGACATGCCTGGACCATCTGGTCACGTCCCACATATGGTGTACCACTAACGCTTTCACAGGCCCCCTTGCTGTCACCGGTCATCTTGCCGCCAACAGAGGGCTGCAAACCGGTCATCGTTGCACCTCCGATTGCTGAACCGGCCATGGCGCGATTCTTCTGCATGCGTGCAGCGGCGTGACTGGCCTGATCGGTTTCACAATATCCCTGGTATTGCTCCGCACCGGCATAAGGTGTGCCGGTCACGGTTTTACAGGTACCGGGCTCATCACCGGTCACGCGTTGCGAACGTCCGGTCATGGTGCCGGTGACACTCTCACCATTAAATGTTCTGGATTGACCGACTTTTCTGTCGGTCTTTTCCGGCGCTGTCTTGCAGAACGACTTGAACTGTTCCTGGCCGATGTAATCGTCACCGGTTACGTTACGACAACTGCCTGGCTCGTCGCCGGTGACACTGGCGCTACGGCCGAGCATGCTGCCGGTCACCGTGCCACCAAGAAGTGTGGCGCTGCTGCCGACCTTGGCCGGAGTAGCACCCTTGCCTGAGCCGATCTTGTCGGGGCGGGTATACTGGGTACCCGTCAGTTCACGGCTGGCGCCTGCCTCATCGCCGGTCACTTTTTCCGAGCGGCCAACATTATCGCCGGTCACGGTTTTACCCTTGCCAGTCGCGGCCCCGGTCAGAGGTGCCTTCCTGGGCATATCCGTACCACAATACTCATCGGACTGGCCTGCACCGACATATTCAGTACCGGTGACATTTTTACAGGTTCCCGGTTCGTCACCCGTTACCTTGCGGCTTCGGCCAACATGGTTGCCGGTCACGGAGTTACCCTGGCCAGTAGCACTCATACCGCTACGGGTAATCGCTTTCGCCGGCTCCGCCTGACAGAACTGCTGGAAAATATCCGCACCCATGTATTCCGTACCGGTCACGTCACGACAGGTGCTGGCCTCATCGCCTGTAACCGACTCGCTACGTCCAACCATGGTTCCGGTTACTGTCTGACCCTGCGTGGTATTGCTGGAGCCAACCTTCCAGGGGGCATCCTGCGCCGCGCCGGTATCTGCATGGCGTGCAGGCCGCATACGCCGCGGCGACTCGGATTTTTTCTGCCCGGCGCTACCCCTGCGGCTTTTCTGATCACGTAACGCACGCGCCAGTTCACGACTGCTGAGATCCGGATTTGAGGCACGCGCCGTCTGCGCGGAAGACATCCCCGATTTGCCAACTCCTGCCTTGCCACGCGAGGACAATGCTTTACGCCTGGCCAGCGCACCGGCACGGCAGGAATCGGAGTTCACAACCTTCCTGGGCTTGCGCTTCAGAAGAGAGCGAGATGCTCGGGACGTCAGCGCCTTGCTATTTGTAGATGAGTTACAGGGATCCTGCTCCTTGCCATAGCAGCCACAACCACAATCAGCACTTGTCGCAGCAGACTCAGACGGCTTGGCCGATGTTGCTTTCACACCTGTCCGCTTTTCCATTGTACGTGTGCGATCATTGCTGCTGACTCCTGATTTGCCTTGCGTCGACATGGCGCGACGACGGGCAAGGGAAGCCGCCCTGCTACTGCTGCCATTACTGCTACGCGCAGCGACTGTCCTGGCCGCAGAAGGTAAAGTCTTTGACGGGGAAGAAGCCGTTGTAGTCGCTGATGAGGATCCGCCACTGGAAGCAGACGCCCGCTGTATGGCCGCCTTGCCGGAACCAGACATTGCCTTCCGCCTGGCCAATGCATAAGCGCGGCTGCTGTTACCCTTTGTAGTTGCTGTCTGTGTCATGTGAGTCCTCGCCATGTAAACCTAAAAGTTCGCCGATCAGTTATTAACAATACTTCCCGGTCGGAATTACCTTGAGGTGCCTTCGTATACGACAAAGGCGGTTCCCTGACTCTGGGTATAGTTGTCATAGCCGAGCAGGCGGATGTGATGATCCGGATATGCGCGACGACAGGTTTCAAGTTCGGTAACCACATTTTCCAGGGTCTGCTCGCCAAACATCGGTAGCTTCCACATAGTCCAGTAATGATTGGTCGCACGGCTGGGATGCTCGTGCTCGATCGCCGGCGTCCAGCCCTGGCTGATCAGGTAAGCGATCTGGTCATAGATTTCTTCCTGGGTCAGCTTTGGCAGGAAACCAAAGGTCTCAAGTGTGTTGGCGGTTTGAAAGTCACCCATCTGGTTATTCATATCCATCATGTATTCCTCACTAATTTGTTTGCTTCAAAATCTGTCTGCTGCGTAGCCGGTCAACCGACATCCAGTTTGTCAACGGTATCGAATTCAAACTTGATTTCTTTCCAGGTCTCCATGGCGATCGCCAGCTCAGGGCTGGTCCTGGCGGCTTCGGTCAGGATGTCGCGTGCTTCCTTCTCGATTTCACGACCTTCGTTACGCGCCTTTACTGAAGCCTCAAGCGCAACACGGTTGGCGGCGGCGCCGGCGGCATTACCCCATGGGTGCCCCTGGGTACCACCACCGAACTGCAGCATGGAGTCGTCGCCGAAGATGGTAACCAGTGCCGGCATGTGCCATACGTGGATACCACCTGAAGCAACCGCGAATACACCCGGCAAAGACCCCCAGTCCTGATCAAAGAACACACCTCGTGACCGGTCTTCAGGAACAAACGATTCACGCAACTGGTCGACAAAGCCAAGTGTGGAATTACGGTCACCTTCGAGCTTGCCGACGACGGTACCGGTATGCAGATGGTCGCCCCCGGAAAGACGCAGACACTTTGCCAGTACGCGGAAGTGAATACCGTGTTTCGGATGCCGGTCGATGACCGCATGCATGGCACGGTGGATGTGCAGCAACATGCCATTCTTGCGGCACCAGTTGGCAAGACCTGTATTGGCGGTAAAACCACCTGTGAGGAAGTCATGCATGATGATTGGTGAACCAACCTCCTTGGCGAACTCGGCGCGTTCATACATTTCTTCCGGTGTTGGTGCAGTAACGTTCAGGTAGTGACCCTTGCGCTCACCGGTTTCCTGTTGCGCTTTCTGGATAGCCTCGCCAACGAATTCAAAACGGTCACGCCAGCGCATAAATGGCTGTGAGTTAACGTTCTCGTCGTCCTTGGTCATATCCAGGCCACCACGCAGGCATTCATAAACCGCGCGGCCATAGTTTTTGGCGGAAAGGCCCAGCTTCGGCTTGATGGTCGCACCCAGCATCGGACGGCCGTACTTGTTCAGACGATCACGCTCAAGCTGGATTCCGGCAGGCGGACCACCGCAGGTCTTGATGTAGGCAATCGGGAAACGAATATCCTCAAGACGCAGGTGCCGCAGCGCCTTGAAGCCAAATACGTTACCTACCAGCGAGGTAAGCACGTTGACAATGGAGCCCTCTTCGAACAGATCCAGTGGATAGGCGATGAATGCATAGAAAGATTCGCTATCACCGGGTACGTCTTCAATCCGGTAGGCACGTCCCTTGTAATATTCCAGGTCGGTCAACAGTTCTGACCACACGGTACTCCAGGTACCTGTGGATGATTCTGCGGCTACCGCAGCGGCTACTTCCTCACGTGGCACACCAGGCTGACCGGTACATTTAAAACATGCAAGCAGATCGGTATCGAGAGGCACATAGTCCGGTGTCCAGTACATATCACGATATTCTTTAACGCCGGCGTCATAGCTTTTGATCGACATATTTGGCTCCTGTAGTTAACCGTTTTAAATCGTTAAACGTTTTATAAAATCGTTGCTTTTTAAAGCGTGGAGAGAGCATAAGAATCTTCAGACCTATAAACCAATCGATATTTTATTGATGACACATAGAGGTCTGTCTATATCGATTGATTAACGCCTGAATATCAATGTCTGCCCCCATAAAAATCGAAATAATTTTTCTGTCAGAACACAAATATGAAATCGAACACGGGCAATACTCTTGAAAGCCGACACGGCATTTCAACCATCAAGCAAATTAGATAGCGAGTTTTGTGAGTGACGAAAAACGCAAGCGACGGGTCTTTTCAACCATACGATAGGTTGAACGAAAATTATTAAAGGATGTCACCTGGTAAAGCTCAATCCAGCGTACCTCATGCGACTCATGACTTCCCGGCACTGTCAGGCTGTCATCAATTTCCACCAGGAAGCGGATATCAATATGCCCATGAGGCGTAAAGCTACCAATCGCTGGAATATCATGAATATCCACGTCAAAAATCTCGGGAGATAGCAGATGGATATGCCCGGCATTCAGCCCGGTTTCTTCCGAGGCCTCCTTGAGCGCCACCTGTAGCACATCGGCATCACCATCGGCATGACCACCAGGTTGGAACCATTGATGCAACTTCCCGTGGTGAACCATGAGTATCCGGTCGCGGTCGGGATTAACCACCCAGACTGATGCCGTGATATGTATTGGTCCATGCTCGCGCTCAAAACAGTCCGGGTTGTTCTGGATATAGGAAATAGCCCGTTGTACGTAGGCGCGTTCTTCCATGAAGCTGGCGCGGTAGTTGCGAAGACGGTTCAATAAATCCTGGCGGTGCATGTCAGGTTCCCGGAGGATTCTGCACCGCAGCCACCGCGGCTGCGGCCGCTTCTTCGACATCTGCCTCACGACCGGCCAGTGTCAGACGCCCATAGGCCCCCACTGCACGGCAATCGACCAGCTTGATATTGGCGGCCTTCTCCGCCTGGTTTGCCGCGTAGACGATGTAACCAGCCGGCTGGGTTTCCAGGATGAACATGCTCTCACCCGGAATCATCATGGAGCCGCCGCGGTGCTGCCGATTAATCAAAACCGTATGATCCGACGTCATACCACGAATAATCTCCTGCCATTCGATGATGCATTTATCGCGCTCATCGAACTGGGTGCCCATACTGGACAACAGGATTTCCCCTGCCGATCGAACATCCGCCTGCGACCGTGAATGAATGACCATGGAGCCAAAGGCACGCTCCACCACCTGCTGGGTCAGCTTCACCTGTGTGGCTTTCAGAGCTATATCGGTCACCCGATGCACCGCCATACCTGGTGCAACCTCCACCCACAGGCAGGAATCCCCCGGCACAGGTGGAAACCCCTGCGATACCGACGCCATCAACTCTGCGAGCTGGGGCTGCAACGAGTCGATAAATACATAGGTTCTCAGCTCAATCATGGTGAGTATTCAATGCACAGTCTGCGCGGAGTTTTGGAGAAAGCATGTATATCCTGCAAATCCATGGAGTTGGATTTTCAGGTTACGGGAAGGTCTTCACTGCTACCAATAAATAATAAATGTCGAACCCATCTAGCATTCTCTATACTTAAGAAAATCGCCTAGCCTTTGAATTTCACCAGTCTGGTAACCTGGATATCCGAGATAAACACGACGCCGGAGTGTTCGTTATAGAACGGTGCGAAACCTTCCAGGATCGGATTCACCAGGTCTTCCGGAACAGCGGCAACAATCATGATCAACACATCGTCTTCGTTGAACATGAGATGGCCCTCGTGAAAGCCGTGACTGCCCTTGCCCGAAAGGTTATTGAATATCGTATAGCCTTTTACCCCGGCACGATCGAGCAGGTCTGTGGCAAAACTGCTGTGCTCACCACCGAGGATGATTTCCATTTTCTTGAGTGGACTGAAATTCAGATTTTTCATGCGTTGATCGCCTCCTGTCTGTCGGGTTCCACGCTTTGCGTCACAAAATCCTGCTGCTGCCATGCGCCATTCTCATAGACAGACACCAGTGAAGTTTCCGGATCGATGATCAGCAGGCGTATCCATTCGTTGCGGACCAGGCGTTTGACGGCGGCCACGTTCTCTACTGCCCTGGTGGCCATTTCGAATGGCGCTTCGATGACCGTAATCAGGCGCATCGGCTGGTGATAGGGTTGTCCGTTTTTCAGTACCGTTTGCGATGGCAGTCCGGTACGCAGGTCGCTGTAGTTGCCGGTCATCACACCGAAGCGTCCGGCGACATTGTGATAGACCTTGCTGCCGCTGCCGAAACGTTCGTTGTCAACGGTGGAAAAATAATGCTCCATGTTGATCCACTGCCCCACGACCAGCGGACCGGTGAGGATGTTTTCCAGCAGTCGTCGCTTTGGATCGAGCCGGTAATCATAGGAATGCAGGAAGGCGCGGCCATCCAGTGTCTTGCCCTGGGAGAGTGCCCTTCGGCCGATGATAAAATACGCGTTACGTGACAAACCCCATTCCGGCCTGACCTGCGACCAGTCCAGTGAATTACGGCGTGCGTTTTTAACGGCATGAACCGGATCCACCGGCTTGCTGTCTGCCTGCAGGGTGGGCAGTCGTTCCTGTGCACTCAGTCGTGATGCCGACACCAGCCCCTCACGCAGGCGATCCAGATAGACCAGATGCGATGGCGGCAGCAGCGCCAGGTCGTGCAAGGTTATCTCATCTGTGGTCGTGTTATGCAGCGCGGGAACAAACCAGGTGTCATCCGGGATATCAATACCCTGGTCGCGCAGGCGCTGGCGTACTTCCGGCTTGTTCGCCATTTGTGTGATGACGCGCGCGCTGACCAGCCCATGACTGCCGCCACATGCGCCACAATCGAGCGCCGATTCGTAAGGGTTATTCTCCGAGCTACTGCCATGACCGACCATCAGGATAAAGCGTGAAAATTCATCCGCCAGCCCAATGGACTGCAGGGCCACAGCAACAAATCGCGTCTGCTCTTCAAGGGTGAAGCCGATACGCCCGAGGCGCTCGAGCTGCAGCTGCGCAAACTTCTGGTTAATCCTGTAGTCATCGCGCAAGCGTTGTATAAAGACCTGTACCGCTTCCTCATCCAGTTTCATTTCACGACTGAATTCCGGGCACTCGGCTTGATGATGCAAAGCCGCTTCACGCAGTTCCTTTACCATTCTGTCTGAAATACGCTCGACTTCGACGTGAAATTCCAGTGAAACCGCCTTCATGATTACTGCCCGCTGAACTGCACGCACCACCGAATCCGCCTGTTCGCGACTGATCTTGTCAAGCATCAAATGCGTCGGCGGCTTGGCTTCATGCAATTTCTTGCGCCACTGGTTATAACTGCTCGGCATCAATGTCTTGCCGATCATGTCAAATCCAAACAGCAGGCCGATCGCCTCGACTGTCACGAACGGTGTAAGCACGGATTCCTTCAGCTCATGCATGGCATGTTCCAGCGTGGATAATGCCGCCATGTCCACACTGGCCGCCTGGGTCATTTCCATCACCAGATTTTTTGGCTTTAACAGCACCGGACAGAGATGATTTTCACTGCCTTTGCCCAATTCCATGAAGCTCACCGGTACACCGAAAAAACCGGCAATGCCGTAGGTCTGGTAATCGCCGACGGATTCAAGGTGACGGCGGATGCGCTCTGATCTTGTATCGATACAAAACAGCGCCTTGGCAAAAGGCCGCTTGTCACGCGGCGGCGGTGTCTGCAGGGTCAGGCCCTGCAACAGCCGGCCAGAGGCATGGGATTCCATTGCCTGCAGCCAGAACATTCCCTCTTTACGCCTGGCATCCTGCAGGGTCTTGTAGAATCGTTGGAAGCTATCGCCATCCAGTGATTGCAGCAGTTCAACGACCTCGAGTTTTTCTGCCATAGCCAGCAGTTTGCTGGCCTGTCGATGCGCTTCCAGCACGCGCTTTTTATGGATGTACTGCAGATAGATCCGTTCCAGTCCCGGACTCTTTGGTGTATGCAGCACCTCTTCAATCTGTTGTGCCATTGCCACGATGAGATCCGGTCTGCCCAACTGCTGACGCAAATAGACTTCCATCGGCTTGCTGTCGATGGCCTGTTTCAGATCATCCATGGTCTGGGGCACACCTTTACGGCTGTGTTTCTGCAGCAGGGTCAGCTCCAGTAACAGGCGCATCGCCAGGTAATCCACCAGGTCCGCAGGATATTGTTGCTGCCAGAAATACTGGTTATTGCTCGAGCGCCAGCGAATAAAACCAGCCCAACCATGCAAACGGGTAAATTCCTGGGTCAGGACGTTAATCCAGTCCTCTTCTGCAATTTTCAATTCATCGAGAACACGGGCAATGATATTTTCCGGCTCCATTGCAACTGCATCTGCAGCCTTGCCGATCAGGCCCTGAATCGTGCGGTTCACATCACGTCCGGCCACCTTCAGCCAGGCATGAAAGAATCCCTTTTCACGGTTGGGCATATGCCACACCGACTGGCCCTCATCAAAAAAATCGAGGTTGGCGCGAATCACTCCCTCATCCAGTTCGCTGCCGATGCCGGTTGCATAGAGTTCATCGACAACCTCATAAAGCAAACGCCCATGCAACAGTTCTTGCGACAGTCTTTGCTTAAGTGCACCCAGATCGAGATGGCCTGATGCTGCTAATTCATTGCCATGCATCGACTGTTGTATATCCTCAACCGATGCCAGCGTTACGGTTTCGACAACAGGGCTGTCCGCCCCGGTCATGTCACTGATGATCCATTGCACCAGATCAAGTGGCACATCGTCTTGCCGGTTCGCTACAAACCGACGCACAGTCTCCAGCATTGCGTCAAGATCGACCTCACCTTTACTGAGGTAATGCCGGTATGTACTCCTGGGTAAAAAACTGCGTGCATGAAACAGACTCGCGCCCTTTTCCACCGCCTGGTCAAATGGCAGGTGTTCGAGACCATGCAATGGGTTGTGGTGAATAAAGGCACGCATGGGCCAGAAAAACGGCACCTGCTCAGCCGCGATATACACCATTGATCGGATACTCAGATTTCTTCCCAGTGGCATTGTCACAGCAGTTCTCCTGATAGGCTCAAACCGACGATTACGTAGGCGATGAGTGGAAGCGTCACGACAACCAGCAGCGCCGGGTTGATATCGTCTGTACCTGTTTCACTGTATGAGTCATTGCCGGGTCCCACGATCAGGCCCTGTATGACTCTGATACCCGACCATGTCCACAGTAACCACACCAGCAATATACCGACAGCCACGAGTGGATTAACCGGCAGTAAATTGTTCACCATGCCCAGCAGGGCAAAAAATCCGGGGAATACCGGCGTTGCGATAGCAGCCAGGATGATAAAAACCAGCAAGATCGACAAACGCGGAACAGTGATCGCCAGGCTGTTCACGGTACCGGCATAGGCGCCACCGAAGCGTTTCTTGATTTGCCCGGATATCCAGGGCATTAACACCAGCGGCACCGCCAGTGCCAGGGCAATGACCCATGGCGAACTGCTTTCGCTCTGCGGCAGGAAATCCAGCCACAGCAATGCCCAAATCGACGTGGCAATATATGCCGTCCACCGATTCAGCTCGCGCATCACCAGCGAACGAAAGGCGTACAAAAGTGCGGTGAATGCCGCCCAGTAGATAATCCATTGTGGCGGCTTGCCCCCCAGTTGCGAGACCAGGTAAATCCCGGCGGCAGGCCAGGTAACCAGCAGCAGCATTCGCAAGGCGTAATTTTCGATACGCGCAAATAGCGCGTTAAACACTATGCTGAATGGAAATATCGGCAGAAAGACGGCCGCCAGTAAGTACTCCATATCAATACCACCTCAATAAGACATTCAGGCGTGTCGCACTGCTCAGAAGGATTTCGGACAAGCGGCGATACAGGGTGACCACGAAGAACTCGCGCGCCAGCAAGGTATAGAAATTCTGGCGCATCTGCCGTGCCCTGGCTTTCAGGTGACGGCCATATTGTTCGGTGTAATAGGCTGCCAGCCAGCCAAAAACCACCATGAGTGTAAGCATGATGACCAGGGCATCGAACCACAGGATATCGATGCCGGCAGCCTCATAGATACCGGAACGCATCGCCTCGTCCGGATAGAGAAACAGCTCGAAGGCATGACTGATAAAGGCATAACCCAGTACCACGATCGCAAACGACACCAGGATCAGGCCCATAAGCCGCCAGATATTTTCCGTACGTATACGATAGGTTGCAAAAATGAGCTGCGCACCGGTGACCCAACCGAAGAACAACAGCACAACGGCACCCTGCTGGTGGAAATAATCACCGGCAACCAGCATGTGTGCGATGGTCAGTATCACGATAGGTACGATTAACGTGACCGCAGCCATGAGCAACCACGGGCGCTTCAACATGGCCGGACGACGCTCGACCACAAAGGTATACAGATCATCCTTCGGCACACCATCATCCTGTCGCGCATGATTGATGACTCCGCCGGCACTGAGGAATAACGTACCCTTGAACAGGCCATGCGCAATCAGATGATAAATCGCCAGCGAAAAGGCACCGACACCACATTCCATGATCATGAAACCCATCTGCCCCATGGTGGAGTAACCCAGTGCCTTCTTGATGTCGTTCTGCGCCAGCATCAGCACAGAACCGATCACCGCAGTCACCAGACCGACAACAAATACCCAGTGCAGTACCGAGTCGGTATGCAGAAACAGCGGTGCAAAACGATTAATCAGAAAGCCTCCCGCGTTCACGATGCCGGCATGCATCAAGGCGGATACCGGTGTCGGCCCACTCATGGTATAGGGCAACCAGGTGTGCAGCAGGAACTGGGCCGAACGCGCGAACGCCGATAACGCAACCAGCGCAGCCACGGTTTCCGTCAATGGCAAGTCAAACAGGGTTCGCGTGTCAGGCGCCATCTGGATTTGCGCAAAAATGGTTTGCAATGACCAGGTATCGAACGCCTGATACAGCAACGCGGCGGCCAGTAATAAAGGCAGATCGCCAAAGCGATAGGTCAACAGTGTCCAGGAGGCAAAACGGTGAGCTTCACGGCTCGCGGAGTCATAACCCAGCAAAAAGTAAAGCAACACACCAATCAGATGCCAGGCAATCAAAAGCGTCACCAGGTCAGCGGCGCTCACCATCAGCAACAATGCCGAAGTCATCAGCCCCAGCAGGATAAAGAAGCGCGGATAGCCACGCTCTTCCGCCATGTAGCGCCGCGAATAAAGATGTACCAGCATACTGATGGTAGCGATAACAAAAGCCATCAGGCTGCTGAGTGGATCAAACAGCAGAAACCCCCAGGATAATCCCAGCTGAAGTTCGCGCGTGGGCTCACCAAGTAACGCCAGGGTCAATAATGAAAGTGTGATTGCGAATGTGATGATCGAAGCTGCCACACTGATGTGAACCGTGGCATGCTGCAGACGGTACACCACCAGCTGCGCCAGGATGGCGGCTGCAAATGGTACAGAAACCATGAGGATTAACAGGGAGTCGACTAACAACATATCGTCACCCCTGCTCTTTCGCAGCTGCATGGAACAGGCTTGCCGAATTTGATTCCGCTACCTGTACGATCTTCACATGAGTGTGGAGATTAAACTGCCTCATCATAACCATTCGCCTGCTGACATTGATGACGAGAAGAGTCTACGATTAACGAGGCTTTATGTTTATTCGATAATTTATATCCTTCCTATAGGTGTTTATCTATGTCTCGACAATTTGCTGCCAGGTAACAGGAATATGGCAATGTATTTCACACACTATGGTCAATAAAACAGTGATAACGATCCGATGTTGCGCTTACCCTGTCAGGCGAGAACATTCGTCCGATAAGCCATCGCCGGTGTCATCTGCACTTTTCCATGCGCATCCACGATCATTGCCTGTTCAATACCCAGCGCTGCTGCAGTATCCAGCCAGTCTTTTGTGCCGGCCACTACCAGTGCCGTCGCGGCGGCATCGGCAAATGCGGCGTTGTCATGGATGACTGTGGCAGATGATATCTGGTCTACTGGCCGACCGGTTTTCGGATCGAGGATGTGTGCATAACGCACGCCGTCTTTTTCATGAAAGCGTTCGTAGTTGCCCGAAGTGAAGATGGCTTCGGACTCTGAACTTTCCACCCAGGCAATCGCGCCGCGTTTTTGTGGATGGCGGATACCGATCTGCCATGGGCGGCTGCCTTGATTACCGCTGGTGACCAGGTCACCGCCCGCGTTGATAACGGCGTTTTCAATACCGGCTGCTTTCAGTAACTGCATACCAAGCTTTAACGCATAACCCTTGGCATAACCGCCCAGGTCGAGTTGTACGGTCGAATTGCGTGACAACAACTGGCTATTGTTTAACTGCAGATCCAGCGGCGAAGGTCTGCTGGCCAGTACCGCGTCGATGTCGGCGTGTTCAGGCGGTTGCCAGTCTGGCGCATCGCTGCCGTGAAAACCCCACAGGGCAACAATCCTGCCGATGGCCGGATTGAACAAACCATCACTGGCAATGTGCAATGCGGTGATTTCATGAATCATGTCTTTCATCAACTGGTCCACGGCAATGCTTTCACCACGCACAAACGCCTGGTTGATGTCACCCATGAGGCCGGCTTTCCACGGATGCCAGTCGTGGTTTCTCTGGCGGAACTCGCTAGCCAGTTGCGTCAAGGCCGTGTTGACACGTTGCTCATCGTCTTCGGCGATGCTGACATCCACCAGCGTACCAAACTGGTACCAGCGCTCACGATGTACGGGTGTATTCACATGATGCCTGGCCAGCAGTGTAAATGCGCCGGCACCGAGACAACCGGCCAGGAAGGAACGACGGGATACTGGCATCACAACTCTCCAGAAAAATAGCTGTAGACACTCCACCGGCTAAAAGCCGATGGCTTCAAATTACGGCTGAAAGCCGGATTGGTCGACCATTCGGCCGACTGTCCCCTCTCCCAAGATTGGGAGAGGGCCAGGGTGAGGGTTGAATAGCGCTGAATGTGACCCCTCACCCCAACCCTCTCCCCTGAGGGGAGAGGGGGCATTTATGCCGGCTAAAGCCAGGGGATTTACTAGCCCCCTATTGGTGACTTTAAACTGTCAAATGCAAACCCTATGCCATTGAATGCATGGCTTGCCTGACCGATTTTTTAGCTGGAATTACCGGCAGTTAGCGGGCTCTAAAAAGTTGCCCTGTACATGGCAAGCTGATTTTGTCGGCTTTGCGACAAACAATGTTCAGCCAGATGTCGCTTTCAACCACCCAGCACCAGTTCATAGGCATGGCGCAGTAACTCCAGCTCATGCTGCGGCAGGCCGCGCGCCTGGGTCAGGTCGATGAAATCGGCACCGGCCTTTTCCACCTCGGCAAACGGCGGGTCTATGGTGGTGATATTGGCCAGTAGAATCTGCACAGTCGCACCCGGAATTTCCACGGCGTGCTGGTACTCGGCTTCGGCTTTCAGGCTGCCTTCCTCAAGGCCGATGAGTTGTTCGGTCTGGCGCATCACCGCCGTCGGATGAATCGTGGTCTTGCCGACACCATCATCGATCAATTGCACCAGCTTCGGCACAGCCCCGAACGCCAGCACCGTCTTGTTATCGAACAACACAAAACGCAAGCGCGCACTGGTGGCCTGCTTGTGATAAAGAATGACGCGAAAATCCATCGGGCGTTATTCGGGCAATGCCAGCAAGCGGGCTTCCGCCTTGATTTCCTCGCCCTTGCCCCAGGCGTTGACCGCCTCGACAAACCAGCGCGGTTTCAGGGGATGGCGCAACACGATGTCCTGCTCGGCAAAAAAACTGCCGTCGGCATGAAACACCAGCGTGCCCATTTTCAGGCCCATGTCATTGAGCCAGTCGCCAATCAGGGAATACTCGCCACTGGCGGTATCTTTTTCGAGTCGGTAAATCGCATCGGCCGGCGGCAACAGCTCCAGCTCATAATCGGCAAAACCCAGCTTGTCAATTTCCCGCTGCAGAGACTGGGCGATACGCTCGGCCAGTGGTTCGACCTGCGCATAACGCCGGTCCAGTTCTTCATCACTCATCAGAATCATCCTGCAAACCTTCCAGCAAATCACGAATCACATCGGCGCCAACCTGATCGTCCGGGTCAAGGCGCTGCAAACTGAGCAAAATCTGTTGGGCTTCATCCGCACGCAGTTGGCGCAGACGAATGAATGCCAGCGCCTTGAGTGCGTACAGATAGGCGCGAGCAGCGCCACGCGGATCGCTCCAGTCGGCGGCATCAGGCGACAACGCTTGCCAGTCATTAACAAAACCGGCCTGTGTGGCTGCGGTTTGCAAGGAACGCAGCACCGTCGCCTCGGCGTTATCGATATCACCCTGATAAAAGTAAAACTTGTACAGCGCTGTCAACACTTCCAGCTGCTGCGGCGATGCCTGTTGTGCATCCAGCAATGCCTGCAACGAATCCGGACGTGATGTCACCAGCGATGCCGCACGCTGCAGATGCACATTGGCCTCGGCGTCTATACCGAAACCAAACACCACCTCGTCGCGCGCCAGGCTGTGCAGCGTCAACCCCAGAACTCCTTGGCCACCTGCAAGCGTTCAACCGGCTGGTTGTTCTGCAGATGCGCTTCGAAGATTTCGGCAACGTCCTGCTTGGTCACACCGCCGTACATGATGCCTTCGGGATACACCAGCACCGACGGGCCTTCACTGCACGGCCCCAGGCAACTGGTGGTCGTCACCTGTACCTTGTCGAACAGCTGTTTCTGCTGCAGCTGCATATAAAATTCCTCGGCGACTTCAGCACAGTTTTTCTGCCCGCACGATGGCCGCGGGTGGCCCAACGGCCGATTCTGCACACAGACGAATACGTGTTTTTCAGGTTTTGGCATGGATGTTATTCCTCATTCAGGCCGCAGCGGCGGCCTTGGCTTCATGGGTAAAACATTTTTTCGGACAGATGCGTGCGCAAGCACCGCAACCGATACAGTCCATCGCATCCTTGAGACTCATGACCATGGCGGTGTCATCGGAGAAACCGTCATCGTCATCATCGTCATAGTCGTCGTAACCATCGTCATAGTCGTCGGCCAGTGCCTCAACATCATCACGTTCGATCAGGTCAAACACATCGCGCGGACACACCTTGAAACAACGTCCGCAGCCGATGCAACTGGCCTGATTGATTTCCATGACAAACTCGGGCGTGTATTCCTCACCACCACGGGTGAGTCCGGTAATCATTGTCATAACTGCTTCCTCGGGTTTACCGGCTCACGCCATTTCGGCTTCGGCCGCTTTATACGCAGCCTCGGCCTGGGCCCAGGCTTCGCAGGCATCATAGGTCGCCTGCGCCACGGCCGGGATATCTTCATAGGCTGCCGGCAGGCGGTCTTCCACCAGGTCGTGCAACTCACTGGCTTTTTCACTGGCGATGCGCTTGGCTTTCTTCACCGCCTTGTGCATGGCTTTCAGTTCTTCTTCAGTCATACTCATTGCTCCGCTGTTTACTCACATACCCGCGACATCGGAATGCTGGCCGATGATTTCCAGGGCAACCGACAGCAGCTTGTCGGCTTCGTCTTTCATTTTTGACAGCGTCGGAAAACCAAAGCGATGTACATCACGCAGGGTCTTGTCCATCACCACCAGCTTGCCGACCGTGATCAGGGCGCGACCGAAACCTTCGTGAGTCAGGTTGATCATCGGTACCGCCATCAGGCCACATTCCTTTTCGATCAGCGCCGAGATGGCGTTGTAGAAGGCCTTGACGCGCGCCATGACGATTTCGTCAGGATCACCCACCACCGGGATGTCGCGTTTCTTTTCCTTGGTCAGCACAAACGGCTCGAGAATCTTTTCCACCGGCCATTCATCATAGGTACCGTAGGTATCGACAGCGCGCATCTGGCGCACCATCTCTTTGGCAAAATCGGTTTCCAGTACCGGATCGCCCTGTTCAATTGCCAATGCTGCTTCACTCATGGTGTTTCCCTCTTGTTCAGTTAAATCAATATCAATGCGTCGGCTTGTGCAGACCGACCGTGTCAATGCCGACCGACGTCAACAACTGCCGACGCAACAGCACCGGCACATACTGGTGTCGTTGTGCGCTGCGCTGCAGCACATAACGCACGCCATAAAACCCACCGGCCAGGCCGAGCAAGGCAAACATGGCCTGTTCCACGTCTTCGGCGCCAAGTGTCACAGCCACCAGCACCGCACCGATCATGCACAGCACCGGCGCCAGGTACGCCCACACGGAAGCCTTCACCAGCAAGGTATCCGGGATGCCGACCACCACCTGGTCGCCGGGTTGTACGTCGATTGTCCTGGGCAACTGCAGCAGGTTACGCCGCAGGCCAAAAAAACTGCCCAGTACCGATGTGCCGCAACTGCCGGCCGAACAATGCGAACAACTGCTGCGTGAGATCGTCTCCACCACAACGGTGTCAGCATCGCATTGCACTACGGTGGCGTTCTCTTCCAGCATGCCCTTACTCTTCCCAGCCTTCGTCTTCCATCTGGTCGAAGCGTGCCGGATCAACCGGCATGGTGCTGGCGATGGCCTTGGCCAGCCAGCTGCCCGGACCCTGGCGCAGTTCTTCCTGCAGCGAAGCCAGCAACTCACGGATGTCCGCGCCCGGTGACACTTTTACCGGCTGGATGTTTTTCGCCTTCAACTGGCTGATCGCCGATGCACCAACCGCCTGGCTGTAGATCGCGATGCAGTCCTTCAGCACATCGATCTTGGCCGCCAGCTTGTCCTCGTTACCGTCCATGTCGAGCTGACCGAACTCGGCTGCTTCGACAAAACACACCTGTTCCTGGTCCAGCGCATAAATCGCGAACGACTGCGCCGCGCCGAAATGCTGGTCAACGTGTTTCATGTCGCTGGTGGCGAATGCCACTTTCAAAGCTGTCGACATCCACTCTGCCCCGCTTTCGGAATCAGTGTTGCAGCCCACCAACTGCAGGCGCCTCGTTAAAGTCATTTGCCACCTCGTTGTATTCAGGTTTCTGCCCATATATGGAGTGGTACGGATGAATCTCACCCTTCTCCAGCGACAGCAGAATGTTGGCCAGATCAAACAATGTCTGGCGTGTGCCGCGATAACCGATCCAGGTTTTCTGGTAGCCGCCGAGCAGGTCGTACTGCGGGAAGCCGGCGCGCAGCAACGGAATGCCGAGCCGTTCGGCCGATTCCGCACCGTGCGAATTGGTGATCAGCACTTCGGCCTGCTGTTCGCGTGCAAGTTTTTCCAGATCCTCGAGATCACCGATCTGCACCAGCTCGAGCGCAGACTGCTTGAGCACCGGCGCATTCACCGGCGCAACGGCGGCAACCACTTCGGCACCGACGCCACCCAGCAACTCGCTGAAGGCATTCAGCAGATCGGGATCGCCCGCCACGGCAAAGCGTGCCATGCCCAGCATAAAATGCGTGTCCAGCATGGCGTCCTGCAACTGCGCACGCTGGCGTTCCAGCCGGTACGGCACCGGCTCATCTGCCAGACGATGCAGCGTATCAATGAAGGCATCCATCGCCTGCAGGCCCATCAGGTGATCGAAGCGATAATCCGGCACACCGGTCAGTTGCTGTAATTTGTCCGCTGCCTTGAACATCGAATGGCCGATCACCAGGGTTGCGGCCGAATCGCCCACGGTTTGCAATTCGCTGACCGGCGTACCGCCAATGGTCAGCGGTGAGAACTCGTCTTCACCCAGATGGCCGTCAAGTGAATCGGACAGGTCTGGCAGCAACAGCGGGCGCAGTTCAAAGCTTTCGATGATGTCCTTGAGTTCTTCAAGATCGCCCGGCGTCAGAAACGAACCAACCAGCACATTGACCTGGCGGCGGCGTTTTCCGGGCTGGGTGCCGGCCGCTTCCGCCGGCGGCACCAGGGTTTCGATAATGGCTTCCAGCGCCTTGGCAAAACCGGTTTCGAGACAACCGGTATAGTCCGGCGTCGACACCGGCACCACCGGAATCGCATCGAACTGCGGATACTGTTTGCGGAAATCCTTGACCGCCATGTTGACGTCACTGCCCTGGGTTTCGGCCAGACCCGTGGTCGGCACACCCAGCAATGACGGACTGTTTTTTTCAGCAATCGTCTTCAGGCCCTCGACCACGCTGTCCTCGGAACCCATGACGGTCGTGACCTGATCCATGGCCGTAGTCTGCAGCGGAATCGGCTCACGGAAATGGCGCACGAAAAACACCTTGCCAAACGCGGTGCAGCCCTGCGAACCGTGCAGCATCGGAATGGAACGATGAAAGCCGAGAAACGCCAGCGCCGCGCCGATGGTCTGGCTCGCCTTGAGCGGGCTGACCGACAAAGCTTTTTTGCGTTTGTTGATTTCAACCATGGCTGAAGGCCTCCTGTGACGTTTTGACATGCCACGGCGCTGACTGGCGCACCGCCGGCCACACCGGGCTGTCGATGGTCAGCACCAGTTGCCGCGCCAGCTCGACCATTCCGGCATAACCGGCATAACCGAACTCGCGCTCCTGATTGATGTCGAGAAACGGAATGCGCGCCTTCAGCGCGGTGTACATATTGCGGCCGCCCGCGATCAGCACATCAACATTGTTCTCGCGCACAATATTGATGAGCGCGCGCGGGTTGCCGTCTTCCAGCATGAGCGCATCCTTGCCCATGAGCTCGCGAATGCGCGCCTTGTCTTCCTCGGTGGATTTCTTGGTGCCTGTGGCGACCACTTCCATGCCTAGATCCTGCAGCGCAGCGATCACCGACCAGGACTTCACGCCGCCGGTGTACAGCAGCACTTTCTTGCCGCGGAGCTGTTCGCGCCAGGGTTCGAGCTGTGCATCGATACGCTGTTCCTCACGCGCGATCAGCGCTTCGGTGCGCGCTGTCAGATCGTCGTCGTTGATCAGTCGGGCGATATCACGCAACGCCTGCGACACGTCACGCACACCGTAAAAACTGCCTTCAAACCAGGGCGTGCCGAAGGCTTCCTGCAGCTTGCGCGCGACGTTGATCATGGCCTTGGAACACACCATCATGTTGACTTCGGAACGGTGCATGGTCTGCACTTCGCGGAAACGCGCATCGCCCGACAGCGTGCACAGCACGCGCAGGCCAAGCTCATCGAGTAACGGCAGCACATGCCAGAGTTCACCGGCAATGTTGTATTCGCCAACCAGGGTGATGTCATGCACCTGGATGCCGTCACGTTGTACCGCTTGCGGCAACGGGTCCGGTTCGCGTGTACCGCAGACGTACTTGACCATGGATTCACCGGCGATGCGATTGCCGAGGTTCTTGGTGCCGTAGAAACCGGCGGCGTCCACCGGCACCACCGGCGTACCCCAGCGTTCCTCGGCCGCTTTGCAGACGGCTTCGATGTCGTCACCGACCAGCGCCGGCACACAGGTGTTGTAAACAAAGACGGCGGCGGGCTTGTAGCTTTCCACCGCCTGCTTGATCGAATGGAACAGGCGTTTCTCGCCACGGCCCATGATGACGTCCTGTTCGGTCAGGTCGGTGGTCATGCCGATACGGAACAGGCGTGAACCGCTGGAACGTGTACCGCGGTTATCCCAGGAACTGCCAGCACAGGCGATCGAACCATGAACAATGTGCGCCACATCGGCAATCGGCAGCAAGGCGATCTGCGCCCCGTCAAACGCACAGCCCCCCGCCGTCGCTCCCGGTTTCGGCTTGGCGCAACCGGACTTGGATTTCTTGTTGTGAGCACAGGCCGGCTCATCCAGCAAAGCGGCGATGTCTTTCTGCTTCATCGTAGGGCAGGACTCTTTGTTAGCGTTACTACACACAAAGCAATCCGTATGCCATTCGACAAACGACTGGTTTTAAAGGATTTTCAGGAGAATATCGATTGTCGTATTTGCGACAATTTCAGATTGTTGGAGGAGATGCGACGAAGGTGGTTAGAGAATATTGTAGAAATAAGGCGACAATTATTTCGGGGTAGGTTCATGGCGACAGAGAATAGAGATGATTTGTTCGATTAATATTTTCTCAACATATGTTTTCAGTATACTGGAGTAGACGATAGATTTGATTGCTTCACTTCCTTATCTATTTCAAACCTGTTCGTGACTGCTCGAATTACTTCCAGGACCCAAGATGGTGCATTTGGAGCAACATATATACTATCAATAAGCTTTTCGATATCGACATCTACCAATAAGCCGGGTGTATTTAAAAATTTATTATTTTGCGGATTAAGAAGGTCGTTTTTGCCATGTTGTGGCGTCCAGATAAGTGCTCGTAACTCGTCCTCATATTCGAAGCTCTTTCGCTTATATAGATATGGAGAAAGAATATTCCCCATGGGGATTGCCTCTTTGTCATAGTCTATATATTTAATTCTACCGACATAGACCTCGAAGTCATCATATATGGATAGAGAGTCAATCAATCGCTGATAAGTAGACTGAATAGCAATCCCTTCGTTATTACTCAAATACACTTTCCACATTGCGGCAGACTCATGCTCTTTGATATGCCACGAGTTAACAAACGTAATAGAACGGTATTGCTTAACAACCTCCCTTATTCGCGCATTACCTTCAATAATTGTTTTAAATATGTTTTCATCCTCAATACCAGATGACACTCTCCAGTCATGAGGCATATCTTCATATTTCAACTTATCA
>JASFVP010000028.1:0-45364 GCA_050049775.1 Chromatiales bacterium
TATCCTTGGCGGACTGCAGGATCTCAACGATATCCTGCTTGTCTTCCGGTTCGCCGCCAAACAGCTGGATGATTCGATCCATCCAGCTTTTTGGCGACGAACCGTTGGTCGTATGGTCGCTCGTCATTGTCTATGTAATTTCATACGGGTTGGCAAAGCCCAGTTGCGCCAACAGTTTGATCTCAAGCCCTTCCATTTCCTGGGCATCAGCTTCGTATATATGATCATAACCCAATAAATGCAAGAGACCGTGGATGACCATATGCGCCCAGTGCGCCTGCGCCGCTTTTCCCTGGCGCAAGGCCTCGGATTCGACCACCGGCGCGCAGATCACCAGATCGCCGAGGTACTCGCCACCAACGGCGCCGTCTTGCGTTTCGGTGAAATCATCAGCATCGGCCGGTTTTTCCAGGTCCGTGGCTTCATATGGAAAAGACAATACATTGGTCGGCGCGTCCTTGTCACGAAAATCACGGTTGAGCTGGCGGATTTCCGCTTCGTCGACAATGCGCAGCACGACCGCACCGTCAGGATGCTGCCTGGCCAGCACCAGTTCGGCCCAGCGCTGGAAGTCCGCATCATTCGGTAGCTTGCGCAGGGTCGTAGCGCGCTGGATATCAAGCTGAACGGCCATTGCCCCTGGCATTGTCGCTGTCCTTGCCCTGCTCGCGATCAAACGCGTCATAGGCGTGCACGATGCGCTGCACCAACTGGTGGCGCACCACATCACGGGCACTGAAGAAGGTGAAACTGATGCCCTTGACCTGTGCCAGCACCTCGATCGCCTGACGCAGGCCGGATTTCTGCCCACGCGGCAAATCCACCTGGGTGACGTCGCCGGTGATCACGGCGGTGCTGCCAAAACCGATGCGGGTGAGAAACATCTTCATCTGCTCCGGCGTGGTGTTTTGCGCCTCATCGAGAATCACAAAGGCATCGTTGAGCGTACGTCCGCGCATGTAGGCCAATGGCGCCACCTCGATGACATTGCGCTCGATGAGCTTGTTAACACGCTCGAAACCCAGCATTTCATAGAGCGCATCGTACAGCGGCCGCAGGTAGGGGTCGATTTTTTGCGCCAGGTCACCCGGCAGAAAACCGAGTCTTTCGCCGGCTTCCACTGCCGGGCGCACCAGCAGGATGCGCCGTACCTGGTCGCGCTCGAGTGCCTCGACCGCGCAGGCCACCGCCAGATAGGTCTTGCCGGTGCCGGCCGGGCCGACGCCGAAATTGATGTCGTGCGTGACCACCTTGTGCAGATATTCCTGCTGGCTCTTGCCGCGGCCGCGCACCAGCCCGCGTTTGGTCTTGATGGTTACTTCCGGGTAGTCGGGCTTGTCAGCTACTTCGGCAATCACCTCATCGATATCGGTTTCATTGAGATACAGATTGACCGCTTCCGGTGTCAGCACCTCTTCGGCCGTGCTGGCATACAGGCCGCTGACGATATCGCGCGCCAGCTCGATCGAGGCGACCTCGCCATAAAAGGTAAAACTGCTGCCACGGTTGCTGATCTCCACGCCGAGCCGGCTTTCGATCTGGCGCAAATGCCGATCCAGCGGACCGCACAGGTTGGCGAGCCGTTCGTTGTCGTCGGGTGACAACTGCAAATTCAGGGAAGCGGGATTATCGGACAAGTTAAAAACCTGGTGGCTGGGAACGGTGTCGGATATCAACCGGCAGCCCGGGCGATGCCGGCATCCGCTTGATCCAGCAGGCGGCCGCGCAGTGAATTGGGCAGGGCTTCGGTGATTTCCACATCGACAAATTCACCGATCAGCTCCGCCGGACCGGTAAAATTGACCACACGATTGTTTTCGGTGCGACCGGCCAGCTGCGTTTCGTCCTTTTTCGATTTACGCTCAACCAGCAGCTTCTGCACGCTGCCCACCATCGCACGGCTGATGCGCATGGCCTGGTTGTTGATCTGGTTTTGCAATTCGCTCAGGCGACGCTGCTTGGTTTCCAGCGGCACGTCGTCTTCCAGGTCAGCGGCCGGCGTACCGGGACGGCGACTGTAGATAAAGCTGAAAGAATGATCAAAGTCGATATCGCGAATCAAGCGCATAGTGTGTTCGAAATCCTGTTCGGTCTCACCCGGGAAACCGACAATGAAATCCGAGGAAATCGTGATGCCGGGGCGCACCTGTTTCAGTCGGTTGATTTTCTGTTTGTATTCCCAGGCGCTGTGACCACGCTTCATCTGCATCAGGATATTGTCGGAACCCGATTGCACCGGCAGGTGCACAAAGCTGACCAGCTCCGGCACATCACGATAAACATCGATCAGGGAATCGGAAAACTCCACCGGATGCGAAGTGGTGTAACGGATGCGTTCGATGCCGTCGACCGCCGCGACATAACGGATCAACAGCGCCAGGTCAGCGATATCGCCATCGTGCATCAGGCCGCGATAAGCGTTGACGTTCTGGCCAAGCAGATTGATCTCGCGCACACCCTGCGCGGCCAGCTGCGCCACTTCGGCGATGACGTCGTCAAACGGCCGGCTGATTTCAGTGCCGCGCGTATAGGGCACCACGCAATAACTGCAGTATTTGGAACAGCCTTCCATGATCGAGACATAGGCGGTCGGACCTTCGGCGCGTGCTTCCGGCAGATTGTCGAATTTCTCGATTTCCGGGAACGACACATCCACCACCGACTCGCCGCTGGCACGTGCCTGCTGCAGCATCTGCGGCAAACGGTGCAAGGTCTGTGGCCCGAACACGATGTCGACAAAGGGTGCGCGCTCTCGAATGGCGTCGCCTTCCTGACTGGCGACGCAACCACCGACGCCGATCACCAGTTGCGGGTTACGCTGTTTCCACGGACGCCAGCGACCCAGCTGCGAAAACACCTTCTCCTGGGCTTTTTCCCGGATCGAGCAGGTATTCAACAGCAGCACATCGGCGTCTTCGGCGTTGTCGGTCAGTTCGAACTGGTGAGACTCGTGCAGGACGTCATACATCTTCTGCGAGTCATACTCGTTCATCTGACAACCGAAGGTTTTGATAAACAGCTTTTGCGGCACAGCCTGTCCCCAATAAAAACGGACGCCAATTCTAGTGCTTCAGCGTTTATTTGACTACTGCAACTCAGCTATACTGGCGCTTCAAGACGATTCGGGATGCATTGCATGGGCGCTTTTTTCCTGTCCAGACGCCAGTCGACAGATGACCAGAGGCTGGCGACCGCCCGCAACAACCTGTCGCAGCAGGGTTTCAGCCACATCCGCGACCTGTCCAATGCACGGTTTCATGTGCTGTACGGCCGCAAGATCAACCTCGAAAACGACACGGTTTTTGTCCAGGATGCCGACAATTTCTGCCTCAGCAGCGGCACGCTGCTGTATCGCCAGCGCCTCGGCGCAGGGGCCATGGAATTACTGTTCAGCGACTTCGCTGCCGGCCAGCTGGCGCTTGATCAGCTGTACGGCAATTTCGCTTTGCTGATCTGCCACAATGGCAATGTCCGCATTTACAACGACGCCCAGGGCGTTTACCCGCTCTGGCACGATCAGTCGCTCAACAGCATCAGCAGTTCGTTTCACGCCGTGGCCAGTCAACAGGCCAGCCTCAGCGTCAACCCGGATGCGGTTTATGAATACGTGTTCCAGGAAGCCGTATTCGGTGGCGAAACGGTATTTCAGGAAATCCGTCGCCTCAAGGTCAAACAGGCCATCAGCTTTGATCCGGATGGCCATTTCATAGAAGGTCTCGAGACCGGCCGCTACACTGATCCCGGTCTACCGATAGAGGAGTATCTGCAACAAAGCCACACGGTATTGAACCGCCAGTTCGAGGCGATTGCCAACTGTTTTGGCAATGACATCGATTCGGCACTGTCCGGCGGTTACGATTCACGCCTGCTTCTGGCCCTGTGCCGCGAACAGCAATTGACGCCGGCGCTGCACGTCTACGGCAAGGCCGATTCGGCCGATGTAGTGGTCGCCAAAACCATTTGCACGGGCGAAGGTATTCCGCTCAAACACGAGGACAAGGCATCGTTTGAAAAAATCACGCCGGAACAATTCACTGACATCGTCGCGACCAATCTGTCGCAGTTTCAGGGCGCTTGCGCCGACGGTATTCTCGACAACGGTTCCGACCTGCAGACGCGCCGGTCACGCAGTAGTGGCGGCAAACTGTTACTCAACGGCGGTGGTGGCGAGGTGCTGCGCAATTTTTATTACCTGCCCGATCGCCAGTATTCCATTCGCCAGTTGCTCTGGTCGTTCTACAGCCGCTTTGATCCTGCCTGCACCACACAGGCATTTTCAGAAGAACAGTATTATCGTCATCTCGGCGACAAGGTCGCCGCACTGGTCGGCAGTAACGACAAGCTGGAGCGCGATCAACTGGAATACAGCTACGCAGGTTTTCGCTGCACTTACTGGATGGGGCACAACAACTCGATCAACAACCAGTTCGGCTGGTTTCTCACGCCGTATGTCGATGAGCAGGCTTCACGACCAGCACAGGCGATTCCGATCCGCTACAAAAACTACGGCCTGTTTCAGGGCCAACTCATTGCCGCCGTCGACGCGCGGCTGGCCAACTACCCATCCGACTACGGTTATCGCTTCACCGATGCGGTGACCTGGAAAAGGAAGCTCAAGGCGCAGACCACCCTCTTGCGTCCGCCGTTGTTACGCCGCTACCTGTACCGGGTGAAAAAACAGTCGCGCCAGCACTGGAGTTACTTTCTGGCGCCGGATTTCATTGATGCAATCCTGCCGCACGGCTTTGCCTACATACGGCAGTTTTTTGATATCGAAAAAGTTCAGGACGAACAGCAATTCAAGCGTATCTGCACACTCGAATATCTGTACCAGAGCTACAACGCCGGCCAGGGTTAATCCGCAGTGGCCGATGCATAATGCTCAGTAGCGGCCGTGCTGCTTGTTGATGTAATTGGCCATTTCCACATGCTGTAGATTCATGCGACTGAGCAGCCGGTGCGCGGCGCGGACGATGGCGCGCATGACCTGGTAAACCACTTCCGGATCGGTCACCAGCATGGCTTCCATGGCGGAACGATCCAGTGAAAACAGTTCGCAATTATTGAGCGCACGGATACCGGCGCTGTGTTGTACGCCATCGACAAATCCCATGATGCCGGCCATATCGCCCGCATGCAGGACCTGCAGGGTGAGATTGTCGCCACCGCCGGTGGACTTGACGACCTCGAGACTGCCTTCCACCACCACATACAGGGTGTCGTCGCAGTGGCCTTCCTCGAGCAACATGGCGCCTTTCTCGAGACAGATGGCGCTGACGCTTTCCGCCAACAGCTCACACTGGGAATCATCCAGCTCGTTGCCGAGTGGCGACTTGCTGATGGTTTCGGCGCTGACGATGCTTGTTTCGACTTCGCTGTTCATGATATTTGCCCCCTCTGATTTTTCGCCCGACCGGTTATTTTATCAAGGTCATGACGACTGGTTTATCGAGCCGGCGCTCGATGGCCGGTTGCATTATTGTGTGCTGCAGAACTGCCCTGCTTTCATTGTCACCAAGCCCTGCGGATTTACAAAGTAAATTCTGCAATTTCTTGACCTGGCGCAACAGCGGCATCTTGAAAAAGCCTTCCAGCGTCCTTAACTGCTAAGCGACGGAACAGGAAACAGCCTGCCGCCAGAAGAGTATCTTATTGACCAGTCAAGGAGAACACACATGAGCATGATTCGTTATGAACCCTGGAGCCTGTTCGATCAGATGCGTCGCGAAATGGAACGGGCGCTGGATACCCGCACCGCGGAAGGCAGCAGTGTCGCCACCAGTGACTGGGTGCCGGCGGTCGATATCAAGGAAACCGAAGACAGCTTCGTGATCGTAGCGGACATCCCGGGCGTTGACCCGAAAGACATCGAGGTCCACATGGACAATGGCGTGCTTTCCATCAAGGGTGAAAAGGAAAGCCAGAAGAAGGAAGAGGCCGAAGGTTACAAACGCATAGAACGCAGCTATGGCAGTTTCTATCGCCGTTTCAGCCTGCCGGATACCGCTGACCCGGAAAAAATCAGCGCCAAGAGCAATCACGGCGTGCTGGAAGTCACCATTGCCAAACAGGAAAAGGTACAGCCGCGCAAGATTTCCGTCAGCAATTGATGTCTGGCGAACGGTCGCCCGTCACTGACGCGGGCGGCCGGGCACGGCCCGGGGCACGACGTTCGAGAATGAAGCAGCCGACATGAACTACCAGGATTACTACAAGATCCTTGGCGTGGCGCGTGACGCCACACAGGATGAGATCAAACGCGCCTATCGCAAGCTGGCGCGCAAATATCATCCGGATGTCAGCAAGGAGGCCGATGCCGAAACCCGATTCAAGGAACTGGGTGAGGCCTACGAGGTACTTAAGGATCCGGAAAAACGCGCCGCCTATGACCAGCTCGGCCACAACTGGAAAGCCGGCCAGGATTTCAACCCGCCACCCGGATGGGACAGCGGTTTTGAATTTTCCGGCGGCGGTTACACCGACGCCGGCGCGGGCGGTTTTTCCGATTTCTTCGAGTCGCTGTTTGGCGGCGCCGCCAATTTTCGCCAAGGCGGTTTTCACCAGACCTATGGCCCCGGCGCGCGCATGCGCGGCGAGGACCATCATTCCAAAATTGAAATCAGCCTGGAAGATGCGTTTCATTGCGCCACCCGCAATCTACGCCTGCAGGTGCCCGAATATGATAGCAGCGGCCACCTGAACCTCAAGCAACGCACCTTGCAGGTGAAAATTCCCAAAGGCGTGACCAGCGGCAAACGCATTCGCCTAAGCGGCCAGGGCTCACCGGGCAGCCAGGGCGCACCGGCCGGCGACCTGTTCCTGGAAATCGACATCCAGCCACACCCGCTGTACCAGGTCGATGGCAAGGACATTTACCTGAACCTGCCGATCACGCCGTGGGAAGCCGCGCTGGGTGGCAAGATCAAGGTACCGACGCTCGGCGGCCCGGTGGACATGAACATCCAGGCCGGCGCGCGCAGCGGCCAGAAGCTGCGCCTCAAGGGCCGTGGCCTGCCGGGCAAAACACCCGGTGACCAATACGCCGTACTGCAGATCGAAACGCCGCCGGCGGACAATGCGCAACGGCGGCAACTGTATGAACAGATGGCGCGCGAAATGCCGTTTAACCCGCGCCGACACCTGGGCGGATGAACGGAGGACTGCACGTGACCGATAACATGCTGACCCTGGCCGAATTATCGCGCTGCAGCGGCGCCAGCGCCGAGAAACTGCTTTTGCTGGTTAGTGAAGGCTTACTGTCGCCTTGTGGACGCAGCCAGCATGAATGGCTGTTTGACTATGCCGACCTGCAACGCGCCCTGCAGGCGCTGCACCTGGAACGCGACCTCGGCATCAATCCGGCCGGTGCGGCGCTGGCCATTGAATTGCTCGACGAGATGCAGCACATGCGCCAACGCCTGCGCCTGCTCGAAGCGCTGGTATTTCGTCAATGACTGAGAGCTTTTGAACACTGCTTCAAAACCAAGGAGGCCTGCGATGAGCACTTTTGAACAACTACGCAATACCCTCGGCAAAACCTGGGACAGCCTCAGCGAAGGCTGGAACGCTTTGCGCAAACGCGCCAACCAGGCACTGACACGATTCAATCCGCTGGCCAAATCCGGCGATGTTGAAACCTGGGAAGACCAGATCATGCGCCATTCCGCCGACTGGGGCCTGGTCGCCGCCGAAGTGCAGGAAAGCGACAACCACATCCAGGTGCGCCTGGAAGTACCGGGTATGGAAGTCGACAATTTTGATATCGACGTGATCGACAACCACCTCGTGGTGCGTGGTGAGAAACACGTGCAGCACGAACAGAAACAGGGCCGTTATCACGTCATGGAATGCGCCTATGGCAGCTTCGAACGCGCCATCCCCCTACCGGCCGAAGTGGATGCCGACGGCGCCGAGGCCAACTACCGGCGCGGTGTGCTCAGCATCACCCTGCCGAAACATCAGCGCGCACGCAGCCGCCGCATAAATATCAATGCCGGCTAGCCGAAAAGTGCTAGACTAGGATTGCGTGTGAATTGCCGGTCCCGCACCCCGATGCCGCGCAGTACAGTGCATCTTCACCAACTTCGTAGCAGCGGGACTGGCATCTTCCAAGGTATTTAATTCCCGTCAGTGTGACCGCAGCAAAAACGGCAGCCCAAAGCTGCCGTTTTTTGTTGACCGCAACGGAAAGAATTTATTTCTGGTAAATAGCCAGTACTTTCGCGAATTGCTCGGGCGAAAGAATGCGTTGCATGTTGTCACGGCAATCAATTTTGGTCGAAATGACGTCGCGGCGCTGTTGCAGAATCTTATTCGCTAACCCCATGAGTTCCGCCTTGCTTTTGCCGGCCATGCTCGCCGCGTACAAATCCTGCTCCATTTGCACCACCTGTTTGACCTGCGCGTGCATCGGGTCCATGTGATTTTTGCGCCAGTCCGTCAACGCCGCTGCCTGCTCGTCAGTCAGATTCAGCTGATCCGCATGGCGATTGATCACCTGCATCAGATTTGGCATGGGATTGGCGTGCGCCATCGCCATATGGCCACCCTGGGCGGCAAGCGCAGTTTGAGTTACTGGCAGAAACAGCAATACCGCCAACGCAGCGGTCCTGGAAAATTTCATGAAAGCCTCCTGAAAATTTGAATTGTTATTACAGCAGGCAAACTAGCATTCTGGCGCGACAGTCAACATGCGACGATTTGTCGCACATCGCGTCACTCAAACAAACCGCCCGAACTTCAGCTCTGGCTAACGGTACCTTCCTGGCCGAGCATTGCCGCAGTCACCAGCACCACGCCCTTGTCGGTGACACGAAAGCGCCTGGCATCAGCGGCACTGTCTTCGCCGATCACGGTGCCGGGTGGAATGCGACATCCTCGGTCGATGATGGCGCGATGGATGCGGCAATGCCGGCCGACCTCGACCTCGGGCAGCAATACCGAGGCACTGACCCTGCTGTAAGAGTGGACACGGACATTGGAAAACAACAGCGAGTCGATCACTGCCGAACCCGAAATCACGCAGCCGGCCGAGACTACCGAGTCGAGCGCCTTGCCCTCGCGGTCGGGATCGCGGAAGACGAACTTGGCCGACGGCAGCTGCGGATGATAGGTGCGAATCGGCCAGTCGCGGTCGTACAGGTTCAATTCCGGCTCGACGCTGACCAGCTCCATGTTGGCTTCGTAATAGGAGTCCAGCGTTCCGACATCGCGCCAATAGGGTTGCAAACCGGTCTCCTCATCAAGAAACGGATAGGCGAACACACGCTGGTTCTCGATCATCGACGGAATGATGTCATGGCCGAAGTCGTGGGACGAACTGTCGTCGCGCGCATCCTCCTCGAGTTTGCGAAACAGGAAGTCGGTATTGAAGACATAGTTGCCCATCGAGGCCAGCGCGATATCCGGGGTACCTGGCATCGGCTGCGGATCGTCCGGCTTTTCGTCGAAACAGCAGACACGAAAATCCTCGTCCACACTCATGACGCCGAATCCCCGCGCCTCTTCGAGCGACACCCCGACACAGGCGACCGTGAGATCCGCCTGGCGTTGTTCGTGCTGGGCCAGCAAGGCGCCGTAATCCATCTTGTAGACATGGTCGCCGGACAGCACCAGCACATACTTGGGCAGCAGTGTGCGTACGATGTCGAGGTTCTGGTAAATCGCGTCCGCCGTGCCCTTGTACCAGTCACCTGTGGTGCGTTGCGATGCCGGCAGTATTTCGACGAACTCGCCCAGTTCGCGCTGGAAGAAGCTCCAGCCCTCGGACAGGTGGCGAATCAGCGAATGCGCCTTGTACTGCGTCAGCACGCCAATGCGACGAATGCCCGAGTTGACGCAATTGGACAGGGGAAAATCGATCAGGCGAAACTTGCCGCCAAAATACAAAGCGGGTTTGGCGCGCCGCTCGGTCAGCTCGTACAGGCGCGCTCCGCGCCCGCCGGCCAGGACCAGCGCCAGGGTCTTGCGGGTCAGTTGATCAAGATAGCGTGGATTGTCGGTTTGCATGGCAAACGATCCTGTGGTTTATGCGGGCATTCAGACAACCATGCAGGCCGTCATGATTACGCGGCGAAAATCGAAGCCGGCTCAGGCGCCCGGATTACTTCCATGACAGTGCACTGCAAGGTAACTCTAGACAAAGACAACATCAGGCTCAATGCGATACATCATAATGCAGCAACAATCATGACGGTCTGGTTGCGGCGCATTGCATATGCCTCATGCCTGTATATCAATGACAGCTGACGTAGGCAGGAATTCCCCAGCCCGGTCCGATAAGCACCACCGGGCTGGAAAATGCAGCCTGTAAATGTTGCGTGGTCATTCAGGCCCCACTCCGCCATAATCCCCTGACTGCTTTAACGATCACCAGGACACAGCATTGAACCACCGTCCCAGGAAAAGGTTCGGACAAAATTTTCTCACCGATCCATCTATCATTGACGCCATCGTGCGGGCCATCCATGCCACGCCCGACGACCTGCTGGTCGAGATCGGCCCCGGCAGGGGCGCGATCACACGAGAACTGCTGGCGCGGGCGCATCATCTGCACGCCGTCGAACTCGACCGCGACCTGATCCCTGTGCTGCAACAGCGTTTCGCCGACAGCGGCGACTTCCTGTTGCATTCGGCCGACGCGCTGCAATTCGATTTCTGCGCACTGGATGACGGCCGCGGCCTGCGCATCGTCGGCAACCTGCCCTACAACATCTCGACGCCCCTGCTGTTCCATCTGCTTGAGCAGCGCCATTGTCTGCGCGACATGCATTTCATGCTGCAAAAAGAAGTCGTCGACCGCCTCGCCGCCAGTCCGCACAGCAAGGCCTATGGTCGTCTCAGCGTGATCACCCAGGCCCTGTGTCAGGTCACGCCGTTATTTGAAATCCCACCGCAGGCGTTTGATCCACCGCCAAAGGTGCAATCAGCGTTTGTGCAACTGATACCGCACAGCAGTCCGCCAGTCACAGCCGAACAGTGGCCGGCCTTTACACAGTTGGTCACGGCAGCGTTTGCACACCGGCGCAAGACCCTTCGCAATAATCTGAAAAACCTGCTGCGTGAAAATGCCGAAAACGACTGTGGGATAGACCTGGGCCAGCGTGCTGAAACCCTGTACATCGAGGACTTTCTGCAATTGTCACGCTACCTGGCTGAAATTTGATTTCAGTCTCAGTCAGTCGCGTTTTAACTTCGAAATCCAGACTCCCGTAATGCGAAAGCCGTAGAAAACCGGTCCCCCAAAGTTTTTCTTCTGGCAAATCGTTTTCAGATTTGGCCGTTCACCTTGCAACCGACTGCTTTAGACATAACAATTAGATTTTGCACTGTGATAATGCAAATGCTTGCGCTGCGGCCAAACGGCTGCGCCAGCCCGCCCAACGCCGCGGCAAAGCCTGGTTGAAAGGTTTCACAATGACTGAGCAACAGACTGCAACCCGGATTTTGTGGCATGTCCATGACAGCGACATGGCATTCCGCAAAACGACTTCCTCCAGCGAAGGGCTGTCGCAGCAGAACGCCCAACAGCGCTTGCTCGAATACGGCGCCAACCGCTTGCCGCCGACAACAAAGCAAAGCCCGCTGATGCGGCTGCTGCTGCAATTTCATAATGTGCTCATCTATGTCTTGCTGGGCGCCGGTGTGATCACGGCTTTGCTCGGCCACTGGGTGGACAGCTCGGTGATTGCCGGCGTTGTGATCATCAATGCCATCATCGGCTTTATCCAGGAAGGCAAGGCCGAAAAAGCCCTCGATGCGATCCGTAACATGCTGTCGCAACAGGCGATGGTGAAACGCGACGGCAAATACATCAGCCTGCCGACCGAGCAGCTGGTTCCAGGCGACGTTGTATTTCTCCAGTCAGGCGACAAGGTGCCGGCGGATTTGCGCCTGTTCAAGGTGCGCGAACTGCGCATTGAAGAAGCCATGCTGACCGGCGAATCCGTGCCGGTGGAAAAAACCAGCCAGCCGGTCGCAGAGCAGGCAAGCATCGGCGACCGCAAATGCCTGGCCTATTCCGGCACACTGGTTACCTACGGTCAGGGACAAGGCGTCGTGGTAGCCACTGGTGGACAAACCGAAATCGGCCGCATCAGCGGCTTGCTGCAACAGGTGCAAACCCTGACGACGCCGCTGCTGCGCCAGATGGCGGTCTTCGCCAAATGGCTGACACTGGCGATTGCCATAATCGCAGCCGCCACTTTTGTTTATGGCGTGTTGATGCAAAATTACTCGGCCGACGACATGTTCCTCGCCGCGGTCGGTCTGGCGGTAGCCGGGATTCCGGAAGGTCTGCCGGCCATCATGACCATCACCCTGGCCATCGGCGTGCAAAGCATGGCGCGTAAGCACGCCATCATCCGCCGCCTGCCGGCGGTGGAAACCCTGGGCTCAGTCACGGTCATCTGTTCGGACAAGACCGGTACCCTGACGCGCAATGAAATGACGGCGCAAACCGTGGCCAGCGGCGCCGGCTCGTGTGAAGTCAGTGGCGCCGGTTATGACCCGCACGGCACTTTCAGCATCGATGAGCAGGAAATCACCCCGGACAGTTTTCCGTTACTGCGGGAAATCGCCCAGGCCGCCTTGCTCTGCAACGACGCCAGCCTGACCAACAGTGACGGACAGTGGCGTATGCAGGGCGACCCGACCGAGGGCGCACTGCTGACGCTGGCGCTCAAAGCCGGCCTGGATCACAATCATTACCAGACGCAGTATCCCCGCGTCGACGCGATCCCGTTCGAATCCCAGCATCGTTTCATGGCTTCCTTGCATCATGACCACGCGGGACACAGTTTCATTTACCTCAAGGGCGCACCCGAGCGCGTGCTCGACATGTGCATGTTCCAACGCATGCGTGGCGAAGATCAGCCTCTCGACAAGGCCTATTGGGAAAATTGCTTGCACAACCTGGCGAGCCGCGGTCAACGACTGCTCGCCATCGCCTCCAAACCGGCGGCACCCGGACAGCAAAGCCTGCAATTCAGTGATGTCGAAGAGGGCCTGACGCTGCTTGGCATTGTCGGCATTATCGACCCGCCGCGCGAGGAAGCCATCCAGGCAGTGCGCAGCTGCCAGACCGCCGGCATCCGCGTCAAGATGATTACCGGCGATCACGCCATTACCGCCCGCGCCATAGGCGCGCAGATGGGCATCGGCGATGGCGTTACCGTAGTAACAGGCAATGAACTGGAAAATCTTTCAGAGTCGCAATTACAGCAAGCGGCTCAGCGTTCCGACATTTTTGCGCGGGTCTCTCCCGAACAGAAGCTGCAACTGGTGACCGCCTTGCAGGCCGATGGGGCTGTTGTCGCGATGACCGGCGACGGTGTCAATGACGCGCCGGCGCTGAAACGTGCCGATGTAGGTATCGCCATGGGACTCAAGGGCACTGAGGTCGCCAAGGAAGCCGCCGAAATGGTGCTGGCAGACGATAATTTCGCTTCCATCGCACAGGCCGTCCAGGAAGGCCGTACCGTCTATGACAACCTGAAAAAGTCCATCCTGTTTGTGTTGCCGACCAATGGCGGCGAGGCGCTCACCATTATTGCCGCCATTGTCATGGGCCGCATGCTACCGATCACTGCCGCGCAGATTTTATGGATCAACATGATCACCGCGGTGACCCTGGCCCTGACGCTGGCCTTCGAACCGTCGGAACGTGACGTCATGCAGCGCCCGCCACGCGACCCCGCTGAACCACTGCTTTCCGGCTTTCTGATCTGGCGCATCATTTTTGTTTCGATCATTCTGGTGGCCGGTACTTTCGGGCTGTTCCTGTGGGAACGCGAACACGGTGCATCCATTGAGCTGGCGCGCACCGTGGCTGTCAACACCCTGGTGATGTTCGAAATATTCTATCTATTCAGCGCCCGTTACCTGCTGGCGCCGGCACTGACGATTGAGGGACTCACCGGCAACCGTTACGTGCTTTACGCCATCGGCCTGTTGCTTGTCTTCCAGCTGGCCTTTACCTATGTCGGCCCCATGCAGATGCTGTTCGCCACCACCGCTATCGGCTGGGATGCCTGGTTGCGCATCATCGTCGTGGCTTCGTCGGTATTCATCCTGGTGGAATTTGAAAAAATGCTGCTGAGAAAATCGGCAGACCAGGTTAGGAACACGACCAATTAGCCAGCAAAATGGCTTCTAGAGAAGCTGCATCTCGCTGTATTTGAACACTATGCAGTCGTGGTTACGCATCAACATTACAACTACAAGCCGATGTCTTTTTTGCTTGGCTGGTAATCATACGGTGGGCCGGCGCGCACCGCCTTGAGCGCGGCGGCCAGCGCTTCGTCAAGGTAATAGCCGTACATCTCGATGGTATTCACACCCAGCATGCGCTTGTGTACTTCAACACCATCGGCATCGAGAAACAGCAGTGTCGGCGCCACCCAGACCTTGTAATCCGCCGCGACCGCACCGGGTAAAACTTTTTCACCGCGAAAGTTGATGATCGACTGCATGGTATCGTATGCCAGTTCGGCGATGATGACACGATTGTCGTAATCACCGCTGATCAGCATCGGTTTGATAACATCGCTTTTTAACAGCATGCAAAACGGACAGTGATCCTGGGTAACCACCAGCAAAATCGGCAATCTCTGTTGGCGCGCCTGTTGCGACAATTCGGTCAGGTCCGACACCGGCGGCACTTGAATACTGGCTGCGCTCAGTGTTGTCTGTATGCACAGCACAAACAGCAGCACGGCGTAACGCCGCTGCCATCGGCAAACAGTGGCCAGAAGTTTAAATGCCTGCATACTGTCAGTGCAGCACGCTGTCGGACAGCCAGTAAAAACGATACGGCGGGATCACCAGCTGATCCTTGAACATCTTCGGCGATTCACCCGAGTACAGATCCTGCAACTGGCCGTATTCGAAATGGCCGCGGTTACTCAGATCACTCAGCGTGAGCGATTGTGGTGAGCCATCAAAATTCGCCACCACCAACACACTGCTGTTGAACATGAAGGGATGGTTGCGCAGGAACACAAACAGGTGCGGATTGCCGGTGGCGATGAGCTGACGGTTGTTGTAATCGGCAAACTCGGCCGTGCTCTTGCGCACCGCAATCATCTTTTGCAGACCTTCAAAAATGCGCTGCTCAACCGTGCCGTGCTGATTGCGCAAGTCGGCCTTGCCCCAGTCGATTTTCGGCCGGTGCATCCAGCGATTGTCATGCGCCTTGTTTTCATCCTGCAGAAAGGTGCAGTCATTCAGGCTGCCGATTTCGTCACCGTAGTACAGCAAAGGCATGCCACCAAACGACATGATCAGGCTGTGCAACAACAGAATCTTGTCGATGCTGCGCTGCACCTGCTCTTCATCATTTCTTTCGATTGCCATCTCCAGGCCGACCAGTGACGCCAGCGACCCGGATATACGGGCATCACCGGTTTTTTCATTGCGACCAAACGGCTGACCGCGTGCCGGCGAATCGTCATAGACACCGGTGAAATAATCCACCAGGAAGCGACGATGCGAATATGGATCGTAGCCGGCCTTGGCGATGTCACGATCATCAAAGCCGAGCCCGATATCATCGTGACAGCGCACATAATTGAGCCAGGTGGCGCGATCGAGTTTGTCGGGCAGGCTGCGAATACTGGTTTCCAGCAACTTGGCGTTCTTGGTGGCAATGGCTTCCCACAACAGCGCCATGAAGGTGGCGTTGTAGGCGATCTCGCATTCCTTGGCGATCACCGCATCCTCGCCGAAGTACTTGATGATCTCGACCGGCGCGACAATAGCCTCCGCGATAAACAACACACCCGGCGCAGTCACCTGGCTGCAGTCTTTCATGAGCTGCAGGATCAGGTGCGCTTCGCGTTCGTTCTGGCTGGTGGTGCCAATCTTCTTCCACAAAAACGCCACCGCATCCAGGCGCACGATATCGGCGCCCTGGTTGGCCCAGAACATGATGATGTCGAGCATCTCGATGAACACGGCCGGATTGCTGTAATTCAGATCCCACTGGTAACTGTTGAATACCGTCATCACCCACTTGTTCATGCTCTCGTCATAGGTAAAGTTGCCGGGCGAGGTTTCGGGAAACACCTCGGGCATGGTTTCCTCGAACATATCCGGCACATCGCGGTTGTCGAAGATGTAGTAGTAATCCTGGAATTTTTGTTTACCCTGGCGCGCCTGCTGCGCCCATGCGTGTTCATCGGAAGTGTGGTTGACCACCACGTCCAGCGTCAGCAACATGTTACGTTTGCGCATGCGCTGCGCCAGCTCCTGCAGGTCATCGAGCGTGCCGACCCGTTCATCGATGTTACGAAAATCACTGACCGCATAGCCACCGTCACTGGCGCCTGTCGGGCATTCCAGGATTGGCATCAGGTGCAGCATGTTGACGCCGAGTTCCTGCAGATAACCGAGCCGGCTGTTGACGCCCTGCAGGTTGCCGGCAAAGCCGTCGGTATACAAGGCCATGCCGACCCATTCCTGGCTGAGAAACCAGTTGTGGTTTTTTTCACGCTCGATGTCGAGTTGTTTCAGGTCGCTGCTGCGTTTGATGTACTGGCGCGCCATGACCTCGACCAGCCGCAGGATCTGCGCATCAAAGTCGTCACGCTTGCCATACAGATGATGAAACAGCGAGTAGATGGCGTAAAAGTTCGCACCCAGCCGGGTATAAAAATGGCGCAGGTCGCGCTTGCGAATGTCCGGCTTGAGTTCGTCAAGAATCCGGTTGAGTAGGGAATGGGAAACCTGTTCGTACATAGACGGATTGTATCGCTTTACTTGTCCCTGTTAATAGCTTGCAATTGCCAGGCATTGATAAAGTCCTGGTAAAACGCCGGGTCCGACACGGTGGCGCCACGCCGGCTCACTAGCGCAGAGGCGAATGCCTGCGCACGCTCCAACGTGACATCCAGCGGCCAGTCATTGGCCAGGCCAAGAATCATCACCGAAGCAAAGGCATCGCCGGCGCCGACCGTATCGACGACATCTTCACTGGCTTGCGGTTTTACCGCAAAGTGATCACCGGCTGCGGTCAGGACTTCTGCGCCGGCTTCACCCCGGGTCAGGATCAGGCCCTGCAAATGATAATGCCGCAACAGTTCCTGTGACGTGTCGGTTCCCTTCGGCTGCAGCACCTTCAGCTCGTCGGCATTGAGTTTGACCCAGTCGGCCTGCTGCACCATGTCCTGCACCTGGCGCAACTGCCACCAGGGCGGCCGCAGATTGACGTCGACAAACACCAGCCCGGGTCGAGTCTGTTGCAGGCCGGCCAGTGTCTGGCGTGAAATCGCGTCACGCAGCGCCAGGCTGCCGTGATAGAGCAATCGGCATTGCGCCGGCAAGGCAATGCTCTGGATAGCATCATAGGCACAGGGTTTGACGATGTCGTACTGCGGCTCACCATCGTTGAATTCGATACTGACCCGGCCAGTCGGCAACTGGTCGTCGGTCTGCAAACCACCGGTATCCATGCCCCAGTTGAACATGGCGTTGCGCACTTCCTCGCCGCGCGCATCGGCGCCAACACGGCTGATGAAAAACGGCCATTGGCCAAACGCCTGCAGATGCCAGGCGACGTTGAACGGCGCGCCACCGAGTACGGATTTACCATCCGGGAAATGGTCAAACAGCACTTCACCGAAAATACACAAACGCCCGCTCACGCCGACACCCCGCTGTTTTTAAAACCCATCCAGTCGAGCACATCGGGATGGTAATGGGCGATGCCTTCGAGCATGCCGGCGCTGTAATTGCCGTTCATGCCCATAAACCGACCCTGCGCGATATACAGTTGTTCGCTGTGACCCATTTCATCCGCCAGGCGACGCGCCAGTTCACGCACATCCTGCTGGGCATTCGCGACCAGCACGGCCGGCACCGGGCTAGCCAGTACGGCGATGTCGTTACCACTGTCACCGCAGAATACCGTGCTGTTGTAATCAAAGTCATACAATTTCATGAGTGTCTCGACGGCATGGTACTTTGAAGCACGCACCGGCAATACGTCCAGCAAGCCGACACCGGCTGGCTCATCCACGCTCCAGATCAAGCGGGCCTTGATGTCGTTTTGCTGCATCCGTTCCTGGATCATCGACGACAACACATCGCGATTGACATGCAGGGGCACATAATAACTGAGCTTGTACTTGTTCTGCTTGCTGCGTTCCTGCGAGCGCAGGTCGCGCAAGCCGGTCAGCAATGCCTTGACGTCGGCGTGGGTCTTGCCGTTCCAGTCACGCGCAATTTCATTTTCCCAGTCGGTGAGCAGCTGCCAGTCCTGTTGTTCACCGACATGATAAATCGTGGTGCCAACATCGCCGATAACCCACTCAGGCACCGGCAGGCGATAATTGGTAATGGCCTTTTCCACCAGCGCACGATGGCGGCCGGAAACAAAGGCCAGTGTCACTTCCGGGCGTGACGCCAGCATGGAGAAATGCTGGCGCGCGCCCGGCGACTCGGACTGCGGGCCATTGGGGATCAGCGTGCGATCCAGGTCGGTACAGATCAGCAAACGCTTGCTCATGCAGGTCTCGGGACTTCACAGGTACGAAAGAAATCGTAATGCTCGATGGCCTCGAGTATACCCAGCGCATGCGGCTGGGAGGCAAAATAAATGCTTTCCTGATCGACCAGCTGTGACAATTCCTCGTGATGCCGGTTGGCCACCACCACCGCCAGGGTATTGCCGCGCATCATGTCCTCGTCAGCGCCGGAACCACCGGCCACCATAATGTGATCCAGCGGAATATCCAGTCGCTGTGACAGATAACGCAGCGCCTGCCCCTTGGAAGCGCGTGACGGTACGATGTCGAGAAACTGACCAAACGAAATCATGACATTCACGGCCAGTTCCTTTTGCCGCAACAGCGTATTGATTTCTTCATGTGACGGCGCTTTTTGTGGATCGTAGTAATACGACAGTTTGTGCGGCGTCTGCTCGGTCTTGGGTTGCAGCTGCAGGCCGGGCAATCTGGCCATGACGCGGCGCACCTGTTTGGGATTCCAGTGATGATCGATGTGCTCGGCCCAGTAATCGTCCTCGGTCAGCGCCTGGCCGTAATGGATGCGCGTACCAAGACTGCTGATCAGCACATCCGGCGTCGGGATAGCGTTCTTTTTCATCAACGCCAGTGCGGTATCGATGCGCCGCCCGGTAGCGATGCCGAAGGTGACACACTTGCGATTGTCACGCACCGCCTGCACGAACTGCTGCAGTGCGGCCGGATTGCCGATGAGGTTCTGGTCCAGATCGGTGAAGATGGCGCGGTCGCGATACCGCATGGCGCGCGCCGGCCGTTCGCTGGGCAGCGGCTGGCCGCGTGGCGGCAGCTCACGAATCCTGGCCATGTAGTTCTTGGCATGTGCCCTCCAGGAATAATACCGTCGCACGCCTTCGATGCCATTGCGCGATGCCAGTGACCAGGCGTCGTGATCACGCAACAGCGTCAACAAGGCCTCGGCAATCGCCTGCTTGTCGAGTGGATCGACCAGGATGCCGTTTTTACAGTTGGCGATGATATCGACCGGACCGCCGTTTTCGGTCGCCACCAGCGGCAGGCCGCTGGCCGCGGCTTCCAGCAAGGTCAGGCCAAAGGGCTCGGTCAGCGCCGGGTTGATGAACACACCGCATCCAGATGACACCATACGATAGATTTCCGGCACCTCGTCGGCGCGATGGCTTTTCGGGATCGCCACGCGACCGTACAGGTCATAGCTGTCGATCAGCAGCAGGATATTGGTCAACACCGATTGCGCGCCGGTATCCAAGTCACGGATATCGTCACGGCTGCCGGCGATGATCAGCAGGTTGGCGGTATGCCGCAATGGTCCGGATTCACCATAAGCCTCGATCAGGGTGAGCAGGTTTTTGCGTTCATCCGGCCGCGACAAGGCCAGAATCAGCGGCTTGTCGGGATTGGTGAGAAAACGCTGCACCTGTGCCGCAAAGGCGACTTTTTCGCCCTTGGCCGGTGGATGAAACTGCTGCAGGTCGGTGCCGGGCGGAATCACCGTCATGCGTTTCGGATCGTAATAATTGTACAGGCCGTATTGCTGCTCGATCTCGTTGTGCGTGCTGGTGATCACCAGATCGGCGTTGGCGAGAATCTCCTCTTCGGCATCGATACGCCGTTCCATGTTGTAGGTCTGCTGGATGTCCTCACGCGACAGGCCGCGTGCCAGCAGGCGCTTGCGCTTGTCGCGGCCGAGCGAGTGTCCGGTATGCACCAACGGAATGCCGAGCAGATGCGCCAGGCGCACGCCGACATAACCGGCATCGGCATAGTGGCTGTGCACCAGGTCCGGCATTTGCTGTTGTTCGTTGAGCCAGTTGACCAGGTTGTCCATGAAACTGTCGAGAAAATCCCACAGCTTCTCCTTGGCGATGTACTCCTCGGGACCGGCGTCGATGCGCACAATGCGGGCTTTTTCGGATAACGGCTCCAGCAGTTCGGCGTAATCATCGCTGATCGCCGGGTCCACCACGCGACGCGTCACCAGATCGACGCGCTCCACGTCATCGCGTTCCGCCAGGGCACGCGCCAGATCCACCACATACTTGGTCTGGCCACCGGTATCGGCATCGCGGCCGAGTTCCAGGTCATGACCGCGAATCAGGCCATGGATGCTGATCAGTAACAGGTATTTTTTGTCGCTCGGTTTCTGGCTCGGCATAAAGTAATTTGTCGCTTGCGGTATGTGCGGTTGTAATTGTGCATTTTATTGTAGAACACAGCTGTCCGTTTTCAGACCCCGGCCGGCACCTGCCAGCCGAGCTGCTGCGCTCTGGACTTTGCCAGCGCCGGTATGTCCTGGGCAACAAAATGCGCATACAACGCCTGCACCCCGATCATGTGATTGAAAATCGCGTCCAGCTTGTTCTGCGTCGCCGCGGTAATCTGCGGATCCTCATGCAGGGCGAACAGCTGGCGCACGCCGTCTTGCGACAGGATACCCGCTTCCTCGATGGCCGTATCACTCAGATACTCGGACGCCAGTTCCTGCATGGCGTTCCATTTTTTCGGATCGGTATGCGCCGGTGGCGCCATGAAGGCAAACTTCTCGCGTTTGTAGAGCACTTCCGGCAGCAAGCCTTTCATGGCCTCGCGCAGCACATACTTCTCGGTTTTGCCCTTGATGCGCAACGACGGCGGCAGTTGTGTCGCCAGTTGCGCCAGGTGATGATCGAGAAACGCCGGGCGCGCCTCCATGGAATTGGCCATGTCGACACGGTCTCCGCCCCAGGTCAAGATCTGGCCTTCCAGCATGGTCTTGATCCAGACATACTGCGCCTTGTCGAGCGGATGGCGGCCACTCAGCATGTCCGCATCCAGCTGCGCGGCAATGGCCGCACCGGGATCATAACCACCGAGTTTCGCGCGTAAGTCATTGGCCAGCAAATCCGGCACCCGCTCGGACGACGCCAGCCAGGGTTGCAGACAGCTCGGTGTAAAACCGACCTTGCCATTGAGCGCGGCATTGTTGATCTCGTCTTCGGCCAGCATGGCGCCCTTGAACAGTTTGTTCTGTTCGGCCAGCAGCTTCTCCCACTCCTGCCGCTCGGTCGGCGCCAGATGATCGAGGCCGTGCAAAAACATGTCGCGACGAAACGCCGGGTAGCCACCGAACAGCTCATCCGAGCCTTCGCCGGTCAGCACCACCTTGTAACCGACGTCACGCACGTGCCGGCTCATCAGCAGCTTGGCGACACCGAGCGTATTGTAAATGGTGCGCTCGGTATGCCACAGCGTCTCGACGAAGTTGTCGTACAGGTGGCTGGCGTTGAGCATCATGACGTCCTGATCGGCGCCGGCGCTTTCCGCCATTTCGCGCGCAATCGGCGATTCATCATAGTCGGCGCTGTCAAAACCGATGGTGAACGCCTTGACCGGATTCTGCCGCGCTGCGGCCGCCAGGCCGAGAATGGCGCAGGAATCGATACCGCCGGACAGATAGCAACCGACCGGCACGTCGGCTTCGAGGCGCAATTGCACCGCTTCGAGCAACTGCGCGCGCACCGCCTCGATCCATTCTTCCTCGTCGTATTTGTCCGAACGGTCGGACTCAAGCGGAAAGTCCATGTCCCAGTATTTGCGCTCTTCGATCTGCAAGCGCCCGTCGCGGCGGCGCACATCGAGCAGATGACCGGGGCGCACCTGATGAATGCCCTCGAAGGCCGTGGTGCCCGGCACGATGGTCTGCATGAGCTGATGAAAAACACCGGCCGGATCAAACCGCCGTGTCACTTCCGGATGGGCAAACAGCACCTTGAGTTCGGAACCGAACACCAGCCCGCCGTCGATTTCGGTCCAGTACAGCGGTTTGATGCCGAAGCGGTCGCGCACCAGCATGAGGCGATCTTCGTCGCGATCAAACAGCGCAAAGGCAAATTCACCGCGCAGATGCGGCAGCATGTCGTCCAGGCCGAGACGCGGATACAGGTGCAACACCATTTCCGAATCGCTCTTGGTCTGGAAGCGCGCACCGCGCGCCGTCAGATCGGCGCGGATGCGCTGGTAGTCGTAGAGTTCACCGTTCTTGGTCATCATGAGACGACCGTCGGGCGTCTCGAATGGCTGGCGCCCGCGGTTCTCGTCGAGGTCGACGATCGACAGGCGCGCATGCGCAAAGCCGACGCCCGGCATGCGCCGCACGCCAAAGCCGTCCGGACCACGGTGATATTGAATGGCGGCCATCGCCACCAGGGTTTCGGGATCAACCGGGCGTTCCCGGTCAGCGTAAATAAATCCTGCTATACCGCACATAATAATCCTTGAATTCTGTTTGCTTGATTAGCTGTAGCTTTTGAGCAGCGCTGAAAGCAACGCCATGCGAATGAAAACCGCGCCGCGCGCCTGGGCGAAGTACCAGTTAAACGGCGTGTCATCGAGACTGCGATCCAGCTCTTCACCGCGCGCCAACGGGTGCATCACCATGCTGCCCGGCTTCAGCGGCGAGTCGGCATTGAGTTTGTAGCGCTGGCCGTGCTCCTCATAACTTTCCGCCACCCAGGCAATGGCATTGATGTACACCACATCCAGTTGCGGCAGTTCAGTGTCCAGTTCCTTGCTCAAGCGGATGTACAAGCCGGCGTCTTCGAGTTCCTGGCGCTGGCCGTCGGAAAACGGATTGTCTTCCTCACTGATGATGACCACTTCCTGAATGCCGTCGGCAAAGCAACCGAGAAACTGCAACAGGCTGCGAATGGTACGCATGCGTCCGGGTACGCCGATGATGCCGATGCGGATCTTCTGTGACTCCGACACCTGCTCCGGCTGCGCCAGTTGCGGATGCGACTTGAGGATGGTGTAGATGTCCGCCATCGCCTGGGTCGGATGTTCGTCGGTGCCGTTACCACCGTTGACAATCGGGATGCGCAGCGTCTTCAGCATCTCGTAGACGGCGCGATCGTCGCTGTCGCGCAACACCACCAGATCACCGTAATGATTGAGCATTTCACCGACATCGTATAAGGACTCGCCCTTGGCGATGCCGGTGGTGGCCGGGTCGGTGATCGACATGATGTCGCCGCCAAGCCGATGCCAGGCGCTTTCGAACGACAGACGCGTGCGCGTGCTGGGTTCGTAAAATGCCGAAATCAGGATCTTGCCGGTCAACGGCCGCGTGATGCGCTGCGGTTCGGTTTCGTATTTGGCCGCCAAACGGCTCAGTTGCACCAGCTGGTCGCGGCTGAACTGGCGCGCCGAAATCACCGGCCGGTGGGCCAGATCGAGCAACGGCACCAGATCTTCCGGCACCGCATTCATGAGCGCGCGCGGGCTTTCAAAGCCCTGCGTATCGAGCGGGTCTTCCTGCAACGGCTTGTTCAGTTGCGGGTCTACTTCGGTCACCATAACCGACCTTCCTTGCTGTCTTTCAGCCAGATCAGGATTAACACCAGCGGGGCCAACGCCACCAGAGCCGTGGCCGCGATGATGAGGAAAGTCAGCGCCGTTGCTGAAATAATCATGCGGAACCTCCCTGTGCTGTGGCCGGCTGCGGATTCAATGCCAGCCATTCAAACGGCCGTGGCGCCAGCCAGGTGGTGAGCAATACCAGGCTCATCGACACCGCGGCCGACAACAGCGCCGCCACATAAAAGCCAATCAGAAAATAACCGGCCAGTCCGATCAGAGTACCCAGCACCATCGCCAGTGTCGCGCCATGCGGATTGACATGCCGCCAGTACAGCCCGGCAGCAATCGGCCAGATGGTGCTGGCGACAAACGCACCGGTGAAATACAGCAGCTCGGCCAGCGTGGTCAGCCGCGGCCAGCACAGCAGCCATGTCAGAACCCCCAGGCCAAGCACCACCCAGCGCGCCGCCCTGGCCAGCTCAGCTTCGGTGGCATGCGGCCGCACATGGCCTTTGTAAAGATCGGTCAGCACCAGGTCCGATGTCGCCGCCAGCAGTGAATCGAGACTCGACGCCAGCGCCGAGAACACCACAATGAACACCAGCACCGCACCACCGACACCCAACAGTTCGGCCGCGACCAGCGGACCGACCATATCGGCCGCCGGCACGTTGATCTGCAAGGCCGGCACGGTCAGCGCCAGGAAACCCGCCACAATCGGCACCGGCGTCCAGAACAGGCCCGCGATCAGATAGGCTTTGAAGCCGACGCCTTCACGAAACGCAAATGCGCGGCTCCACCAGACATTGGAATGAAAGATCTCGCCGACGCCAAACAGCAGGTTGTTGAACAGGAACATGATGGCGGCCGGAAACAGCAGGTTCAGCAATTGCGGACGCTCTTCAAGCACGGCACTGTGCATGTTATCGATACCGACCTTGTCGATGGCCAGCACCGCCAGTATCACGATACCCGTCAGGATCAGCAAGGTCTGGATGAAATCGGTGCCGATGACGGCACGCAGCCCGCCCAGCAATGTATAAGCCACGCAGACGGCCAGGATGACACTCATGCCGAGGTGATAATCAATGCCGGTCAGGGCGTTGATCAGCACACCGCCGGCCATACCAAGGCTGACCAGCCAGCCAAAACCGTAAAACAGCGAAATCGCCAGAAACACGCGCCAGGCAGTCTTGCCGTAACGCAGGCGGATAAAATCACCGCTGGTGAAACCGTGCGGCATGAGCTCTCGGATGCGCCTGGCCAGCGGCGCAAACAGGATCAGGCCGATCGACCCTAGCGAGTAACCGACCATGCCCCAGATACCCATCTGCAACGCCAGTTGCGGCGCCGCCATGGTGGTGTTACTGGTCACCCAGGTCGCCATCGCGGTGGCCGTGCCGAGCGCGAGACCAACCTTGCGTCCGGCCAGCATGAAACCTTCGAGGCCTTCGGCGCGGCGTCCCAGCCACCAACCAAGCAGCACCCAGGCAATGCTGAAGATCGCCAGGATCAGCCAGCCGAGACTGGCATCGAGCACCGCGTCGGAATTCACAAAAACACCCCTTCGATTTCCGCCAGCGCTTCTTCGGTGGTCATGACCCGCGCATAGCGGTCTTTCATGGTGGTCACCGTGGCCTGTTCCAGTTCGGGCGTCACCGTGGCGATGGCGTCGGAAATCAGCGTGACATAAAAACCCAGGTCGCAGGCGTCACGCACCGCCGTGCTGACGCATTCGTTGGAATAGACGCCGACAATGAACAGACCGGTAATGCCGAGATTGCGCAGGATGTACTCGAGGTTGGTGGAATTGAACACACCGGAGGCGGTTTTGTTGACGATGATCTCATCACCCTGCGGAGCGATTTCCGGCAGGAATTCCGCCTCCTTGGAACCCGGCGGCGCATGCAGCCCGAGGCGCTTGTGGCCGGGACCACGATCACGACCGTCCTGCGTCATCGACTGGATGCGGGTGTGAATCACTTCCAGCCGATTGGCGCGAAACATGTCCTGCAATTTGCGCACGTTCGGCAAAACCAGTTGCCCAAGCCTGTCGAAATAATAGGCCTGCGATTCTTCCGGCAAACCCGACGACAACGCATCGGCGAACACGCCAAAGCCCGGCGCGGCATCCAGATACTGGATATCTATACAGAGTAACGCGGTATTGTGACGCTCCAGTGACTGGGTGCGGCCGGCCGCTTCGGCGATGTGCTCGCGATAGGTATCGCGCAAAGGGTCGAGAAAGGAATCCGGATCCAGGTCTTCCTGGTTGTTGTCGTTGTTGTTTTCAGTCATGGGTAGAGTCCTGGCTGGCAAGCCGGTAAAGCGTATTAAGCAGCACATTGGCGCCGGCTTCGATGTCGGACCAGGCGGTCCATTCAGCGGCCGAATGGCTGCGACCTTCCTTGCTGGGGACGAAAATCATGCCAGCCGCCGTCAGGCGCGCCAGCTTCTGGGTATCGTGCGCAGCGCCGCTGGGCATGGCGTGGCTGGCCAGACCGAACTCGGTCGCGACCTCGCGGATGGTTTGCTGCACCCCGGCATCACAAGCGACCGGCTCGATGTCGCTGAGCACTTCAAAATCAAACATCAGGTCGCGCCGGCGCACAATTGCCGACAAGGTGCGGCGGAATGCGTCGGCCAGCGCATCCAGAACGTCTGCGTCGATGTCGCGAAATTCCAGTGCAAAGCGCGCTTCGCCCGGCACCACATTGGCGGCGCCCGGGATCAGTTCAACGCGACCGATGGTAGCGACACTGAGCGGGCCGCCGTGTTCCTCGAGAACACGGTCGATCTCGCCGGCAAACTCCGCCAGGCCCTGAAACGCATCGGCACGCATCGACATCGGCGTGGTGCCGGCGTGATTGGCGCTGCCGCTGAGACGCACTTCCCAACGGCGCAGGCCGCAAATGCCTTCGACCACACCGATCGGCACCGCCTCGCGATCCAGCATCGGCCCCTGCTCGATATGCATTTCCACAAAAGCATGCAGACCCTTGGGCGTGCGCGCCGCCGCCAGCGCATCCATGGCATTGAGACCCTGCTCGCTCATCGCATCGGCCAGGGTCTTGCCGGACAGATCGCGCGCCGAATGAATCCATTCGGGCGTCATTTCGCCGATCATCGCTTGCGAACCGAACATGCCGCCAAAACGGCCCTCTTCGTCACTGAACGCCACCAGTTCCAGCGGGCGGTCCAGCTTGATCTCCTGTTCCTTCAGCACGCGCAACGCCTCAAGGCTGCACAGGACACCGAGCGCACCGTCAAGATGACCGGCACCCGGTACGGTATCGATATGAGAACCGGTCATGACACTGGCAACGTTTTCGTTCCAACCCAGCCGGCCATGCAGGTTGGCGGCGCCATCCTGAAAGAATTCCAGCCCGGCCTGCTCGATACGCTCACGCAGCCAGGCGCGCCCGGCCATGTCGCCGTCGCTGAATGCCATACGGTATATGCCGTGGTCTTCGGCCCGGCCGATACTGGCGAGTGTTTCGATATCATTTTTCAGGCGTTCGAAATTGACCTGCAGTCTGTCTTGACTCACCCGCCGTCCCCCCGGCGTGCGCCAGTGACAATCAGCAGGGCGGTGGAAACAAACACGATGGCGCCGACCAGGAAAAACAGCTGCGCGCGCGTCAGGGAGTGATGCTCGACGGTCACCTGCAGCGGCTCACTCCAGGCGCTGGCGCGACCATCGTCGAATTGCAGGCGGCCCCGAAACAGGTACTGGCCGTCGGTCAGGCCGGTAATAACGGCGGAGGTGTCGGTGCCCTGATACACACCAAGCGGACTGGCGAAATCCGCTGTCGGTGCGCGCTGGATTTGCGCCACAGCGCCACCGGGCACGGACCAGTCAAGGCGCACAGCACCGTCTGTGCTGAGCTGCGGCGAGGCCTGCAACGCCACTTCATTGGCATTGACCGCCACGGCAAACAGCAGCATCAGCGCAGCCACAGCCTCACGCCAATGCTGTTTTACCCAAAAAATCTGTTTCAAATCCGTCATTTGTCTTGCAAAGCGGCCAAAAGACTCCGTATCCACTACTAACGGCAATTGCCATGCATATGTTTAGTAGTCTAACTAATCGGGACAGGTATTTCATCCGTAACGGCTTTTTCAGCTGAAATGCGAGTCATGTATTACAATCTGCTCCATCTACCAGCAAATTGATCCAGATGAGCAAAACCGACATAAGCGAAGACATTCTGATCGCCTTGCGGCGCATCATTCGCGCCATCGATCAGCACTCGCGCAAACTGATACAAAGCCACGGGCTGACCGGGCCGCAGGCACTGCTGTTGCATGAGATCGTGCGCAACGGATCGCTGACCGGCAGCCAGCTGGCGCAACGCGCCAGCCTGAGCCAGGCGACCGTGACCGATATCGTCAAACGACTGGAAAAACGCCAGCTGCTGGAACGCAGCCGTGATGCGGTGGACCGACGCAAACTGTTGCTGCGGGCTACCGCACAGGGTGAGGCGCTGGTGAAAAAGTCCGTACCTTTGCTGCAGGAAAGTTTCCAGGCACGCCTGGCCGAATTGCCACCGGCCGAACAACGGCAGTTGCTCGATTCGTTGCAGCACATCGCCCTGATGATGAATGCCGAGGACCTCGACGCCGCACCGATGCTGATCAGCGGCTCACTGACCGCCTCGGTCGATGACGTCAAACAAGCGGTCGTGCCACAGCAAATTCGCAGCAAACCGCCACAGAATGATGACGACGGCCAGCAATAAACCGGAAGATCTCAAAGCAAGTCCGACAGCTGCACTGATTCACGCAACCATTTGTACCCACGGATTCCAACATGGCCCCGGGAAGCAAAATCATTCTTCAGGACATGCCTTCCCAACCGTATCGCGCGACAGGAATTAATCTTCTGAGCTGACTGCAATAATGCGCCTGCTCAAGCAGTTCGGACTATGCTTTAGACTCATGCGCTGCAAATCTCATAGAGTTGCCTGACTGATACGCTCTATATAACCGCAGCGCCTCAAATGGAAGTACAGCGCAGTAAGATATGGACAGTCTCCGCCCCTTCTCAAATACCAAAATCACCCTGCTTTATATGTTGTTATGGAGCAGTTTGTTGACAGCCTCCCTGGTCTGGAACCTGGACAATATTCGCCAGCAAATCATGGAACAGGCCTACGCCGAGGCGCGCGCCAACCTGAACAAGGACATTACCTTTCGCCGTTGGGGAACAACCCATGGTGGCGTTTATGTGCCAGTCACGGATGAGCAGCAGCCCATACCCTGGATGGCTCACATACCCGGCCGTGATGTCACAACCACCGATGGCAAACAGCTGACCTTGCTGAATCCGGCTTCCATGCTGCGGCAGATGATGGACGCATACGCTAAGGAATACGGCATCCGCGGCCGCATTACCGGCCTACGTTACCTCAACCCCGGTAATAAACCGGACGAATGGGAAACCGAGCAACTGCTGGCGTTTGAAAAAGGCGAGAAAGAAGAAGTCTGGTCGATTGCCGAAATCAACCAGCAACCGCATCTGCGTTACCTGCGTGCCATGTTCATGGAAACGGGCTGTGAAAAATGCCACAGCATTCTGGGTTATAAACTCGGCGATTTGCGCGGCGCCACTGGCCTCAATCTTCCACTAACGGATTACTATGCCCAGATATCCGAAGCTCAGCATCACCTCGTATTAAGCCACGGCGCCTTCTGGATACTTGGTCTCCTCGGCATTGGCTGGGGTGGGCGCATTTCCAGGGAACGCCAGCTGGAACATGAAAAACGCGTATCAGAAAAAGCCGAGGCAACAGAAAGCCTGCGCATTTACGCCAATGCGTTTGAAAACAGCGGCGAAGCCATCCTGATTACCGGCGCCGACAGACGCATCAGTAATGTCAATGCAGCCTTTAGCACCTTGACCGGCTACAGCCAGGCTGAATCCATCGGTAAAAACCCAAGATTTCTTACCAGTGACAAAACCCCGCAGCAGACCTATCAGGAAATGTGGAGCAATCTGGGTAAAAATGACTTCTGGCAAGGCGAGCTCTGGGACAAGGCAAAATCCGGTGAGATATTCCCCATCTGGGCAGCCGTATCCGTCATACGCGACGAAACCGGCCAGATATGCCACTACATCGCCAGTTATACCGACATCAGTGAACGCAAAAGCGCCGAGGCACGCATCAACCACCTGGCGCATCACGATATGCTGACAGGACTGCTAAACCGTTTCAGCCTGCAGAACAGATTACAACAGGCAATTTTCAGTGCGCGACGTGATAAACAACAGGTTGCCATATTTTTTATCGATCTGGATCGCTTCAAGAGCGTGAACGACACACTCGGCCACAACATTGGCGACGAGTTGCTGAAGCTGGTAGCGGAAAGACTGAGTGCCTGTGTCCGTGAAAGTGATATCGTTGCCAGGATCGGCGGCGATGAATTTGTCGTCGTGCTTACCGGCCTGAACGACGATTCCCGGGTGATTTCATACGCAGAAAAAATGCTGAAAAGGCTGGCCGCCACCTACCACATCAATGGCAACGAGCTGGTCAGCAGTCCCAGCATTGGCATCAGCGTCTTCCCGAACGATGGCGCGGATGAAAGTGAACTTATCAAAAATGCAGACGTGGCCATGTACCACGCCAAGGAACAGGGCCGAAACAATTTTCAGTTCTTTTCGGAAAACCTGTTGATCATTGCCCAGGAACGCCTGGCACTGGAAAACGAACTGCATAGCGCCATTAGCGGGAAGCAATTTGAACTTCATTACCAGCCCCTGATCGGCGCCGCAAACAAACGTATTTGTGGGCTGGAAGCCCTGATACGCTGGCACCATCCGGAAAAAGGCCTTATCCCGCCAGACAAATTCATTCCGGTCGCGGAAGACACCGGCATCATCAATGAGCTGGGCGACTGGGTAATCGAAGAAGCCTGTCGGCAATTATCCGAGTGGAAAAAACTCGGCTTTCGCGATATCTACGTCGCCATCAATCTGTCCGTCAAGCAACTGCTGTCAGACAACCTGAGCAGACAGTTACACACCATTATGGAAAAATACCAGCTCGCAAGTAACGACCTGGAATTCGAGATCACTGAAACTGCCGCCATGCACGACCCGGAGCTGGCAGTTGATCGATTACAGGCACTGCGCCAGCTTGGCGTCACCCTGGTCATTGACGACCTCGGTACCGGCTATTCCTCGCTGGCCTATCTAAAACGTTTGCCAATCCAGATACTCAAGCTCGACCGCACATTTGTCAGTGAAATCGAAAGCAACAGCAACGACACCGAAATCTGCATGGCAACATTGGCGCTGGCCCACAATATCGGCCTGAAAGTGGTTGCCGAAGGCGTGGAGACCCTGCAGCAACGGGACTTCCTGCTGAAGCACCAGTGCGATTTTCTGCAAGGCTATCTGTTCAGTGCGCCGTTACCCGCTGCGCAGGCCACAGATTTTATTCGTAGTAACTTATTTGGAAATACTAGCGAGTTTCCGGCATGACTCCGGGCAGCCGCTACTTCAGTGGCTGCCCGGATGGAATTGTGCACCAGCCAGGCAGATGTCTGGCGGCCTGGTAATGTTTTTCAGAATGGAATGTCGTCGTCAAAATCAGCGCTATCCATCGCCGGAGCTGGCGCCGGTGCACCCGCTGACTGGGATGAACTCGGGCGCGACTGGTCATACGATGACGAACCACCACCGGGGCGACTGTCGAGCATCTGTAACTGGTCGGCGACAATCTCGGTGGTGTAACGATCCGCACCGTTCTGGTCCTGCCATTTGCGCGTCTGCAGCTTGCCTTCGATGTACACCTTGGCGCCTTTTTTCAGGTATTCACCGGTAATCTCGGCGAGACGACGGAACAGCACCACGCGATGCCATTCGGTTTTTTCCTGGTTGTCGCCGGTGTTCTTGTCTTTCCAGGTTTCACTGGTTGCCACCGTGATATTAGCGACCGCATTGCCGTTGGGCATATACCGCACTTCCGGGTCCTGGCCCAGATTACCGATCAAGATGACTTTGTTAACGCTTCCCCTTGCCATAGCTTCTCCTCAGATTTTACGCCTTCCGTGGCTTTTCTTGGATTATGATGAACCCGCCGCCAGCACGGCTTCGAGTTCAGATTCATTGAGTTTTTTACGGTCCACCTTCAGGTAGGCGACCTGCTCACCGGCGATCACAACGGCCTCGACCACACCCTCGAGCGCCGACAACTGGCTGACCAGACGCGCCGATTGCTCCCGGTCACGCGCCTGGATTGCCAGCACGCGACTGCTGTACTGGCCCGGCGTACGCATGGTCAGTGCGATACCCAACCATACAACAGCCAGGCCGGCGGCGGCCAGAAAAACCGTCACATAACCGAACTGCTGGTGCACCCAGCCACCCGCCACACCGCCGACGAAGCCACCCATGAACTGGCTGGTCGAATACACGCCCATGGCGGTGCCCTTGGCGTCAGCTGGAGCGACCTTGGAAATCAATGACGGCAGGGTCGATTCCAGCAGGTTGAAGCCGGAGAAAAACAACAGTAGAAACAGGCCCACCAGCCAGTAGCCGGTCGGGAAAAAATACATCAGCAACAGTGCGACCAGGATGGTGGCGACTGCGCCGCTGAACACGGTTTTCATCTTGCCGTGTTTTTCCGCCATGATGATGAACGGCACCATGGCGCCGACCGACAGCAGCAGCACCGGCAGATACAGCAGGGAATGCTGCTGCACCGGCAGGCCGAGATCACGCAGCAGCAACGGCATTGCCAGGAACATCGCAGTCAGAATCAGATGCAGGCTGAAAATACCGAAATCCAGCCGCAGCAGTTCACCGCTGCCGAGCACGCGTTTGAACATGGCGGGCACCGGCTGGGCGTCGCGATGCAGATGCTGCGACACCGGTGTCGGCACCACCAGCATCAGCACCAGCATGCCAAGCACCGCCAGCACCGTGGTGAGCCAGAAAATACCGGAGATACCGATGTAGGCATCGATGAATGGCCCGGCCACCAGCGACAGCGCAAAGGCCGTCCCGATGGTCATACCGATGGTCGCCATGGCCTTGGTGCGTTGCGAATCGCGCGTCAGATCCGCCGCCAGCGCCATGACGGCCGCTGCCACGGCACCGCTGCCCTGAATCGCGCGGCCAATGATGATCAGCCAGATGTCGTCGGCCAGCGCCGCCACGACACTGCCGATGGCAAACAGCAGCAGGCCGCCGAAAATCACCGGCTTGCGGCCAATACGATCGGACAACAGGCCAAACGGCAGTTGCAAGATCGCCTGGGTCAGGCCATAGGCACCGATCGCCAGGCCGATCAGCAGCGGCGTAGCGCCTTCCAGGTGTTCGGTATAGAGCGCAAACACGGGCAGGATCAGGAACAAACCGAGCATGCGGAAGCCGTAGATGCCGGCCAGGCCGAACGCGGCGCGGCGCTCCGTCGGCGTCATCGGATCGGATTTTTTGCTGCCAGCTTGCAAACGACTACAACCACCAAAGGAAACCAGAATGGCCGGATTCTACCAGATCGCCAGCGAAACTGTGTCGCCAATAACAAGCCACGCAGGGCAAATTAGGATATATTTCAGGGTTTGCTCGTTGCCTGAATTGCAGTCATGGATCACATTCACATACAGGGCGCCCGGACGCACAATCTCAAGGACATCAATCTGACGCTGCCACGCGATCAGTTGATTGTCATCACCGGGCTGTCCGGCTCCGGCAAGTCGTCGCTGGCGTTCGACACCATTTACGCCGAGGGCCAGCGCCGTTATGTCGAATCGCTGTCGGCCTATGCGCGCCAGTTTCTGTCGATGATGGAAAAGCCCGATGTCGATCACATTGAAGGCCTTTCGCCGGCGATTTCCATCGAACAGAAAACCACCAGCCATAACCCGCGTTCGACGGTCGGCACCATCACCGAAATCTACGACTACCTGCGCCTGCTGTTTGCGCGCGCCGGCACACCGCAATGTCCCGAGCACGGCGAAAAACTCGAGGCGCAGACCGTCAGCCAGATGGTCGACCAGGTGCTGGCGCTGCCCGAAGGCAGCCGGCTGATGCTGCTGGCGCCGGTGATCTCCGAACGCAAGGGCGAATACCACAAATTGCTGCAACAGTTGCACAGCCAGGGCTTCATCCGCGCGCGCATCGACGGCGACATTTACGAACTCGACGACGCACCCGATCTGGAGCTGCACAAGAAACACACCATCGAAGTGGTGGTCGACCGCTTCAAGGTGCGTGACGATTTGCGCCTGCGCCTGACCGAATCGTTTGAAACCGCCTTGTCACTGGCTGACGGCAGCGTGCGCGTCGCCTGGATGGATGGCGATCAGGAAGAAATGCTGTTCTCGGCCAACTTCTCCTGTCCGGTGTGTGGCTACAGCATCGAGGAACTCGAGCCGCGGCTGTTCTCGTTCAACAACCCGGTCGGTGCCTGCAAGACCTGTGACGGCCTCGGCGTGGAGCAGTATTTCGACGCCAACAAGGTGGTGGCGCATCCGGAACTGTCGCTGGCCGCCGGTGCGATCCGCGGCTGGGACCGGCGCAACGCCTACTACTTCCAGATGCTCAAGTCGCTTGGCAAGCATTATGGCTTCGACATCGAAACCATCTGGAACGAACTGCCGGAAAAAATCCGCAAGACCCTGCTGTATGGCAGCGGCGGCGAAGCCATCGAATTCAGCTACTTCAACGATCGTGGCCGCAGCGTCAAAAAGTCACACCCGTTCGAAGGCATTCTGCACAACATGCAGCGGCGTTATCGTGAGACCGAATCCAACGCCGTGCGCGAGGAACTCACGCGCTATATTTCTTCGCAGCATTGCCCGGACTGTAACGGCACGCGCCTCAACACCGCAGCACGCCACGTGTTTATCGACCGGCACAGCCTGCCCGACATCACTGCCATGGCGGTGGAAAAAAGCCTGGTGTTTTTCCAGCAGCTGTCACTGCCCGGCAAGCGCGGCAAGATTGCCGAGAAAATTGTCAAGGAGATCAACGACCGGCTGCAGTTTCTCGTCAACGTCGGACTCAACTATTTATCACTGGAACGTAGCGCCGAAACCCTGTCGGGCGGAGAGGCGCAGCGCATCCGCCTGGCCAGCCAGATCGGCGCCGGCCTGGTCGGAGTCATGTACGTACTGGATGAACCGTCGATCGGCCTGCACCAACGCGATAATGAACGCTTACTCAAGACCCTCACGCATCTGCGCGACCTCGGCAATACCGTGATCGTGGTCGAACACGACGAGGACGCCATTCGCCAGGCCGATCACGTCGTCGACATCGGTCCGGGCGCCGGCGCGCACGGCGGCAACATCATCGCCCAGGGCACTGCCAAACAGATCGAGAAAACCACCGCTTCGTTAACCGGCCAGTATCTCAGCGGCAAACAGAAAATCGAGGTGCCACAACAACGCACGCCTTACGACAAAAAGCGCCTGCTGCGCATCCAGAGCGCGCGCGGCAACAATCTCAAAAGCATCAATGTTGAAATCCCGGCCGGCCTGCTGACCTGTGTCACCGGTGTATCCGGTTCGGGCAAGTCGACGTTGATCAACGACACGCTGTATCCGCTGACTGCCAATCACCTGAACAGCGCCAGCCACGATGTCGCACCGCATGACAGCATCGACGGTCTCGAACACTTCGACAAGGTGGTCGACATCGACCAGTCGCCGATCGGTCGCACGCCACGCTCCAACCCGGCGACCTACACCGGCCTGTTCACGCCGATACGCGAGCTGTTCGCCGGCGTGCCGGAAGCGCGCTCACGCGGTTACCAGCCGGGGCGTTTCAGCTTCAATGTCAAGGGCGGCCGCTGCGAAGCCTGTAAGGGCGACGGCGTGATCAAGGTGGAAATGCATTTCCTGCCCGACATCTATGTGCAATGCGATGTCTGCAAGGGCAAGCGCTACAACCGCGAAACTCTGGAAATCCAGTACAAGGGCAAGAGCATCAATCAGGTACTCGACATGACCATCGAGGAAGCGCTGCCGTTTTTCGATGCCGTGCCGGTGATCAAGCGCAAACTGCAGACGCTGATCGATGTCGGCCTGAGTTACATCCAGCTCGGCCAGAATGCCGTGACCCTGTCCGGTGGTGAGGCGCAGCGTGTCAAACTGTCACGCGAACTGTCAAAGCGCGATACCGGCAAGACGCTGTACATTCTCGACGAGCCGACCACCGGGCTGCATTTTCACGACGTCAAACAACTGCTGACCGTGTTGCACCGCCTGCGCGACCACGGCAACACCGTGGTGGTGATCGAGCACAATATGGACGTCATCAAAACCGCTGACTGGATTGTCGATCTGGGGCCGGAAGGCGGCGACAACGGCGGCGAAATCATCGCCACCGGCACACCCGAGCAGGTGGCGAAAAGCCGCAAGTCACACACCGGCCGTTTCCTCAAACCCGTATTGAACCGCTAGCCCGGCGCTTCAGGCCAGATCGAAATGGTCGCCAATGCCAGCTTGCAACAGCTCGGCGGCACTGGCGCGGTTGGCGGCAATCTCAACCTGGCCGCTGGAGTTGCGATACCAGAACAATTGCCCCTCAGCCACTCCGTCAAATACGCGCGCGTAGCCGATGTCGTGGCCGGCGATTTTCAGCACGGCCTGCGTTGACGCCGAGTTCGCCGGCAAACCGGTGAACAGATTGCCGTAAACATCGATGTAAATGATCTCATTGAGTTGTGACGGCCAATCATGACCAACCATTTCAGAATGCGCCATGGTATGACTGCAGATATCTTCGCCATGACAGTGGCGCAGTAAGGCTGGCGTAAACCAGTCGCGCGCATGGAAACTGTCTGACGCAAGCGTATCCGGCTGCTGCAGCACACCGGCTTGCTGGATGCCCTGCTCGGCCATGAGGCGTGACAGCAGGCCATTGTCGGGTGCGATGATGTGCATATCCCCCACCGTCACCAACAGTGCGTCACGCTGACTGCCGACACCGGGATCCACCACCGCCAGCAGATAACCGGATTTCACCGGCAGGTTGCGATACAGTGCCGCCAGCAGATAAGCCGAGTGATAGGCATCGGTGGCCGGCGCATTATTGAGCAGGCGCAAGGTTTGCAATTGCGGCTCGTTGAGGAACTGGCTTTCCAACTGCGCCAGATAAGGTCCCTCGCCGCCAAAGTCCGTGAACAGGTAGACCGGTTGCCTGTTCATAAGCCGCCATCAAAAAAGCCGGGATAAACCCGGCTTTTTATTGAGCTTGCGCAGCGAAGAATCACTCCTCTTCGGCAACCGCTTCTTCAGGACGGTCAACCAGCTCGACATAGGCCATCGGCGCCTTGTCACCCGGGCGGTAGCCGCACTTGAGGATGCGCAAATAACCGCCAGGACGTGCCTGGTAACGCGGACCCAGTTCGGCGAACAATTTCCCAACAGCCGCGTCATCGCGCAGACGTGAGAACGCCAGACGACGGTTAGCAACGCTGTCGCTCTTGGACTTGGTGATCAGCGGCTCGGCAAAACGACGCAGCTCCTTGGCTTTCGGTAAAGTCGTTTTGATCAATTCGTGCTCAATCAATGAAACCGTCATGTTACGGAACATTGCTTTTCTGTGACTACTGTTGCGATTGAGCTGTCGCCCTGCATTACGGTGACGCATTGCCGTCTTCCTTCACTAAAAATCGTTACTAAATTAATTAACCCGCCATGACCTCTTCGAGGTTTTCCGGCGGCCAGTTTTCCAGTCGCTGACCCAGTGACAGGCCGCGGGTCGCGAGCACGTCCTTGATTTCGGTCAGTGACTTTTTGCCCAGGTTCGGTGTTTTCAACAGCTCGACTTCGGTACGCTGTACCAGATCGCCGATCAGGAAAATGTTTTCCGCCTTGAGGCAGTTGGCTGATCGTACGGTCAGCTCCAGATCGTCGACCGGACGCAGCAGAATCGGATCGATCAGCACTTCCGGCTCTTCCTTGCCACGCGGTTTCTCGGTGGTGGTTTCATCCAGGTAGATGAACGCTGACAGCTGGTCGGCCAGAATGGTGCCAGCGCGACGCACGGCTTCTTCCGGATCGATGGTGCCATTGGTTTCCAGTTCCAGGATCAGGCGATCCAGGTCGGTGCGCTGTTCAACACGCGCCGCTTCCACCTGATAGGAAACACGGCTGACCGGACTGAAAGACGCATCCAGTTGCAGATGACCGATCGGACGATCTTCACCGGCAGAGCTTTCGCGCGTGCTGGCCGGCTGATAGCCACGGCCACGCAGGATGCGCATACTCATGTTCAGCGAACCCTTGTCTGCGATCTGCGCGATGACGTGATCCGGGTTGGCGATTTCAACATCGTGCGGCAGCTGGATGTCAGCGCCGGTCACGGTGCACGGGCCCTGAACGTTGACAGTCAGAGTCGCTTCTTCACGCTCGTGCATGATGACCGCCAGTTCCTTGAGATTGAGCAGGATTTCCAGCACATCTTCCTGCACGCCTTCCATTGCGCTGTACTCATGCAGCACGCCGTCAATTTCAACATCGACCACAGCACAGCCAGACATCGATGACAGCAGGATTCTGCGCAGGGCATTACCCAGTGTGTGGCCGTAACCACGCTCCAGCGGCTCGAGTGAGACGCGTGAACGTTTGGCGGTCAGCTTTTCGACGTTGACGATGCGAGGTCTTAAGAAATCGTTTACTGAATCTGACATGTATAATCCTGACTGTTAGGTTGTCTTATTTGGAATACAATTCAACGATCAACTGTTCGTTGATTTCGGCCGGCAAGTCCTGACGCTCCGGAATACGCTTGAAAGTACCGGACATGCCTTTGGTGTCAACTTCAACCCAGTCGGCAAAGCCATACTGCTCGGCCAGAGCCAGTGAATTCTGGATACGCACCTGTTTTTTGGCTTTCTCGCGCACGCTGACGACGTCATCGGCGTTCACTTTATAGGAAGCCACATTGACGGCATTGCCGTTCACCAGGATAGCCTTGTGCGCCACCAGCTGACGGGCTTCCGCACGTGTAGCACCAAAACCCATACGGTAAACCACATTGTCAAGACGACGCTCGAGCGCCTGCAGCAGGTTTTCGCCGGTGGCGCCTTTCTGCTGTGCGGCATTCTTGTAATAGGTTCTGAACTGTTTTTCCAGGATGCCGTACATACGACGTACTTTCTGCTTTTCACGCAGCTGCACACCATAGTCGGACAGACGACGACGACGGTCGGTGGTCTGACCCGGGACCTTTTCCATGTTGCACTTGGTGTCGATGGAACGCACCCGGCTCTTGAGGAACAGGTCGGTGCCTTCGCGTCGGCTTAATTTGCATTTTGGACCGATATATCTAGCCATAATAAAACTCCAATTAAACCCGACGTTTCTTCGGCGGACGGCAACCGTTGTGCGGAATCGGCGTGACGTCTGTGATGCTGGTAATCTTGTAACCGGCGTTATTCAGCGCGCGTACGGCTGACTCACGACCCGGACCCGGACCCTTGACGTTGACGTCGAGGTTCTTCAAACCGTATTCCTTGGCGGCCTGGGCAGCGCGATCAGCGGCAACCTGGGCGGCGAACGGCGTGCTTTTTCTGGAGCCGCGGAAGCCGGAACCACCCGAAGTCGCCCAGGACAAGGCATTACCCTGGCGATCCGTAATGGTGATGATGGTATTGTTAAAGGAAGCGTGGATATGGGCTACGCCATCGGTAACCGATTTCCGTACTTTCTTCTTTGTCTGTGTTTTAGCCATGCTTGCTGTTACCTGAATTCAAATATTAGGCTTAACGTTTGATCGGACGGCGTGGTCCTTTCCGTGTACGTGCGTTGGTACGGGTGCGCTGGCCGCGCAGCGGCAGGCCACGACGATGGCGAATGCCACGGTTGGTGCCCAGATCCATCAAACGCTTGATGTTCATTGAGACTTCACGACGCAGATCACCTTCGGTGGTGAACTTGGCGACCTCATTACGGATATTTTCAATCTCGTTTTCCGCCAGCTCCATGATTTTTCGATCGGTCGGCACACCCGCCGCTTTACAGATTTCCGCCGCACGAGTGCGACCGATGCCGTAAATCGATGTCAGTGCAATCACTGCATGCTTACGATCAGGTATGTTGACACCAGCAATACGCGCCATTATTTAGCTCCCAAAAAACACCTGTAAAACTGCGCAAAACGCGCAATCGTACATTACTAGAATTCTTTAATCAAGAAACGATCAACCCTGACGCTGTTTGTGTCGAGGGTCCTTGCAAATTACCCGCACCGTGCCGTTACGTCTGATGATTTTGCAGTTACGGCACATCTTTTTCACAGAAGCACGAACTTTCATTTGTAATCTCCAATTTTCCGGCCGACCTAGCGCAATACGCCAGCGCCGCCACTACCTTTCAAATTTGCCTTTTTCATCAGGCCTTCGTACTGATGCGACATCGCGTGTGCCTGCACCTGCGCCATGAAGTCCATGACCACGACCACGATGATCAGCAGGGAGGTGCCACCGAAGTAGAACGGCACATTCCAGCCAACAATCAAAAATTCCGGCAGCAAACACACCGCCGTAATGTAGATGGCGCCGCCCAGCGTCAGCCGCGACATGACACCATCAATGTATTTTGCCGTCTGCTCACCCGGGCGAATTCCCGGAATGAACGCACCTGAACGCTTCAGGTTGTCTGCCGTTTCCCGCGAGTTGAACACCAGCGCGGTGTAGAAAAAGCAGAAGAAAATAATCGCCACGGCATACAACATCACATACAGCGGCTCACCCGGCGACAACTTACCGACAATATCCTGCAACCAGCGCATGTCTTCGGTCGAACCTGCCCACTGCGCCAGTGTCGTCGGAAACAGAATAATGCTCGACGCAAAAATCGGCGGAATTACACCGGACATGTTCAGCTTCAGCGGCAAATGACTGCTTTGTGCCGCAAACATTTTGCGACCCTGCTGGCGCTTGGCGTAATTCACCGTAATACGGCGCTGGCCGCGCTCGACAAAAATCACAAATGCTGTCACCAACAATGCCAGGATAAACAGCGTCAACACCGTCACCGCATTCATTTCACCGGTGCGCACCAGCTCCATGGTGCCGCCGATCGCCGATGGCAGACCAGCGACGATACCGGCAAAAATGATGATCGAGATGCCGTTGCCCAGGCCGCGCTCGGTGATCTGCTCACCCAGCCACATCAGGAACATGGTGCCAGTCACCAGCGATACGGTCGCGGTGAACACAAAACCCGGGCCCTGATGAATGACCACACTCATGCCGCCGGCCTGCTGGCCCTGCAGCGCAATCGAAATACCGATCGCCTGGAAGGTCGCCAGTACCACCGTGCCGTAGCGCGTGTACTGGGTGATCTTGCGCCGTCCGGCTTCACCTTCCTTTTTCAGCTGCTCCAGTTTCGGCAACACCGACGACATCAGCTGCATGATGATAGATGCAGAGATGTACGGCATGATACCAAGCGCCAGCAGACTGGCACGTTCCAGTGCACCACCGGAAAACATGTTGAACATGTCCAGGATGGTGCCGCCCTGCTGGTCAAACATGGCCGCCAGGGCTGTCGGATCGACGCCGGGCACCGGAATAAAGGTGCCAATGCGATACACGATCAGCGCGCCGATCATGAACAAAATGCGCTGACGCAGTTCTGTCAGTTTCGCCAGGTTGGCGCCGCCGGCCGTCAGTCCAGGGTTTTTGGCCATATGGATCAGTCTTCTACTTTACCGCCAGCCGCTGCGATCGCTGCCGCTGCGCCTTTGGTTACCGCAATGCCTTTCACGGTCACGGCTTTGTCGATGCTGCCGGACAGAATGATCTTGGCGCGCTTCATGGTGCGCGGCAGAATGTCTGCCTGGTACAGCGCTTCCATATCAACTGCGTCCTGGCCGGCTTTGGCCAGTTCGGTCAGCGTCACTTCTGCGGTGTATTTGGCTTTTCTGGAGGTAAAGCCAACTTTCGGCAGACGACGTTGCAGCGGCATCTGGCCGCCTTCAAAACCGATCTTGTGAAAACCGCCGGCGCGTGATTTCTGCCCCTTATGGCCACGACCACTGGTTTTGCCCAGACCGCTACCGATACCGCGACCGACGCGTTTGGCGTCGCTCTTGCTACCAGCTGCCGGCTTGATTGTATTTAAACGCATGTCAGGCTTCCTCTACTTTGACCATATAGGACACTTTGTTCAGCATGCCCCGGGTTGCCGGCGTATCTTCAACCGCAACGGTCTGGTGAATACGACGCAGACCCAAACCACGGACGCAAGCCTGATGCGACTTGAGACGGCCGTTGAGGCTGCGTGTCAGAGTGACACTCATCATGTTCTTGTCCGCCATGATTTACTCCATGATTTCCTGAATGGTTTTACCGCGTTTGGCGGCAACGGATTGCGGGTCGTTCATGTTGCTCAGGCCATTCAAGGTGGCTCTGACGACGTTGATCGGGTTATTGGTGCCGATACATTTGGCCAGCACGTTGTGAATACCGAGCACCTCAAAAACCGCACGCATCGCACCACCGGCGATAATACCGGTACCTTCAGAAGCCGGCTGCATGTAGACCTTGGCGGCGCCATGACGACCGACGGTCGGGTAGTAGACGGTGTCGCCATTGAGGCTGACAGCTTTCATGTTCTTGCGCGCCATATCCATTGCTTTCTGGATCGCAATCGGCACTTCCTTGGCTTTGCCGGTGCCAAATCCGACCTTGCCGTTACCGTCGCCAACGACAGTTAAAGCGGTGAAACTGAAGACGCGACCGCCTTTGACCACTTTTGCAACACGATTGACGGTTACCAGCTTTTCCAGCAAATCGTCAGCAGCTTCAGGTTTAGTATTTGTATTAGCCATGGAGATACCCTTAGAACTCAAGCCCGTTTTCACGAGCAGCATCGGCCAACGCCTTCACGCGACCATGGTATTTAAAACCGGAACGATCAAAGGCGACCTTATCGATACCGGCAGCCTTGGCTCTTTCAGCAATCGCCTTGCCGACAATACCGGCGGCGGAAATATTGCCCTTGTGACCACTGACCTGCTCCGCCACGGCTTTCTCGTTGGTGGATGCGGATGCGACCACGTTTGCATCAGCTGAAATGATCTGCGCGTAAATGTGCGCAGAAGTACGATGCACCGACAGGCGCGGCATACCCAGACCGCGCATCCGGATGCGGGATTTGCGCGCTCTTCTTAAACGACTCTGTGTTTTGTTCATCACCCGTGCCCCTTATTTCTTCTTGGCTTCTTTACGCGCCACATACTCATCGGCGTAACGCACACCCTTGCCCTTGTAAGGCTCCGGCGGACGATAGGCGCGGATTTCAGCAGCCACCTGACCGACTTTCTGCTTGTCAAATCCCTTCACAACCACTTCGGTGGCGGACGGTGTTTCGATGGTAATACCTTCCGGCACCGGATAATTGACCGGATGCGAAAAACCGAGCGACAGGTCCAGGACCTTACCCTTGGCCTGGGCGCGATAACCAACGCCGATCAGGGTCAATTTCTTTTCAAAGCCGCTGCTGACGCCGGTCACCATATTATTGATGACGGCTCTGGCAGTACCGGCCTGCGCCCAGCTGGTCTTCTCTTCGTCGACCGGACGCACGGTAATGGTGTCGTCTTCGAGCTTGACAGCGACAACCGGATGCACATCCAGCGTCAAGGTGCCGTTGCTGCCCTTGACTTCAACATGCTGACCCTTGACGGTCACTGTAACGCCCTTGGCGACAGTAATCGGTGCTTTTGCTACACGTGACATGGCAGTACTCCGACTTAGGCGACAAAGGCAATGACTTCACCACCGTGGCCGGCGCTGCGCGCGGCACGGTCTGTCATCAGACCCTTGGAAGTTGAAATGATGGCAACACCGAGACCGCCCCGCACTTTCGGCAGCTCGTCATGGCCTTTATAAAGGCGCAGACTGGGCTTGCTGGCGCGTTTGAGCAGCTCGATAACCGGCTGACCCTGGTAGTATTTGAGTTCGATTTTCAGTTCGGACTTGGCGCCATTGCTGTTGACGGAGAAATCCGTGATGTAACCTTCTGCCTTGAGAAGCTCAGCAATCGCCACTTTGAACTTGGAAGACGGCATTGACACACTGGACTTGCCCACGGACTGTCCATTTCGTATACGTGTCAACATATCCGCAACGGGATCTGACATACTCATTAATTGTTTACTCCTTAGGTCAGCCACCTTGAAGGTGCGATACCAAAAATGCAAAAAACGGCCTCAAATTTTGAGGCCGCGAACTCTACACGATTTAAATCGAGATTTCCAGCTTTTTACCAGCTTGATTTCACCAAACCGGGGACATCACCGCGCATGGCGGCTTCACGCAGCTTGTTGCGGCACAGGCCGAACTTGCTATAGACCGCGTGCGGACGGCCGGTCAGGCGACAACGTTTCATCTGGCGCGCCGGGCTGGCGTCGCGCGGCAGTTTCTGCATCTGCAGCACTGCAGCGTCGATTTGCTCGTGAGTACTGGCAGGATCCTTGATGATTTTCTTCAGTTCCTGGCGCTTGGCCGCATACTTTGCCGCCGCCTGCTTGCGCTTGTTCTCACGAGCCAACATACTTTTCTTAGCCATAATCTCAACCTTAGTTCTTGAACGGGAAGTTAAACGCCTGCAACAGCGCCTTGGCTTCCTCATCGGTTTTCGCGGTGGTGGTGATGCTGATGTCCATACCACGCAGCGCGTCAATCTTGTCGTAATCGATTTCCGGGAAAATAATCTGTTCGGTCACGCCCATGTTGTAGTTGCCACGACCGTCAAACGCCTTGCCATTGAGGCCACGGAAGTCACGAATACGCGGAATCGCGATCGCAATCAGACGATCCAGGAATTCGTACATGCGCTCGCGGCGCAGCGTAACCTTGCAGCCAACCGGCCAGCCTTCACGCACCTTGAAGCCGGCAATGGACTTGCGTGCCTTGGTGACCACCGGCTTCTGGCCGGAGATCTTTTCCAGGTCGGAAACCGCAAATTCCATGACTTTCTTGTCGCCAATCGCTTCGCCGACACCCATGTTCAGGGTGATCTTGGTGATCCGCGGGATCTCCATGGCGCTCTTGTAACCGAACTTGCTCTGGAGGTCTGCAGCAATCTTGTCTTTGTACATCTCTTGTAGTCTTGCCATTTTAAATCGCCTCAGACATCTACAACTTCATTGTTCGACTTGAAAAAACGGACTTTTCTGCCGTCATCAAGCATCTTGAAACCGACCCGGTCCGCCTTGTTGGTGGCCGGATTGAACAGAGCCACATTGGAAATCGCCATCGGCATTTCCTTTTCCAGGATACCGCCCGGCTCACCGACATTCGGGTTGGCCTTGGTGTGGCGTTTCGCCATATTGACACTTTCCACCAGCACACGTTCACCCATGACCTGCAGAACCGTGCCGCGTTTGCCCTTGTCCTTGCCGGCAATCACGATGACATCGTCACCCTTGCGAATTTTATTCATTGCCATCTTTCTTTACCTCACAGCACTTCTGGTGCCAGTGAAATGATTTTCATGAAGCGATCTCCACGAAGCTCACGCGTCACCGGACCAAAGATACGGGTGCCAAT
>JASFVP010000104.1:0-3239 GCA_050049775.1 Chromatiales bacterium
ATGGAGCGCGCCAGCATCTGGGTATGGCTGGGCGCCAGGATCTGCTTCGACACGGTATTGATCTTGCCGTCCACCTTGATCGCCGGCGCAGAACCGGATGTGATAAAAAGGTCCGACCCATCCTTGCTGACCATCATACGCAGCAGGTCGTGCATAAACCCTATCGCTTTGTTTCTATCCATGCTTTCTCCTGTTGTAATCAGTCATGTTGTCTCTTTTTTTATAGTGAATCCGGATTCGCAGCCTTGCGCTGCGCTTCTTCCTTGGAGATCATGCCTTGCGCCAGAATCTGCTTCAAATTCTGGTCCAGCGTCTGCATACCCATGCCCTGACCGGTCTGGATCGCGCTGTACATCTGCGCTACCTTGTCTTCACGAATCAGGTTGCGGATGGCCGGTGTACCAATCATGATTTCATGCGCCGCCACCCGGCCGCCACCAATCTTTTTCATCAGGGTTTGCGAAATAACCGCACGCAACGACTCGGACAACATCGATCGCACCATCGCTTTTTCCGCCGCAGGAAACACATCCACGATCCGGTCGATGGTCTTCGCCGCCGAACTGGTATGCAGAGTGCCGAATACCAGATGGCCGGTTTCGGCCGCCGTCAATGCCAGGCGGATGGTTTCCAGGTCACGCAACTCGCCGACCAGAATGGTGTCAGGGTCTTCACGCAAGGCCGATCTAAGGGCCTCGTTGAAACCCAGCGTATCCCGGTGTACTTCACGCTGGTTTACCAGGCATTTCTTGCTTTGATGCACGAATTCGATTGGATCCTCGACGGTCAGGATATGACCATATTCGTTATCGTTCTTGTAATCGATCATGGCCGCCAGCGTGGTCGACTTGCCGGAACCGGTTGGGCCGGTAACCAGTACGATACCACGCGGATACTCGGAGATATCCTTGAAAATATTCGGGGCGTGCAAATCTTCCAGGGTCAGGATCTTGGATGGAATGGTCCGGAAAACCCCGCCGGCACCACGGTTATGATTGAACGCGTTGACACGAAAACGGGCCAGACCGGGGATTTCGAACGAGAAATCAGTTTCGAGAAACTCCTCGAAATCCTTACGTTGCTTGTCACTCATGATATCGTACAACATGTCATGGACCTGCTTGTGGTCCATTTCCGGTACATTGATACGGCGTATATCGCCATCCACCCGGATCATGGGTGGCAGTCCTGCTGACAAATGCAAATCGGAGGCGCCTTGCTTGACGCCGAAGGCCAGTAGTTGAGCTATATCCATGTTTTATTCCGCTTGATGAGATTCGTTATAATTTAAGGTAACTTTGAATATTTTAGCCTTAATTATTCTTTTTACAGGAAAAAAGCACACGAAACTATAACAAAACGGCTGCATAAATCGAATGAACGACATCGAAAAAAATCTGCAACAGGTACACCTGCAAATTCGCCAACAATGTGAAGCCAGCGGTCGATCACCGGACGAAGTTACACTACTTGCTGTGAGCAAGACCAAACCAGTCAGTGACATCATGCAAGCTTATGCACAAGGACAGCGAGACTTTGGTGAAAACTATCTGCAGGAAGCTGAACAAAAAATTACCGCCCTGGCCGGCAAAGACATCATCTGGCATTACATCGGCCCTATTCAGTCCAACAAGACGCATAAGATCAGCGAACTGTTTGATTGGGTACATAGTGTGGACCGCTTGAAAATCGCCCGTCACCTGAGCCGGCACCGCCCCCCGGACCGGAAACCTCTCAACATTCTGCTACAAATCAATATCGACAACGAAGCCAGCAAATCTGGTATTCCGCTGGATAACATGTTGCCACTGGCACATGACATCGCCCAGTTGCCGCATCTGATGTTGCGTGGACTGATGGCGATCCCGGCAGTTCGGCAAGATTTCGCTGCCCAGAGAGAACCCTTTGGTAAAATGCACGACGCTCTCGAACGTTTAAAGCAGCACTACCCGCAATGCGACTGCCTGTCGATGGGGATGAGCAGCGATATGCAGGCAGCGATTGCAGAAGGTTCAACACTGGTTAGAATAGGCACTGCAATTTTTGGCGCACGCGCCTGAAGTCGAAAACCCAGACAGAACGATTATGAACTTAGCGAAAGCCGACACACATTCCACCATCTGTTTTATCGGCGCTGGCAATATGGCCGGCAGCCTGATCGGTGGCCTGATTTCACAGCACTATCCGGCCGACCGCATTGTCGCCAGCGATATCAACCAGCAACAACTGGACTCTTTGCAACAGCGCTTTGACATCCGCATTGCCAGTGATAACAACCTGGCCATACAACAGGCCGACATCATCGTGCTGGCGGTCAAGCCCCAGGTATTGCACCAGGTCTGCAGCGGTTTAAACACCTCCGATAGTAGCCCCTTGTACATCAGCATCGCCGCCGGTGTACGCGAGGTCGATATCAACCGCTGGCTGGGAGGCAAAAAAGCGGTGATCCGCTGCATGCCTAATACTCCGGCACTGGTGGGGCTCGGCGCCAGCGCGCTGTATGCGAATGAACAGGTCACTGTCGAGCAAAAGCAACAGGCGGAACAGATTCTGCAAAGCACCGGCATTACCGTCTGGGTGGAAACCGAAGACAAGCTGGATGCGGTAACCGCAATTTCCGGCAGTGGCCCGGCCTATTTCTTCTACTTTATAGAAGCCCTGCAGCAGGCCGCGCAGGAAATCGGCCTGGATGCTCAGACTGCACGACGCCTGGCCCAACAAACCGCGCTCGGTGCCGCCACCATGGCACTCGATGCCGATGTGGTAAAACTGCGTGAGCAGGTGACTTCCAAGGGTGGCACCACCGAACAGGCTATTGGCAGCTTTCAACAAGACGGATTGGCCGATCTGGTATTGAATGCGGTCAAGGCAGCACAACAACGATCAATCGAACTGGCCGAACAATTGGCCGAACACTAAAAGAGTATCAAGCATGGGATCAGGTTATCTTACTTCACCTTTACTATTAGTCATCAACACACTGGTCGACCTGTATGTCTTACTGGTCATGTTGCGGTTCATCTTTCAGATGTTACGGGCCGATTTTTATAACCCCATATCCCAGTTCGTAGTGCGCGCAACCACCCCGTTATTACGACCGATGCGTAAGGTGATTCCCGGCTTTGGGGGGCAGGACATCGCAGCGCTACTGTTATGCCTGATCATACTGCTGGCCAAGTATGTGATCATGCGCGCTATGGGGGCCGGGGTCATCAGCATCGCCAATGTCATAACAGTAG
>JASFVP010000029.1:0-45038 GCA_050049775.1 Chromatiales bacterium
CGCCGTTTATTGCAATTTTGCGCGATCTGGCGAGCAAAGATGCGCTCGAAGATCATCGGCTGTTATTCTCCAACAAAAGTCCGGCGGATATCATCTGTGCAAAGGAATTGCGCCATTACCTGGGTGGTCACTGCAAGTTCATCTGTACTGGCGACGCTGATGCACACTGTGAAAAGCAGCGCATCGATACGCAATACCTGCGCGAGAACATTGATGACTTTGAGCAGCATTTTTATCTATGTGGTCCGCCGGGGTTCATGGATGCCATCACTGAAGCTCTCAAATCCCTGGGTGCGGATCCTCAATCACTTGTATTCGAACAGTAGGCAAGGGGAGGGCATATGCCGTACCAATCAATTGACGAGCTACCCGATTCCGTCAGGGACAACCTGCCCAAACATGCCCAGGAGATTTACCAGGCGGCGTTTAACTCGGCATGGGATGATTATGCCAGTCCGAAAGACAGGCGTGGCGATGCATCGCGTGAAGAAGTGGCGCACAAGGTAGCCTGGACAGCGGTCAAACAGAAATATGAAAAGCATGGCGACCGCTGGCAGAAGAAGTCCGATTGAACCATGACCGGCAGAGGCAGAATATACCGGTGAAAGAAAAATAATCCTGCCGCTTGCTACAGCTTTGTACTGACCGTCACTCTTGTTTCGCAAAGCCGGTGCATTTCCCCCTGATGTGGAGGCGCATTTGCGACACAAATCACTTACGCAGAACCGTGCTTCACTGTTGCAGCAATGATTTTCAGCTGCCGGCCGGGTGGCATCCCGTTTGCATCCAGTCTTTATGAAAACGGACGAAAGTCCGGTTATCAATACTCAAAGATCGAAGTTCGGATTGGTAAAGACAAGCAAACCTACACAGCATGCCAGTTTCAAACGAAGGACTTGCCCCTGTTCCCTTGGCTTGAAACAGCCATTTTTCAGCAATTCTCCCAAACAATGTTCCCAGTACGTTTTTTAACGAGAGGCTGGTTTTGGTTCTGCATGCAAATTAAGTGAAATTTTTTTGAACCGTTTCCCTGACTCTTGCGACATACCCTCGAGCGCATCATTTTCGATGGCATTTTTAACCATTACTGCAAGAGGAAGAGAGCAATGAAAATTTTATTACCCGTACTGGTGCTTCTGATGAGTGTATTGTCTTTCAACACCCAGGCGGCCAGTCCAAATGGGCCGAAGCCCACATGCCACCAGCTTGGCGAAATCCCGGTGCTGGTCAACGGCATCTGGCAGTGCAAGGCCCCGGGTTTTGCAGCCAAGCCGCAACAGCAACGCAGTCAGACGAATGGGCCCAAGCCGAAATGTACCGTACTGGGTGAAATCCCGGTGTTCAAGAATGGCATCTGGCAGTGTCAGGCGCCGGCTCTGGCCGCTCCGCGTCAGGAGCAGCGCAGCCAGACTAACGGTCCGAAGCCACACTGCAGAATGGGTCTCTTGCCGGTGCTGGAAAACGGTTTATGGAGTTGCAAACAGCCTGGCAAGGCCATGCCGTCTCCGGCCGGACACTAAGCGTTTGAGCCTGATGGCCCTGTGACGATCCTCGTCACAGGGTTTGGTTGTTGTAATACGGACAGCTCAATTACGATGCTATGGTTCGGTTTTACGGAAAGCCTTTTCATACGCACCTGGAGATGCTGCATAAAGAAGCCGGGCAACAGGCCGATGTTGGAATCGACTGGGTACAGGGTTGGCGGATGAATATTCTGTGCTTTTAGTCTACTTTAGAAAAATAATATTAAATATTGAATTACAAAGTAATTTCCTATTACCATGTCGGCTATTTTGAATCTTCCACACTACCTTGTCAGCACGGCGATGACTCACAGGACATACAGCATGTATCGTTTCATTCTGCTTTCCATCGGGGCCATGTTTCTTTCTACCGGGGCAATTGCCGGGGACAGTGTTGAAATTATTTTCACCACTGACATTGAAAATAAAGAAATCGCGAGCCTGAATGTCGAACTGGGTGGCTATGATGTGACCCACCTTAGTGAGATCGGCGATGGCAAGGCCGTTGTCCGGCTGGATGCGTCATTAAGCCCGGGCCAGTATACGGCAGTGGTATTGGCGTTTTACCAGAACGGCGAAATCCAGACGATTGCCGAGCAGACCGTGACGATAGGGGCGGCAGCGGGCGACCAGTGGCAATTCAATTCGACCCTGGAAACCAGTTATCGCACCGATCAAGACAATGACCAGGATTATTCGAATGTCAGGCGTTCGCACGGCAATGCCGGCCTGGATGGTCAGTACAGCCACCGTCAGGGCCAATGGACGGTCAGTGCTTCCGGGCAGGCGTTGTACGATTCCAATACCGAAGGCAGTGGCGTCAGCAACGAGTGGCAATTGCCGACTTACCGACTGGGTGCGGACTATGAAAACGATGCAGCACAATTTGGCTTCAGCCTGGGCGATTTTCAGATTGAAGCGGAAAACCTGCTTTACAGCAGTTACCAGCGCCGCGCTGTCGGGCTGACACTCAACAGCAAGTCCGGGCAGTTTACCGGCAAGGTGTTCAGCGCCGTCAGCGATGTCACCACGGCCTATGACGAGAACCTGTTGCCCAACGAATCGGCCAATCGCACACTCGGCATGACCAGTCGATTCAGTCCGCTTGCCAATCAGCCGGACCGGCTGATCCTGAGCCTCGGCTATGTGGACGGCGAGGGCACCCTGACCGGCAGCGGCATTACCAATGCGGAACCGGGCACTGTTTACGGTGGAGATGCCTGGAACGCGGGGCTGGATTCCCTCTGGCTGGACCGGGCTTTATGGCTGCACCTCGAATACGCGGGTTCGTCGTTCGACACCGACGGCATCGGCTTTGGCAACGGCAAGCAGGATGACGATGCTCACAAGATCATGTTGCAGGCCAGTTCATCCGGCCAATTGCCGATGCTTGGTTTTGATTACTGGAGTCTGACGCTGACCCGACAGCAGGTTGGACCGGATTTTTACAGCATGGCCAACCTGGTTTTGCCCGGTGACATTCTGTCGGACCGTGCGACCCTGAACTTCATCAAGGGTGGTATGAACATTACCGCGGAAGTCGCCCGTGAAGTCGGCAATGTTGACGACCGTGTCGATCGCGCCACGCAAACCATGCGTTACGCCGGTGTTGATCTGAATTATTCACCGGCCATCGACCCGCAAGGCAGGCCATGGTCGTTGCTGGGCATGCCGGTGTTGTCGGCTTACGCGCATGTTACGGATACGGCGCAGAAAGATTCTGACTCCCTCATCAACAGTATCGATGTCGACAATCGCGTGCATGAATACAATCTCGGTATCAGCTTCAATCACGAGAAATGGGGCTGGGGCCTGAGCCATACGCGCACCGAAACCGATGACGACTCTTTTGCAGTTTTCCAGAATGCGGTGGAGGTGTATACGCCGTCGTCTGATACCCGCAATGAGCTGTCCGTGTTGCAGTTCAACTGGTATCCGAATTCACGTTTGCGTCTCTCACCGATGTTGCAGTGGACCCGGTTTAAAGAACTGGACAACGGCAATACCAATGACATCTTCAACCTGGGCATCGACGCCTATGCGGAATTGCTGCCTGAAAAACTTATCCTGGATTTGAACTATTCCGTCGATCAGAACGACACAGACTACACGGATCCGTTAATTGATGATTCCAGTTACGACAACTACACCGGAAACGTCAAATTGACCTGGAAAATCGAGCAGCCCAAGGCGTCGCGCCCAGGTGCGGATCTTTTTATAAAAGGTAGTTTCGGCCGGCAGGAAGACAATCTGGCAGACAGCAGCATCGACAACTGGCAGCTGTATCTGGGTCTCGCCGTTTACTGGTCCGGCAATAACGACAGGTGATCGATTATGAAAAGAAGTAACAGAAAATTCGGACAGATGTTTTATCGTTCCGGCCTGATTATGTTGAGCTTGCTGGGGCTGTTTGCCTCAGCACATCTCCAGGCGGCTGTGACCAGCGCTACGGGTGCATCCAGTACCAAGGTGCTGTACGCCAACCGCAACAACACGGTGACGGTACGCTGGCATGTGACAACAACCACCGACCGGCGTTCGCTCATTGCGACGGTACCGAATACCGTGCCACCGGTAACCCTCGCTGGCGGGATTACGCTGACGTCGGATTACACCACGGAGTCATTCTCCATTTCGGGCACCCAGGTGCAGACCTGGTTGAATGCCGGTTACCAGACCATCATCATCCGCAGGAATTTTATTGATGGTGTCGGAGCGCCCGTCGGCGGCATCAATGCGGATGTGCGTTTGTCGCTGTCGAGCAGCAGCCTGACCGCGATCCGTGAAAGCAAGGAATTTGTCGTCCAGCGATTGCAGTTGCTGTTTCCCAATCAGGCCAGCATGACCGTGGTTGAACCCGGTGAACGGCTGCAGGCGCAGTTGAATGTCAGCTACAGCGGCCAGGGTGTGCTCGAAGGTGTCTGGCAGATTGCTGAACCGGGCAGTACCGAAGGCTTGCCCAATTACCGCAACCTCATGCAGGTGCACCAGAACCTGACGAGTTCGCAGTTTAGCCGCTTGCTTAGCCCGCGCCTGCCAACGGACAAGTCTGGCCGCTACCTGTTGCGCTTCTGCACTATCGATCGTGACCTAGACCAGGCGCGTGTTGCCGATAACTTCAGTTGCCCGGATGCTGCCGGCCGCGTGGTGGTTGCCTATCAGGTCATGGCGGCACGTACCGCCAAGGCAGAGAGCATCGAGATTGCGCCGTTACAGAGCAAGATCGATGCGGCCACTGAATTCCAGTGGAGTGCGGTTGATGGTGCTGTGGTTTACCAGTTACAGATTTTCCAGAAGACGGCACAACAGGACGAAGTCTTCATCAGCGGCATGCTGTTACCGCAACAGTCTACCCATACAAAGCTCTCCAAGCTGGTACTGGGTAAACTCATCGCCGGTCAGCAATATCTGTGGCGGCTTAATGCGCTCAACAGTAATGGCCAGGTCGTTGGCCAGAGTGCGACTGCCTTTATCCAGTATTCGACTGAGTAGATGACTGCATCCATGGAAGACCGTCTCTTGCTCGAACAGATTGCGTCAGGCAGGGAAGCTGCCATGGAAACCTTTTATCGACGCTATTCAAACAATGTCTACGGTTTTGCCATGAAGACTTTGCATAATCCTGTCGATGCGGCCGAGATCCTCAATGAGGTTATGCTGGAGGTCTGGAAGAAGGCCAGCAACTATGCCGGCAAATCGAGTGTGAAAACCTGGTTGTTATCGATCACCCATCATAAGGCGGTTGATCTGGTGCGGCGTAACAGCCGTCACGATCATGAAGATGAAACACATATCGATGAGTCCGCGCAAGGCATCGCCGGCTCCTTGCTGGACGGTGCATTGGCCGATGAAAGAGGTGTGTTCGTGCGTCAGTGCATGGAAGGCCTGAGCCAGTCACACCGCCAGGTGGTGCACTTAACCTTTTTCGAAGAGTGCAGTTACCCCGAAATTGCCGAGACACTGGATATTCCACAAGGTACGGTCAAGACTCGCATGATGCACGCCAAGAAGAAACTGTTTGACTGCCTGAAAAAAATGCTTGGTATGGCTGCGAAAAAATGAACCTTTTTGTTTCCTGTCAACGACTACAAGATATGAAACAGAAAAAGGATACATGTCATGAATGAACAGCACCCGGATAAATCACTCGAGGAATTACTCCCCTGGTATGTCAACAACACGCTCAGCGACAGCGAGCGGGAACAGGTGGAGCAATTTCTGCAACGCTCGCCCGAGGCGCAACAGGAAGTCGAACGCCTGAAAACCCTGCAACAGCGGGTGCGGCAGAACCAGGAAACCTTTGAAGGAACCGAGCTGGGCTGGCGGCGCTTGCAACGTGACATCAGGAAACAGGCACAACCGTCCGGGCAACGTTTCTGGTCTACCCGGATGAAACAGTTTGCCGCGGTGGCGGCAACCATCGTGATCGGCGTGCAAACCGCGTTGTTGTATGACCAGCAAAACAAGTTGGAGCAGGCGACACGACTGTTGTCGGGCAGTAGCGGCAGCCAGTCGGCAACTGCGGCGAACCAGCTAGTATTCCGACTCAAGTTCCGGCCCGACAGCCAGTGGCAGAAGGTCAATGAACTGGTCGATGCCATTGGTGGCAGAATCATCGATGGCCCCGGCGCGCTGGGTTTGCTGACGGTCAGTGTGGCTGCCGAACCGGACCAGGCAGAACAGCAGCGCCGACTGCTTGATCAGTTGCAGCAGCATCCGCTGGTTGAACATGTTCAGCCGGGTCATTGATGGGACTGCTGCAGAAATTGTTGCTGGCCGGTGTGTTTTTGCATCTGCCGATACAGGCCGCAGACAGGACACAACTGTATGATGTCACCGGGCGGCCGATTAGCAGCGATGCACCCCGTTCGGATCCCACGGCGGACGGGAGTGCGACGGATACTACCCGGGGCCAGGCGGGCGCAGCGCCGGTTATGCCATCCCGCAACGGGCCGGTTGAAACCGGGCAGGGAAGACCGCTGGAGCGCAGTGGCAGTCTGTTGCAGCAAGCTTTGCCCGCACCACCCGAGTTGAATGCAAGCAAAGTCGTCGATCACGAGTCGGCGGTGATAAATGTCGAATTGTTGTTACTGAGTCCTTCGTTGGACGCTGCCGAGCAGCAACGGAAAGCACTGGCCCGCCAAGGCGTGAAAGTCAGCCGGCGGCAGATTCTCAAAGGGCTGGGCATGGTGCTGAGCACTTACAGGATTCCCCCCGATGTTGACCCAATCGCCTTTCTGGCTCAACTGCGCCAGGCATTGCCGCAAACGGTCATGGAATATAACCAGCGCTACCGATTACAGGGCCAGCGGGGTGAAGAGTATGCGACCGGATTGACCGGTTTGACAGACGTGAGCCATGCCACCGGTATTGAGGTTGCCATGCTGGATGCGGCGCTGGATCCGGACAACATTGCATTTCGCGGTAGCCAGCTGAATTACCAGGACGTTACAGGACGCAATCCCGGTCCGACCGAGCACGGTACCGCCGTGGCCAGTATCCTGATTGGCCAGGGCGATCCCGTTCAGGGTGTCTTGCCACAAGCCAGGCTGACGGCCATCAATATTTTTTTTCCGGATGAAAACGGCGAACAGGAGACACGTACCGATTTCTGGCTCAAGGGTCTGGATCGGTTGGCGCAGCTGCAGCCGCGTCCCCGGGTGGTGAATATGAGTTTTGGTGGTGCGGAAAGCCGGCTGTTGCAAACAGCCATGCAACGGCTTGCGCGAGACATGCGTTTTGTTGCGGCCGCCGGCAATGGTGGTCCGCAAAGCCGGGTGATGTTTCCGGCTTCCATGGAGCAGGTGGTTGCCGTTACAGCTGTCGACCGCAAGAAGCGCATTTATCGGAATGCGCCGCACGACAGAAAAATTACAGTTGCCGCCCCGGGTGTCGATGTCTGGGTGGCAGGGCTGGAAAGTGGCTATTACGCGACGGGCACCTCATTTGCGGCTCCCTGGGTGACAGCGGCTGTTGCACTGCAACTGTCAGGCAAGAAAAAAGACCTGAACGATTTATGGACCGGCTCGGAAGATCTTGGCGAGGCCGGTCCGGATGCGGTTTTCGGGCATGGCCTGCTGCAATACAAAAAATAAAAAAATTTTTTTGAACCCTTTCAGGGATTAGTGCGACTACCCGATAACAGCAGATAACTGCTGTCACAAACTTCAATTTCCAAGGAGAAATAACATGAAAATTTCAAAAGTATTCACTGGTATGGTTCTGGTTGGTGCGATGAGCGTACTTTCAACTTCCCTGTTCGCCGTTGAAAGAGCGGGTATGACACCGGCGCCAGCTTTCGGTGTGAAAGCGCCTGCCGCTCCCAAGCCTGACCTGACGATCATCAACCAGGGCAAGGTCGGCGGTACTGACAACCAGTTGATGGTGCAGATCAAGAACAACGGTGCAGATAATCCCCAAAGCTGTTTCTTGCAAGGTCTGAATTATGGCCAGGGTGGCGGCGGTGCGACCAGTCCGGTGCCGCCGATCAAGGCTGGCCAGACCGCCTGGGTCAAACTGACTTTTCATAAGGTACCGCCACGTACTGCCAGAATGAAGCTGATCGTCGATTACAACAACAAGATCGCTGAGAGCAACGAGAACAACAACGTGCGCGCGTTCAACTGGAAATAGTGCCTGGTGAGAGGTGATTGCTATGAACGATTTTGTTAAAAGTGCCGCTCTGATTCTGGTAACCAGTGCAGTGATGGTTGCAGTTGCCAAGGCAGACGTGAAACTGCAGGCAAGCCAGGTCCATCCGACGTTGCAGCTTCAGTCTGTCTCTCCAACCAAACCGGCTACCTGTGCCCCCGGTTTTATCCCGGTTGACAAAAAGCTGGTCGAGCACGAGGGTAAAAAATGGTACGAGTACAACTGTGTGCATCAAGAGGTAATCAACAGGACCTGCAATATGGATACGCAGGTCACAAATGTGAAAAACGATTTCGTCAGTCTGCCATCCGATGGTAAAAGCAAGAAGTCCAAACTCATGATGAGTTACAAATGTTTTAACTACGTACCGGTCAAATAATAGTTGGCCGGGAGCAATGCCAAGCCAGACCCTGGGAACAGGGTCTGGCTTTTTTGTTTTCAGCTTTCGTTCATAACACGGATGAGTCAATAAAAAACGATGGCGGGAACCTTTTTGACAAATAGTTCTGCGGCAAATGCGGTATATTTCGTATGCCAAGCCTCCCGGGCTCCGGATTAAGGAACATAAATGAAGTCAGAGTAAATTCACCCTGGTCCCGTTTGATTCACTATTTGATTCAGATTTCATGTCATGAAAATGCTCACCCACGATGGCAATCAACAACACCTGATGGCTCTCAAGGATCGTCTGGAAGCACACGGCATCCCGGCCGTGATTCAGGGTACCGAGACGGCCAGAATGATTATTCCCGCATTGTTGCTGGAACCCACTTTGTGGGTATACCTGGACGAACAGTTCGATGACGCGGTTCATCTGATCAGCAACCCGGATCACAGGGTGACTACCGGCATCGATGTCGAGGCGTTTTACGCCGCCCAGGGTTCGGAAGAGGATGCTACCAATGCCACCAACACGGCGCTCCGGGAGATAGCCTTGGTTGTGATTCTGGTCCTGGGTTTGATGCTCTTGCTGATCCAGATCCTGAATGCGCTCTAGCTATAACAGTGCGTTGATACAGCGAGGCGGAGATGGTGCTTCACGGGTCGAGGTGATCGTTCTTTGTGTACTTTTTGTACAATAGAGTTTGCTCGCAAGGCGCTGCGAATCTTTCCGGTAAACCTCAGTTGGTCGCGTTAATCTGATGACTCAAAATCCTTCATCACAATATCGAAATATTAGTCGACATTCATATCTCGCGATTAAATAAAAATTCAGCTTTACGATTTCCTATCTTGAGCTAGTTTATAGCTATGCCTTGCATGACTTTTGTATCGCGTTGTCATTTTTGTGTCGCTTTATCAACACATTTCACTGCCCAAGACTTTGTTCTGTCTACTTTCTATACAGAATAGGATTTGCCTATAGTCAAGGCCTATAGTGAGTATCGAAATTAAGTCTTGGTAAATCAATTCTAAATGTCACATATTTAAATCGTCGGCAGATTGATGAACACACCATGTGCAGTGATGCTCCCAACGTAAAAAAAGCATGTATCGGTATGTTCTTATTTATTGATAAACCGTCTAACGAAAGCCAACTGTTCCGCAACCCAAAGAGGAGTCTTAATAATGTCATCGTCTACTAGAGAAGAGGTGCTCCGACATATTAATACTGTCGGCTACCTGCAGCCTGCGCTGCACAAGCAGACGCACGCGCCTGCGCCCGATGAAATCGATCATACCCTCTACAGAGCCTACACGCGTCCGGTGCATGACGTCGGTGGTGAGCCAGATGTGCCCATCGGCTACGAAGAGAAAGAAGAAGAACAATGGGAGCTCAATACTTTTGCTACCTGTGAGTGCCTGGCCTGGCGTGGTGTCTGGAACGCCGAAGAACGTCGTCGCCGGCAGAATGTGGATGTTGGCCAGACCCAATACCTGGGCCTGCCTTATTACGGTCGTTGGTTGCTGACCGCTGCGCTGATCCTGGTTGACAAGCAGTTCGTCACATTAACTGAGTTGAGCGACAAAATTGCTGAGGTGAGAAAACGCTATGAGTAAACCGGTATACGACACAACACACCACGCCAAAATTGCTACCGGTGTCGGTGATCCACAATGCTTCAAGGGCAAAGCAGGCGAGGCGAAGTTCAAGGTAGGCGATCGCGTCCGCATCAAGGACCTGCCTGACATTTTCTATACTCGCACCATGACCTACACCCGTGGCGCCGTCGGTACCGTGGTTCGCCTGGTTTACGAAAGCCCGCCGGCGGAAGACGAAGCCTGGGACAACACCGAAAACGTCGAGTGGTTCTACAGTGTGGCTTTCAAGCAGAAAGACCTCTGGCCTGAATACAGCGATGAATTTTCCAATGACTCGCTGGAGACTGAATTCTCCGAACGCTGGCTCGAAGCCGAGTAAGCGGCCCGACAAACCTATTTAAATAGATTCTTAAAGAGGAAAAATAAATGTCTGATCATGATCATAGTCATAAACCGGCGCCGATGGTCGATGAGGTCAGCGATTTCGAGATCCTTGAAATGGCTGTTCGTGAACTGGCTATCGAAAAAGGGCTGTTTACCGCCGAGGATCATCGGGTCTGGACGGAGTATGTGCATACCCTCGGTCCGCTGCCGGCTGCACGCCTGGTCGCCAAGGCCTGGCTCGATCCGGAATACAAGAAACTCTGTATCGAAGACGGTGTCGAAGCCAGTAAGGCGGTTAACGTTGACTGGGTGACCAGTCCTCCGACCCAGTTCGGTACACCGAGTGACTACTGTAACCTGCGTGTACTCGCCGATGGACCGAAACTGAAGCATGTTGTGGTTTGTACTTTGTGCTCCTGCTATCCGCGTCCGATCCTGGGTCAGTCGCCGGAATGGTACCGCACGCCGAACTATCGTCGTCGTCTGGTGCGTTGGCCGCGTCAGGTGCTGTCCGAGTTTGGTCTGCAGCTGGATTCCGATGTGGAAATCCGTGTCGCCGACTCCAACCAGAAGACGCGTTACATCGTCATGCCGGAACGTCCGGAAGGCACCGAAGGCTGGACTGAAGATCAGCTGGCTGAAATTGTCACCCGCGATTGCCTGATTGGTGTTGCTGTACCGAAGCCGGGTATTACCGCCAATGCCAAACGTCCGGTGCGCAAGGCGATCCATCCGGTCCAGCACGATCATTAAGGTTACAGGTATCAGGAGACTGCCATGTCCATTTTGAACAACGATGTCAGCAGTGAATATTCCATCGATGTGACAGAGATTCCGCTGTTGCAGCGCATCCAGGAGTCCGGTCGCGTATGGGAAGACCTGGCGACGCAATACGGCGTCACCAATCCTGACCCTCCCTGGAAGATCACGCTGGAAACCACCTGCGACCTGCTGGCGGCCGATTCCTGCGTCAAGCCTTACGACCAGGTCGAGCCGGGTTCCTGTGCGTTGCCTTCACTGGAGCGTCGCGCGGAAGAAGATGAACTGTCAGAAACCATCTATGAGGATGTGCCATTTCCCGAGCGCCAATTGCTGGCGCTGGCCCATTCCATGATCAAAAGAGGTTTGCTGGATGAAGACGAGCTGGCTCGTCGCATGGAGGAAGTCGGTCAGCGCCTGAACAGCGCCTGATCCGGGAAGTTATTTGGTACGAATACTGACTTGTAACAAACAGGGGAAGTCGTGTAGTTCGGCAATACAGGTATGTAGATATAGGTTGGTGTTCAGTATTTCGCTTGAGAAAAACTATGTCGCCCACCCCTCGGGGAGAGCACATTGTCAGAGGACAGAGGATATAGTAGATGGCAATACGCGGGACACAGATCGAAATCAAGGGCTTGACCCACCGTTATACGGCGCGTAGTCCGGTCACTTTTAACAGCGTCAATCTTGATTCACCGCCCGGTGAGGCACTGGCGATTATCGGCCGTTCGGGCTGTGGCAAATCCACATTGCTGCATATCCTGGCCGGTATCCTGAAACCGACCGAAGGCCGTGTATTGCTCGACGGTGAAGAGATTCAGCAGCCGTCGCCGCGCTGGGTCATGATGTTCCAGGCGCCGCATCTGTTCCCCTGGATGACGGTTTCTCAGAATGTTGGTGTTGGCCTGAGTTTTGGCCATTGGTCCAAGGCCGAAATTCGCGAGCGCGTCAACGAAGTCATCGGCCTGGTCGAATTGCAGGACTATGCCGAATCCAACGTGCAGGATCTGTCAGGCGGTCAGCAACAGCGTGTCGCCCTGGCGCGTTCCCTGGTCATGGAGCCGGAACTGCTGTTGCTCGACGAACCTTTCTCAGCGCTCGACGCCTTCACCCGCGCATCATTGCAGCATGATGTGCGTTCCATCGCCAAGCGTCTTGGCTTCAACATCGTCATCGTCACCCACGATATTGACGAAGCTGTAATTATGGCGGACCGCGCCGTCATCATGGCTGGCTCGCCGGGCAACATTGTCCATGAGCTTGATGTCGATCTACCCGACCCACGGGATCGTCAGGACCCTGCAGTGCAAAAACTGCGTTCGCGCCTGATGTCGACGTTCCAGTTTGCCACTCATGGCAAGGCTGCTGAGGAAGAAGTTGCGGAAGCGGGATAACAGGAGCTGAGCAACAGGCTGACAAGGCTTTCAAAGAAGTGCAAAGCTGTACAAACCTATATAAATAGCACCATTAGGAGACAGATGATGAGTAAAAAGCACGACAAGATTCTTGGAGTACCACTTGACTACAAGAAGCATGGTGACGGGATCAACGACCCGAACCTGGTACTCGACTACGATGATCGATTTAGCAGTGTGCTGGGTACCGGTATTACCCGCCGCAATCTGATGAAGGCTGGCGCCGCAGTTGGTGCGCTCGGTGCTATGGGGTCCATCAGCCCATCCTTCGCGCAGGAAAAGAAACCGTTCGATCCGGTCATCCGCATGGGTTATATCCCGATTACCGACGCCGCCGCATTGCTGGTAGCGCATGAACTGGGCTTCTTCAAAGACGAAGGCATCGAATCCGAAAAGCCGACGCTGATTCGTGGTTGGGCCCCGCTGGTGGAAGCCTTTGCTTCACACCGCTTCAACCTGACCCATATGCTGGCGCCGATCCCGATCTGGATGCGTTACAACAACAACTATCCGGTCAAGGTCACTGCCTGGGACCACACCAATGGTTCCGCCATGGTGGTGCACAAGGACAGCGGCATCAATTCACCGAAAGACATGGGTGGTAAACAGTTCGCCATGCCGTTCTGGTATTCCATGCACAACATCGTGTCACAGATGTTGCTCAAGGATCACGGTATCACTCCGGTGATTCGTCCGCAGAATGCCGAGATTGCACCGAACGAATGTAACTTCCTCGTACTGAACCCACCCGACATGCCGCCGGCACTGGCTTCCCGCCAGATCGACGGTTACTGCGTGGCAGAACCTTTCTGCGCCATGGGCGAACTCAAGGCGCAAGGCAAGATCCTGCGTTTCAACGGCGACATCTGGAAAGGTCATCCATGTTGCGTGGTCGTCATGCACGAAGAAGACGCTATGGATCCGGATCGTGCCGCCTGGGCACAGGGCGTGCATAACGCCATCATTCGCGCACAGCTGCACCTGGGCGCCAACCGCAAGGAAATGGCGCACATGCTGTCGAAGAACGGCAAGAAGTACCTGCCAATGCCGGCCAAGGTGGTGGAACGCGCCATGCTGTTCTACGACCCGGCCTATTACAAGAACCCGCATGCGATCCAGAACCTCGACTGGGGCCAGGACCGCATCAACTTCCAGGCCTGGCCGTTTCCGTCCGCTACCATTCGCATCGTGGAAGAACTGCAGAAGACCGAGGTCACCGGCGACAGCGCCTTCCTCGACAAGATCACCGGCGAGCATGTCGCCAAGGATCTGGTGCAGTACGACTACGTCAAGAAATCCCTGGAGAAACACCCGGACTGGAAGAAAGACCCGAGCGTACCGCAGTCCGGCAATCCTTATGAAAGGGTCGAGGTGATCAAAACATGAGCACACCTGCCGGAACCCAGAACAGGAATAGCGCTGCCGGATTCCTCCAGAATCCGGTGGTCCACAGGGTAGGATGGGCGCTAGCCGGACTTTCGATTCTGCTGCTGTTGTGGGGGATTTTTGGCTACTACATTGCCAAGAATCCCGACACAGCGAGTTTCGCGACGTTCGGCCTGATTCCAACCCTGCAAGCTTTTCCCGAGTTGCTGGGTGAAGGCGCGATCCAGAAAGCCGTGGTCGCCAGTTCCTATCGACTGGGTGGCGGCCTCGGTATCGCAATCATCATAGGCATCCCGCTCGGCATTATCGTCGGGCGCAGCAAGCGCTTTCGTGAACTGAGTCATTCGCCGTTTCAGTTGTTGCGAATGGTCAGTCCACTGGCGTGGATGCCGATTGCGGTGTTCGTGTTCACCCAATGGGACGGTTCCATCATCTTCCTGATTGCCATGGCGTCGGTCTGGCCGGTGATCTTTTCTACCGCTGCCGGCCTGGCCAAGGTGGACCCGGCCTGGTTCATGGTGGCGCGCAATCTTGGCGCCAAGCCGATGCACATGCTGACACGCATCATCATGCCGGCGATTACCTTCGATATCTTGTCGGGTATACGACTGGCCCTGGGTGTTGCCTGGATTGTATTGGTGCCGGCCGAATATCTGGGTGTGACCTCCGGTCTGGGTTACGCCATCGAGGACGCACGTGAAACCCTGTCCTACGACCACCTGACCGCGATGGTCGTGACCATCGGTGTCATCGGTTATGCCCTGGATACCTCGCTGGTACTGCTGATCAAGCGCTTCAGCTGGCATCGCGGTGGCGTGTAAATCAAGTTAGAGACGATGTTTGCCGCTGCCCGCTACCAGCAGGTCTGATCGGCAGAACCATTAACGAAGTGTTGATCGATATGAAAACAACCAATAGCAAACAACAATTAACCTGTTTTCGCATGAGCGACCAGTGCGATCACCTGATCGGGGAAGTACAACAATGAGCAGCTTTGCCTCTGTTTGGGAAAAAAGGTTTATGAGCCAGCCATATGTGCCGCAGCTGTGCCATCTGGCGAAAGTCTCCGCGCACGGTGTTGGCAACCTGATTGGCGGTCTGGCGATTCTTTTCGCACTGTGGTGGCTGAGCATTTATCTGATCACACTGGACCCGGCTAATGCGCTGTTTGATTCGTTTGGTCTGGTACCGGCATTTCAGGCGCTGCCCGACCTGTGGGAAGACGCCACCATTCCTGATGCGATGTTGACCAGTGGTTATCGCCTCGGCATGGGACTGCTGATTGCAATCGGTATCGGTGTGCCGGTGGGCATTATTATGGGTCGCGTCGGCTGGTTCAAAAAGCTGAGTAACGTGCCATTCCAGTTTCTGCGTATGGTCAGTCCGCTTTCCTGGGAGCCGATTGCGGTGATTGTGTTCCTGGAATGGGATCATGCCATCATCTTTCTGATCGCGATCGCATCGGTCTGGCCGGTAGTTTTCGCGACATCAGCTGGTCTGGAGAAAGTCGATCCCAACTGGTTCAAGGTGGCGCGCAATCTGGGCGCCAACAACTGGCATGTGTTGACCAAGATTATTCTGCCGGCGATTGCCTACGACGTATTGACCGGTATTCGACTGGCGCTGGGTGTGGCCTGGATCGTCCTGATCCCGGCGGAATTCCTCGGCGTGACTTCCGGCTTTGGCTTTGCGATCCAGGATGCTCGCGAAAGTATGCTGTATGAAAACCTCATGGCAATGATCCTGGTGATCGGTGCGGTGGGTTATGTCCTGGATGGCATCTGCGTGATTCTCATCAAGAAGTATGCCTGGACAAAAGACAAATCATGATCGAAGCATCAACCAAATTTTCTACCTAATGAGTGAGCAGTGTTATGGCAAATAAAATCAGTATTGTGTGTGTGACAGGAACCCGGGAGAAGCTGCAGATGGCTGCGATGATCGCCTCTGTTGGAGTAGCCACGGGTGATGATGTCAGTGTGTTTTTGTCCATGAATGCGCTGCCGTTTTTCGTCAAGGGCCACAGCGAGCATGCACCTGTGGAAGGCGAACTGGGGCCACTGCTCGAACAGCAGGGCGTACCACCGTTCAAGCAGCTGTTTCAGCAGGCGGTCGAACTCGGTGACGCCAAGATGTTGCCCTGTTCCATGGCAATGGATTTGATGAAGATTACCAAGGACAACCTGGACCCCGAACTGGGGCCACCGACCGGGCTGACGCGTTATCTCAGCGATGCTGAAGGCAGCCAGGTTTTCACGTTTTAATGTGGCAGTAGACAAGGCCCAACCAACTGGAGAAGTTTAAATGAGTGATATCAAAGTTATCGACGCACGCGACACCTACTGCCCGGGTCCGCTCATGGAGTTGATCACCCACATGAAGAAAGCCGAGATAGGTGAAACGGTGGAACTGCTGTCAACCGATGAGGGTTCGGCCAATGATGTGCCGGAATGGGTACAGAAGGTTGGGCATGAGATTGTCGGCAACGAAAAAATTGATGATGTCTGGCATATCAAGGTCCGTAAAACGAAATAGCTGCACTGTTTGTCCGCCGGGTGACAGGTTCCCGGCCAATGGCTGACCTCAAGCCGGTCGTTATTTTGGTATAGGAGAATACAATGAGAATATTAATTGTCGGCGGTGGCACTGGTGGCACCATAGTGGCAAACAATCTCGCCCGCAGGCTGTCCAACGAGATTCGCAGTCGCAAGGTACGCATCACAATGCTGTCGGCGTCTGACAAGCATATGTACCAGCCGGGCCTGTTGTACCTGGCATTCGGCCAGATGACGCCGGATGAGCTGTATCGCGACCAGGCCAGCCTGCTGGAGTCCAGTATTGATTTTCACGTTGATCCGGTTGAAACCTTCGTGCTTGATGACAATCATGTCATCACCAAAAGCGGCAAGAAGTATGAATATGATGTCATCGTGATTGCCACTGGTTCCCGTATCGTGCCCGAACAGGTGCCAGGCATGGCGGAAGGCGCCGAGACCTTTTATAGTGAAGCCGGCGCCATCAAGCTGTTCAAGCGCCTGCGTGAATTCGAGGGCGGCACCATCGCCATTGTGGTTGGTGTGCCACATAAATGCCCGATTGCCCCGGTGGAAGTGACTTTCTCGCTGCATGACTATTTCAAGAAACGTGGCATACGCGACAAGGTGCATATCAAATACCATTATCCAATCGGCCGTATTCACACCATCGAGAACGTCGCCAAGTGGGCCAAGCCCGAATTCGACCGTATGGGGATTGAATACGAAACCCTGTTCAACGTCGAAGAGGTGGATGCGGAAAACAATGTGGTCAAAAGTATCGAAGGCACCGAGACAAAATACGACCTGCTGATTGCAATTCCACCGCACTGCGGCATGGAAGAGATCGAAAACAACAAGCTCGGTGACGATGGCTGGATTCCAACCAATCGCCACAGCCTGTTGATGGACGGTTATGAAAATGTTTATGTGCTGGGCGACACCACCAACCTGCCGGTCAGCAAAACGGGCTCAGCAGCGCACTTTGAAGCCGAAGTGGTGGCTGAGAATATTGCTTCCGTATATAAAATGGGCACACCGGTACGGGATTACGACGGCAAGGTTTATTGCTTTATTGAAACCGGCCACGACAGTGCGACCTACGCAATGTTTGATTACAAGAATCCACCGGATCTGACTAACCCGTCGCAACCGATGCACTGGTTCAAGATGGCCTATAACCAGATGTACTGGACCAGCGTTCGCGGACTACTCTAAGGAAGTAATACAATGACTACAGAAACAGAATCTCCTGAGATTGGACAAGTGGATCTGGAGCGCCTGGTCGAAGTCGCCCAGTTGATTACGGCCGCCCGGGATGCCATGTCGGATGAAATAGTCACGCGCATTGCCGGCACCGTCAGTGAAAGCATGATTCTGCTGGACCGACTGACCCGGAACGAAGGCCTGATGCGTCTGCTCAAGATGCTCGATCATCCCGATGTGCAGAGCTGGCTGATCGCGCTTTCCGACTCACTGCATGTGGCCAGCAAGGAAGTGGCGCAGCATCCGCCGGCAAAGGGCGGTATCGCCTGCCTGACGCGTGTCATGCTTGAGCCGGGCACGCAGGAAGGTTTGCGTTTTGTTGCGGCGCTTGGCAAACACATCAGCCACAGCCTGCGCGAACAGCACCGGCACGGGGTGAACCCGTAAGGCGCAGCAACCGGTTCTGAACCGCCTGAAACAGGTCGATTCACCGGTTGCAGCCTGTCAGATCATGATGTCTGCATGGACATGCCATGAGCCAGTCTGACAGACAGATTTTAAACTGCTCCCGGATAAAGCTGCTTTTCATCGGTGATGTGATCGGCGAACCGGGACGCCGCGCCATTGCCGCTGCGCTGCCGTATCTGCGCGCTTCTCATGATATTGATCTGGTGATCGCCAATGCCGAAAACAGTGCGGCCGGCAAGGGCGTGACGCCAGCTGCCGCCGAGGCCCTGTTTGAACTCGGCGTGGATGTGCTTACCAATGGGAATCACGCCTGGGACAGGCCGGAAGCGTTGGACTATATTGCCAGCGAACCGCGGCTGCTGCGCCCGTATAACTATCCAGAAACCACACCCGGCAGCGGCTGGTTGGTTGTCGACACCGCCCGGGGCTACAAGGTTGCTGTTCTCAACCTGCTTGGCAATGTCTTCATGTCACCGCAACTGGGCTGTCCGTTTGCAGCGGCAGATCACGCTTTAGCCAGCAAGCCCGATGATGTGAAGCTGGTGGTGGTGGATCTGCACGCCGAGGCGGCCAGTGAGAAAATGGCGCTGGGCTGGCACCTGGATGGCCGGGTTTCCGCCGTGTTTGGCACCCATACCCATGTTCCGACGGCTGACCAGCGCATATTGCCAGGCGGCACAGCCTACATCACCGATGTTGGGATGACCGGCTGTTATGATTCGATTGTCGGTATGGATGTACAGCAGTCGTTTGCCCGCCTGATTCACAAGCTTCCCGAACCGCTCGAAGTGGCGGACGGTGAAGCCACTTTCTCTGCGGTACTGGTGCATCTGGACGTGGAAAGCGGTGTCTGTCGGCACATACAACGCCTGCGCATTGATGAATCCGAAGTCCTGTTGCAGGATCTGGAAGCATGGGCAGCTTTTTAAAACTGGCGATTAACGCAGAAGAGGCTGTATGCGTTGCATGTCCAGCACGCACTGTGGCCAGCATGGGGTGAAGCCTATGTCGTATCTTTTTTATATCGTTGATGTTTTTGCCAAAGGCCGATACAGCGGCAATCAGCTGGCGGTGGTGATCTGTTTCAAAACATTGTCCGACGATGTCATGCAGAAGATCGCGGCTGAGACGAATTATTCGGAAACCACCTTTGTGATGCCGGTGCCGGAAAGCGATGGCGGCTACCGTGTACGCATTTTCACACCGGCACGTGAGATCGCTTTTGCCGGTCATCCAATCCTGGGAACCGCCTGGGTGATACGCCAGCATGTATTGCCGGCAAACACCACTACGGTGAAGCTGAATCTTGAGGTGGGGCAGATTCCGGTCAGTTTCGAACACAGTGCGGCCGGGGAGCTGGTGTGGTTTCTCGCTCCACCGGCGCAACTGGGCGCGCAGTGTGAACCGCAGCCCATGGCAACTGCACTGGGCCTGTCGCTTGATGATATTGACGAGGCAGCGCCGATCCAGCAGGTCAGTGCCGGCGTAACCGCAACCATGGTGCCGGTGCGCAGTCTTGATGCTTTGCAACGCAGCCGACTGGATCTGGCGGCTTTTGCACCATTGGCACAGCAGGGCTTTGCGCCGTTGATTTATGTATTCTGTCGTGAGACCTATGATCCGGGGAATCATCTGAGCGTGAGGTTTTTCTTTGAGGCGCATGGCGTGCGTGAAGACCCGGCTACCGGTAATGGTGCTGCATTCCTCGGTACCTATCTTTTGCAGCATGGCCTGTTTGGGGATAACAAGCTGTCGCTGCGCATCGAGCAGGGGCGTTCGCTGCAACGTGATTCACTGGTCATGCTGCGCGCCAGCAACACAGATGCCGGACAACAGGTTTATGTCGGTGGCCAGGTTGTCGCGACGGTGCAGGGTGAATTGCTTTGAAGCTGGCACAATTGTGCAGTCAGGCGAGACATGGTGCATAATTTCTCCCTATACTTAAAAGCAGCATAAAATCCTGGACAATCATTTAGATCCCCGCATATTTTTTCACAAAAGGCCTGGAGGAAAATTGAAACTGGCATCACCGTTACAGTGGGTAGGCGCTGCTTTGCACAGCGTTGTTTTGGAAGCGCCGCGCGGGTCCGAACAGCAATACCGGGCATGAACAAATGAAAGTGGAACTGGCTGAAATCTACCGGGACACTGAGCAGGGGCGTGAAGCCGAGCAGCTGCTGGAGCCCTGCGTGCAATGTGGCCAATGCACCTTCACCTGTCCGACCTTCCGCCTGACCAATGACGAATGGGATGGCCCGCGTGGTCGCATTTTCCTGATCAAACAGTTTCTCGAAGGCCAGGAACCCTCGCTGAATTTATTGCCGCCAGCCTATACCCTGAAAACACTGGCTGGCCGTTCGCTTGAAGCCAATCTGCAGCTGCATCTCGACCGTTGCCTGACCTGTCGTTCCTGTGAAACCAGTTGCCCGCAGGGTGTGCGTTACGGCAGCCTGCTGGATATCGGCCGTGAGCTGGTTGAAAAGCAATTGCCGCGGCCACTGAAAGAACGCAGCTTGCGCTGGTTGTTGCGCAGCGTGGTTTCGCATCGTCAGCGCTTTACCGCATTGCTACGTGTGGGCCAGGCTCTGCGCGGCGTATTGCCCAATCAGATACGCAGCCGAGTTCCAGAGCGGCGTTATGCAGGCGCCTGGCCGCAACGCAGTCATGCACGGCGTATGTTGATCTGGCAAGGTTGTGTACAGCCGGCGCTGGCGCCGGACATCAACGCCGCGTCTGCGCGTGTACTGGATCGTTTCGGCATCCAGTTAGTACCTGCCAGGGACGGTTGCTGCGGCTCGTTGAACCAGCACATGGCGGAAATCGACACAGCGCGCGCCTTGATGCGCAAAACCATCGACGCCTTGTGGCCACAGATCGAATCCGGTGTGGAAGCCATCGTGTTGACCGCCAGTGGCTGTGGTACGCATTTTCGTGATTACGGCAACCTGTTGCAGGATGATCCGCAATACAGCGACAAGGCCAGACGTGTATCGGAATTGACCAAAGACATTGCCGAAGTCGTTGCCGAGGAGTGGCCGAAAAATCCGGCCTGTGAATTGCCGAAACCCAAACGCGCGCATCGCATTGCGTTTCAATCGTCGTGCAGTCTGCAGCATGGTGAAAAACTCAATGGCTATGTTGAGAAGCTGCTCAAGCAGGCCGGCTTCAAACTGGTACCGGTCAGTTACTCGTTCATGTGCTGCGGTGCCGCCGGTACCTATTCCATTTTGCAACGCGAACTCTCCGAGTCGTTACGTCAGCGCAAGCTACAGACCCTGTTGGCCAGCCGGCCGGAAATTATCGTGACCGCCAATATCGGTTGCCTGACCCATCTGGCGGAAACCGCGCCGGTGCCGGTACATCACTGGATAGAAATCCTTGATGAGACTTTTGTATCAGCGGGTCTGTAACCGGCTGATCCCTGACCCATCATAAAATAATCCAATCTGTAAATACGTTGTTTCACCCTGGTTATTTGGGTACTTTATTGATAGGCAGCCATGATACGGCGCATTGATATTCAGTATGAGACAAGTGTTTGCAAAGGCAGGATAATCAAGTCTTGTTCCTCCTTAGCATCCCGGTCTGCAACGGATCCGGGTTTACTGAGCCGCCCCCTCAGACCTGTGCTGAGGGGGTATTTTTTCGGCGTTAAACATCCTGATGATTTTGGAATCGCACTAACCGCCAAGCGGTCAGCCTTTGTGCTGACGCTGGATGAGTGCTGTTGTATCGGAAGTGCTACTGGCTACGGCTGGAAAAGAAGTCAGCTGCGTTGAATGAAAAAAGTATAATAGTTACACGCAGCGAAGAAGGTACCGTTTTCCATCGCCTTGCGTTGTTCATTCAGCCAGATGTCGACAGCCTGACTAGTCATCAAACCGGCGCTCTTGAGATACGGGGCGTAGGTTTCGGCAAAGGTCTTGAAGTAATTGCCTTTGCCAATTTCCACGACAGCATCGCCCCAGGCTCCGGTCAGGGTCAGACCAAAACCGGGTAGCAGTCGCGGCAGGTCGGGCATGATGCGCGGATTATTGAAGGTGTTGTTGGTCAGCGCGGCATCCATCTGTCGACCGAAACTGTGATCAGGGCAGGCATAGGTCAAGGACGTGTAATCACCGTCAAAGACGACGATCACACCGTCGTCACGTACAACACGCGCCATTTCACTCAGCACTTTTGCCGGTTCGGTGACATGGCTTAATACCGTATGAGCGATAACGAGGTCGAAGGATTGATCTTCAAAATCCAGGCAATGTATGTCGCCAACCTGAAAGGTCAGCAGATCGCTGATACGCTCGGTTTTCGAGAATTTTTTTGCAGCTTCTATGAAGGAATGACACTGGTCAACACCGTAGGCTTCTCCTGAGAAGTTGTACTGGTGCACCAGGGAGCGGAGGATCACGCCGGTGCCACAGCCGACTTCCAGGATCTTGAGGGAAGGGTTTAGGTAAAGTTCACCGGCATATTTATCAAACAGGTTTGCAAAAATAGAGTTCTGGGCGCGGCTTTCAAGCCTGGCGATGAGCTGCTCATGTATCGCCTGATCAAGCTCGTTAACAAATCGATGCGGATCTTGCATTACCCTGTTCCCTTACGTTTGCATTGTTATGTTCCCTGTGTTGCTTACCCCTCCCGGGAGACCTGGCAAGATATTGCCAGGGCTGCAAGTCGCTGATGCTGAGTATTCTTACCAGGACTTGTAAGGCAAAAACTTGCCATTCAGGGTGACGACCACACGATCGCCGGCCGGGTTTTCTTCCTTGTCGATATCCATGGTGAAGTCGATTGCCGACATGATGCCGTCACCAAATTTTTCAGCGATCATTTCCTTGATGGTTTCGCCGTACACACCGACGATTTCATACCAGCGATAGATGACCGGATCGGTCGGAACAATCTGGTCCCATGTTTTGGTCGGGAATTCCTGCAACGCTGTGGAAAGCTCGTTACCCAGGCCGAGCAGGTCTGCTACGGCATCGGCATTTTCCTTATCCAGGTGATTCATGCCCAAGCAGGCCGAGCAGGTATATTCCGGTGAGAGTCCGGCGGCTTTGGCAATATCGCTCCATTGCAGACCCTTGTCGGATTTGGCCTGAAGAATTGCTTGTTTCATTTCGGTTTTGTTCATTGGTTTGTCCAGTTGTATTGGTTCAATAAGGGTTGTTCTTTAATGGGCTGGCGTTTCCAGTGAGGGATGGCAGGGCTGGCGGCCAAGTTCCCTGGCCGCCAGTTATCCTGTCTTATACCAGGCTCAGTGCAAAAAACGGTTCGTCAATCGTCACTGCAAACATTTTGTGGTTTAAAACTGTTGGAAAATACTTCGCTGGTTTCATCGTATTTTTCCTCGTTGCTGGCGGTGTTATTTCCCTGTCGCAGGCAATTACTCACAGTTTGATCTGATGATTGAGCGTTATTCTTTAATAATGTTGACGTTACAAATTACGGCAACAAACTTCATTTATTACGTCTATATTAAAATCTGTAGATATTAAGTTTTGCTTATCGAAATCCTCTAATTTGTGTCTCATTGGTTCCAAGCCAGACCCGTTGAAAAACTGTCGAAACCAGGCATACTGTAGAGCGGAACAACGGAAATGTGAGCTTCCTTGCTGGTAACTATGTACGATGCGACTTTGCATTACCAAGACTAAAAACCAATAAGATCCATAGGAGTTGGCTATGGCCCGAAACGGCATTTTTCCGAGTTCCATCCGCTATCTGCTGGCAGTGGCGGAGCACCAGAGTTTTACTCGTGCTGCCGCGGCGCTGTACGTTTCCCAGCCGACCCTGTCGCAGCAAATCAAGCAGTTGGAGGACCTGTTGAATGCGCAGTTACTCGACCGCAGCGGCCGGAATGTGCGCCTGACTCCGGCGGGCGAAGTCTATTTGCATCACGCCCGCCGCGCCATGGGAGAACTGGAAGCGGCCACACGTGCGATTCACGATTTGCATGACCTCAGCCGCGGTTCGCTGCGTCTGGCCATGACGCCGATTACCGACTATCTGACCATCCCCTTGCTGGCACAATTCAGTGATCGCTATCCCGGCATCACGCTGAGCATGCTGGAAATGCCACAAAATGATATGCGTGATGCGCTCGACGGCGATATCGTCGATATCGGTGTGGCTTTCAGCAGTACCCTGACTAGTGAAATGTGCTCGGATATCGCCAATTGCCAGACGTTGTTTGTCGAAAGATTAAGTGTGGTCTTCGGCAAGGATCACCCACTGGCGCGCGAAAAAGGCCCCTTGAGCAAGCATGCGCTTGAACAGGAGCCTCTGGTGCTGTTCAACAGTAACTATGCCTTAAGAAAACACATAGACCAGTATTGCCTGGAACATAACATCGTGCCGCACATCACCATGGAGACATCGTCGCTGAGCGTGATCATCGAAATGATTCGCCTTGGCCGTCTGGTCACCATATTGCCCGATACCATTGCTTCCAAACAGCATGGCTTGCAGTCGTTGCCGTTATTGCCGGAATTGCCACACCACAACATCAGCCTGATCTGCAGCAAAGGCATTAACAACAGCCCGGCCTGCCAGGCATTCAGGAATCTGGCGGCGGAGTTTTTCCAGGCGTACGATAAGAGAGCTTCCTAGCCGCGTTTTATATGAAACCCGCCACAACAGGGACGATCACCTGCTGTGACGGCCTACGAAGTTGATGTCAGCTAGTCAGCAGCAAGTTGATCAGGGGAAAGCCGGTATGGTCGGTTCGGTGCCTTCGAAGCCGGCGTCGGGATAATGCTTGACGACCTGTTGCTGGATTTCCTCGACGCGCTCTTTGGGCACATCCACCAGCACCAGTAACTGACCTTTTTCAATGGCGTCCTGAAATTGCTGCACATGGGTGTTCTCCACATCCATGCCGATCATGCCACCCAGCCAGGCGCCCATGCCGGCACCCAGTATGCCGGTTGCCAGCACCGCGCCACCGGCGATCACCACGCCGGGGAATGCGAGGGCGGCAAGGCCCGCAAGAATGCCGGTTGCTCCGCCAACCGCCACACCGCGTTCCATTGCGGGGATGAAATCACTTTTTTGCAGCAAAGATGCTTCCGGCAGTTCACCGAGGTCAACGTCGGACGCCGCGATCACGTGCAAATGTTTCTCCGGCACATGTGAAAGCAGCAATTCATTGACCACTTTTTGCGCGATTTCAACGTTGGGTAATAAGAAATACAGACGCCTCATGAATGTTCCTCCTGTCTCCAGTGTAATTATTAGAATATGCGCCTGACAGCTTATACCTTTTCCGGGCGAAATCCAAAGCAGTAGCGCGGTTTGGGCGCATTTGGCGGCATTTTGCCCCGTGCCGCGATTTCGCGCATCGAAACGCTTTGATGCCACCCGGAATTGCGGCATGATTGGGCGAAAACAGGGAGGATGAATTATGGATGAATACGTCAAGGTGATTTTCCCGAATCGCCGTGTGGTGCGTGTCGACGGCCAGTCAGCCGGATTGACCAACAAAACCTTTCAGGTCGAAACCGGACAGCACACATTTGATCTCGGTCCCAAGCAGAATTACAAACCCAAACAGCGCACTGTCAACGTGGTCGGCACCATGCCGGATGCGCCGAAAATCATCACATTCGAACTTGTGGAAGATGGCTCATGAATACGCGTGGCTTGCCTGCGCTGGCCTTGCTTGGCGTCGCATTGCTGTTATCGGCCTGCGCCTCTTTCCCGACCAACAAGGCTTTAGAGCATTATGATAAAAACAGCGGTTATCGTTATGAGCTGCTCGAAGATGCCGGCCAGCACGAAGACTTGTTTGTCATCCTGACCTTTTCCGGTGGCGGCACACGCGCGGCAGCCCTGTCTTACGGTGTGCTGGAAAAACTGAGTCAGACCAGGGTGACCATCGATGGCCAGCCGCGCAATCTGCTGCAGGAAGTCGATGTGATTTCCTCGGTATCCGGTGGTAGTTTCACGGCGGCTTATTACGGCTTGTTCGGTGATGAAATATTCAAACCGGACAACAGTTTCAAATCAAATTTTCTCTATAACGATGTCGAAGGCCGGCTCAAGGCCAAACTGTTCAATCCGTATAACTGGGGCAGGCTGGTCTCACCGACATTCGGCCGTATCGAGCTGGCTCAGGAACTCTATCAACAGTTGCTGTTTGGTAAAGCCAGCTTTGCCGAGTTGCCCAGGCACAAACCTTTTCTGATGCTCAACGCCACCGACATGGCGAAAGGCTCGCAGTTTACCTTCATCCAGTCTCAGCTCGATCCCATGTGCGCCGATCTCGACGATATTGCTGTGGCGCGTGCTGTGGCGGCTTCCTCGAATTTCCCGATCGCATTCACACCATTGGCTCTGGACAGCTATCCGGGCGGCTGTGGTTATGTTGAGCCGGGCTGGGTGGCCAATGCCTTGCGTGACGTGACCGATAATCCACGCCGTTATTACCGCGCCAGAACCTTGCAGGCATATCAGGAACAGGATCGTCGTTATGTGCATCTGCTAGATGGCGGCGTGGCCGACAACATTGGTTTGCGTGGCCCATTGACCTCAATTCGCTCCAATGACGTAGCCTGGAGTGTGCTCAACAAAATCAATCTCGAGGAAATCAAGAAGCTGGTGGTGATTGTGGTCGATGCCAAAAACATGGTGCCGGCCGATTTTGACGAAAAAGCCTCGGCACCGGGCCTGTTCGCCGTGGTCAACACCATCGCGTCAACACCACTGGACAATTATTCAGCAGATACGCTCGAGTTGTTACGCGATACCTTGCGCCGACGTTACGATGCCCAACGCAGTGAGCCGGATCTGCATCATATCGATATCTACCGAATTTATGTTGGTTTTGACCAGATACAGGATACGAAACAACGCGACTGGTTTTTCAATATCAAGACCAGCTTTGCCTTGCCTGCCGAACAGGTCAATGCGCTACGTGATATCGGTGGTGAACTGTTGGAGCAATCACCGTGCTTCAGAGCATTGACCGGGCAATCCGGTGCAGCAGACAAAAGTTGCCATTACTAGGTCACAAGGTTGTGAAATACCGATCAATAGCCTGGATAGTGCCATTATTGTTATTGGTCTCATCGGTCCAGGCAGACAATCACGCGATCAATGTTGACGAGGAGGGCGTTGCTATTCATGGCTATGACCCGGTGGCATATTTCACGCAGGCAACCCCTGTAAAGGGACAGGCACAATATGCCTACAACTGGTCCGGTGCAACATGGTGGTTTGCCGATGACAGCAACCGCCAGGCCTTTATCGCCAACCCGCAGCGTTATGCACCACAATTTGGCGGCTTCTGCGCTTATGCAGCGAGTTATGGCCAGTTTGCCGACATCGATCCCCAAGCCTGGAGCATCGTCAACGACCGGCTGTATCTGAATTTTAACCAGCGTGTTCGCCAGATCTGGCGGCCGCGCGCTGCTGAATTTATTGACGATGCCGAGCAACTCTGGCCGACAATGAAAAGCCCCTGAATCGCACTCAGCCCGTACCGCCCGCTTGTTTGCGAGTGTTGTGCCAGAAAACAGGAATTCAGACGAAAACCCGCCAAAACGAATTTGATTCAGCCCAGACCACATGAAATCACGGTTTTTTCAGTTGATTCCATTGCCGATGGAATATTTCCGGGATTTGATTGTTAACAGTATTGAGTCTATTAATTTCCAACCCGGAGTTTGTTCATGTTGAAACGAGTTATTTCCCTTTGTTGTCTGGCAATTGCAGGAACCACCGCGGCGACTGCCGACACGAATGTGATACCAGCAGCCCCTAATGGCATTGAGTTTCCAGCGGATTATCCTGACTGGCGCGTCATTTCTGTTTCCCACCGCATTGATCACAAGTCAATGCGGGTGATCGTCGGCAACGACGTGGCAGTCAAGGCAGCACGGGAAGGCAACACAAACCCCTGGCCTGAAGGGAGTGCGCTGGGGAAAGTCGTTTGGAAGGAAGCCCCAGAGGCCGACTGGCAAACAGCCATCGCGCCAGACCGCTTCATACACGCAGAATTCATGTTCAAGGATTCAAAAAAATGGTCTGACAACGCGACCGGCTGGGGCTGGGCGCGGTGGGTAGGTAATGATCACAAGCCTTATGGTCAGGATGTAAATTTCAGTCAGGAATGTATTGCCTGCCATACCCCGGTGAAGGGCAAGGATTGGGTATTCACCAAACCAGCGTCATTTCCGAGCGTCATGAAATAACCCGGTGAGAGAAGTATTGCGGCAGCATCAGCAACAGGTGGTACAACATATTCCGCGACTACGGCGTTACGCACGCGCCTTGCTCAATAATGCCGATGTTGCAGAAGACCTGGTGCAGGAAACCCTGGCGCGGGCGCTGGGCAAGTTACACGCCTGGCGTCGTGGCTCGGATATGCGTGCCTGGCTGTTCGCGATCATGCACAATCTGCACGTCAATGCGAACGTGCGCGCCGGGAAACGCCCGGATGCCCAGTCCCTGGATGATGGCCTCATCGAGGCATTGCCGGGGACGGGCTATGCGGAACAACAGGCCCAGCTGCAGGATATCGAAATGGCCTTGACGCGCCTGCCGGAATTACAGCGTGCGGTCATCCTGCTGGTCAGCCTGGAGGGATTAAGCTATGCGGAGACGGCCAGGGTGCTCGGCGTCAAGCAAGGAACAGTAATGTCGCGTTTGCATCGAGCGCGTGAAAACCTGCGCAGTATCATGCAGCTGGATGCCGACACTCAGGTCAAACCGATGAGGCGCGTGAAATGAGCAAGCAAATGAAACCCGTCACCGATCTCGAATTAAACGCCTATGTGGATGGTGAACTCGATGCACACAGGCGACTGGAAGTGGAAGCCTGGTTGGCGACTCATGTTGATGCACGAAAGCGCGTTGACGACTATCGAGCCATAACACAGCAACTGCATACCAGGTTTGACACCATACTGTCGGAGCCAGCCGAATTTGCTGATACGCCAGGCTCTGGCAAAGGCTTTAGCTTTGCCCGGGCAGCAGCCGTGGCTGCGCTCATGCTGCTTTCAGGCCTGACAGGCTGGATGCTGGACAAACACGATCTGGAAATGACACCGCAAACCCTGGCGGACCTGGTTGAGCCGGCGGCCTTTGCACATGCAGTCTATTCGATGGACAGTCGTTATCCGGTGGAAATTGCTGGCGTCGAAAAAACATCGCTCAATCAGTGGGTGTCCAGCAGGATGCATGCAGATTTGCAGGCGCCTGAGCTGGCCACGATCGGCCTGTCGCTGGTGGGAGGGCGTTTATTGCCATCCACCAATCGCATGGCCGCCCAGTTTATGTACGAGGATGACAATGGCAAGCGCCTGACCGTGTATGTGCGCAGAATCAGCGATGAGAATAATCTGACCGATTTCCAGTATCGTGAACAGGATGGCCTGAACGTGTTTTACTGGATCGACAATACCATGGGCTATGCGGTCATCGGTGATCATCAGGCATCACGCCTGATTGAGGTCGCACATGCTGTGAAGACCGCATTCAGCCAACAGCATTCTACGGCTCGCGCTACTCCCTGAGGTGCCGGCATCGCCAGGTTTTTAGGCGCTTATTCTTCGTTGGCAATGTCGCGGCAGAGCATGGATAATCGACAGCATGCAGCCTGTCGACCCGCAAACAGCCCGGCACGATGAACTGATCGCCTGCCATGAATGCGATACCTTGCAGCGTCTGTCGGTGTTATCTCCCGGACAGTCGGCACTCTGTGTTTGCTGTGGCGCCAAACTGCTGCGCTATCCCGCCGGTGGCCTGCGGCGTCCCATTGCCTTGTACGGCACGGCATTGATTCTTTTGCTGTTGGCCAATCTGTTTCCTTTGCTGCTGCTGGATATTCAGGGGCGTCAGCAAGTCACTACCATCTTTGGCGCGTCGCAGGCGCTGTATCAGGCGGATATGGCGGGGCTGGCGATTGCGGTGTTTATTACCAGCATTCTGGCGCCGCTCTTGCTGATCGGCAGCAGCCTGTATGTGTTACTGGCGGTGCGTTTGCGCAAGCCCTGGCGCGGCGCGCGTTCGGCATTGGCGTGGATCAGCCATTTGCAACCCTGGGGCATGCTGGATGTGTTCATGCTGGGTGTGCTGGTGGCCTTCGTCAAACTCGGCGATCTGGCGAGCATGCATGTCGGCATTGCCCTGTATGCCTTTTCGGGTTTGATCCTGGTCTCAGCCGCGGCCACGGCATCGCTTGAGCCACACATGCTATGGCGACAACTTGACCGGCGCGGAGCCTGAGTCGATGCGCGCCCGGGATTACGGTTTGAGCAGTTGCCACACCTGCAGCCTGTTGTTGCGCCTGCCGGGGTCTGGTCAGGCGGTCTGCCCGCGTTGTCATTCGCATGTGCATGTGCGCAAGCCCAACAGCATCGCAACGACATGGGCTTTGCTGTTGACCGCAATCATCGCCTATCTGCCAGCCAATCTGTATCCGGTCATGACCGTGGTGTCACTCGGCAGCAGCCAGTCGGACACCATTTTCAGCGGCGTCGTGCATTTATTGCAGTACGGTGAGTGGCCGCTGGCGTTGATCGTGTTTGTCGCCAGCATACTGGTGCCGCTGTTCAAGATTTTGCTACTGCTGTACCTGCTGGTTTCCGTCCAATGGCGTCTGGCAAGTGGTCAGGCGGCGCGTACGCGCTTGTATCGCCTGGTTGAACTGGTCGGCCGCTGGTCGATGGTGGATGTGTTTGTCGTGGCGCTACTGGCGTCGTTGGTGCAGGCCGGTTCGCTGGCGACGATCGAGCCCGGCATCGGCGCAATGGCGTTCACCGTAGTTGTGATACTCTCCATGTTTGCGGCCATGACATTCGATCCACGTCTGATCTGGGATAACGAGGAACAACAACACAGTGCCAAACGGACCATCTGATTTCGACGCCATACCCGAAGCCGTCATCGAGGGCAAACGCCGCGGTATCAACGTTGTCTGGCTGCTGCCGATCATTGCCTTGCTGGCCGGCGCCTGGCTGGTCTACAAAACCCTGTCGGAACAGGGACCGCAAATCACCATTCGTTTTGCCACGGCCGAAGGTATCGAAGAGGGCAAGACCCAGATCAAGCTCAAGGATGTGCGGGTCGGCACGGTTGACAGTCTGTCGTTTTCGCGTGATTTGTCCGAGGTGCTGGTCAGCGTCACCATGACTGCCGGTATCGAGGATTATCTGACCGACAAAACCCGCTTCTGGGTGGTGCGCCCGCGCATCGGCGCCGGTCAGGTCAGCGGCCTGGGTACCCTGATCAGCGGCGCCTACATCGCCATGGACCCGGATGACTCGGGCGAGTCGGCAAGCGAGTTCACTGGCCTGGATAAACCCCCGGTGATCACCACCGATCGCAAGGGCAGCAGCTATCGCCTCAAGGCCGAGAAGGCCGGTTCGCTGGCGGTTGGCGCACCGGTGACGTTCCGCCAGATCGGCGTGGGTGAAGTTACCGAATACCATCTCAGCGACGATCATGAATCTGTCGAGATCGGTATATTCATCGAAGCGCCACATGATCGGTTCGTGCGTGAAGGCAGCAACTTCTGGAATGCCAGCGGCGTCAATCTGTCGCTGGATGCTTCCGGCATCAACCTGCAACTGGAATCACTGGTGTCATTACTCGGTGGTGGTATCGCATTTGAGACACCGTCTGAAAAGACCGACAGTCCGCAGGCGCAGGAAGGCCATGAATTTGTACTCTATACCGACCACGCGGCCAGTCTGGAGCAACCGATTACCCGCTTCATCACATTCGCCTTGACCTTTAGCGATACGGTGCGCGGACTCGAGGTGGGGGCGCCGGTAGAGTTTCGTGGAATTCGCATTGGTACGGTCAAGGCGATCGAGCTTGGCAGTGACCCGGATGCCACGGAGACCCTGGTGCCGGTCGTGCTCATCGACATCGAGCCGCAGCGTATGCTGGCATATCGCACGCTGCAGGGTTCGACCGAAGCGCAACAGGATCGCGAACGCTTACGCCTGCAGCCGCTGGAGGGCATACGCAAGCAGGTGGAGCAGCATGGTCTGCGTGCGCGTCTGCAAAGTGGTAATCTGCTGACCGGCAAATTGTTTGTCGATCTGGCATTTTTTCCGAACGCACCGGCGGCGAGATTGACGCAAAATGGCAAGTATCCGGATATACCGACCATGCCGGGTTCGCTGGAGGGCATACTGGCCAGTGTGCAACAGTTGCTCAACAAGCTCGATAAGGCCGACCTGGAAGGCACACTGACGAATCTGAACCGCCTGATGGAGTCGACCAGCAAGTTCATGGTTGTGCTGGAAAAGGATGCGCCCCAACTGTTTGCCGAAGTAGACGCGACGCTGAAAGATGCACGCCAGATGCTGCAGCATGCCTCGGCCACCTTGCAAGGTATTGATCATGCGGTGTCGACGGATGGCCAGATCGGCAACCAGCTGCAACAGGCGCTGGAAGAAGTCGCGGCAGCGGCACGTTCCATTCGTGTCATGGCCGAGTACCTGGAACGCCACCCCGAAGCGCTGCTGAAGGGCAAGGGAAATTAATGGATACTGCGTTATGATCGGATACCGAATCTTTGTTGCCACCGCATTACTGATATACCTGACCGCATGCAGCGTTGGCGGGCCAACCCGGGAAGCTCACTTCTATGTGTTAAATTCGCTACCCGGTGAAGCTGTGGAACAAACAACACAGCAACCGCTATCCATCGGTGTCGGACCGGTGGTGTTGCCGGAACTGATCGAACGACCACAGATTGTCACCCGTATGGTTGCCAATCGGGTCGAACTCAACGAGTTTGAACGCTGGGGTGGTGACCTGAACAAGAATGTCGTGCAGGTGTTGTCGCAAAATCTCATGACGCGCTTGCGCACGGAGCAGGTCATTGCCTATCCCTGGCACAGGAAAGACAGCCCGGATTTACAGGTCAGTGTGCGCTTTTTGCGGTTTGACGGCCGCCTCGGCAAGTCCGCGGACCTTTCCGGCGTCTGGCAGTTATACAATGGCAAACAGGATTGCCAGTTACACAGCCAGACATTCAACATCAGTACGGCACCGCCAAGCAGTGACTACGCCGGCCTGGTTGCCGCCATGAGCGCGGGACTGGCGCAATTGAGCCAGTTCATCGCTGCACAGATTGCACAGCAGAACATCGCTTGTAAAACCACGCCATAAAAACAGCTGCCTGGGATTCACCTGTTCATTCCAGGGTTGCCGGTACTTGCCAGAAACTTTGCAAGCTGCAATATGTCAACTTGTATATCTGCTTTTTACGTCATCTGGCTGTAACCGACACTGGCAGCCGATTCTGTAAGCTCGACTTTGTGATCCATTCAATGCTGATGCAAGGACAAATCATGAAATCAAACCCGCTGAATTCACTCAATAGCCTCGGTCAAAGTCTCTGGCTGGATTTTATCGACCGTGGCATTTTAGCCGATGGCACATTATCCAACCTGATTGAACAGGACGACCTGTCCGGGCTGACCTCAAACCCGGCGATATTCAAGAAAGCCATCAGTAACGGTGACAACTACAGCGAAGACATCGTGCGCCTGGCGCACGAAGGCTTGTCGCATACCTCGGTATACAACGAACTGGTGCTGGACGACATTGCCCGCGCGGCCGATTTTTTCCTGCCGGTTTATCAGCGCACCGGCGGTCGGGACGGTTATGTCAGCATTGAGGTGTCACCGTTGCTGGCGCGCGATGCCCGGGCATCCATCGCCGAGGCGCGCGATCTGTGGGCACGCCTGCAGCGACCGAATATCATGATCAAGATTCCCGGCACCCGCGAGGGCCTGCCGGCGATTACCACATTGTTGGCCGAAGGCATCAACGTCAATGTCACGCTGTTGTTTTCGGTGCAACGTTATGCCGAAGTGCTGGAAGCCTATATGCAGGCCATGGAACAGCGTCTGGCGCAAGGCTTGCCGTTGTCCGGCATTGCTTCGGTGGCGAGCTTTTTTCTCAGCCGCATCGACGTCAAGGTCGATGCCATGCTGGATGACATGGACGCGCAACAGGAGCTGGCGTCGGATTTGCGCGGTCGTGCGGCGATTGCCAGTGCGGCACTGGCACATCGTCACTATCTGTCCGTCATCGAAAGCTCACGCTGGCAGAAACTTGCTGATGCCGGAGCCAGTGTGCAGCGCCTGTTGTGGGCCAGCACCGGCACCAAGGATCCGGTTTACAGCGACATCAAGTATGTCGAACCGCTGATTGCCCAGGACACCGTCAATACCTTGCCGATGAAAACCCTGCATGCCTATCGTGATCATGGCGAACCGGAGTTGCGCATCCAGCAGGCCACGGCCGATGCCGATCAGGTCATGAGCCATCTTGCGCAGCTTGAAATCGACCTGACCCAACTGTCACAGCAACTGGAAGAGGAAGGTATCCGCAAGTTTATCGATCCTTATCAATCGATTCTGGCAACGCTCGAACAACAGATGTCCAGCTAACCGAAGATTAATCAAACGCGCCGCAGGTCGAGGCAATAATCCGTCACTGCGGTAGTAGGTGGTTCCAGTATCTGCGGGATTTCGTGGCGGCTGATGGTTTCGATGACAAAACGTTCACGAATACGTCGTTGTGCTTCTTCGATCGAGTCTGGCAAACCATCGTAAGGCAGGCTGTCGGGCTGCCAATCGTGCAAGGTGATGCGCAGGGCTGTGTCACCGGCTGGCGGCAGCAGCGTCAGTACCAGCGGCATTTGTTTGCCGATGCCCGGGTGCAGGCCGGTCCAGGGCACAAAGGCACGGTAACGCAGGCCGAGGATCAGTGCCGGGCCGGCGCTGGTTTGTTCCATGCGCAGGGGTAATCGATAGGACCTGGCCAGTACCGACCAGCCGTCAAGATCAGCCTGTGCGGCATCGGGCGCTTGCAACAGCAGTTGCAGGCGTGAGGTGCTGGCGTCCACCAGTCGTGAGCCGCCTTCGTGCTGGCTTGCATCGCCGAGCAATGGCCAGAATTCGATGGCCTGATCAACGTCAAGACGGCAGCCCTGTAATTCGGCATGGCCGAGATGCCGCCAGCCATCGATAAACAGACGTTGCCGGATAGCTGCGCCTAGGCCGAAACCGACGCTGTCAAGATCATCGCAAACCTGCTGCAGGTCCTGGCGCAGATAATACGGCAAGGCAAAACGATCGTGCAGCTGGCTGCCCCAGTCGGTCAGTTGCGGTTCACCGGACTGTTTGGCCAGCATCGCGATTAACGCACGCAACAGCGCAGCGATGGCAGTGGCGGTCTCGGCATCCTGTGCCATGCGGAAGGCGCGGAATTCCACCAGACCCAACTGGCCGCGGCCGGGCAGGTACGGGTTCCAGAGTTTTTCGATGTTGATTTCACTGCGGTGCGAATTGCCGGAAGTATCCACCAGGAACGGACTCAGGCTGCGCCAGATGAATTCCGCATCGGGTTCATCGCTGCTTGCCAGTTGCTGCAGCGCCACCTGCAGTTCACTGAATGACTCACGCACGTTTTCGTCGGTGCGCGGCGACTGGCTGAAACTGCCGACATAACGCGGTGCAAACCAGTAAGACAATGACGGATGCTGATTGAGATAACCGACCAGTCGGCTTAACAGTTGCGGTGCTACAAAAAACGGACTGGCTTCGGGAGAGGCTCCGCCCAGCGTGAACTGACCGCCGCCGCCGCTTTCATTGATCTCGCCATTGTAGTGCAGGCGGTAGGGCGCCAGGCCTTCTTCCTTAATCACGGCAAACAGCTGGCGGCTCATGTCGAGGAACTCGCCCAGATTGCGCGCTGGCGCCTCATTGATTTCAATCACGGCCGGGTCGGGAGTTATGGTAGTCCATGCAATACTGGCATCGACAGGCGGAGGAAAGCCGCACCAGATCAGGCTGTCCAAGCCGCATTGCTGTGCGACATGAGCCAGACGCGACAGGAATTCAGAAAACAGACTCACCTCAGGTAACGCCGGCAACTCGATAGCCGCATGCTGGTTTTTCCCCGCCTTGTCCGGCAGACAACCCAATGCCAGCAGATAAAGTCCTTCTGCCGCCAGTTCGTCGACCAGGCCTTCCGCTGGTATGGCCTGTGTGTGCAAGGTCGTCCGTTGCAGGCGCTTGTCGTCATCCGGCTCGTCGGGCAGTTCGCGATCGTCACAACAGAACAGGATACGCTGGCCGAACTCGTCATCGATGCTGAAAGCAGTGGCGCGCCAGCCGTTGCCATTCAGGGCTGTGGCAAGCGCCTGCCAGAATGTAGCCAGACGCGTCGTATCGCAACTGGTACGTGCAACCACAGGCTGTGTCAGGGGATCCAGCGGTAATGCCGGCGCCAGTGGCAGAGCATCGCGACGTTGATACAGGCCATAACTCCAGCGTGGCAAATCCTCGCCCGGATATTGACGGCCGAGTGTGCGCAGAATCATGGAACCGGGATAAGCCTGGTACAGACGCCGGATGATACGGCGGGCGTAGTCCTGCTTGGTTTTACCCAGAGCGTCGGTCAGCCATTCGGCATCTTCGGACAGGCGATTGGTAAACGTCGGCTCGGCGCCGATCCAGATATCCAGGCCGCTGTCAGCCACGGCGGCATCGAGAGCGCCAATGGCCGAATCAAAACTGTCAAAGTCAGCTTCCACGGCATTGAGTGTTTCCCAATTATCTCAGGCTGTCAAAAGCTAACTGTTGTCGCCGGTTTTGTTGCACCAGCCTGGCGCAAATGCCGGCTGTCTTCAGCTATTTTTCGTCGCGACTGATCGATTCCAGTGCATCCGGATCGTTAAATGCCAGTTCATTGCGGGTTTCGCTGATCAATCCTCGGCGTTTGAATTCAGCGATGATGCGTGAAGCGGTTTCCGTGCTGATGCCCAGGATATCACCCATGTCTTCCCGATTGAGATGGCTGCCCCAGGCCAGGTTTTCAGCCTTTTGCATTTCAAACAACAGTCGTGCCATACGCACCTGTGAAGTGCCGGTGGAAAACAGGGTGATGAAGCGATCGGCTTCGTCGAGGCTGGCCTGCCAGCGCAGCATGAGATTTTTATACAGTACGGGGTAGCGCGTCTCGAGTTCCAGAATGGTGCGTACCGGTATGCGGCAGACATCGCTTTTGTGGGTAGTCATGGCGGAATGGTGATAGCTGGAATCGACCAGCAGTTCCAGTCCGGCAATGTCGCCGGGTTTGAGTAAACGCACCACGCGCTGATCGCCATTGGGCAGGAACTGGTACAGCTTGACCAGGCCGCGACGAACACTATAGAGCGATTCCCCGGCATCACCGATTTCGTAGAGCGGTATTTTTTTGTCGTAACAGAGCCAGCCACATCTGTGCCAGACCTGTCACGAGCCGATTGCTCCGGCCGGTGTTGCCACCGGGCCGCATGCGCGACACTCGCGCCTGGCGCTGAGTTTCCGTGCGCCCGGTGCACCCGATTAGGGTCCCGATCCTGGCCCGGGCGCGGGGATTTCCAGATTCGTCATGGGCGAATCCTGTGGCAATTGCCATAGCATGGTCCACGGTAGTAACCACCCGGCTGGCGCCAAGCTGACACGCTAGATCTATCGCTGCTGGCGTACAAACGCGCCAGCAGCTTTCTCCAGGCTAAATCATTTTTTGCATTGTGCAGGCGCAGCCCTGGCAGATGAGTTACCGCGTTTTTCCCGTCAGCAAGACTTTTATTTCGCGTACTATAGCCATCCGGGAATCAATCTTACTCCCGGAATATCGGCAATCTGTAATCGAGCAGGGGAAACAGATGTTACGCTCAAGCGATTCTGACAAAGCTGTAATGCGATGCAGCATGCAAAATAATTACTGCAGTAAAGCGCTGCCGTCGTGGCTTTTCGTTTTGTTACTCTGGTTGCCAGCCACCCTCCCGGCAGGCGATGGCATCAGCGATGACTATCTGAAGGGCTACCTCAGCTCGGTGCTGGAGCGTGAATTCGACTGGCCGCGTGGCAGTTATCAACTGCAAGTGCACGATGGCCTGGCCACGATTGAACTGAGTGAAGACGACACGGTGCGTCGAAACCAGGTTGAAACCGGCCTCAGCGGTATCGAGGGTTTGCAAGGCGTCAATATCCTGGTTGCTGACCAGAAACCTGTTGCCGAACAGCCGACGACGGCACGGCGTCAGCTGTACAGTTTTCTCGGTGTCACACCGGATACCATCCCGTTTCCGAACGGCGATCTGTTTTTACCATTGCTGGCCGATCCCAAGCAGCCACAGTTTTTTGTCAGTTACCGGCGCTACGATACCTCGGTGGATACCATCAACATGGGAGCGGTTGGTTTTGGCGAAACCTTCGGTCTCTACCGGCGTGAAGGCAAGCGGCCCGGTGACGGTTTACAGGTCAGCATATCCGGTGGCCTGTTCGCACAATTCAATCTGGATGCGCCATCACACGATCTCATCAATGCCGATTACACCATCGGCCTGCCGGTCACCTATCGGCACGGCCCCTTGTCGGCGCGCTTGCGCCTCTATCATCAGAGCTCGCATCTCGGTGACGAGTATTTGCTGCGCGCCCAGCCGGAGCGCATCAACCTGAGCTTTGAATCGCTGGAGATGCTGTTTTCCTACGAATGGCAGGGATTGCGCGCCTACGGCGGTGGTGAGTATCTGCTGCGTCGTGATCCGGGCGACCTGGAGCGCGCCAGCCTGCATGGCGGTTTCGAATACCGTCGCGGGCAACCGACGTTATTTGGCGGACGTCTGGTCGGCGGTCTGGATTTGAAAAGCTGGCAGGAACACGACTGGTCAGCTGACGCCAGCCTGAAACTCGGTCTTGAGTTTGGCGCCAACGAACCGGGTCGACGCCGCCTACGCATCATGGCCGAAGCCTACGATGGTTATGCGCCGCACGGCCAGTTCTATGATGACGAGATTTCCTACTACGGACTGGGCCTGTATCTCGGTTTCTGATTCAGTCGGCGTCGTTAAACAGCGGTGTACCGTTGCTTGCATACCATTGCAGAATGCCGTGCCAGATTTCCTCGGCACTTTCTGCATACCAGAACAGCTCGCGGTCTTCATCGTCGATGACGCCTTCCTCGACCAGAAAGTCGATGTTGACCGCCTGACGCCAGTACTCCTCACCGACCAGGATGATCGGCACCGGTTTGATCTTGCGGGTCTGCACCAGAGTCAGGGTTTCGAACAGTTCATCGAAGGTGCCATAACCGCCCGGGAAAGCCACCAGCGCACGGGTACGCAATAAAAAGTGCAGCTTGCGCAGGGCAAAATAATGAAAACGAAAGCACAGGTCCGGCGTGATGTAGGGGTTGGGGTACTGTTCATGTGGCAGGCTGATGTTGAGTCCGACCGAAATGCTGTCGACATCATGGGCACCGCGGTTGGCGGACTCCATGATACCGGGGCCGCCACCGGTCATGATGACCAGTTGGCCGTCACCGATCATTTCACCGGCGCGGCTGACCAAGCGCGCGAATTCGCGTGCGACTTCGTAATAATAGCTTTTGGCCTGGATGCGTTTGGCGATGGCCAGGCGCCGCTGTAGTTCGGCATTGTCCGGGTCGGCGCCAAGCTGCTCGCTCAACTGATCGACCCGGAGTTGCGCCGCCGCGGGTTCGTGAATTCGCGTGCTGCCGAACACGACGATGGTGTGATCAATGCCATGCTGCTGCAACAGCAACTCGGGTTTCTGGTAATCGATCTGCAGACGCACACCACGGGTTGCATCGAGATTCAGAAAGCTGACGTCCTGGTCCGCCTGCTGGTAACTCGGGCTGTTCATGATGGCCTGCACCCGGTTTGGTGCTTCATGATCTTCGTGTGCCGGTTTGGGCTGGCATTCCGGTAAAGGTTCGCGCCGCTGTTGCGGATGCGGTGGTGTTGGAATGACCGGCTGGCCAGGTGTGTCAGATGATTCTTTCATGGTGATGTTCCAGGAAGCTCGTTGTTGTCAGACCAATGGTTGTGCTGCATGGCATTGCATTTATTTTTCAACATCGTATATCAGGTCCATGCTTTGTGCCGCACCGGATTGCACCTCAAGGCGCAGGCGTTTGCTCAGGCGATAACGCGTCACCAAGGCGCCTTGGTTGTCGAACAGGCCAACGGCATAACTGACGTACAGATCGGGTGACAGGTATTTGCCGAGCAGCAGGGAAGTCTCTTCAAGACTGCCGCCTTCCTGCAGACTGACTTCATCGACGCCAAGGCCTTGCGCCAACTGGTCGAGAATCTGCTGGCTTTTTTCCAGTCCCTTGCTGGCCAGCGCCTGGCGCAGTAATACGCCGGTGCCCGGGCTTTTCGCATCCAGCCCTTGTCCGGTAAGCAGATAGGCCAGCGCTTCCTCTTCCGGTAGCGATGGCGTGCTGGATACCTGCACCAGCGGCTTTTGCAGGCTGCCGCTGAGATTGAGTATGGCGGTGACCGATTCGTCTTTGGATAAACGCGTCGCCTGGATATCCAGATTTGGATTTTGCGGTGGACCGTTAAACAGCACCCGTCCCTGTTTGATGCTCAGGTCCTGGCCATAGGCCTTGTAACTGCCTTCCTTGAGTTGCAGTTCGCCCTGCGCCAGATTGCGACCTTGCTGGCTGTGCAGATCGACCTTGCCGACCAGACGGGTATTCAATCCGAAACCGTCAAAGTGCACCTGGTCACCGACCTGTATTTCGACGCGGGCCTCAAGTTCCAATGGCGGCTCTGCAGTTTGCGACTCGACTTTGCCGACAATGATTTCATCATCGCTGACACCAACAGCGGTTTTGGGCAATTGCTTTATCCGGATGTCCGCTTTGGGCAAGGCCAGTTTGCCGTTAATGCCGCGATGTTTTTTACTCAGCCGGATGTCCAGGTCGGGCGAGGCAAAGGCCACCGCTTCGGGCAGGCGCACAAACTGGAAGTCCTGTCCCTGCAGTTCCAGCGCCAGCGGCCAGCCTTGCGTGGCATCCAGCAACAGGTCGCCGTTCAGCTTGAGCAGTCCGCCGCCGGATTTCATCTCACCCTGTAACAGCAGCCGCTCGACGCCCTGGTTTCTGGCCGAGAGGTGAATGTCCTGCAATGCAATGCCCAGTTGCGGTACCGTGGCGGCAGCGTTGTTCAGGTCCATGTATCCCTGAATTTCAGGCTGGCGCAGATTGCCGCTGATATCGGCTTGTGCGATCAGCTGCCCCTGGATGTCACTCAATCCCGGCAGCAACGGGCCAAACGCTTGCAGATCGGGCAACTGCGCATTGAGTTTGCCGGACACGGGTGTGGCGTTGTTCAGATCCAGAGCAGCGGTTTGCAAGTTGGCGGCAATCTCTCCATTACCGGCTTTAAGTTGCAATTCGGCGCGGTTGTGGTCCGGACTCATCTGGAATCGCACTGCGCCATCGCGCAAGCTCATTTGCAGGGGCTGGTCTTCATTGTTGTGCAACCGCAACATGCCCTGTGGCAATTCAAGCCGGGCTTCACCTTGCAAGGCAGTTGTCGGCCCATGCAATTGCAGTGCCCCATTGATCTCACCTTCCAGGCTGACTGGCTCAGGCAGCCAGCTTGAGAAAAATTTCAGTGGCAGGGTAGTGAGCTGTGCATCAATGCGCGTGTCTTGCGGTTGCCATTGCATATTGCTGCACAGGCTGGCTTTGTCCTGTTGCAGGCAAAGCATTTGCAGATTGAATTGGCCGTTGCCGGCCTGCAAGTTGGCGGCAGTGGTATTTTCCCACTGACCGGTTTGTTTTTCATGAATATGCAGCTGTTGTATTTGTCCACGCCACAGTGGCGCCTGCCAGCCGCCGGCAAGGCGGGTTTTTATCTGCAGGTCTGGTGCGACCAGTGACAACTGTGCTTCATGTTGTTGCGGCGTGCCGCTGATGTCGAGCGACAGTTGTTGGGCGCGCCAGTCGCCGCTACGCAGGGCTGTGGCATTCAGTTTGCCATTGGCCTGGCCCTGATCCCAGCGCAGCTTGCCGTTCAGTTGCGCAATGCCATAGTCGGCGTATGCAAGTTTGCTGGCTTGCACCGTAGTGGTGATCTCCGGCTGATCCCGATTGCCGGCCAGTTGGCCTTCGGCCTCGATCTGTCCCTTGAGTGCGGGCCAGAATGCCGCCAGGTCCGGTGCGTGCAGAACGTAATCCAGATCCAGTGACTCAGCGATGTGACCCTGCAACTGGAGCCGGTTTGGTCCGCTGTGCAGTTGTACGGATTGCAGTTCGATACCCTGGTGGTCGTAGCGACCGCTGCCATTGGCGGAAACGGGTTGTTGCTGCAATGTACCGCTCAACTGTTTGAGATTGCCTTGCAGCCAGAATCCCTGGCCATCCATGCCCATCTGCAACATGGCCTGCAGCGACAACTTGCCAGGCCAGTCGTGCCACTGCACGGATGGGTCGAGTGTTTCGCCCGAGATGGCAAGATCGGCAGCGAACTGCGGCAGCCAGGTAATCTGGCCCGTGGCATTGAGCTTGCCGTCGAGCACGGTGGCCTCGAACTGCAGGTCATTAATGCCATTGGCATGGATTTGTCCTTGCAGGCTGGCTTGCATGCCGGGGATCTGGCTGTCGGGAAACCGCAGTGTTGTATTGGCCTGCAACAAGGGGTGTTGAAGTGCGCCGCTGAGCTGGTAACGACCAGCCTGCGCCTGGATGACGGCTGATTGTAACGGCCAGCTGATTTGCTGCCACTCGCCATGCAGGTCAAGACTGGTTGCATCTTCGTCGAATTCGATATGCCCGTTGGTACTAATGATGAATGGCTTGCTGGTGACATGTTCGATGGCCAGCCCTTTGCTGTCGCCCGTGATACTAGCCTTGCCGCTTGCCGCTGCAAATTCCGGCATATCACCATGCCAGTCGAGTTGCAGTGAATACGGATAAAGCTTTGACAGATTCAGCTGGCCGCTGGCGGTGGCGCTGTAGCTGTCATAGTCAATTTCAATGCTGTTGATGTTGATCTGCTGTTGTCGGGCGGTGGCGCTGAGGGCAATGCGCTGGATCTCCACAATATCGTCGCCTTCCTGAATGCGAATATCGTTCATGCTGGCCTTATCCAGGCGTATCGCGATCGGCAAAAGCGGGGGAGACGTGTCCTCGCCGTTTTGTGACTGTTGCGATGCACGATAGGAAATGCCCTGGACCTGTAGCTGCTCGATGTGTAACAGACCTTGCCACAAGGCCGTCGGTCGCCATTGCAATTGCAATGTCTCAATCTTGAGTTGCAGTTGTGTATCCCGGTAGTCAAGCTGTCCGAGTTGCAGCTTGCCGAGTAGTGATCCTTTTAATGAACCGATGTGTAGTTGCTCGCCGACAGTCCATTGCAGCAGGCGCAGATTGCCGCTTTCGGTACCCAGCAACCAGCCGCCGGCAAGCAAGAGCATGCCAGGCAATAACAGCATGACGACAATGATGTGCCGTCGTTTCACAGGTCTGATCCCATGGAGAAGTGAATGCGGAAATCGTCTTCGCTCTTGTCTTCCGGTACCGCCAGATCGAGTCGAATCGGACCGACCGGCGAGCGCCAGCGCAGGCCCAGGCCGGCGGAGCTTTTCAGGTCTTCATTCCAGTCGTCGAAGGCATTGCCGGCGTCGACGAACACGGCGCCGGACCAGTCGCCTTTGATGACATGCTCGTATTCGATACTGCCGGTCAGCAGATGACTGCCACCGATGACCTGGCCATCGGCATTTTTCGGACCGAGCGATTCAAACGCATAGCCGCGCACACTCTGGTCGCCACCGGCGAAAAAGCGGTAACTGGCCGGCAGGTCGGTGAGCTCGGGAGTGAGGCTGTAGCCGGCATCCAGCCGCATCAACAGGCGCCCGGATGACAACGGCTCGATCCATTTGCCGCCACCGATGACTTGCAGGAAGCTGACATCCGACAACAACGATTCTTCCGCCGCGCGTAGTTCCAGATTGAGACGCCAGCCCTTGCGCGGCTGGATGCGGTTGTCGGCGACCGTGCGACTCCAGCTGATGCCCGGTACGAGCAATTCAACGGTGGAGGTTTCACCGCCGACGCTGGAGCGTTCGGACACCCAGTCGAGAAAGCGGATTTCATTCCAGTCATTGCGCTTGCCGATGGTGCGCAGGCCGATGGTGGTGGTGTCGCTGGTGGAGGTGTCGGTATCCAGATGGCGAAAGCCGGTGCGCAGGCTGAGCTGGTCAATGTGTGGTTTTTGCATCGGAATCAGGTACTCCAGCCCCACCGAACTGTCGACGGCCGATAGCGTGGCTTTTGCGTTGAGGCGGTGGCCGCGACGGTTTAGCCGGCGCTTTTCGTAGGCCAGCGTCACGCGGGGACCGGTATCCGTGGCGGCGCCGATGCCGATTCGATAGGCCAGGCGTTTGATCGGCTGCAATTGCACCAGGACATCAATCTGGCCATCAACCGCAGCAATAAAATCGGGTTTGATCGTGACAGTCTGGAAATAGCCACTGTCCGCCAGGGCGCGATGCATGTCGGCCAACGCATCGGCGTCATAGGCATCACCGGGGCTGACCTTGATGTAGCGCTGCAGCAATGCCGGGTCGTAAGTGTGTTGTTGCAGCTCGAGCTTGCCGATATGGTATCTTGGCCCGGAATCGTAATGCAGCTGGATGCTGGCCTGGTTGGTCGCCGGGTCAACCTGCAATTGATGCCGGCTGAAACGAGCATCGAAATAACCGCGTTGTGAAGCCAGGGCTTCAAGCTGGTCCTTGAGTTTTTCATACTGGCCATGGTGCAGCTGATTGCCTTTGCGCACCGGGCTCTGCTGTAACAGTTTGCTGAATGCCGGGTCGTTTTGGGCGGCGCCATGGATCTTCACCTCGACCTGCTGCAACAACACCGGCGGTCCTGGCTCAACG
>JASFVP010000030.1:0-44957 GCA_050049775.1 Chromatiales bacterium
CCATGGGATTCGTCCAGCCGCAATCTCTCTTATCACCAGGTAGTACTTTGCCTCATCAAAATTGACTGGCAAATTGAATGCCGCGAGGATTGCGTACAGCAGATAAAATGCCAGTATGATTCCCGCTAGTACATCGACTCTTTCCGGCAGATAGCCGGTGGACTGCTTTACACAGGCCATGTCATCGCCCCATTTTCATCAATGCCTGAATCTTCTCAACAACAGAAATTGTTGAAGCTTGGGAGGCATTCCCCTGACCATGTCCAAAACTTCCTGATTTTACCAGTTGCAGCCATACTTCATTGTCGTAATCACTTTGTTGCGGCTGCCATCTGATCAGGTCTGAGATATTGACGACATCAAGTCCAGCTGCAACAGCGTACATAAGCATTGTCGAGCCAACTCCAATGATTTTATCCGGCATAAAAAGCGATTCCTCGAGCGATAGGCAGGAGGCATCCAGCCAGCCATCAGGCACCTGTCGGTTTTCAGCAGGATGCGGCCGGAAAAGTAACTGGTAATCGCGAGAATACATTTTTTCAATCCACTTGAGGACTGAAAAACTCTCATTATGGCGGATCTTTATATCTGCCAGGGACTGATAAGCACTCCCTGTGCAGATGTTTTCATGCACAGGTTCAGAATAAAAAATGATTGATTTTCCGGAAACTGCAGGTAATTTCATCATTGCAGCCTGCTTTCGCTGCTCTCGCTGAAACTGTGTCATAGACCTGAAACGCGCGATCTTCGGGTGCTCGACAACCTCAATCCCGGTATTAGCAAGTCCATTGCTTTTCAGCCAATCGGCAATATAGTTATCCGGTACCAGCAAATAATCAGGCATTTCACGCAGCTGGCCATCATCATGCCAGAATCGCTGCAATCCTTTCCAAGCATCAAGCAAACCAATCGTCAGCATGCTGAGCCCCGCAGCTCGTCTTATGGCACTACCGGTTTCGTTCTGGCTGGCCGCATCGTAACCGCAGAGCAAAACATCACAATATTGATCACGATCAAATACCATTGAAGGCAAACATCTCATGGCAGCATCATTAAAGTCCAGGCAGACTCGCCACTGTTGCTGTTGAAACACTGGGATCAATTCAGCAAATAATGTTGCGATTCCAGCTTCGCGCGCATGCAGCAAAATGCTTGTCATAATGTTGCCAGGTCAAACCGCAGACAAATCCGCTATTTTCTTTCTGTGCTGGTAAATTTTCTGTATCGCTGTCACAAAATGATCGATATGGTGAGTATTAAGTGGCGGACGACAAATTGGTGTCACCACCATGGACTCCTTCCAGAGTCTTTCCACAATAGGAAAGTTTTCCGGATTGTAACAGGCCGACTCACCAAAACGCGCGCGGTAGAGGGGCAGCCGATACAGTGGGCGAACATAGTTGGCAACCGGTGCTCCTTCCGCCTGCATCGCGGTCACGAAGCGATCACGCGACATGCCAGCTTTTTCTGGATCAAATATCATTGGATACAGGTAATAAACATGCGAACAGCCATCACGGATGACTGGTGGCTGAAAATAATCGAATCCGGAGAGTTGTTCAGTGAGGTAATCTGCCAGATCGATACGATACCGGTTCAATTCATCAAGGCGTTGTAATTGTGGTAATGCGATAGCTGCCTGTAATGAAGTCAGCCGATAATTATATCCGATGATCGACTCATCACCCGGCTGCTGCTGATCGGCAGACCATTCAGGAAGGACGGCTTCACCATGATTCCGTACCATTCTAAGCTTATGTGCCAACGCCGCATCATTACAGATTACCACTCCGCCTTCCCCACACTGCATGGTTTTATGCCGATTCAGGCTAAATACGCCCATGTCACCGATACCCCCGGCCCATTGCCCGTGATATTCAGCTGCAGGAGCCTGGGCATTATCCTCGATCAAGATCAGGCCATGCTCATCGGCAATTGCCCTCAACCCACTTAAATTTGCCGGTTGGCCAAAAATATTAACTGCCATAATCGCTTTTGTGCGGGGAGTGATAACTTCAACTACACGGGCAGGATCAAGACAAAATGTATCAGCTTCGATATCGGCAAAAACCGGTTTCGCACCACACATTACCGCTGCAGTTGCGGACGCTGCCATGCTGTATGGTGGTACGATGACTTCATCGCCCGTCCCCACTCCGGCCGCCTCCAGAGCAGCATGTAACCCTGAAGTAGCCGAATTCACACTGACAGCATATGCCACGCCGAAACGCTCGCAGAATGCTTGCTCCAGGGCAATCACCACGTCACCACCCAGAAAATCCGGCCCGGGATTTGCGACAAAGCCGGACAGGATGCCTGTTTTCATCACGCTGAGGGCGGCCTCAATCTCCGGCTCACCGATCGTATTGTATGGTGGAAGTTCAGATGGAAACTCCGGCGTACCACCCAGAATCGCCGGTTGCTCATTCATTGACATGTAGTACCTGCTTGGAATTTCTAAACAATTTTCTGGCTCTGGTTATATTCAGCATGACTTTTTCCTGCCTCGCTATTAATGCTGTGAAGAACTGGAAAGTCAGCAAACAAATCAACAATAGAACGATAATCGGCGGCATCACCCAATAACCGGTAAATCAGTCTGATCAACTGGTAGTCATCAGGCTCATCCAATGTAATTCTGATGTCATGATGATCGGCATCTGCCTTCAGATTGACCAGCTTGAACCTCTCCGGGCGATGCCGTACAAACTGGGTTACATGTTCAAGCTCAAAACCTTCGCCTGCTTCACGCCAGGACTGTGACAAAGCTGCGAAGCTGATGACTTCAACATCCAGGCCATGAGGAAAACTTTTCACCAGATTGTTTGCTGCGTAATCAGCTCCAGATTTCTTGAACAGACGAATAGTTCGATCTACCACAGCCGGATCAAGCAGCGGGTTGTCAGAGGTAACACGCACAATCGCATCAGCATGCGTTTCGACTGCGCACTCATAAAAACGAGCCAGCACATTGTCACGCTGTCCGCGAAAAAAACTTATACGTTTTTTCTTGCACCAATCGACGAGAACGTCATCTTCAGCATCCACTGTTGTCGCCACCACGATCTCATCAATCATCTCAGCACGAGACAAGCGCATAACCACATGCTCCAGTACAAGCTTTTCACCCAACGGTTTGAGCACCTTGCCGCGAAGGCGACTGGAAGACATTCTGGCTTGAACAATTGCGACGATTTTCATTACTGTACCTGTTTTCGGCGCCAGCCAAACGTCCGTATGACACGTCCCAATGCCTTGAGGATATTCATTTCCCCCTGCAGTGATGAGCCATAGCGTGATATGCCAATACGTTTTTCCACATGAATCGGCACTTGCGAAAAGCTACATCCTGCCTCAATCATACGAAAAGCCATTTCCATGCCGACCAGCAAAGAGCTATCAAAGGGCAAAAAACCATTTGCCTTATTTAACCGATACAGTTTCATGCCACAAAGCGGATCAGACAAACCAAAACGATAACGTCCATACAGTGACAGCAGATATTCTGAATAGCGGTTTCGATAATCTCTTATCCCAACAACAATATCGGCAGCATCCGCCTGGGCTATTTCCTGAAAATGCAGGATGTCATCCGCATCCAACTGGCCGTCTGCATCGAAAGTTATCGCCAATTCATAGCCTTGTGAAATAGCAGCTTCGATACCTGTGCCTAATGCAGCTTCATAGCCCCGGTTTTGTTTATGGCAAATCACTGTTGCACCCGCAGCATGCGCCTGCTCTACAGTGTCATCTTCCGAGCCATCATCAACAACCAGCGCAGCAGCCCCGCGTTTATGCACTGCATCGATAACACTCGTTATGGTTGCAGCCTCATTCAGTGCCGGGATTACAACGGCCAGGTGAAAATCACTCGACATCAAAAAACGTCAAGTGCTCGCCAGCAGTCTTGTCATGCCTGACAGTTCGTCCGACTATTTTGCTGGCATCATATGGCATGACAGCATCTGCCGGTGCCGGACGTAATGCTTCAATATCGGTAACCTGCAAGACCTCGCCAACTTGCAGATCACGGGCTGCACGCAAACAACGACGCTGCAATACGACAGTTTGTGATTCGTTGTCAGCGACAAATTTGCGTGGACTGCCAAGCGCTGCTTCCAGTTCCCGTGTTCTTTCGACCATATCTCGCCATTCAGCAGGATCCATTGAAAAAGCATGATCAGGACCTACCCTGCTCTTGTCATCAGTAAAATGCTTTTCAATCGCTCTGGCGCCCAGGGCCACGGCTCCCAGTACGGTAGCGTGCCCGGGGGTATGATCAGACAAGCCCAACACAATGTCTGGCCACATGGTTGCATAGGTTTTCAACACGTTAAGATGGATGTGCTGCAGGTTTTCCAATGTGCCCGTGTAGTTGGTATTACACTGCATCAGACAGACAGGCTGTCCGTTCGCAGTCAGAATATCCATGGCACGCATGACATCAAGCATGTCAGATGCACCGGTTGCGATGAAAACCGGTTTACCAGATGCCGAAATGCGTTCAAGCATGTCGGTCCAGGTAATATCGCCAGAGCCTATCTTATGAGCTGGCACCCCCACGGTTTCGAGCAGATCAACAGCCTCAAAATCATAAGGCGCAGAAAAAAAATGAATACCGGCCTGCTGGCAGGTTTCCTGCAATTCTGTAGTCCAGTCACGCGGCACAGAAGCATCCTCGTAGACCTCAAATACCGATTTTTCCCATTTGGCCTGATGAGACTGCTGTTGTTTTAAATCACGAAAACCATAATCGGAAACAATTTTATCCGCTTCAAAATGCTGAAACTTTGCTGCATCTGCACCAGCCTCAGCTGCAAGAAAAATCAGATCCTTGGCACGCTGCAGATCACCATCATGGTTGGCAGCAATATCAGCAATAAAGTATGTTGGATATTCTTCACCAATATTTTGCCCCTGAACACTGAAGGATGTTGTCATAGCTTTTCCTCAAACAACTGGTGTGCGGCTTTGTTCATTTTTGTTGTGATCTTCAGGCTGATCAGTCACGCGGAAACGGCAGCATGTTACGCAAATATTGCCTTAGGTCATCTCGCCAGTGCAGACTCCAGGGCATTGCCGCCGCCAGTTTATCCGTATTAAGCACACTGTACTCCGGTCGAATACTTGTGCCATCCTTGATTTGATTGATAACACGATTGATTTTTGCAGGTTGGCCAATGCCGTCACAGACGGCATCTACAAAATCAAATTTATTACACGCGTCAACACTGCCAACGTTATAGACACCGCTGACACCCTGCTCCACCATAGCCCGCATTACACTAACTAATTGCCTGGCTGACACCGGGCTGAAAAAGATATTTTCCCAACCATCCATTTCCCGCCCATTGCGTGCATTTTCAATGATCCACCACAACAAACTTTTTTTAGAAAACGGATTGATTCCGTAAAATGCAGTGCGCAGTATCGAAACCGGACCAACATGTCTTGCCGCTTCAATTTCCCCCTGCAGCTTGGTTTCTGCATAAACCGACAAGGGATTGAGTGGGTCTGATTCCCGCCACGGTATATTCTCACCGGATTTACGCTGACCGTAAACACTGTCAGATGAAACCTGAATCAAATGAGTTTTCTGCAACCCTTTCCTGGCCATTGCATCAACCAGGTCAGTAACAAAAGCAGCATTCAAGCGGCGGGCCAGTTGGGGGTCGGCTTCACAACCATCAACCGTCACCATGGCTATCGTGTTGATAACGACATCGGGTTGAAAATGCTCCAGCAATTGCTCAAGCGGCTCTCTGTCATCCGATACATTAAAGGCAACACTGTTTTCGTAAGGCAAGGGATTATTATGATAGGTCGTGATGACAGTAAATTGCTGCCGCAGTACTTCATGACAATGCACTCCCAGCAAACCACTACCACCTAGAACAAGAATACTTTGGCGCTTTTTTTCCATGTTCAGATTCAGGATGGCAAAGACAGCTTCGCATGAGCGGAAAGCAGATCACCCATATCATTCTGCTCAAGCAAATCACGATAATAATCATCAACTTTTCCCAACACATCACGCATTGGCAACTTATCGAGAATGGTGACCGGCGGCTCTACTGACGTCATGTAGTTTCCATTTGCCTGGCCCTGATGCTTGTGCATCCAATGAAAATGGTTGGTAATGGAGGCCTGTTGCGATGTATGCAGGTTAAATGCGAAACCTTCCTGACCCAGAAGCTTGCCAAGTGAAGTCGGGGTAAAATAGTAGAGGTGGATCGATCGATAATAGAAATTTCTGAATTCCGGAATATCTACACCGGAAACCAGCGGATTATTCAGGTTTGGAACCTCAATAAACACATGGCTGTCGGGATGCAGATAATTCTTCAGCCTGTCAAGAAAATTACGAACCAGCGGTACATGCTCCAGCACAGCAAACATACAGACAATATCATATTGCCTTGGTGCTTCCATCTCATCGATCATAACGTCATAGCAGGTGAATCCCTCGGAACGTAGTCGTGCAACCTGTGGAGGTGACAATTCCAGTCCTTCAGCTACCGCCACGTCGTCACGGACCATACGCAAAAATTTGCCATCGCCACAACCGATTTCCAGAAGGCTGCTTTGGTTTCCCAGATAGGGCTTCATCCATTGGTAGCGTTTTTCGTACTCATCGTATTTCAGGCCGACAGGACAATCCGCAGCAACATTGTGCGTGAACACATATTTGTCACCGTCATAGAGTGACTTGACATATTCGACATCATCCCAAGTTTCGAGAAAGTCAAGATCACAGTCACTGCAGTGCAGCACATTCGTCTTGTTACCATCATTGATGATATCCCGTATTAGGGAGACATCTTCATTTGCACATATTGGACATTCTTTAGTCAAAAATTAACACCTAATTATTAAACTATATAAAATTATCAAACTGCTATTTGTACAATCAACTAGTCCACAATACTGGACTTATTTTCTAAAGAACCAACTAAATGGCTCTTCATTTTTTGAATACAGTTTCCATCAGCCTCTTCAATTATTTTTGAGCGCATCACTTCCCATTGTCTAAGTGACGGCCAAATCCCATGCTTCGCCCTGTCTAAACAAACTGAAAGCGTAGATAAATCATAAGCAATAAAACTATTATCGATCTTCTCTAACTGCGCACTACCACGACCGACATCACTATACATAACAGCGGGTAAACCGCAGGATAAAGCTTCGAGAACTGTATCTGAGAAATAGCAGCCTATCACCATATTACAAAGAGGTATCCAGCTATATGATTGTTTCCATTCTGGATGTAAATTTTCAGACAATTCACATCTACCAGGGATAACAAGAGCTTCAACCTGTTCCATAAAAGCAAGGGGAGCCTGATGGAGCCGACGTGGGAACAAAATAAAAGCCACATCAGAATGCTGCTCAACTAGCTTTGAAAAACCATTCATCCAGTGATCGACTGATTCAGTATCGAACATGTATGCTTGTGGTACAGGCAGGTGCAACGCTACAGTAAATTTCCCCTCAAAGTATCGTCGAATCTTATCTCTAACTTCAACGTGTTCTAACAAACTTTTAGATTGGTAAATAAAATCACTTCGCCAAACCCCGATTGGCACCAGATTAGTAAAGCCATTATTCCATGTTGGAAAAAATTTTCTCCTAAAAATATCTGTATAAATAAAGTGATTATCAAAAGAAATAATGGACCGTTGTGGAACATAACCAGCACCTCCCAATGGTGAATGACATACTCCAAAAAAACTGATCCCCAAAGCATGGCAAGCTGCGCCTAAAGCATGATGACTATGGCTATAATCCATCCTTGAAAAATATACTGATGGCCTCACTTGCAAAAAGCATATTTGAGCTTGAAAACGTTCTTTTGCGTATTTCAGTAATATCCACTGAGATGACAGTGCCCAGCAGGTAATGTCGGACACAAATAATTTAATCGAATTAATGAGATTACTGAATAATAATCCCATTATTTTATAAAAATTCAGTTCAGGCTTAGACGAGCGAATACCAAAAACATCTGCACCTAGCCCTGTAAGAGAATTTTTAGTTTTAGCAAAATCCACATGGTACCAACCATAATCAAGAAATGAATGCTGACTTATAGAAAACCTTTTGTCTCCATCGATCAAAAAACTATCCGAATACTGCCCAGCTTTGTGTAAATTATCAGAATCTAATGACACACCATGAATTAAGTCTAAAGCAATACCGCCTTCTTTTCTTTTCACTCTAGCAAATGTCAAACTTATTTTAGATTTAATTACATAACTTAAAACTAAAATATGAGCACATAGAACAAAAGGAGCAATCAATATACCTAAACAGCTTGATAATAATTGTGGTTCATAAAAACTAACAATCTTTTTTGGAAAAATGATTATTTTTGTTGCTTCATTAGATAATTTTTTTTTGAGTTTACGATGAAAAATAGTTAACACTACTGATAAAGTCTGGCGGTGTGCGAGATAACCAGAAAAATATCGCATATCACCATCATGCTGTCTGAGTACTGAATATTTTCTCTCCAAGTATCTAACAGCAACGGAATTTGCTTGCCATCTAATCTGGTCAAATTCATAAAGGTTAGTTTTTTTGATTTTCTCCCCGAATCCGCGATCGAATAGCCAGTTATAATAATCATTTACCTTAATGGTGCAATTTTTTCCTTCAACTAAACTCGTATCGCAAACAATGATGAGATCCGCCCATAAATATATAGGAAAATACAACCAGGGTATGCGAGGAATTGAAGTAACAATAAGGACCCGACTTTTTAACATTATTTACTCTTATATTTCGGCATCAATCAGACTGCATTTACTCAGGACTACCTGTATTGCCATTTCTTCTTCGAGACCCGGCATTGCAGCTCCATTGAGTCCCTGCTCCAGTCCCGCCTGCATGAAAGTGCTGTAACTGGAATCATGCAGTTCAGTTAAAGACAAATTACGGTAGCCGGGGTAATACTTGCTATCCGTCAAATTTTCAAACAGGATCTGTTGTCCGCCATCCTTGACCATTATCCTGCCGTTTGCGCCGATGATATCAAGTTCGAAGAGTTCGAAATGATGGTAATCCAGTGCAGTCAAATGAATCCTGGCCATTTTCGTTTGTAAAACGCCGCTCATTGCCGGGTATTCAGGGTCTGCCATCAGTTCAACAGCATCAACTGACAGTACCGGTCCAAATAGCCAGTGCAGAAGGTCCAGCATGTGGCTGCCATTATGACGCAGTCCCTTGGTATAAAAAGCGCTTACGTGTTGAATACGCCCTAAGCCGGCTATTCTTTGTTTGATTTTCTGGAAGCCTGCATCATAGCGTCGAAAGTAATTTACCCAGACATCGACCTGATATTGTTTTGAGAGGTTTATCATTCTGGCAATAGCTGCCGAGGAATCCGCTGCCGGTTTTTCCAGCCAGATTCGAGCCACATTCTGTTTACATGCGATTTCGAAAATTTCTTCATGCACCTCAGTCGGCGCACAAATACTCAGTAAATCAGGCTTACATTGCTGTAGTAATTCGCTGCTATCGGTAGTCGCAAACGGTACATCCCATGTTCTGGAAAATCTGTTTGCCGTTTCGAGCGAACTATCACAGACGCCGACCAAACGGCATCCTGGATGTCGCTGAAATGCTTTGGCATGGGTCCTGACCTTGTCAGATTCCGGCTCATCATAACCACCGGCAATTTGACCACAACCGATAATGGCACAGTTAATCATGACAGGAGCAATCCACACATAAAGTACAATCGCATACTAGCCTTCATCAATCGTCTTCTGTCTGACATCTGCATTGATGGCTATGACTTTGGGATGTTGTTCGAGCCAGTTCATCAGCTCAACAGCCGTAAACTCTGCAAACCTTTCTCCAAAATGCGCCATGATCGCCTTTATGAATTGAAGATCGGCCGGCTCATCCAGTGTCCAGCGATAATCAGGGTGGTTCAAGTAATCCGGTGCAGTAACATTCATGCTGGAATAGCGGTGCTGCCCATCACCCATGTAGATATAAGTGGAACCGTGCACCCTGTGCAGAGGATCACTGCATAGTTGCTCTGCCTCGGCAAGTACATCCACAGGAAATACACGACAATCAAGGCCAATCGGGTAGCTGCGCACAATCTCATTGCTGACAAAATCATATTTCCCATCAGCATCAAGGTAAACCTGTATGACGTCATCGATAATGCCTGCATCAATCAACGGGCAATCACCGGTTGTCTGCACCTGTAATTCACCATTTACTGATCTGGCCGCACCAAGAATGCGCGACATGACATCATCCTCACTACCACGAAAAACGGCCAGCTGATTGGCATCGGCAAATTTCACCAGGTCATCGTCAGAGGCATTCACTGTAGTTGCAAGAACGATTTCATCAATGTAGCGTGACCGCCGCATACGCGCGACTTGGCACTCCAGACTGCGGACTCCACCAATATCCATCAGCACCTTTCCTGGTAGCCGACTCGAATTCATTCTGGCTTCAATGGTCGCAATAATTTTCATGCACTTTTCCAGAGTTCATTAACTGCTTGCGCTAAAACCTCAACAACATCCATTGGATCACTATCCTGCATACATGCAAACAGTGGCAGGCTCAGGCACTCATCGTAATAATTCTGTGCCTCGAAACATTCAGGAGTTTCATCAAAATAATCCTGGTAGTAAGGATGTAGATAGATAGGCATGTAGTTTACCTGTGTCTGAATTCCAAGCTCCTGCATGTACAGCATGAGTGCAGCCCGGCCTCCGCGAATTCGGTTAAACGGGATTCTTACAACGAACAGATGATGTGCATTGCGCACTCCCGGGACAGTAGTCAACGGTATGACCTTGCCCGGTAATTCAGTTTCCAGAGCCTCACGATATATGTCAGCCAGTGCATTCCTACGCTCGATAAAGTATTCCAGCTTGGCCAACTGAGAACGACCAAGTGCACACTGAAAATCACTGATTCTGTAGTTATGTGCCAATTCCTGCATTTCGTAATACCAGGGATTAGGAACCAGCTTTCCATTCACTTCAGAATAACCAAGTTTCTTGTTCCTGATCAGCTGTGGATCTTTAGTGGTTCCATGAGAGCGAAGTCGCAAAAGCCGTTGATAAAGCTGCCGGTCGTTTGTCGTTATCGCACCACCCTCACCTGTTGTAATGTTCTTGATCGGGTGAAATGAAAAAATACTCATACTTGAATGTCTGCAAGAACCAACCTTTACAACTGCTCCAGACTCATCAATGTATGTAGCTCCCAGCGCGTGGCAAGCATCATCTACAATAACCACGTCAAACTCTCTGGCTATTTCCGAAAATGCCAGCATATCCACCGGCTGGCCAGCAAAATGCACCGGAATCACAACCTTGATGTCCGGCCTTGAACGCAGCACCTCGCGAACAGCATCAACGTCAAGATTGACATTGTCACGCCGAATATCCGCAAAAGCTACCTGAGCACCTACAAAACGTGCTGCATTGGCATCTGCAATAAATGTCACTGGAGAAGTCAAAACTGCATCCTGGCTGTCAAGACAAAGCGCCTGTATAGCCATATGCAGCGCAGCCGTACCATTCGCGCAAACAACTGCGTATTCCGCACCGGTATATGCCGCCAGTTCCTGCTCAAACATGACCGCTTGTGGCCCTGTCGTGAGAAAATCAGCCGACAATGATTGCATTACCTTTCTGATATCATCTTCGTCAATGCATTGCCGATTATAGGGGATACTCATTTTTTTCATTGGCATTGACACATAATTCGGATTGGAAATAATTTAGGTAATTGCATGTAATTAGCCCAATCTCCTGAGTAAATAACCGTTATATCCTGTTGCATGGTGCTTCTGCAGTAGCTGCTGGAGTTCAGTTCTTAATTCGTCATTCGCTAACTGATTGGACAAGCCATAGGGCGGATGATCAACATCTACCCCTGTTGCATAATCGTAAACAATATCAGCACCCATCTGACCTACCGAGAATACATCCAGGACTTCAAAACCGTTTCTTGTTGCCAGTGAGTTGATACCTTCAATAGAGCCAATCTGCAAAATAAAAAAAAGGTTAACATTCTGTGCCTCACCACGTAACAGCTCTATGTCAAGACCACCACTGTGCATATCAACCAGTGAGATCACACCTCCGATTTTCAGCAACTGTCTGGCCTTCTGGAAAAATCGGCCGAGAGAATGCGGATGTTCAATAACACTGTTCAGGAAAAGCAAATCACAATCGCCATAGCTTTCTGGCACGTCTTCAAGAACAGAACAAACCACATCGGTAATTGGCAATTGCGCCGGGTGCAATGCATAAAATCTGTCAAGTGATTCGATCTTTGGTCGTGGCGAGTTATACAGAGAGTGACAATTATCACAGCGCAGATATTCCATACCGCTAATGGAAAAATATTTCAGGGCAGCTTCATGCTGGCAGAATGGACAAACTACTTCTTCAAATTCAGGAGAGGTCTCGAGAAATTTTTCGACAGCCACATCAACGCTCCTGCGTATACTTTGACGAAATTTCTTTGGTTTCGTCTGCTGGAATAACGATTCTTCTTTTTCCCGAGTGTTGCTTGACATGTTATTTTCCAAAATAGTTTGTGGTCTGGATTTACAATCTCTGCCTGTAAAAGCTAAAATCAACCAGTCTGGTATTTGTAGTTACCTGAAACCAGTTTTTTCTTCACTACATCCAGTAAATCATCCGATATTGGTTTGTAATAGCGCCCCTCTTTTCCAGGAAATTTTTGATGACTATGCAGACTTTCGTTTTTAAGGATACAATTCGCGGCCCTTGCCAATAAAGAAAACCCGCCCAAGTAGACTTTCACCCGGACATCCACATAATCATCACTGGAGGAGAATTCATATGGCTCTTCCATAATCACCTTACCTGCATCAATATCCTCTGTCATATAATGCACCGTATTGTAGACTTGCTCATTGTTGTACACGGCCCACTCGAGACAGGTGCATCCACGATAATCCGGTAACTTGCCTGGATGAATATTCAGGATACCTGTTTGTGCCGCATTCAAAATTTCTGATTTTAGGATTCTTGGTGTCCCGCCGTTCACAAGCAAATTCAGTCCCAGTTTTCTTACCAGTTTCACCGCTGATTGTGAGTTATGACTCTCAACAAAATAAAAGGGAATCATGGCATCCGCAAAGGTTTCCAACTCGATAACAGGCAAGTGGTTGTTTGTCCTTTCATTCCAGATATTTATGTCCTTTTCACTTACTCCCTTGGAGTCCAGTAATACTCCTCCAATCGGGACACCTTCTTCCAGTAACGCCCGCAATGTGTAGCCAAGCAATGGAGAACCCGGAGTAGCAAGAACACCCACAGTCATAATAAAATACCGCCAGGTAAGCCATAAATAGTCAGGCTGCAAAGTCTAGACATGTGACAATAACTCCCATGTTTTTGCGGCTGACTCATGCCATTGGTACAACTCAGCTCTGGTTGCTGCTAGTGACTTAAGTCGTTTGGCAAGTTGTGGCTGATCGAGCACTAATTTAATTTTTTCAACCAGTGATAGAGGATCATCCGGATCGAAATATTCCACTGCATTGGCGGCAAATTCCGGCATAGGCATACGATTTGAACATAAAATCGCAGAGCCCGACGCTAGTGCCTCTAGCAGAATATTGGGACAGTTTTCAGAACGGGACGCAAATATCACAAAATCAGCAAAATGGTACAGTGATGGCATTTCATTATAACTGACCGCACCCACTGAAATAACTTGCTGATGCAAACCGAGCTGTTCAATCAGGTGAAGCACCTGTTTACCGTAACGACCGTATACTTCACCTACCAGAAGTAAAACCGGCAGATCGATTTGTTGATCGCGCAGTTTCGCAATAGCCCTGACCACTTCGACTTGCGATTTATAAACATCAATGATCGAAGGATAAACAATGTAAGGACTATCGGATAAAAACTCAGGCTTCTTGTGCTTTGCAGGGTCGATACCTCTGAAGTCATCACTGACACCGTGATGAATAACAGATGAGTTCTTAATACCCTTACTGGAAAGCCGCTCTACCACCTGTTTGGCGTAATCCGAGATAAAGATCACGAAATCGGCGGCTTCCATGCTGCGCATAAGAGCACGCGATAATAGCCAGTTTCTCGTTCGCATATAGCCAAATGGATACCGTTTTCTCTGCTCGATATCTAGAGGAATCATATTGCGAAACATGGTGACTGTCTTCCATGGACCTCGATTGAAAACAGGCACGGAGCCACCTGGGCAAAACAGCACGTCAGCCTTTACCTTGAGCAGGTAGAATGGCAGAACAAGAGTCTCCCAGAATATTCTTAATAAGGGATTGTCGACCGGAAATGCTACCTTTTCCTGCCGGACGCCATTTGCAGGCAAGTCCATGCTGAAACTTTGTGATGTCAATAACGTCACAGACAAGCCTGCATCAACTGGAAAATAGCGCAGCAGATTAAGCAAATAGGTTTTCCCACCACCTCTGCGAGCAGAAAAAGCATTAATGACAATATGCACAGAACGTCAATGCCTTCTTACTATAATTCGGCGAATTTGTCGTATTCCTGTAGCTCGGCTACGCTCAGAAAATGCTTGTTGGTACCGGAATTGTATTCAAACCCCTGTTCCACCGGCATCCCCCTTTCACCCAGTGCATTGACTGAGAAATCGTTGTTGGCATCAACGAACTGAATACTCGGTCCAATCACGAAATGATCATCGAACTCGATAGTCAGATGTGAATCATCTGCTGGACACATGGTTTCGTGAAGTTTCTCACCCGGCCGTATACCGACAATTTTCTGGGGCAAATCAGGCGCCAGTGATGTCGCCAGATCCGGTATCCGCGCCGAAGGAATTTTTGGAACAAAAATCTCACCGCCATGCATCCTTTCGAAGTTTTTCAGGACAAAATCCACGCCTTCCTGCAGTGTGATCCAAAAACGTGTCATGTCCTGATGCGTAATCGGCAAATGGTCAGCACCATCACCGATCAGCTTTTTAAAAAATGGCACCACAGAGCCGCGAGAGCCGACTACGTTGCCATAGCGCACGACAGCAAAACGCGTCGGATGTCCACCTGCGATATTATTGGCAGCAACGAAAAGTTTGTCTGACGCCAGTTTGGTTGCACCGTACAGATTGATCGGATTGGCCGCCTTGTCAGTCGACAGGGCAATCACTTTTTTTACGTTGTTGTCCAGTGCGGCCTTGATCACATTTTCAGCCCCGTGCACATTGGTCTTTATGCATTCCATCGGGTTGTACTCAGCGGCGGGCACCTGCTTCAGTGCCGCTGCATGGATTACATAATCAACACCACACATGGCCTGTTTCAGACGTTGCTCATCCCTGACATCACCGATGAAATAGCGCATACAGCTATCATTGAACTCCTGTTGCATTTCAAACTGCTTGAGTTCATCACGGGAAAAAACAATGATTTTTTTTGGCTTGTATCTCTCCAGTAAGATCCTGGTGTATTTTTTTCCAAACGACCCCGTGCCGCCAGTAATCAGAATGGATGCGCCATTGAACACGATAGATTTTCCCTAAATTATTACTAAACTGGTTTGGTAGAATTCAGACAGCAAAAGTATCATCTGCCTGTACTCTTTCCCTTGTGGAGTATTTATTATCAATCTAGATTCTTTTACCAGTCCAAAGTATATCAATGCCGTCGCACCAGAGCCATCAATGGTTGTTATAGTCGTATACATGAGTTATCGATCATCGAATGTGTTCAGGCGATTCTTGATACTCCAAATGCGCATTGGAGACTTGTTCACAAAATTCGAAAAACCAGTTTCAACAAGTTTCCGTAAAAGCTAGAATTACGTCCAGTCAAGGAAGAATAGCCACAAGAAATGTCAAAATATATCAATTTCATACCCAGAAACCTGCGTTCCCAGTGGGCTGCATTGTTACATGACGGCCTGATGACTCCACTCGCATGGTTTGCTGCCTTTTGGCTTAGATTCAACCTCGACGGATTTCCTCCAGATAATCTCGATGCTGCAATTTACTCACTGGCCATTATCCTGCCGATGCAGTTGGCCAGTTTTCACTTTTTCGGCCTGTACAAGGGTGTCTGGCGTTTTGCCTCATTGCCCGACATTCTGCGCATCCTGAAAGCAGCTGTTATCGGTGTCACAGCAAGTATGCTGCTTTTATTTGTCCTTACACGCGCTGAAGGAATTCCGAGATCTGTCCCTGTTATTTACGGCATTTTACTGGTTATGTTTCTCAGCGGACCCCGTTTTCTCTACCGCTGGTTCAAGGACCACCACATTTACTTACCCAAGGGCAAACGGGTACTCATTGTTGGCGCAGGTCAGGCAGGTGAAATGCTGGCCAGGGACATTCTGCGAAACCAGCGGGAAGCCTACCAGCCAATTGCTTTCGTTGATGATAACCCGAGGCGCAGAGGTCGTGAAATTCACGGCTTGAAAATCTCAGGGACAACTTCAGATATTCCAAGCATTGCAGATGAAATGTCGATTGATATCATCCTGATAGCGATTCCATCTGCCGCCAGCCAGCAAATGCGCCGTATCGTAGAAATCTGCGAATCAACCGGCCTGCCTTTCAGGGCTGTACCTCATCTACAGGACCTCATGTCCGGTAATGTCAGAATTAACGAACTACGCAAGGTTTCCATCGAGGATCTCCTCGGCCGTGACCCTGTATCACTGGACTGGAAAGCGATTTGCGGTGTGTTGTCGAAGAAAACGATCCTTGTCACCGGGGGCGGCGGCTCGATCGGCGCCGAACTGTGTCGCCAGATCGGCAGACTGAAACCAGAGCAGCTGCTGATTCTCGACAATAGCGAGTTCAATCTTTATCAGATCGAAATGGAGCTGGCTGCCAATTTTCCGCAACTCAAGCTGCAATGCCACCTTGGCGATGTCACAGACCTACCCTTCATCACCGATGTTTTCAAACAGCATAAACCGGATGTGGTCTTCCATGCGGCTGCTTACAAGCATGTGCCGATGCTGGAAAAACAGCTGCGCCAGGCGATGTACAACAACATCATCGGCACCCGGCTGACTGCAGAAGCTGCGCATAACAACGGCACTGGTATTTTCGTACTGGTATCAACCGACAAGGCGGTCAATCCCGCCAACATCATGGGTTCTACGAAAAGAGCCGCTGAAATCTTCTGCCAGAACCTGAATGCCCATTCTGACACCCATTTTCTGACGGTACGCTTTGGCAATGTACTGGGTTCGGCCGGCAGCGTGATACCACTGTTCCAGAAGCAAATTGAGGCCGGTGGCCCGGTCACCGTCACCGACCGGCGCATGGAGCGCTACTTCATGACCATTCCCGAGGCCTGCCAGCTGATCATGCAGACCACGGTTCTGGGCAATGGCGGCGAGATCTTTGTGCTCGACATGGGCGATCCAGTCAAAATCAAGTATTTAGCAGAGCAAATGATCCGCTTGTCCGGCAAAATTCCCTACGAAGACATCGACATCGAGTATGTCGGTCTGCGCCCGGGTGAGAAATTGTTCGAGGAATTGTTCCATGAAAAAGAGCAGCTTGAAGGCACGCCGCACAGCAAGGTTTTCCTTGCCCAACACCGCCAGATGGACTGGCAGGAGCTCAATCGCATCATGGATGAAATCGATGTCAACTGCCAAAGTATGAATCACGACCGCTTGGGTCAATTACTCAAAACACTGGTTCCAGAGCATAGTGGTCAAATCATCACCTCACCTGACAGCAAACCGACGAGCAACGTCATCGCAATAAACAGCAGCACTCCTTAGTACACTAAACGTTGTAAATATCCGCCTTGTAGCGTTGCAGATAGCCCGGCTGCGTCATCCAGTCGATGGTGCGCTGCAATCCTTCACGAATGCTCACCTGCGGTTTGAACCCGGTCAGCAACTCAATTTCCGAATTGTCGCACCAGAGCCTAAACACCTCTGATTTACCCGGCCGTATACGCTGCTCATCAGTAACAAACTCTACATCGCTGCCCATCAACTCCTTGATCAGGTTGAGCGTGTCACCAACACTGATTTCAAAATTGGAGCCGATGTTGACGGTGCGGCCGATGCTGGCTTCCGTCTCGGCCAGCGCCAGAAAACCGCGGCAGGTGTCCTCCACATAATTGAAATCGCGTGTCGGCGTCACATCACCCAGCTTGATGGTTTTAATACCGTTAGCGATTTGTGTGATGATGGTCGGAATCACCGCGCGCGCTGACTGCCGCGGCCCGTAGGTATTGAATGGCCGGGCGATGGTTACCGGCAAATCAAAGGCGTTGTAAAAACTCATCGCCATGGCATCGGCGGCAATCTTGCTGGCACTATAGGGCGACTGTGGCTGCAACGGGTGTTTTTCGTCGATCGGCACATATTGGGCGGTGCCATACACCTCGCTGGTCGAGGTGTGGATGACACGTTTGACGCCGTTTTCCCGCGCGGCCTGGCAGATATTGAGCGTGCCCTTGATGTTGGTATCGACATAACTGTCCGGCGCCACATAGGAGTACGGAATCGCGATCAGCGCCGCCAAGTGGAAAATCACATCGACATCTTTAGTGATGTGCTTGCAGTAATGCGGGTCCCGCACATCGCCGCTGAGCATTTCGACGTCATCCTTGCAGTTGATGTCATCCAGCCAGCCCCAGTTGTTGAACGAGTTGTATTGCGACAACGCCTTGACGGCATAACCTTTCGCCACCAGCATTTCGGTGAGATGTGAGCCGATAAAACCGTCTGCCCCGGTGACCAGTACCTTCATTGAATCCCCTCTGGATTTTCTGTTTTGTTATTTTGCTTCGCTGTCTTGTACAGTCTGAAATGCCGCTACGATTGTGCGATAAATGCCTTTGCCGGGCAAATAACATTCAGCGCCTGAGCACATACAGCCAGCGCCAGAAATTCAGCAAGCCGGCCAATGAGGCAGAGACATAGGTCCAGGCCGCGGCCTTGAGTATTTTTCTGGCGGCCTGATACTGATCCGGCTGCAGGTAGCCGGCCTTGAGCAATGGCAAGGCCTTGTTGAAACTGGCGTCGATCTCCACCGGCAAAGTCAGCAGGTTCACCAACACGCCAAAACCCATGATCAAAAACGCCGCCAGAAAGGTGATTGCCCCGGCAGACGGTGCACGGGTCGCCAGTGCCAGTAATGGTGCGGCAAACAGCAGAAACGAGCCCAGCTTTTGCGCCACCACGGTGGCCCTGGCCAAACGCGTACGCCAGTTAAACAGTTTTTCATCCAGACCGTGCTGTATCGCATGACCGACTTCGTGTGCTGCGACGGTAATGGCCGTGAGCGTACGGCCTTCGTATTTGTCCTTGCTCAGGCGTACCGCCTGGGCCAGCGGATCGTAATGATCGCCCTGCTCGGTAATTTCAACCGTGACGTGCCCAAGCTGCATTTTATCGAGGAGATGGCGCGCCAGCTGACCGCCATTTCCCGGGAAATTGCTTTCCGGCTGTCGGTTGTAGCGCCGCAGTACCGACTGCACCCAGATCTGCGGCCCGAATAACAACAGCATGATCAGCAGAATAATCAGGACAATGTGCATACCAGTAAATGTCGTCGACCAGACGACTGTTTCCCGACCTAAAGATTCAATCCGAATCCGGCAGACGCGCTTGTTTGCCGGACAGGGTTGGCCAGGCGGCCTGGATGTACACCAGCATCGACCACAGCGTCAGAATTACTGCGACATACAGCAGCACATAGCCGATCGTGAACACCGGCAGTCCCCACAGATCATCACGCCAGATCAGCAGCACCAGCGCCAGCATTTGTGCCGCGGTTTTGAACTTGCCGATCACCGAAACCGCCACCTGAGCGCGCGCGCCAAGTTCGGCCATCCATTCGCGCAAGGCAGAGATGGTGATCTCGCGGCCGATGATGACAATTGCCGGGATCGCCATAAAAATGCTCGGGTGCGATTGCACCAGCAGCACCAGCGCGGTCGCCACCATGAGCTTGTCCGCCACCGGATCGAGAAAGGCGCCCAGCGTCGACGTCTGCTGCCAGCGGCGCGCCAGGTAACCATCGAGCCAGTCGGTCCAGGCGGCCAATGCGAACAGTACCGCCGCCAGTTGATCGGCCCAGGACAACGGCAGGTAAAAACTGCCCACGAAAAAGGGAATCAGCAAAATGCGCAGAAACGTCAGCAGATTGGGGATCGTCAGCATGCGTTCGTCCTAGTGCTCGCCATGGAAGCTGTCATAAATTTTTTTCGCCAGTTGCTTGCTGATGCCATCCACTTGCGCAATATCCTCTACCCCGGCGCGTTGTAACTGCTGCAGGCCACCAAAGGATTTAAGCAGACGCTGGCGGCGCTTCGGGCCGATACCGGCGATCTCCTGCAACGTCGATTGCTGTTTGCTTTTGCCGCGGCGGTTGCGATGCCCGGTAATCGCAAAGCGGTGCGATTCATCGCGGATTTGCTGCACCAGATGCAAAGCCGGTGAATTCGATGCAATTATAATGGGCTGGTCCTGCTGCAACAAGAACAGCTGCTCCATACCGGGACGCCGGTCCGGCCCCTTGGCGATACCGACCAGCAGAACACCGCTTAACGCAAGCTCCTGCATCATTTTGGCGGCGGCATTGAGTTGCCCCTTGCCGCCGTCGATGAACAGGATATCCGGCATGCTCACTTCACCCGACTTCACCCGCCGGTAGCGCCGCTGCAGCGCCTGCGACATGGCGGCATAATCATCACCCGGCTGTATGTCTTCGATGTTGAAACGCCGGTAATCGCTTTTGCGCGGCCCCTGCTGGTCGAACACGACACAGGAGGCCACGGTCAATTGCCCGGAAGTGTGACTGATGTCAAAACACTCCATGCGCTCAGGCGGTTCATCCAGTTGCAAGGCCTGTTGCAAGGCTTCAAGACGCTGTTCGACACCCGCCTTGCTGGTCAGGCGCGCGTGCAGGCTGATCAGGGCATTACGGCTGGCCATTTTCAGCCAACGTGCGCGTTCGGCTCGCACCCGCTGGCGAATCACCACCCGCTTGCCGCGCTCGCTGCTGAGCACTTCCTGCAGCAGTTCCAGGTCGTCTGGCACATGGCTGACCAGGATTTCGGCCGGAATCTGCTTGCCGAGGTAATACTGCGAAATAAACGCCGCCATGATCGAACTGATGCTGGCGTCCGCCGGCGACTTCGGGAAATAGTGCTTGTTACCGAGATTTCGCCCGGAGCGAATGAAAAACTGCTGGATGCAGGCCGTGCCCTGTTCATAGGCGCAGGCGATGATATCCAGGTCACCCGACTCGCCACTGACGTACTGTTTTTCCTGCACCGCACGCAGCGCCTGAATCTGGTCGCGGATGCGCGCGGCTTCCTCATAGGCCAGTTCACTGGCGGCGCGGTCCATGCGTTTCATCAGCGTGTTGACCACATGGCTGGTTTTACCCTGCAAAAACAGCACGGTGTCATCGATGTGCTGCTGGTATCGCTCATGCGTCACCTCGCCGGTGCAAGGCCCGCTGCAGCGCTTGATCTGGAATTGTAGACAGGGCCGGGAACGGTTCTGGTAAAAGCTGTTTTCACACTGGCGCACCGGAAACAGCTTTTGCAACAGCTGCAACGTCTCGCGCACCGCACTGGCGCTCGGGTACGGTCCGAAAAAGCGTCCACCACCCTTGCGGCTGCCGCGATGAAACGCCAGGCGCGGAAATTCGTCATCGGACAAATGGATGTAGGGATAGCTCTTATCGTCGCGCAACAGGATGTTGTAGCGCGGCTTCATCGACTTGATGAGGTTGTTTTCCAGGATCAGCGCTTCGGCTTCGGTGTGTGTGACGATGATCTCGATGTGATGGATCTGCGCGACCATGTGATGAATACGCGCATTGTGCGAGCGGCTGAAATAGCTGCTGACCCGCCGTTTCAGGTCCTTGGCCTTGCCCACGTACAACACATCGTCGCTGGCATCGACCATGCGGTAAACGCCCGGCGCGTGCGTCAGGGTTTTCAAAAAAGCTTTGGCGTCGAAGACTGACTCGCTCATGGCCTTATCAAAACACAATCAACTACCGTGGGGAAACCGCGTCAGCCAATCAGCGCGCGCGCGCGTGCGAACACCTGCGCAAACATCTCCGGCGTCAGCCGTTTGGTCTGGGTGTTGTAGCGGCTGCAATGGTAGGAATCCAGCAAGGTCATACCATTGGGCAGTAAATGCTCGGCGGCATGGGCGAACTTGTGACTCGACAATTTCTGCTCCAATGCCCGCAACACGGCATTGTGCGCAATCGAGCCGAGCGCCAGGATGACCCGGCCATTTTGCAGCGCTGCAATCTCGTTTTGCAGGAAACCGTTGCACTGGCGAATTTCCGCAGTCTCGGGCTTGTTCTGCGGCGGCAAACACTTGACCGCGTTGGTGATGCGACAATCCAGCAACTGCAGATCGTCATCAGCGCTGAGGGATTCCGGCTGGCTGGCAAAACCGTAGTCGTACAGCGTCTGGTACAGCAAAACACCGGCGTAATCACCGGTAAACGGCCGCCCGGTCGCATTGGCGCCGTGCATGCCGGGCGCCAGGCCGACAATCAGCAAACGTGGATCAGCGGCACCAAACGGCGGCACCGGCCGGGCATAATAGTGCGGATACTGTTGTTTGACCTGATCAAGAAAATCGGCCAGCCGCTCGCAATCACGGCATTGCGCATCAAAATAATCGGACATGAACGGAAGTGTTATTGATCAACGACCCCGTAGCGGATCGCCATATGGGTCAATTCCACGTCATTGGAAACATTGAGTTTTTCGAACAGGCGATGACGGTAGGTGCTGATGGTTTTCGGACTCAGAAACAGACTGTCGGAGATGTACTGATTGCTGGCGCCCTGGGTGATCATGAGCATGACCTGCATTTCCCGTGACGACAGCTGGTCAAACGGCCCCTTGTCACCATTGGCGCCGATGTTTTCCAGCGTCACCTGGTTGGAAATCTGGCTGGCGACAAAATTCTTGCCGGCAACCACTGTCTTGACCGCATCAAACATTTCTTCCGCCGGGCAACCCTTGGTGACATAGCCCTGGGCACCGGCCTCGATCAGCTGGGCAGGAAACGGGTTTTCCTTCAGCGCCGTGACGGCAATGATCTTGATGTCCGGGCTCAGGTGGCGAATGCGGCGAGTCGCTTCGATACCACCGATGCCCGGCATGTTGATGTCCATCAACACCACATCTGGTAGTGGATCGGCGTTCTGCAGCCATTCCAGCGCCTGTTCACCGGAATCGGCTTCGGCAACAACCCGGAATTCTTCTGAAGTTTCCAGAATGCTCTTCAACCCGGCTCGCACCAGATCATGATCATCAACCAGAAGAATGTTTATCATCGTAAATGTAGGATTGCACAAACAAAAAAAGCATCGGATGATGCAAGTCTATCGTAATTCGACCAACTAGCAACACACAGAAATGTCCCGGAATCTGGCGAGTACAACAAACCTGAAAAACGACGATGTCACGGTTCTGATTCTGGCCGGCGGCAAAAGCCGGCGCATGGGCGGCCGGGACAAGGCTTTGCTGGAAATTGACGGCAAACCGATGATTGAGCACTCCCTGGAGCTGTTTCAGTCGAACTTCGCCCGTATTCTGATCAGCGCCAATCGCAATCTGCAGCAGTATGCCGCTTACGGTTTGCCGGTGCTCACAGACGAGACCGAGGATGCCGGCCCCCTGGCAGGCCTGCAGGCCGCTATGCGCCGCTGTGACACGCCCTACCTGCTGGTCACGCCATGTGATACGCCGCGTATCGATCTGGCCATCAGCGAGCGATTACTGGCTGCTGCACATGCAAGCGAAGCGGCGATTCTGGTGGCCCACGACGGCGAACGCCTGCAGATGTTGCACGCATTATTCAACCTGAATCCGCGCCACCAGCTGTTAGCGTCCCTGACCGACTACCTCAACCAGGGCGAGCGCCGGGTGGAAAGCTGGTACCGGCAACAGGCGTTTGCCAGTGTGGATTGTTCCGCGCAGGCGTCGGCGTTCGTCAATATCAACACGCCTGACGACCTGGCCAGCCTGAAATCATAGCCAGTCAGCTAGTTATCAATTTAATTTATAGGCTATAAGTTGCGACTGCGACCTGGTTTGAGTTTGGCCTTGCCTTTTTGCGCCTTGACCGCTTTTTTCACGCGTTTTGCGGCGTAATCGATCATGCGCTGCTGGCTGCCCCGCTCTTCCTGTTCGTTTTCCGGCATCAATTGTACATAACTGCCATCGGGCTGCATTTCCCAGGCGGATCGCTTGTCATTTACCTGGGTATCAAGAATCTGGCGCAACTCGTAACGCAGGTCTTCCGCCTCGACCGGCGTCACCACTTCCACACGCGATTCCAGGTTGCGTTTCATGCAGTCGGCCGAGCCGATGAAGTATTCTTCCTCTCCGCCATTCTGGAAATAATAAATGCGGGTATGCTCCAGAAAACGCCCGACGATGCTGATGACGCGTGCACTTTCCGACAGGCCCGGAATACCGGGACGGAAGCGGCAGGTATCGCGAATGATCAGGTCCACCTTCACGCCATCACGTGCCGCCTGATACAGCGCCTTGGTGATATCGACGTCCTCAAGCGCATTCATCTTGAACTGGATCAGGCCCGGATTTTCCGGCGTATGCAGCTTGCGCTCGCGGTCGATTTTCGCCAGCAACGCCCCCTTGAGCACGCGCGGCGAAGTCAGCAGCTTCTGGTATTTGCGCACCTGCACATAACCGGTGGTCAGGTAGTTGAACAGTTCGGTGGCATCCTGACCAAGCTGTTCATCATTGGTCAGCAGGCCGAGGTCGGAATACAGCCTGGCCGTGCCAGCGTGGTAATTGCCGGTGCCGATGTGCAGATAACGTTTCAGTCCGCTGTAATCGTTACGCACCACCAGAATGATTTTCGAGTGTGTTTTCAGGCCGACCACACCATAGGTGACGTGCACGCCGCTTTCCTCCATGCGCGCCGCCCAGCGGATATTGGCGGCTTCGTCAAAGCGTGCTTTCAATTCCACCACCACGGCGACCTGTTTGCCATTGCGCGCTGCGCGGATCAGGTGGTCCACCACCTTGGTGTCGCCGGAGGTGCGATACAGCGTCATCTTGATGGCGCGCACTTTCGGGTCCTGGCTGGCCTCCTTGAGGAATCTTTCCACCGAAGTGCCGAAAGACTCATACGGATGCTGCAGCAGCAACGGGCCACGATCACGGATGATGTGGAAGATATTGCGCGGATCGCGAAGTTCCACATGATCGATCGGGTGATGTTGCGGGTCGTGCAGATCCGGGATATCCAGAAACGCCAGTTCAAACACGTCACGGCTGGCGATCATGCAATCGCCGACTTCAAACACATCATCCTCTTCGTTGAGATGCAGCTCCGCCGCCAGCATGCCGCTGTGGGTGCTGTCCATGCCGCTGACCACTTCCATGCGCACAATCGGCGCAAAGCGCCGGTCACGCAGTTCCGATTCGATCAACGACAGCAAATCGTCGGCATGTTCTTCATTACGCTCGGTGTTGGCGTTGCGTGTCACGCGAAACTTCTCGCAACTGAGCACTTCCATGCCAGGCAACAGCATTTCCAGGTTGTGCTCGATGACTTCCTCGAGTGGCACAAAGATGTAACTGTCGGGCAACTGCAAAAATCTCGGAATGCCGGAACCAACCGGCACCTTGATGCGCGTCAGCGCCGTTTTGTCGCGGGTCGGGTATTTGACGTTGACCAGCAGGTTGAGCGACAGATTGGAAATAAACGGAAACGGATGCGCCGGATCGATCGACTGCGGCGTGACCAGCGGGAAAATGTTTTCGTAATAATAATCGCGCAGATAGGATTGCTGAGCGCTGTCGAGTGACTCGTAGGTGCGAATCTCGATGCCGTGTGGTTTGAGTTCCTGCAGGACTTCCTGCAGATATTCCCGCTTCTTGTTTTCCAGCTCATCGACAACCACATACGCGTCCTCGATCTGCTGGCGCGGCGTGCGGCCGTCCACCGTCAATGAAGTAATACCGGCGCCAACCTGCTGCTTGAGGCCGCCGATACGCTTCATGAAAAATTCGTCGAGATTACCGCTGACGATGGCGATGAACTTCAGCCTTTCCAGCAGTGGATTACGTGGGTCGGAGGCTTCGTGCAAGACGCGGCGATTGAATTCCAGCCAGGTCAGCTCACGGTTGAGAAACAGATCCGAGGAATCCAGGTCCAGTTCGCTATCGTTGGCGGACACAACACTGCTTTCGTCCAGCACCACATCGGAAGTTTTTGTCTTCATGATTTTTTATCGGCAATTCAAACTCAGGTGCTTATATCCTAACAGATATTGCATAAAACGCCGGCATCAGTCCGGCTGATTCCGAAGTCTGATACCGGCATATGACAGTAGCGTGAACCAAACCGGGCGGTATAACTAATGCCCGGCGTGCTGTTCCGGCAAGGTGATGTTGAGTTCCAGGACGTCCTGGTGGTCATCCCGGTCGATCTGAATGGACACAGCATCCTGATCGATGGCCACGTATTTCTTGATGACCGCCAGAATCTCGTTTTGCAACTGCGGCAAATAACTCGGCGCATTCCTGCTGGCGCGCTCGTGCGCCACCAGGATCTGCAGCCTTTCCTTGGCGACCGAGGCCGACTTGTCGCGGTTGGAACGAAAATAATCCAGTAACTTCATAATCAGGCTCCAAACAGGCGGCCCAGCAGACCTTTCTTCGGCACATGCAGGAAACGGTGCGGTAAATCCTCGCCCAGATAACGCGACACCACATCGGCATAAGCCTGGCCGGCATCACTGTCCTGATTGAGCACCACCGGATTGCCGGAGTTGGACGCATTCAGCACCGCCTGCGACTCCGGGATGACACCGAGCAGATCCAGCGACAGAATTTCCTGCACATCATCGACACTGAGCATTTCGCCGTCAGCGACCCGTCTGGGTGAATAGCGGGTCAGCAGCAGATATTCACGAATCGGATCCAGTCCCTGTTCGGCGCGGCGTGACTTGCTGGCGAGAATGCCGAGCATACGGTCGGAGTCGCGTACCGAAGACACCTCCGGATTGGTCACGACAATGGCGTCGTCGGCGAAGTACATCGCCATGGTGGCGCCGTGCTCGATGCCGGCCGGCGAATCACAAACGATGTAATCGTGCGTCTTGCCCAGCTGTTCCAGCACCCGGCCGACGCCTTCGATGGTGAGCGCGTCCTTGTCACGGGTCTGAGAGGCCGGCAACACGAACAGGTTTTCACAACGCTTGTCACGGATCAGTGCCTGATTGAGATTGGCCTCGCCATGAATCACGTTGACGAAGTCATACACCACGCGTCGTTCACACCCCATGATCAAGTCCAGGTTGCGCAGGCCGACATCAAAATCAATCACCGCCACCCGGTTGCCCTTGAGCGCCAGCCCCATCGCCAGAGCCGCACTGGTGGTGGTCTTGCCAACACCGCCCTTGCCTGATGTCACTACGATAATTCTTGCCAAGATAGACTCCTTGAACGCCACTACGGCGCTGCTTAAATAAATTCAATATTCAGGGCCTTGCCCGACAGACTGATCTGCACCGGCTTGCCCATTTGTTGTGGGGTGAAATTCTCATTGACCATGTAATGGCCGGCGACGGCGATCAGTTCCGCCTGCAGTTTTTGACAGAAAATGCGCGCCTCGCGATTGCCTTTGACACCGGCCAGCGCACGGCCACGCAAACTGCCGTAAACGTGGATGTTGCCATCGGCGATCACCTCGGCGCCGCTGCTGACCTGGGAAGTGATGATCAGGTCGGCACCGGCAGCATAAATCCGTTGACCGGAACGCACCGGGGTGGTCACCAGTTTGCTGATGGCCGGTTTACTGATGACTTTCGGTGGCACCGGCGCTGCTTCAGCCGTTGCGTTCGGACGTGGCTGATTCGCGTTGTTGTTGCCCTCGGCAAGAATCGCCAGCTCCATGAGTTCGGCCATTTCCTGCTGGTGTTTGGAACCGCCCTTGATGCCGATCGGCACCATGCCATGGCCGCGCATCAACCCGACCAGCAAGGCAAAGTCGACCTCGGCGTTTTGTTCTGACAACAAACCCAGGTCAATCACCACCGGGGTATTAAGAAAAAAGGCCGGCGCCTGTTGAACCTGTTCGTACAGTTCATCCGCCAGACGGTTCATGTCGGTGTCGAGTAAGCGCAGATTGGGTAAGTTGAAATGCCCGGACTTCAATTCAAACGTCTGGGCGGCTTGTTGTGGTTTGGCTTGCATATACATCCTTAGACAGCAGGAATTAATTGCCTGTTATTGTTAATTGCTTGGTCAGGGACAGCATCAGGGGCAGCAAAATTTGGGGAATTAATTTACTGCCAGCATGCGTCCAAGACAACATGAAAAATCACAAATCGGTATAAGCAAATCTTGTTGGATCAGGCGCGCAAATCAACGCCAAGGACTTCGCTCAGGTACTGCTTCTGATCACCCTGCTCGGTTTCCTGATAGGCGTTGATGGCCTGGCTCTGACGCAGTCCCGGCTGGTCCTGGGTCAGGTTGGGCTGGCGTTGCCTAGAAAGGCTGTCTTCGAACTGTCGGCTCGCGCTTTGTTTTTCCGCATCACTGACATCGCGTACCAGTTGCTGATGCTGCAACGACTGGTTCTGCTGATTTTTCAGCGCTGTGTTTTCTGAACTGCCGCTTTTGCCAGGAATGGCATCCGGCGTCAGAAACAAGATTGAGGAACTGTCAATTTCCATGTAACAAACTTAATCCATCGAGTCGACCGTCGTAAATTATAGACGATTTTCCAACAAATTTACGAATTAAAGTCTACTCGTTGGCCATACATGAAAATGCGACCGATTTCATACTTCAGCCCGGCGGCCAGGTCATGGGACGACCGGCCAGCACATGCAGGTGAATATGAAACACACTCTGGCCGGCTCCGAGGTTGCAATTCATGACCGTGCGATAGCCCGGCTCGGCATAGCCGGCATCGGTCGCAATCTGTTTGGCCGCCAGGTACATCTCACCGACCAGTTGCGCATCACCATCCTGCAGATCATTTATGGTCGCGATGTGACGCTTCGGAATAACCAACGTATGCAACGGCGCTTGCGGTTGCAGGTCCTTGAAAGCAATCAACGAGTCACTTTCAAACACTTTTTCCGCCGGGATATCACCGGCGACGATCTTGCAAAAAATACAGTCAGACATGATTCACTCCGGATGTGTTTAAGGAACCTCTGATTGATTCTGGACGAAGCAGGTTGTGCTCGAAAATTTTCAGATTCAAGGCGCAAATCGCGCGTAATAGCTGGCTACTGCGAAGATTTGCAACGCAGAAGCTGGAAATTTTAAGTGCAAGATGCGAGTTCATGAATTGATCAGAGGTTCCTTAATAAGGCTGGCGCCCGCTGAAGGCATGCGCCAACGTGCCGCCATCGACATATTCCAGTTCACCGCCCAACGGTACGCCGTGCGCGATGCGGCAACTGTTGACGCCGCATGAGCGGGCGATATCACTGATGTAACGCGCGGTGGCCTCGCCCTCCACCGTGGTGTTGGTCGCCAGTATCACTTCCCGAACTTCACCTTCGGCAAGCCGCTGTTGCAGCAAGTCCAGGCCGATGTCGGCCGGACCAATACCGTCAAGCGGCGACAAATGCCCGCCCAGCACAAAATACAGCCCCTGATAGTCAACCGCCTGCTCAATGCTGACCACATCGGCGGGCGTTTCGACCACACACAGCAGGCTCTGGTCGCGTTTGTCATTGGCACACAGACGACATATCTTTTCCTCGGTCAGCGTACGGCAACGTTCACAATGGCCGATTTTCTCAACCGCTTCCAACAGCACCTGCGCCAGTTGCCTACCACCCTCACGATCACGCTCCAGCAGGTAAAACGCCATGCGCTGCGCCGATTTCGGCCCGACACCGGGCAGACAGCGCAAGGCATCCATGAGCTGGCTCAACAGGGAACGCGACATCACCGGATGCTTAAAACGGCAGTTTGAAACCGGGTGGTAATGGAATCCCCGCAGTGGCAGCCGACATACTTTCCTTGGACTTTTCCGCAATACGATGCGCCGCGTCGTTACAGGCGGCGGCAATCAGATCTTCGAGCATTTCCTTGTCGTCCGACATCAGGCTGTCATCGATACTGACGCGTGAAACCTCATGCTTGCCATTCATGGTGACCTGCACCAGACCGCCACCGGCCGCACCGGTGACTTCCGCCCGGGCCAGTTCTTCCTGCGCTTTCTGCAGGTCTTCCTGCATCTTCTGCGCCTGCTTCATGATGTTGCCAAGTCCACCTTTCATTTGTTTACCTCTTGATCTATCGGGACATCGCCATGCCGCGAGCACAGCGATTAATGTGTAGTTGGTTTGATTGATTCCTGAATGACTTCAGCATCAAAGGTTTTCTGCACGGCCTGCACAAAGGCATCCGCATGGATTTCATCCACGGCATCGCTGTGCTTTTGTTCAAGCTGGCGGGCGCGTTGTTGTTCTGGCGTGCAGCTCAATGGTTTTTCTACCACGATCTCGATGCGTAACTTGTCAAAGCGCTGGCTAAGCGCCTGGCATAAACGGTCTTCCGCCATCGAGCCTTTCAGTTGTTGATGCATCGGATCCAGTGTCAGAATGAGATGATTGTCCTGCCAGGATTTGACGGCACAATGCCCGGCAAATTGCGCCGACATACCGCCCAGGTTCAGGTCAGCAACTACGGTGGTCCAGTCAGATCCCGCAGCGACCTGACCACCTGGTGCAACCGGCCTTTCGGCTTTTGCTGTGGCTGGAGCCTTGTCGGTCGATGCTGCCGCACTGGCAGGCCGGGCCGAGTCAGAACGAGGTCCTGCTCCCGCCGGTGCCGCCCTGGTTTGTGTCGCAGGCGTTTGCGTGGAGCTCGCCGACCGTTTTTGCCCGCCACTGTTGCTGTCAGGCTTGAATGCCAGCATGCGCAGTAACAGCATTTCAAAACCCATGCGCGGGTCTGGCGCCAATGACAAATCCTGCTGCCCGACTAACGCCATCTGGTAATACAGTTGCACGTCCTCGGGCGCCAGGCTGGCCGCCAGCTGTTTCAGCTGTTCCAGGCCATGATCATCCTCAAACACGGAAACCGAAGTCATCTGCATGATGGCAAGCTTGTGCAAACTGGCCAGTAACCGATTCAACAGCGACTGGAAATCCACCGATTGCTGCGCCAGCTCTTCGATGTGTTGTATGAGAGCCGCACCATCACCCTGCTGTAACGCGCGCAACAGATTCACCACATGATCCTGCGACACTGTGCCAAGCATGGCGCGCACATCGGCTTCGCGAACCTGACCGGCGCCAAACACGATGGCCTGGTCCAGCAGGCTCAAGGCATCGCGCATGCTGCCATCCGCCGCCAGCGCCAGCAGTTGCAATGCCGCCGGTTCGGCGCTGATCTGCTCGGCCTGTAGGATGTTGTCCAGCTGCGTCTGTATCTGGTCGAGTGGCAAACGCTTCAGGTTGAACTGCAAACAACGCGACAGCACGGTGACCGGCACTTTTTGCGGATCGGTGGTCGCCAACAGGAACTTGACGTGCGGTGGCGGTTCTTCCAGCGTTTTCAGCAGCGCATTAAAGCTGCTGTCGGAAAACATGTGCACCTCGTCGATCAGGTAAACCTTGTAGCGGCCGCTGACCGGCGCATAGGGCACGTTTTCGAGCAGCTCACGCGTCTGGTCGACCTTGGTGCGTGAAGCGGCATCCACTTCCAGCAGATCAACAAAGCGGCCTTCATCGATTTCCCGGCAGCTGGCGCACTGACCGCACGGCTGTGAGCTGACACCGGTTTCGCAATTGAGTGATTTCGCCAGAATTCTGGCCAGCGTGGTTTTTCCAACGCCGCGCGTGCCGCTGAACAGGTAAGCGTGGTGCACCCGGTCGTTATCGAGTGCGTTGGACAATGCACGCACCACGTGCTCCTGCCCGACCAGTTCGGTAAACAAATGCGGCCGCCATTTTCTTGCGAGTACCTGATAAGACATCTTGTAATTTTATTCGAATTGGCGAAAATTGATATCGAGTGTACCTCAATCAATGTCCGGGTTCATCGACCCGGTGATCATATTTTCAGCGATGAGGCGATGCTCTGACTTTGCCAAAATTGATGACCAGGATCAAACAGTAGATTCGCCTGGCGGATTTATACTGAGACAAAACAGAATCCCGGAGAAGGATAACCTGATCATCAGCTCGATAATCATTCATTCAACGACGGAGAAGGCACATGAAAATGAAAACTACAGTACTTGCCGGCCTGATTGCTGGCGGCGTTTTGCTGGCGCCCTTGTCAGCCAGCGCCTGGGGCTGGGGTCCATGGGACTGGTTTGACGGCGGCTGGGACGGACCCGGCGGCTGGGGTGGTGGCCCATGGGGCGGTGGTCCCTGGGGTGGCGGCCCATGGGGCGGAGGTTATGGCGGCCCGTACGGCTATGGCTATCCGGGTTATGGTGGTTACGGTTATGGCTACCCGGCTTACGGCGGTTATGGCTACGGCTATCCGCCTTATGGTGGCTACGGCTATGCACCCTATGGCTATACCGCACCAAGCACCACAACCAACCAGTAATCGTCTGCCTTGACTGGTGTTACCGGAGCAGTCTTGCTCCGGTAATTTCAGACAGCTCGTTTCTCCTGATCAGCGTATTTGCGGCGTCTCGCCCAAACCACTCATTAAACCGAGCTTGCTCGCGATCGAAGCGCCAAGGCGATCGGCAAAACGTTCGAACACATCTTCACGCTTGGTGAAATCCTTCAGATCCTCGGCACCCACCACTTCGCGCGCCACATAACTGCTGCTGCCCAGGGCATCGGCCAGTCCCAGCTCAATGCTTTTTTCGCCGCTCCAGAACAGCCCGGAGAAAATCTCGTCATTTTCCTGAAGACGCACACCGCGGCCTTTTTTGACGACCTCGATAAACTGCGCATGCATCTCATCGAGCACGGACTGGACGTGCTGCACATCGAATTCATTGACCGGTGAAAACGGATCCAGAATAGCTTTGTGCTCGCCAGCCGTCAGCAGACGCCGCTCAACGCCCAGTTTGTCCATGGTGCCGACAAAGCCGTAGCCGTTCATGAGTACACCGATCGAGCCGACAATGCTGGACTTGTCGACATAGATCTTGTCCGCCGCGGCGGCAATGTAATAACCGCCCGAGGCACAGATATCGGTGACCACAGCATAGACTGGAATGTCTTCGTATTTTTTGCGCAGACGATTGATTTCGTCATGGATATAACCGGCCTGCACCGGACTGCCGCCGGGACTGTTGATGCGTACGATCACGCCCTTGGTGTGCTTGTGTTCGAACGCATCGCGCAAACCGCTGATGACATTATCGGCACTGGCTTCCGTGTCATCCGAGATCAGGCCCTTAACCTCAACAATGGCAGTTACGTCCTTGCCGAGCTTGGAATCCGAAAACTCGTCCGGAATCGCCAGCACCAGCAACACAAACACATACAGAAATGCCAGCGATTTGAAAAACACACCCCAGCGCCGTGAACGCCGGTATTCCTTGAGCTGCTCAAAAGCCAGTTTTTCCAATAACTGTTTTTCCCATCCGGGTTGTTTTTCAGTGGATTGCTTGTCTTGCATCTTGACCTCAAGTGGTTATCACATCAGTTTGCAGCCAGCCGGATAACTGGCGAATATCATCAAAACAGCTTAGCGCGCCGTGCTGCCTGAGTTGTTGTTCTGAATGGGCGCCATAGCAGACGCCCACAGCGTCGGTACCGGCATTGCGCGCCATTTGCATATCGAATTCCGTGTCACCGACGACCAGGGTATTGCCGGCATCCACACCGAGCACATCCATGATCTCGTGCAACATTTGTGGATGCGGTTTGGAAAAGGTTTCATCGGCACAACGCGTGGCGTGAAACAGGTTGGCCAGCCCGGTGTTGGCCAACACATGGTCCAGCCCCCGACGACTTTTGCCGGTCGCCACGGCCAGCAGGTAGCCGTCCGATTCGAAGGTTTCGAGTAATTCTTTGACTCCCGGGAACAGGGCCTCCGGCGTCGGTTCATCACCGAGGAAATGATGGCGGTAACGCTCGGCGATCTGCTGTACCTGCTGCGGATCCGTCACCTGAAACAGACGCGCCACCGCCTCGTGCAGTCCCAGGCCGATGATCTGGCGGGCCTCGTCAAAAGCAGGCACGGCATAGTCGAGATCCGTGGCCGCGGCCTGGATGCAGGCGACAATGCGCGCCACCGAATCCATGAGCGTGCCATCCCAGTCAAATACCAGCAATTCGTACTTCATTGTGCGAGGGACATCCTCAGCTTGTTTAACACCTGCTCCAGTTCATCATCCAGTGGCGCCGAAAAGCGCATTTCCTCGCCATTATCCGGTGTTTTGAACGCCAGCGAAACCGCGTGCAGAAACAGTCGCCGCAAGCCGCGTTCGCGATACAGCCGATTGGCTTCGGCATCGCCGTATTTGTCATCACCGAGAATCGGCGTGCCGGCATGGGTGCAATGCACCCGAATCTGGTGAGTGCGCCCGGTCAGCAGCTCGGCGCTGACCAGCATGCTGTCGGCAAAGCGCTCCAGCACCCGGAAACGGGTTTTTGACGGCTTGCCGGCGGCATCCACCTGTACCATGCGCTCGCCACCCTGCAGGGTGTTTTTCCTCAGTGGCACATCCACTTCCAGCGCGCCTTTCTTTCCCCAGTCGCCCCACACCAGCGCCAGGTATTTCTTGGTGATGCCGTCGGTGCGCTGCAGTTCATGGATCATACGCAAGGCGCTGCGTTTTTTGCTGATGATCAGACAACCTGAGGTTTCACGGTCGAGGCGGTGCGCCAGTTCGAGATGCTGGTCCTGCGGGCGCATGGAGCGCAGGGTTTCAATCACCCCAAAACTCACACCACTGCCACCGTGCACCGCCATACCACTGGGTTTATTTAACACAATCAATGAATTATCTTCATAAATTATGGTGTTTTCCAGTTTGTCCTTGAGAATCTGGTAGGGCTTGTTGCCGGCCTCGCCGTCCGTTTGTCGCACCGGTGGAATACGCACCACATCGTTGGCCTGCAGCTTGTATTTGACCGACGAGCGACCCTTGTTGACCCGCACCTCACCCTTGCGAATGATGCGGTAGATATAGCTGCGCGGCACGCCCTTGAGCTGTCTGAGCAGGAAATTATCCAGCCGCTGCCCCGCGAACTCCTGGTCAACCGTCACCCAGCTGACTTTTTTTCCTGTAACTTCTGACATTTAGAAAGCTTTTTTATGTAATCTGTGGATTGATCCCGGGCACGCAGACTGATATATTCGCGACAGGTTTCATTATTAATAAAGTAATGATGCCAATAGATTCATTCAGGAGCCATGAGTTCCTTTCTGGAATGACTTGCAACATGTTCGCCCTCGCAGACGCGACGAAACGACGATTATATAGACATTTACCGTCCAAGGCTGAACTGAAAGCCGTTCCCATGAATTTTATCGATCCCGTCCGGTAACGGATGAATTACAGAATTTGCGTGCGCGCCCTGTAACACCTGCAGCAACGCTGGTTACTTGGTAATCAGCTGGCTGGAAACAGCCACCCGGCTCCGCTTAGAAATCAAAACAAGAAGGAGTCGACCTGCTCAGTCATACACGGAACGCACCCTAATGAGCACAAAAATATGAAGAGAATGCTAATCAACGCAACTCAGCAAGAGGAGTTGCGTGTCGCGATCGTTGACGGTCAAAAACTTTACAACCTGGATATCGAAACCTCCGGCCGGGAACAGAAAAAGGCCAATATCTACAAAGCCAAAATCACCCGCATCGAACCGAGTCTGGAAGCCGCTTTTGTCGACTACGGCGCCGAACGCCACGGTTTCCTGCCGCTCAAGGAAATTTCCAGAACCTACTTTTCCGAAAAGGCCCAGCAGGCCGGTGGCCGTCCCAATATCCAGGAAGCGCTCAAGGAAGGCCAGGAACTGATCGTCCAGGTCGAGAAGGAAGAGCGTGGCAACAAGGGTGCGGCGCTGACCACTTTCATCTCACTGGCTGGCCGCTACCTGGTGCTGATGCCGAATAATCCGCGCGCTGGTGGCGTTTCCCGCCGCATTGAGGGGCAAGACCGCTCCAGCCTGCGTGAAGCCATGAGCCAGATGGAAATCCCCGAAGGCATGGGCATGATCGTGCGCACCGCCGGCATAGGCAAAAACACCGAAGAGCTGCAATGGGATCTCGATTATCTGGTGCAGCTGTGGCAGGCGATCGACAAATCCGCGTCCGAGAAGGCCGCCCCTTTCCTGATTTACCAGGAAAGCGACATCATCATCCGCTCCATCCGCGACCACCTGCGCACCGACATCGGCGAGATCGTCATCGACAACAAGCAGACCTACGATCAGGCACTGGAATTTATTACCCAGGTCATGCCGCGCTACGAAAAACGCATGAAGCTGTATCAGGACGAAGTGCCGCTGTTCTCGCGCTACCAGATTGAAAGCCAGATCGAATCGGTATTCCAGCGTGAAGTACGTTTGCCATCCGGCGGTGCCATTGTCATCGACCATACTGAAGCCCTGACCTCGATCGACATCAACTCGGCGCGCGCCACCAAGGGCGCCGATATCGAGGAAACCGCGCTCAACACCAACCTGGAAGCGGCCGACGAAATCGCCCGCCAGTTACGTCTGCGCGACCTTGGCGGCCTGTTCGTCATCGATTTCATCGATATGACGCCATCGCGCCACCAGCGTGAAGTGGAAAACCGCCTCAAGGAAGCCATGAAGCAGGATCGCGCGCGCGTGCAGATCGGCCGCATCTCACGCTTCGGCCTGCTGGAAATGTCGCGTCAGCGGTTGCGCCCGTCACTCGGCGAAGCCAGCCTGCAGCTGTGTCCGCGTTGCTCCGGTCACGGTTTTATTCGTGGCATCGAATCGCTGGCGCTATCGATCCTGCGCATCGTCGAGGAACAGGCGCTCAAGGAAAACACCGGCCGTATCGTCGCCCAGTTGCCGGTGGATGTCGGCACCTTCCTGCTGAATGAAAAACGCAAGGCAATTCGCGAAATCGAAAAACGCAATCACGTCGACGTCGTCCTAATTCCCAACAAGAATCTGGAAACGCCGCATTACGAAATCGAACGCATTCGCCAACACGAAGTCGGCTCGGATGAGGTATCCAGCTACAGTCTGGTCACCGATGCCAGCGAAAGCAGCGAACAGCAGGTGGCCAAAAAACCCCAACCCGCTGCACAACCGGCGGTAAAACAGATTGCCCCGAGCACCCCGGCGCCGCAGCGCAAACCGGTGGAAGAAATCGTCAGCAAACCGGTCGAAACCGCCGAATCCGGTTTTATCAAGCGCATCTTCACCAGTATTTTCACCAACAAGTCTGGCGAGGCTGCGCAAGCAACGACAAAACAGGCTGAAGCCGAGAAAAGCGCTGCCAGCAAGGACAAGGAAAAAGGCACTGGCAAAAGCGACGCAAAACGCAGCAACGGCCGACGTCGCAGCCAGAGCAATCGCAGCAGCCAGCAGAAAAGAAGCACAGGTGGTAAGGCTGCCAGTGATAAGAGAAAAGACAGCGACAAAACCCCGGATCGCAAAGCCTCGCAAGAAGCTGACAACAGCAAGGAATCCGGCAGCACTGACAAGAGCCAGCAGGCTAAAGCCGGCGAGGAAAAAAGCAGCAGCAGTCGTCGCAGTCGCCGTGGCGGCCGTCGCAGAAGAGGTCCAGGCCGCACTACCCAGGAAAACAAGACTGCACAAGGCGGTGCTGAGGGTCAGGCCAAGCCCGACAGCCGTGACACCGCGAAAAAGCCGGCCGCTTCGCAGCCGACCACAGGTTCAGGTGAATCCGGCCGTCAATCGTCCGAGTCACAAAAACCTGCATCTGCAGCTGAAAACAGCACGACTGCGGCATCAGCGCAGAAGCCGGCCGCAACCAGTCAATCCAGACCGGCAGAAAAACCGGCAGGCGCAAATGACGGTCAGGCATCGCAGCTCAAGGCAGTTTCCGACCAGGCGGCCAAGCCGGCAGCCGAGAAAAAAGCCGAGGCCAATCCTGCAGCAGCTATACCCGCCAAGGAAGCCACCAAAGGCTGAAACAAGAAGGGCTTGTCGTATGACAAGCCCTGTCCAGCCTATTCAATATCAACGCGGCAAAGGTTCAGTGAAAACAGACAGCTTTAACTTGCCAGATGTTTCCGACGCACGCTTTCCAGCAAGCCTTTAGCGGCAGCGTCCACCAGATCAAATACGTTTTCAAAGCCGGCATCACCGCCATAATACGGGTCCGGCACTTCGCGGGTTCTCGCCTCTGGTGCGAAGTCCATGAACAAATGCAGTTTGTCCTCGGCGCCCGCCGGGCAGATTGACATCAGCGCATGGTAATTGTCCTGGTCCATGGCGATGACATAATCAAAATTCACGAAGTCTTCCGCTTCCGCACGTCGTGCACGCAAGTCGCTCAGATCAATGCCCCGGGCCAAAGCGGTTTTCTGGGCGCGCCGGTCGGGTTGATTGCCGACATGATAGGCATGCGTGCCGGCGGAATCGATTTCAATAACGTCTGACAACTGTTCCTGCTCAACCAGATGACGAAACACGCCATGCGCGGTTGGTGAACGACAGATGTTGCCCATGCAGACAAACAGGATGGAAACTTTTTTACTCATTACTTTTTACTGATCAGCTTAAACAAAAATGGCACAGTAAATACTGTGCCATTAAAGGATATCAAGTAATCCGGGGATTACTGTGGTATCACATTCTCTGCCTGTGGTCCTTTTGCACCATCAGTAACTTCAAATTTGACTGCCTGGCCATCTTTCAATGAACGATAACCATCCCCCTGTATTGCGCGAAAATGCACAAATACATCTGGGCCGTTTTCCTGTTCAATAAAACCAAAACCTTTTTTGTCGTTGAACCATTTAACGACGCCAGAAACTAATTTATCAGACATATCTTCCTCAAAAAACAAGTGCCGACGCATCGGCATAATACAAAACACTTCGCCTTGGGCTTGGTGCTAACACATACCCCGGAATACGAGGGTATAACTCATTATCGCTGATAATTCGCCAGTTGCAATGTTTAATCACCCTGACTTTCCGGTGGCATCAAGCCGACTATAGGCGCAGTATTTGTAAAAATTGTGACGGTAATGCCACTGGAGCATCGCAACGCATGTATGAAAAACTCGAAAAACTGGTTGGCAAACAGTTCGTCTTCAATGGCTGTGTCTGGCTACTGATTGAAATATTACCGGAAATGGACAGCCTGGTGCTGCGCCGCCAGGATGACAGCAAACGCATTCAGGGCGACCAATTTGGGGCGCCAACCCGCAAATGCAGCGAGACGCTGACACTGCAGATCAGCAACGAGGACGGCAGCGAATTCAGCGCCGAGCTGACCCGGCTATTGGCCGGTAAAATCTGAAATTTCCCACCTTAAACACGGCGGCAAGTTTTTGTCGCTGCCGGTTGGCCTTTGCCGCCCGTCGCACGAATCTAATGATTAATTACCGACTGTATTTTGACAGAGTGCCTTTTAATAATTTTAAATCATTGTTTTTATTTGATTATTTTTTTGGCATGGATTTCGCAAATAGATTACCGAGTTTACTATTGAGGTACTTTGTTATGGATACATCGGTCAGATCCACTGCAGCGAACCTGCGACTGGTTGAATCCAGAATCTCCGACAAAACCGCTTTCAACAAAGCGGTCAGCCCGATTGTCGATCATGAGTTGCGTCTGATGGAAAAACTGCAAACAACCCTCGACATCGAACAACTGATCAGCCTGTTCGCCCGGGAAAGCGCCGCACTGGTCAAGTTTGATGCGCTGCACTACCAGTTGGAAAGCAACAACCTCAGCCTGAGCATCGGCCACGAGGCCAAGCACCAGTGTGTCTACGGCCTCAAACTGGAAAACCAGCAGCTAGGCGAACTGGTGTTCCAGCGCAAAACCCGCTTTCGGGAAAGTGAATTAAAAAATCTCGAGATTCTGCTCAGCGCACTGATTTACCCGTTACGCAACGCACTGCAGTACCAGCAGGCCATCGATTCGGCTTTCACCGATGTCCTGACCGGCGCCCAGAACCGCGCCGCCATGAACCAGTCGCTGAAACGCGAGATTGAACTGGCCAAGCGCCAGAACAATCCCCTGTCGGTCATTCTGCTGGATGCCGATCATTTCAAACAGATCAACGATACGCATGGCCACGGCTATGGCGATGAGGTGCTGAAAGCCATCGCCACTGTTACCCAGGACACGATTCGCCAGAGTGATTTACTGTTCCGTTATGGTGGAGAGGAGTTTCTGGTCCTGCTGGGCCAGACCAGCATCATCGGTGCGCAGATGTTGGCGGAAAGAATCCGTCAACGCATCGAGTCGCTGGATACCATCGCCGGACAACGCGCCGATGTCACCGTGAGTCTCGGCGTCACCTGCATGAATCAGGAAGATGATTGCGAAAGCTTGTTTGAACGCGCCGACAAGGCCTTGTACCAGGCCAAGCAATCCGGTCGTAACCAGGCCGTGGTGTTTTCAGCAGAATAAGCTTATTTGCGTTTCCACGGCGATGAACTTGCACGTGGCGCGCTTTTCTTTTTCACCGCTGTTCGCGTCTTCCTTGCCACTAGTGCTTGCATACCAACCAGCTGTAACAGGCTGGCCGCCTCACTGTCATCCAGCTCTCGCGATTGCCCGACCTTGACGCTGCTGTCGAGTATCACCGGACCGAAACGCACGCGTTTGAGTCGATTGACCTTTACGCCAACCGCTTCCCATAAACGCCGCACTTCACGTTTGCGACCTTCCATGATGACCACGTGAAACCAGCGATTGATGCCACTGCCGCCCGATTCGACGATGTCCTCAAAACGCGCAAAGCCGTCTTCGAGTTCAACGCCGTTGACCAGTTGCTGCAGCATGTCATCACTGACCTCGCCCATGACACGCACCGCATATTCGCGTTCGATCTGCTGCGCCGGATGCATGAGGCGGTTGGCCAGTTCGCCATCGGTGGTAAAAATCAGCAAACCGGAGCTGTTGATATCGAGCCGGCCCACCGCAATCCAGCGTCCCTTGTCGAGCTTCGGTAACTGTTTGAATACGGTCGGACGACCTTCCGGGTCGCTGCGCGTGACCAGCTCACCTTCCGGTTTGTTGTAGATGATGATACGCCGACCGGTAGCGGTCAGTCGTTTGCGACTCAGTGGTTTGCCATCCAGCCGGATGACGTCGTCTACTGATACGCGATCACCCAGTTGGGCAGTACGCTCATTAATCTGCAAGCGTCCTTCAGTGATCCAGCGTTCAATCTGGCGACGTGAACCGAGGCCGGAATTCGCCAGTACTTTTTGCAGGCGCTCACCCTCGGGGACTTTTGCGGGTTTAGTCATTTACCGGCTTTTCGCTGTCATCGACTTCGGCTGCCAACGCCTCTTCTTCGCTGTCATCGGCCTCCATGACATCAGCTTGGATGACTTCATCAACGGCAACAGGCCCTTCTTCACCGGCCGCAGTGTTATCGACAACATCTGCGTCAACCTGCTGTGCCTCATCAGAAATTTCGGCCGAGACATCGGCTTCCGATTCTCCTGCAGAAGCTTCGCCTTCCTGCCGGTCCGGATCGGACAAAGCCAGTTCCTGGTTAATCGAATCCAGGTCACGAATTTCCGCCAGCGTGGGCAAGTCATCAAGACCTTTCAGGCTGAAATAATCCAGAAAGGTTTTGGTGGTCGCATACAGGGCCGGCTTGCCAGGCACATCCCGATGGCCGACGACGCGAATCCACTCGCGTTCCTGCAATGTCTTGATGATATTGGAACTGACACTAACACCGCGCACGTCCTCGATCTCACCGCGCGTGATCGGCTGGCGATAGGCAATCAGGGCCAGTGTTTCCATGAGTGCGCGTGAATAACGTCCGGGTTTTTCCTCCCACAGGCGCGACACCCAGGGGGCATACTCGGCACGTACCTGGATGCGCCAGCCGTTGCCGACCTCGGCAATCTGCACACCGCGGCCTTCGTAATCCTGCGTCAGCTGTTCAAGCACCTCGCGCAATTCCTTTTTCTCCGGCATGGCCTCTTCGTCGAACAGCTGCAACATGTGATCCAGCGACAACGGTCCACCGGCCGCCAGCAATGCGGCTTCAATAATTGATTTGAGTTTTTCGTTTTCCATAATTATTGTGAATGCGCCTTAACGTGAATCGGCCCGTAAGGGTCGGCCTGCACCAGCTCCAGCATCGACTGTTTGAGCAATTCCAGCACGGCCATGAAAGTGACCACCACCCCCTGGCGACCTTCATGAAAATCAAACAAATCGGTAAAGGCGGTAAATTTATCGGACTGGATTTTCGTCAGCACGACTGACATGCGTTCACGCAACGACAACACTTCACGCTGGACATGATGGCTACTGAACAGATCCGCGCGATGCATGACGTCCTTGAGCGCGAACAACAGTTCCTTCAGATCAACATCCGGCTGCTTGCGATCGAAATGACGATCCGGGAATGCCACCACGGTCTGGTATACATCACGCCCGAGCCGCGGCAAGGCATCGATGTCTTCGGCCGCCTGCTTGTAGCGTTCGTATTCCTGCAAACGACGAATCAGTTCGGCGCGCGGATCTTCCTCCTCGCCCTCCTCGTCGGTCGAGCGCGGCAACAGCATGCGTGACTTGATCTCGGCCAGCATCGCCGCCATGACCAGATAATCGGCCGCCAGCTCGAGGTTGATCTCACGCATCAGCTCAACGTATTCCATGTATTGCGCGGTAATCTCGGCAATCGGCACATCGAGGATATCGAGGTTTTGTCGCTTGATCAGATACAGCAATAAATCCAGCGGCCCCTCAAACGCATCCAGAAAGACCTCGAGCGCTTCCGGCGGAATATACAGATCTTTCGGCAAGGTGAACTGCGGTTCACCCTGCACGATCGCGAACGGCATTTCCTCCTGCTGCGGCTGATGATTGGCGATTGGCGCCTGTGCTTCGATATCGGTTTCGGTGTTTGTCATCGCCGCCTAGCTTATCAGTAATCCAGCGACATGGCGTGACGCACGTCGTTCATGGTTTCACGGGCGACCTCACGCGCGCGTTCACAACCCTCATTGATAACACTGCGCACCAGATCGGGCTGCTCCTCGTACTCGCGGGCGCGTTCCTGGATCGGTCGCAGTTCATCCAGCATACCGTCGATGATGGGCTGCTTGCATTCGATACAGCCGATGCTGGCGGAACGACAGCCATGCTGCACCCAGTCGAGCACCGCGTCATCGGAATACACTGCGTGCAGCTGCCACACCGGGCATTTGGCCGGATCACCCGGATCGGTACGACGCACGCGCGCCGGGTCGGTCGGCATGGTCTTGAGCTGCTTTTCGATGGTGGCCGGATCATCACGCAGCGCGATGGTATTGTTATACGACTTAGACATTTTCTGACCGTCAAGGCCAGGCATCTTCGACGCCTTGGTCAGCAACGATTGCGGTTCCGGCAGAATCACCTTGCCGCCACCTTCGATGAAACCGAACAGACGCTCACGGTCGTTGACGGTGATGTTCTGCTGGCTTTCGAGCAAGGCGCGCGCCGCATCCAGCGCTTCGGTATCGCCCTGCTCCTGGTATTGCTTGCGATACTGGGTATAGAGCTTGGCGGTTTTCTTGCCCATTTTTTTCATCGCCAGCTCGGCTTTTTCCTGGAAGTCCGGTTCGCGACCGTACATGTGATTGAAGCGCCGTGCGACTTCACGCGTTAGCTCGACGTGCGCCACCTGGTCTTCACCGACCGGCACCTGGCCAGCCTTGTAAATCAAGATATCGGCCGACTGCAACAACGGATAACCGAGAAAGCCATAAGTGGCCAGGTCACGTTCCTTGAGCTTTTCCTGCTGATCCTTGTAGCTGGGCACTCGCTCGAGCCAGCCCAGTGGCGTCATCATCGACAGCAGCAGGTGCAGTTCGGCGTGTTCGGGAATGCGCGACTGGATGAACATGGTCGCCTCGGACGGGTTGATGCCGGCCGCCAGCCAGTCGATCACCATGTCCCAGACGCTTTGCGGAATGATCGACGGATCGTCGTAGTGGGTGGTCAGCGCGTGCCAGTCCGCAATGAAGAAAAAACACTCGACTTCATGCTGCAGATTGATCCAGTTTTTCAGCACACCGTGGTAGTGGCCCAGATGCAGACGCCCGGTCGGCCGCATGCCGGATAAAACCCGGGTGTATTGTCCTGACACGGTATTCAACGCTTGTCCCCCTTGAAAAAATTCCCGTTATTGTACGTAGTTTTACTGCAGCATGCCTACAACCTGTGCCGCAAAATACTGCAGCCAAGCCACCATCGGCATGAGAATGTAGGCCAGCCCGCCGCTCACCAGCAGCGCCACCAGGATCAGCAGCCCCCAGGGCTCGCTTTTCGAATACATCTGCGACCAGGACGGTGGTAGCAGCGAATTGAGCACCCGCCCGCCGTCGAGCGGCAGAATCGGCAGCAGATTCAGCGCCATCAGGATGGCATTGATGAGAATGCCGTATTTGGCCATGTGAAACAGCGGCACGGCGATCCAGGGACTGCTATCGACCAGCGCGACGCTGACCGCGGCCAGGATCGCCCAGCCCAGAATCATGATGAAATTGGCCGCCGGCCCGGCGATTGCCACCAGCGCCGTGTCGCGGCGCGGATGGTGCAGGTTGCGCCAATTGACCGGCACCGGTTTGGCCCAACCGAACATGAAACCGCTCAGCGCGTACATCACCAGCGGCAGAATCACGGTGCCGAGCGGATCGATGTGTTTGAGCGGATTCAGGGTGACGCGTCCGGCCATGCGGGCCGTCTTGTCGCCGAGCCGGTCGGCGACGAAACCGTGCGCCGCCTCGTGCACCGTGATCGCCAGCATGATCGGCAAGATCGCGACCGAGAGTTCCTGAATCATGGACATGGATTGCATGTTAGGGCCTGTTATTCAAAGTGAGAGGG
>JASFVP010000031.1:0-44639 GCA_050049775.1 Chromatiales bacterium
TGCTCGTCGCGGCTGGTAGCCTGTTCGATCACGTGCACACCCATGCTGTGCTTGGCCATGGTTTTGGACAGGAACAGCGAGATCAGCGAGCCGCCGAAGCCAATCACGGCCGAATATACCAGCAGTGCCTGCAGGTCGAGGTCGACACCGTTTTGCTTGAGCAGCCCTTCAAAGCCGAACAGGCTGAACACCAGCCCCAGCACAAACATCACGGCAATATTGGCACCGAGAAACAACAAAATTCGCATGTTCCAGCTCCTGTTAAATTAGAGTCATCCTTAAGACCACCAGACACGCAAAGGTTTCAAAAAATTTTCCGGTTGTCAGGGTTCGTAGGCCAGATTTGGCGCCAGCCATTTTTCCACCTGCGCCACTGACATGCCCTTGCGCTTGGCGTAATCGACCACCTGGTCGCGGTCAATTTTGCCGACCGCAAAATAACGTGCGTCCGGGTGCGCAAAATACAAGCCGCTGACCGACGCCGTCGGCACCATGGCTTTGGATTCGGTCAGCCAGATGCCGGTGCTGGCCTCGGCTTCCAGCAACTCCCACAGCAGGTCTTTCTCGGTGTGATCAGGCGACGCTGGATAACCCATGGCCGGGCGGATACCCTGGTATTTTTCCGCAATGAGATCATCATTATCAAACTGCTCGTCGGCCGCATAACCCCAGAGTTCGCGACGCACTTTTTCGTGCAGCCATTCGGTCAGGGCCTCGGCGAGGCGGTCGGCCAGGGCTTTCAACATGAGTGCGCTGTAGTCGTCGTGGTCGGCTTCAAATTCGGCGACCTTCTCGTCAATACCCAGCCCGGCCGTGGCGGCAAAACCACCTAGGTAATCGGCCTTGCCACTGGCTTTCGGGGCGACAAAATCGGCCAGGCATTCGTTGTATTTGCCGGCCGGCTGTTTGCCCTGTTTGCGAAGGTTGTGCAAAACCGTCTGGATATGGCTGCGACTGTCATCTGTGTAAATTTCAACGTCGTCACCTACCGCATTGGCGGCAAACAGGCCGACCACGGCCTTGGCCTGCAACCAGTTTTCTGCGATGATTTTTTCCAGCATGGCCTGCGCATCAGCATACAGCTTGCGCGCTTCTTCTCCCTTGTCGGCGTCATCCAGAATTTTCGGGAAACGCCCTTTCAACTGCCATGCATGGAAGAAGAAGGTCCAGTCGATGTAAGGCGTGATGTCGGCCAGCTCGATGTCTTCGAGTACGGTTACGCCTAACTGTTGCGGCTTGATGATGTCGGTCTCCGACCAGTTTTCCGGCGTGGCATTGGCACGCGCCTCGGCAATCGGAATCAGGTTTTTCTGTTCGTTTTTCTGGGCGCGCTGCTGGCGTACCTGTTCGTATTCCTGTTTGAGTTGCGCCTTGAAACCGGTCTTTTGCTCTTCCGACAACAGACTGGTCGCGACACCGACCGCACGCGAGGCATCCGGCACATACACCACGCCGTGCTCGTATTGCGGTTCGATTTTCACGGCGGTGTGCGCCTTGGATGTGGTTGCACCGCCGATCATGAGCGGCACATCAAATTCTAGCCGCGTCATTTCCTTGGCGACATGCACCATTTCATCCAGCGACGGCGTGATCAGTCCCGACAGGCCGATGATGTCGACCTTTTCTTCGCGCGCTTTCTGCAAAATGGTTTCGGCCGGCACCATGACGCCGAGGTCGATGACTTCGTAGTTATTACACTGCAACACCACGCCGACGATGTTTTTGCCGATATCGTGCACGTCACCCTTGACCGTCGCCATGAGGATGCGCCCCTGCGTCTCCATGTTGCTCTCGGCTTTTTCCGCCAGCAGGAACGGATCCAGATAAGCTACTGCCTTTTTCATGACGCGCGCCGACTTGACCACCTGCGGCAGAAACATCTTGCCGGCACCGAACAAATCACCGACCACGTTCATGCCGTCCATGAGCGGCCCTTCGATGACCTGCAGCGCGGCCGGAAACTGCTGGCGCGCCTCTTCGGTATCGGCATCGATATATTCGGTAATGCCCTTGACCAGCGCATGTTCGAGACGTTTGTTGACCGGCCAATCACGCCAAGCCAAGTCTTCCTGCTTAGCGCCACTACCGCCATCACCGGCATATTTCGGTGCCAGCTCCACCAGGCGCTCACCGGCGTCCGGGTCGCGATTGAGCACCACGGCCTCGACCACGTCGCGCAGTTCGGCAGGAAGGTCATCATAGACCGCCAGTTGTGCGGCGTTGACGATGCCCATGTCCATGCCTGCCTTGATGGCGTGATACAAAAACACCGCATGAATGGCTTCGCGCACCGGGTTGTTGCCGCGGAACGAAAACGACACATTCGATACGCCGCCCGACACCTTGGCATACGGCAAGGTCTGCTTGATGGTGCGTGTTGCCTCGATAAAATCGACGCCGTAGTTGTTGTGCTCCTCTATGCCGGTAGCCACCGCGAAGATATTCGGATCGAAGATGATGTCTTCCGGCGGATAGCCGATCTCGTCGACCAGGATGCGATAAGCGCGCGTGCAGATTTCCACCTTGCGCGCCTCGGTATCTGCCTGTCCCTGTTCGTCAAATGCCATGACAATGATCGCCGCACCATAGCGGCGGCACAGTCTGGCGTGTTCGCGAAACGCCTGCTCGCCTTCTTTCATCGAAATCGAATTGACGATCGGTTTGCCCTGGCAACACTGCAGGCCGGCCTCGATGATGTCCCATTTGGACGAGTCGATCATGAGCGGCACCTTGGCAATGTCCGGCTCGGATGCTATCAGATTGAGAAAGCGCGTCATCGCCTGCTTACCGTCGAGCATGCCCTCGTCCATGTTGACATCGACGATCTGCGCGCCGTTTTCGACCTGGGTGCGGCAGATGTCGAGCGCCTGTTCGTATTCCTCGTTGAGGATCAGGCGTTTGAATACCGCCGAGCCGGTGACGTTGGCGCGCTCACCGACGTTGACGAACAGACTGTCGTCACCGATGTTGAGCGGTTCGAGGCCGGACAGGCGGCATTCGTGCGCAATTTCGGGAATCTGTCTTGGCCGCTTGCCGGCTACCGACTCGGCAATCGCGCGGATGTGTGTCGGCGTGGTGCCGCAGCAACCACCGACAATATTGATAAAGCCACTGTCGGCCCATTCGCCGATATATTGCGCCATGTGAATCGCGTCGAGATCGTATTCACCGAATTCGTTCGGCAGGCCGGCGTTCGGATGCACGTTGACGCAGCAGTCGGCGACGCGCGACATTTCCTCGACATACTGGCGCAGCAGATCCGGGCCAAGCGCGCAGTTCAGGCCGATCGAGATCGGCTCGGCGTGGCGCAGCGAATTGTAGAAAGCTTCGGTGGTCTGGCCCGACAGAGTGCGGCCGGAGGCATCGGTAATAGTGCCGGAAATCATGATCGGCAGTTCGATGCCGTCTTCCTCGAACACCTGCTTGACCGCAAACACCGCGGCCTTGGCATTGAGGGTGTCAAAAATGGTTTCGATCAGCAGGATATCGACGCCACCATCAATCAAGGCGCGAGCCGCTTCCATGTACTGCTCACGCAATTCATGGAAACTAATGTTGCGAAAGCCCGGGTCGTTGACATCGGGCGAAATCGACAGCGTGCGACTGGTCGGGCCGAGCACGCCGGCGACGAAGCGCGGTTTGTCCGGTGTAGTGAAACGGTCGGCGGTTGCGCGCGCCAGTTTGGCCGCGGTGCGGTTGAGTTCCGGCACCAGGTCCTGCATGTCGTAATCGGCCATCGACACGCGCGTACCGTTGAACGAGTTAGTCTCGATGATGTCGGCGCCGGCCTCGAGGTACATCTCATGGATGTCGGTAATGATGTGCGGCTGGGTCAGGCACAGCAGGTCGTTGTTGCCCTTCAGGTCGGTATGCCAGTCGGCGTATTGCTCACCGCGATAATCAGCTTCCTGCAGCTTGTGCTTCTGGATCATGGTACCCATGGCGCCATCGAGCACCAGGATGCGTTGCTGCATGAGCTGTTTCAGTTCGTCAGTGCGATTTTTCGCCATTTCGGCTCCCAACATGATTGATGTGATGCACCATGAAGGCTTCGGCTGCGGGCATCAGGCGGAACAACCGCCGGGCACCGGGCTTCGTGGCAGCAAATCCAGAGATTCTATCAGATCAGCCGAGCCGGCGTTTGACCAGCTCGATGTGCTGGCGCAAGTCGTACAGCTGGCCGGCAAATGACAGCGGCACCCGCACGTGGATGACATCCTGTTCGATGAGCCGCAGCTTCTCCAGCAGGTCACCGCGGTCCGAATCCGTTTTGTCGCCGAGCAGGTCGATCTGTTCGAGTTCCTGATACCAGCGATAGATTTTTGAGCGCATGCGCCAGGTGTAAATCGGTGGCATGATTTTCAGCAGTGGAATCATCAGCACGATCAGCGGCAGCAACATGACCTTGAGGCGATCGATCAGGCTGGCGGCCCAGAACGGCAGGTAGCGTTGCAGAAACGGCGCACCGTATTTGTAAAAACGCCGCGCTTCCGGGCTGATCGGAAACTCGACGTTCTGGGCATTGGGAAATTCACCATGCTGCTCGAACCAGCCGCCATCACCATGAATACTTTCCGCCGCCTGCAATAGCAGGTCCTGCAGCGCCGGATGCAGGTCTTTGCGCACCACCAGATTGGCGGTCGGCGCCAGCAGCAGTTTGTCCTGAGCGGGAATATCGCGCGCCATGTCCACCATGCCACGCGGCAAAACCACGTGCGACAGGAAATTAAGACGCCGCTGGTATGCCTCTGCACGTTTGAAGCTATACAGCTCAAAGCGTGCATCGGTGAGGAGCTTGAGAATATGCACCGATGTCGGTGATCCCACCAGAAATACCGCATCGATCTCGTTGTCGGCGAGACTTTGCGACAGCAAGCTTGTGTCCAGATCAACCAGCTGTACATCCTGTCGAATCCTGTTCTGCTCGAGCAAACGCATGACCAGCGCACGCGTGCCACTGCCCTCGTGGCCAACTGCCAGTCGCTTGCCCTGCAGGTCGCCGAGCACTGAAATAGTGTCTGAGGCGCGGTAAAACAGCCAGAGTGGTTCGTAATACAGACTGCCGAGCGAACGCAGTCCGGGATCCGGATCTGTACCCGCTGTGCCACCCTGGACAAATCCAGCATCCGCCTCGCCCAGCTGCAGCCTGTTGATGTTTTCCAGTGACCCCTGGCTGGGCAAAATCTGCAACTCGATGCCATTTTTTGCCAACAGCGTCTGGTAGCGCAATGCATACTTTTCATAGGCGCCGTCGGTTTCGCCCGTGGTAAACGCCATAAATTTCGGTGGTGCCGGATCAACAAACTGATACGCCAGGGAAAACGCTGCGATCGTCACGACTACAGGTAAGACAACGGTGGCAAGCCAGGTGCGCATGACAAAAATCCTATTTTTCAGTCCATGTCCGAATAAATGCGTTTATACCGAATATCAGCTGCCTTGGCATTATTATCTGGCGCTGCATGGTTTAAACTCTGGATATTAATAAGTAATTTGGTCAAACCATGGCCTTTCACAACCATGCCCAAACGTGCTGCTGAAACCGTAATCTGGAAATCCCTGTTTCCCGAAGATTATTGCTGGTGCGCCGATGAACAGGATGACCATGTGGCACTGTTTCATCCCTGTTCCGGCAACATCCTGCTGGTTACACCGCTGGCGGAATTTTTACTCAAGTCATTGCAGCAACAAGACGCCGACGAACAACAACTTCTGGAAAGCGCCGGCCGTTTTTTTGAAATCGAAGACACTGACCAGCTTAAGCAGGCAATTAACCAGTCCTTGCGGACTTTTCTTCACCGCGGCCTGATTAATTGGATTTACGCATGATTGTCAGCGATTTGACCTCCGACGTTGTACACGCGCGCCTGAAGCAAAACGATTTTCGTTTCAAGATCGGCCCGTTCAGCATCGCCTTGCAGTCGCCATTTCGACAGGTTGCGGATGCAGTGCATCAACTGTATGCCGACTACCGCTTGCTGGATGGGGATCAGTTCATCGACTTTCCGGTCAAGGTAGCACCGCCGGGTAGTTTACGGCGCTGGTACCGGCCGCAGACCTTGTTCAGTTTCAATCAATTCAAACCCTTCAAACCGTTGCCGGCCGACCAGGCATTTGCATTTTTCGAATGGGGTCTCAACTGGTGCGTTGCCAGCAATGCGCATCAGTATGTCATCATCCATTCGGCCGTCATTGCAAAAAACGATCTGGCCATCATCATGCCGGGCACACCCGGTTCCGGCAAAAGCACACTGTGTGCCGCCATGATGCTGAGTGGCTGGCGACTGCTTTCCGACGAAATGGCCTTGTTAAATCCGGACACATTGCATTTGACGCCGGTACCAAGACCGGTCAGCCTGAAAAACCAGTCCATCGACATCATCGGCCAGCGCCAGCCCGGGATAGCATTCGGCCCGATCGCCCACGACACCGCCAAAGGCACGGTATCGCATATTGCCGCGACACCCTCCTGCATTGCAAATGCAGAAACACCGGCAGTACCCCGATTGCTGATCTTGCCAAAATACAAAAAGGATGCCGCAACCACTTTGACCCCTTTGAGCAAAGCCACGGCGTTTATGGAGATGATGGAAAACACCTTCAACTACCATGTCATCGGTAAGGACAGTGGCGAACTGATCAAGCAATTGCTGGAAAGCGTCGCCTGCTATCAGCTCAGTTATTCGGATCTGGACGACGCCATGCAGAACCTGGAAAACTTACTGCAGGAACCCACACGTGGCTGATTCTTTTCCACTACTGATTCAGGTATTGCGTAAACCCGAAATAATCAGCGGATTTTCCGCCACGGACTGGAACGTACTGATCCAGCAAGCGCGGGCACAACAATTGCTCGGCCGGCTCGCGGTGCTGTTTGAACAAAAAGGTCTCACCGATCAAATACCGCAACAGCCACTGCACCACCTCAACGCCATGCTGAAGTTCTCACAGGCACAATGCAAGGCAACGCAGTGGGAAATCACCCAGATTGAAAACAGCCTGGCCGAACTCGGCACACCGGTAGTCATACTCAAAGGCGCGGCCTATTGCGCGGCAGAACTGCCTTTTGCCAGGGGCCGGGTATTCAGCGATATCGATATCCTGGTCGCAAGAGAGCGCATCCAGGATGTTGAGCAAGCCCTATTGGATGATGGCTGGATTGGCAGTCACCACAACAAATACGACCAGCGCTATTATCGTGAATGGATGCATGAAATACCGCCGATGCAGCACCCACAACGCAAGACCCTGCTGGATGTACATCACAACATCGTGCCGCTGACCGGCAAGATCAAGATTGATTCCTCATTGCTACTTCAGGATATCGTCAAACTACCAGCGAATCATTTTCAGGAGATTTATCGACTGGCGGATGTCGACATGCTGTTACACAGCATTTTGCACATGACGCTGGATGGTGAGTTTAACAACGGTCTGCGTGACCTGGTGGATATTGCCTCTATGATGGAATATTTCAGCCAGGATCACGATTTCATGGAGAGTCTGCCCACGCGTGCAAAGCAACTCGATGCAGAAAACCAGCTGTGTTATGCACTGCAGCTGTGTGTTGATGTGCTGGCTATCAATTTACCTGGAACAGTGGCCCATACAGTCAGCCAGCATACTTCTACCGGGTTAAGTGGAAGGCTCATGAGGAAGTTGTTAAAACAGGTGATGCTAAGCGCCAAACCATTCAACGATCCAGCTGCGAAACAACTGGCTCATTGGCTTTTGTTTACTCGGTCACATTACCTTAAGATGCCGCTGCACTTATTACTGCCACATCTTGTGATCAAAACACTGACTTCTCTCAAGGAGCAAGAGGACGACTTACCCAAAGAAGTCCTTAAGTACCTGAAGCAAACGCGCAGGCCATAGCCCAGGCAAGAAAAGTTAAATCCTTAATCCCATGTACTGTTCAGAAAAGCGTCCTTGTCTGCACCTGACGTACTCGTATCAAAGTACAGGTCAACCACCTGGGATGCGGTCATAACATAATTCTGAATATTGTAGGCATTCAATATAGCGGCACAAAACAGGAATGACAGGTTATTCGGTACCTGGGTACAGTTCTGGTCGCTGTTACATTCACACAAGATTTGATAAATTGAGCGTGATTCAGAAGACCCAACAAAAACTTCGTTGAATTTGGTTCCAGAGCATTTACTGCTATCCCAGACCCACTTGTTATAAACCCTTTTCTTACAGTCGCCACAATCGAGACTATACCCAAATGGACCGTCGTGATCTGCAACCGGTTTTATCGGATCTGAACCAACAGGCTTGTAGTAGCAGTACCATTTATCAGGATGCTGCCCCCAGTAACCGGGACTTTTACCCAGATTACAACTTTCTTTCACATCCGAGGCATTTCCAGACAGCATCTGCGACATACACATCACATTACCGCCACCGCCGGACTTTCCACCCCCGGCGACCGCTCTTCTCGCAGACAAGGTTGCAATAATCGGCGTGGCCACCAAACCTGCCTTGGTCAGCTTGCGCCGGGTCTCGGACACCGGCTCAATCCCTGCTTTTTCCTGTTCATCAACAGAATTTTTGCTATTGTCTTCCACAACGAAGCTCCGAAATTCAGTAATTGCACAACATAGTGCAAAAATCGTACCCTATGATCAATATTTAATTCAAAATCAATGAATTAAATGAATATTACGACTTTGTTTCTGGGCGGATCATGTCTCTTTGTAAAATTAGCTGACAGCGGTGCGAATAACAATATCGCAACTGCGGCGCAGGACGGATAGATCAAACGGCCACACCAGTTAGTATCCAGCTTTTGTTATGAGTTCCTCCAGATCGGCCAATTCTGGATATTCTTTATCCAGCGCCTTGATATAAGCCAATGTGCGAGGAATATCCGCCAGGTAGCCAGGTTTGCCATCGCGGATGTTCAGGCGCGCAAAAATACCGGCCGCCTTGAGATGGCGCTGCACTCCCATGAGATCAAACCAGCGCAGAAAATATTTTTCATGTTCCGACCGCAGCAACCCGGACTGTACGCAGAGCTCAAAATAACCCATCGCCCAGTCGATCACACGTTGACGCGGCCAGTCGATGTAACAATCCTTGAGTAGCGACACCAAATCATAGGTGATCGGTCCGGCAACGGCATCCTGGAAATCCAGGATGCCCGGCGACGGCGACCCGGTCACCATGAGGTTGCGCGAATGATAATCCCGATGCACGCACACTTTTGGCTGCTGCAGCGCATTCTCAATCAGCAGCTCAAACACCTGATCCAGCATGAGATTCTGACTTTCCGTCAATTTCAGGCTGACTTGCTGTTGTAGCAGCCATTCGCGAAACAACTCCATCTCACGCCACAACATTGCCCGGTCGTATTCGGGCAGCCCCTCGGTGGAACAACAGGTCTGCAACACCAGCAACGCCGACAGGGCATCGCCATAATGGCGGTCAACCGTGTCCGGATTCAGTTCCGCCAGATATTGCCTGCTGCCAAGATCGCTCAGCAGCAAATAACCCTGCTGCAGATCTTCCGCAAGAATGGCGGGCACGTGCAGTCCGAGCTCGGCCAGTTGCCTGGCGATACGCACAAAAGGTTCACAATTTTCCTTTTCCGGGGGAGCATCCATAGCAATGCGGGTATCGCCATCCGGCAGGGTGATGCGGAAATAGCGACGAAAACTGGCGTCACCACTGGCGGGTTCGATCTCAAAAGCTGTCAGACCACAATCCGTTTGCAGCCAGTTTTTTAGCTGTTCTAGACGTTCAGGCATTTTTGCATTCACCGAATTCGGACAGCAGTTGCAATTAGCAGGCCCAGGCACCTGGTGTATGGAATAATCAAGAATTTTGGCACGATTTTTTCTCTAAAAGATTGAAGTTACAGCTATTCTATGCGATTTTAGCGGCCCTCATGACAATACTTTGTCCCGCTCCCAAATAAACGCTAACAAGATTGAATTAACGGTGCCGACACAACAACGCATTCTACCATTGGCGCTCGGCTGCCTGCTGATTTCAACAGCCAGCCCGGATGCACCAGCCGCGGATTGGGATTGTCGGGTCAGCGCCGACGGTCAAAGTTGGGACTGCTATCAGGGCGGCGCTCTGGTTGAGCCACCGCCGGCACCATCTGCAACCGCGCCAAGTCCCGCATCCGAAACAAGCGCAATACCGGCCCACGAGCCGACACCGATGGAATCCGTCAGCGAACCAGCCACGGAAACATCGATTGAAATCCGACCCGCTACTGAGCCGGCGACCGTCGTACCCGAAGCCCTGCCAGTGGTGGTTGATGACGCCGAAACCGAAGCAGCAGAAAGCACCACGAGTTCAGCCATTGGGGAGCCTGAAACATTAACTCCCGATACAACAGCTGAGCCGCCCGGCAAAGCTACCAAGCCAGTAACAGAAAGCCAGACGTCGCGCCCTGCTCATCCCGCCGAAGCGGCAATTGATAAAGAGCAGCCACCAGCAGAGCCATCCGGCGAAATAGGAACCGTTGACCAGCAACCGGAACTGCAAACACCACCGGCAGCCACCACACACATCTCTGAGCCTGCACAGGACTGGACCGAATCCGACACCAGGCAAAGTCGCTACTGCCGCACCAAACCAAAGCAACATACCCAGCGCCAGCCACAGGAAAACACCATCACCCACATTGATGCGGATGACGCCCAGGTCGATGACACCAGTGGCATCGCGACTTTTCGCGGCAATGTCATGCTGTCAAAGGGTGACCAGCAAATCCAGGCCAACGAGGTGATTTACAACAGCAATACGGCCGATGTGAATGCCAGTGGCAATCTCGACTTTCAGCGGCCTGACCTGGCGTTTCAGGGAGAATCGGCGCAACTGAACCTGAACACCGATACCGGCCAGGCAAATGAAGTTCGTTACCAGCTACCGGTATCCGAAGCGCGTGGCACAGCACAACTGATCAACCTGCTCGGCGATGGCAAATCCAGCTACCAGGATATCTCCTACACCACCTGTGAACCGGGTACTGACGACTGGGTGTTCACCGCAGAAGATCTGGAAATCGACCAGAATAGTGGGGTTGGCGTCGCGCATGACATGCATCTGTATTTCAAGGACGTGCCGATTCTGTACCTGCCTTACGCCAGTTTTCCGATCGACGACCGGCGCAAGTCCGGTTTTCTGATTCCCAGTATCGGCTCATCGGAAATCAACGGCGCCGACATCAGTGCACCCTATTATTTCAATCTGGCGCCCAATTATGACGCTACCGTCACGCCACGTTATATGAGTGAGCGCGGCCTGATGCTCGGCGGTGAATTCCGCTACCTCGACAAGAACAACAACAGTATTTTCATTGGCGAACTTCTACCCAATGACGATCTTTATACCGGCCGGGATAACCGTGGTGCCGCATCCCTTGTGCACAACACCAGCTTCAGCGATCGGCTCAGCGGCAGCCTCAACCTCAACTACGTGTCCGACCGGCAATATCTGGAAGACCTGGGGAATAGTCTCGCCATAACCAGTACCCAGTACCTGCAGCGTAGTGCCGCCTTGAATTACAACGGTGACAATTATTCAATCACAGGCCGCGCCCTCCAGTACCAGCCGGTCGATATCGCCATTACCGCTACTGACGAGCCCTATCGCCTGCTGCCGCAAATCACTTTCTCAGGCGAGCAACAAATTGCCAATACGGATTTCACCGCAGACCTCATGGCGCAGTACACCAGCTTCGACCATGACGTCAAAGTCGAAGGTAATCGCATTGATGTCAAACCTTCGATCAAATACGAATGGCTGAGAAGCTGGGGCTTCCTGATTCCGAAACTGAGCGTGCGTTACACCAGTTACGACCTCAGCAACCAGACACCCGGCCTGCCGGACAGCATCGATCGCACCACCGAGACTTTCAGCCTCGATAGCGGCCTGATTTTCGAACGCGATACCAGCTGGTTTGGCCAGTCCGCTATCCAGACACTCGAGCCACGCGCTTTCTATCTGTACACACCCGAAGAAGACCAGAGCGACATTCCTCTATTTGATACCGGCCTGTACAGTTTCAGCCTGGCCAGCCTGTTTCGTGAAAACCGCTTCAGTGGCGCTGATCGCATCGGCGACGCCAACCAGCTGACTTTGGCAGTGACCACACGTTTCATCTCAAAACAAACATCACGCGAATGGCTTAACGCAACACTCGGCCAGATCCTGTATTTTGAAGACCGCAGCGTGCAACTCAGTGGCACCACGCCAACCAGCAAAGACACATCGGCCTACGTCGCCGTGCTCGGCAGTAACCCGTCCCCGCGCTGGAATGCCCAGGCCGGCATCCAGTGGGATCCTGACCTGACCGATGAAATCCAGAAATCTTCGGTACGCATCAAATACGAGGATCCGGACCGGCACCTGTTCAGCGCCCGTTACCAACAGGACAAACCCGCCAATCTGGAGTACGTCACCGCTTCCGCCTATTGGCCGGTGGCTTTCAATACCCGCCTGGTTGGACACGTGAACTATTCGATCGAAGACGATCGTTATGTCGAAACCGTCGCCGGCATCGAACACGGCAGCAGCTGTTGCTGGCGCTTGCGCGCTTTATTGCGTGATTATCAGGTTAATGCGGCGGCTGAATCCAATCTGACCTTCATGTTGCAACTGGAACTTTCCGGCTTCGCGCGGCTCGGACAAGACATCGACAGCTACCTGGAAGACACCATCGAAGGCTTTGTGCGCGACGAGTAAACTTTATGCATTTCCGATTTCTGTTTTACACCCTATCCCTGTTGTTCCTGTTACATTCGCCACTGCATGCCGTAGCACTCAGTGATGGCGAGGAACTCGACCAGATCGTCGCCATCGTCAATGAAAACATCATTGTGCGCAGCGAACTGGACCGTGAAATCAAGGGTATTGTGTCACGTTTGCGAGAGGCGAACCGGCCTTTGCCACCGGATTCGATCATTGAACAGCAGGTACTGGAGAAACTCATCACCGAAAAGCTGCAACTCGACAAAGCGGAAAAGCTCGGCATTGATGTGACACCCGACATGCTGGCGACCGCGATCAACAACATCGCCAAAAATAATGACCTGACACTGGCGGAATTGCGTCAGGCGCTGCAGGCTGAAGGCATCAGTTTCAAAACCTTCCGCAGCAAATTACAAAAGGAAATCCTGCTGGGACGACTCAAGAACCAGGAAATCACCAACAAGATCGTTGTCAGTGATGCCGAGATCGACAACCTGTTGGCGCAAAACTCCGACCTGGCCAACAAGAACAAGGAATACCACCTGCTGCACATACTGATCCCGGTGGCAGAAGGCTCGTCCGCCGAACAGCTCGCCACCGCACGGCAAAAAGCCAATGAGGTGATTGAGAAAATCCGCCAGGGCGCTGACTTTGCCACCACCGCCATGCTCGAGTCAGGCGGTCGTCAGGCGCTGGATGGCGGCGACCTGGGCTGGCTCAAGCCCGGCGAAGTACCGTCGCTGTTCTCTGATGTCGTCAATCGCATGAACAAGGGCGAGGTCAGCGAGCCGATCCGCAGTTCCAGCGGCTTTCACATCATCAAGCTGGAAGAAATCAAAGGCGCCGAAAAGGCGCTGGTCACGCAAACGCACGCACGCCATATCCTCATCAATACCGGCGAGACCGTTTCCGACGACGATGCCAGAACCCGTCTTGAGCAGCTGTACATCCGCCTGCAGGGTGGCGAGGACTTCGCTACTCTGGCGCGTTCACATTCGGACGACAAGGTCTCTGCAATCAAGGGCGGTGATCTCGGCTGGGTCAGTCCCGGCAGCGTGGTGGAAAAATTTCAGCAGGAAATGGACAAGCTGCAACCGAATGAACTCAGCCAACCGTTTCGAACCAACTTCGGCTGGCATTTGCTCGAAGTGCTGGAACGTCGCCAGCACGACAACACCGAGCAGATTCTGCGTGAACAGGCACGCCGTCTCATCGTTGAACGCAAGTCCCAGGAAGCCACCGAACTTTATCTGCGTCGCCTGCGTGACGAAGCTTATGTGGAAATCCGCCTCGACCAGGAATAAAAACCTTGACCCCGCTGCCAAGACTTGCCATCACTGCCGGGGAACCGGCCGGCATCGGTCCGGACATCTGCCTGCAGCTCGCAGTTGAGGAAATCGATTGCGCCTGGGCGGTATATGCCGACCCCGAACTGCTGCAGCAACGCACCGCCACGCTTGGGCTGGATGTACTCACCAATATCATTAGCGCAGATAACACCGCACAACCACACCAGCCCGGCCAGATCAATGTCGTGCCAGTACCGCTTAAAGAAACGGTCACTGCTGGCAGGCTCAACGCCGCCAACAGCGACTATGTACTGCAAAGCCTGCGCATGGCCTGTAACGATTGCCAGAACGGCTTTTTTGACGCGCTGGTCACGGCACCACTGCACAAGGGCATCATTAATGATGCCGGCATCCCGTTTACCGGCCACACCGAATTTCTTGCTGAACTGACGCAGGCCGACCCGGTCATGATGCTGGCCTGCCCCGGACTGCGGGTTGCACTGGTCACCACCCATATGCCACTGAAAGATGTCAGCTCCGCCGTCACGGCTGAAACCGTCGGCCGGGTCATCCGTATTCTGCATCAGGATCTGCAAAACCGCTTTGGCATCACACAACCGCGTATTTTTGTCTGTGGCCTTAACCCGCACGCCGGTGAAAGTGGTCATCTTGGCCGCGAAGAACTGGAAGTCATTTCCCCCACGCTGGAACAACTGCGGCAGGATGGCATAACCCTGTATGGCCCGTTGTCAGCCGATACGCTGTTCACACCCAAATATCTGGAACAGGCCGATGTGGTGCTGGCCATGTACCACGACCAGGGACTGCCGGTGTTAAAGCACATGGGGTTTGGTCAGGCGGTTAATGTGACTTTGGGTTTGCCGATCATCCGCACTTCGGTCGACCACGGCACCGCTCTGGAACTAGCCGGAACCGGCAAGGCGGATGTCAGCAGTCTGCGCATGGCGATGCAAACCGCCATCGAAATGAGCCGCCATTCGGTGACCGGCTGAGCAGCTATTTTTTCTTATCTTCGGCTGCAGCTTCCGTGGCGCCAGCCTGTTTGAGCAATTCAGTAATTTTGCTGTGACCGGATCTGGCGCTTTTCTCCAGTGCACCCTCACCGCCAGAGTTCTTCAGATTGACATCGGCGCCCGAGGCAATCAGCAACTGCACCACATCTTCATGACCGAAAGCAGCAGCTTCCATGAGCGCGCTGTTGGCCTGATTGTCGACCGCATTGGCGTCGGCGCCGGACTCCAGCAGCAACTGTAGCGTACGACGATTACCACTGGCGGCCGCCAGCACCAGTAACGGCCGCCCGGTGGCATTTTTGGCATTAACGTCGGCCCCCTGCACCAGCAGATTGCGAACAACCTGTACCTGACCATGCATGACGGCGGCATGCAATTCGGTTGTCATATCGGCACATTGCGCCGTTGACGCCACAAACAAAACCATACCGGCAAAAAGCTTTTGTATATTCATTCCCAAGCAGTTACATCATTTATCCATTCATTACTGCTATCGGCGCTACAGCATAAAACCTAAATTGCGGAAAAGCGCTTGAACTGCGAAAGTCTCCGGTGATAGTTTTAAACCAATCAATCACTCGATCCTATCTGCACATGAACGACCAGAACCGCATCGACGTTGACGTAGAAAGCGTGTTTGTGCCGGAACAGTCCGAGATCGGCAACGATCGCTTTGTCTTCGCGTATACCGTCACGATCCACAACTCCGGCACCGAACCGGCCAAACTGCTCAATCGCCACTGGCTCATCACCGACGCCAACGGCCAGACCCAGGAAGTACGCGGCGAAGGCGTGGTCGGCGAGCAGCCCTACCTCAAGCCCGGCGAAAGTTTTCGTTACACCAGCGGTACTGTACTGAAAACGCCGGTTGGCAGCATGCAGGGTGAATACGAAATGGTCAGTGATGACGGTTCACGTTTTCTGGCGCCGATTGCACCATTTTCCCTTGCTTATCCCCAGGCGTTGCACTGATCCCTGATCAGGCCGGCAACCGCCCATGAGTACCTACGCCATCGGTGACATCCAGGGCTGCTATGACGAACTACAGGCCTTGCTCGAACGGATTGAATTCGACCCGGCACAGGACCGGCTCTGGTTTGCCGGCGACCTGGTCAACCGCGGCCCCAGGTCACTGCAGGTGCTACGTTACGTCAAGTCCCTCGGTGATGCCGCCGAATCGGTGCTTGGCAATCATGACCTGCATTTGCTGGCACTGGCTTATGGCAATCGTTCACATGCATCCGATAGCAGCCTCGACGAAATCCTGCACGCACCCGACAAAGTCGAACTGATCGACTGGCTGCGGCATCGCCCCATGCTGTTACGAGATGAGCAACTCGACATGAGCGTGATACATGCCGGCCTGCCGCCACAATGGGACCTGGCCACTGCCAGGAGCTGTGCAGGCGAACTGGAGCAGGTCCTGCAAAGCGATCAGGCAACCGCTTTTTTTCACGACATGTACGGCAACAAACCCAAACTGTGGGCCGAAGACCTCAGCGGCATCGAGCGGCTGCGCTTCATTACCAACTGTTTTACACGACTGCGCTTTTGCACTGCCGAGGGCAAGCTTGGTCTGAAATTCAAGGGCCCGCCCGGCAGCCAGGAAGCCGCCTACCTGCCCTGGTTTGATATCGAGGGCCGGCAAAGCGCCGGCCATACGATCCTGTTCGGCCATTGGTCAACACTCGGCCTGCTCAACCGCAACAACGTCTGGTCACTCGACAGCGGCTGCTTGTGGGGCGGCGAGCTGACCGCCTTGCGCCTCGATGATCAAAACGTATTTCAACTACCCTGTCGGGCGCAGCAAAACCCCAAACATTTCCAGTAAGGAGAATGCGATGAAATGTCATGCAGTGGACTACGAAATCAAGGGATCGGAAATGCAACTGGTCGAGATCGAACTCGACCCGCAGGAGACCGTCATCGCCGAAGCCGGCTCCATGACCTATATGGAAGACGGTATCGTGTTCGAGACCAAAATGGGCGATGGCTCCGATCCCGACCAGGGCATCTTCGGCAAGATGTTTTCCGCCGGCAAACGCATGATCACCGGCGAATCGATTTTCACCACGCATTTCACCAACAGCGGTTCACAGAAGTCGCGTGTCGCTTTCGCCGCGCCTTACCCCGGCAACATCGTCGCACTCGACATGGCCAGGCTTGGTGAAAAAATCACCTGCCAGAAAGATGCCTTTTTATGCGCTGCACTCGGCACCAAGGTCGATATCAGCTTTAACCGCAAACTCGGCGCCGGCTTTTTTGGCGGTGAAGGCTTCATTTTACAAAGCCTGGAAGGTGACGGCATGGCATTCATCCAGGCCGGTGGCACCGTAATTGAAAAAGAACTCAATGGTAATTCGTTGCGCGTTGATACCGGCTGCCTGGTTGGTTTCACCGCCGGCATCGAATATGACATCCAGCGCGCCGGCAATCTCAAATCCATGGTGTTTGGCGGTGAAGGCCTGTTTCTCGCCACGTTGCGCGGCCACGGCAAGGTCTGGCTGCAAAGCCTGCCGTTCTCACGCATGGCCGACCTGATCATCGCGCACGCACCGGGCGAAGCCGGTGGTGCCGACAAGGGTGAAGGTTCGGTGCTCGGCGGCATCGGCCGCCTGATCGATTAAGCGTCGCGCTGGCGTTCCCATTCAGACACCGGTGGATGATGGATCATCTGCACCACCGTGCCATCCGGATCAAAACAATAAAAGCTGCGCGCGCCATCGCGATGGGTACGCGGCTGGCTACGCATGATCACATCATTTAGCTGCAGCCAGTCAAACCAGGCATCCACCTCGTCGGCTGTACGCAGGAAAAAACCGATGTGATCCAGTCGCTGCGCACTTTCGTCACAGACCTGTCCGGCTTCGGCCTGATGCAGCGCCAGGTTGTCGCTACCAGAACTTAAGTAGACGTTTTGCGCATCCGGTCGCCACTCCACCTGCATACCCAGAAGATCGATATAAAAATGCTCGCAGGCGGCCAGGTCACGGACGTACAGGGCGACATGGCGCATACCATAGCCAATATCGGGACGGTCAGTCACTGGCTGTTTCCGCTGCAGTGGCCGGCTCTTCGAGAAGTTCAAAATCATGCGTGACTTCAGCCACCTTGCCGAGCATGATCGAGGCCGAACAGAACTTCTCCGCACTCAGCTCAATCGCGCGTTCCACGACCTTGTGCGTCAGACAGGGACCGGCCACCTTGAAGTGGATATGGATACGCGTGAAGACTTTCGGGTCCTTGGGCGCACGTTCGGCTTCAATCTCGACTTCGCAGGAACTGATCTGGTGACGCCCGCGCTTTAAAATGTGAACCACGTCAAACTCTGTACACCCACCAAGTCCCAATAACAGCATTTCCATGGGACGCACACCCATATCTCGTCCACCATATTCCGGTGCTCCGTCCATGACAATGGCATGTCCGCTGCCGGACTCGCCAACCATCATGGCGCCGTCGACCCATTTGACCCGTGCTTTCATAAAGTCTGTCCCGCTAAAATTTTTCTCAGCTAGTATACTGTTGTTACTGCACGACCAAAAACCCTAGTTTTTAACAAGGCCACGATTTGCCAAGCGACTGGATATGACGATTATTAGACCACCGATACCGGAACCGGAATTTCTCAAACCCTTTCTGGCGCATTGCCATCGCAGGAAATATCCGGCACGCACCGAATTCATTCACCCGGGCGATGTTGCCGACAGCCTCTACTATCTGGTCGATGGTACTGTCACCGTGCTCATGGAAGATGAGGACGGCCATGAAATCATTCTGACCTATCTCAACAAAGGCGAATTCATCGGTGAAATGGGCCTGTTCATGGCGCAGCCACAACGTACCGTAATGGTGCGCTCACGCAGCGCTTGCGAGCTGGCCGAAATTTCCTACACCAAGCTTGAACAGTTGTTCAAAACCGACCTGGCGCCGTACATGCGCGACATCCTGTTCGCCATCGGCAAACAGCAGACCGAGCGCCTCATGAAAACCAGCCAGAAAGTCGGTCACCTGGCGTTTCTTGACGTTACCGGCCGCATTGCCGGCACCCTGCTGGAACTGAGCAAACAACCCGACGCCATGACCCATCCCGACGGCATGCAGATCAAGATCACACGTCAGGAAATCGGCCGTATCGTCGGCTGCTCCAGGGAAATGGCCGGCCGCGTGTTGAAAAACCTCGAGGAACAGGGCCTGATCAGCGTCAGCGGCAAAACCATTGTGGTATTCGGCACGCGCTAGAGCAGCCGAGCATTTCTCTCCGCTAATCGCCTAAGCAAACAGCTCGCGCAGTTTCGCACCAGGATCAGCTGCGCGCATGAAGGCCTCGCCAACCAGGAAGGCATGCACCTGATGCCGGCGCATCAGTGCCACATCATCGGCCGTATGAATACCGCTTTCGGTGACGACGAGACGATCGGCCGGAATCAGATCCAGCATGTCGAGCGTGGTATTCAGGCTCACATCAAATGAGCGCAGATCGCGATTGTTGATACCGACCAGACGGTTATTCACACGCAGCGCACGCTGTAATTCGTCCTGGTCGTGCACCTCGATGAGCACATCCATGCCAAGCTCATGCGCCAGATCGTTCAACTGTTTTAGCTGGGCATCATCAAGGCAGGCGACAATCAGCAAAATGCAATCGGCGCCGAGAACACGCGCTTCATACACCTGATAGGGATCGATGATGAAATCCTTGCGAATCACCGGCAAATCAACAGCGGCACGCGCCTGCTGTAAATAGGCATCACCACCCTGAAAAAAGTCGATGTCCGTCAGCACCGACAAACAGGCGGCCCCGCCGACGGCATAACTGGCGGCGATCTCGGCCGGCACAAAATGCTCGCGCAGCACACCTTTCGACGGTGAAGCTTTCTTGATTTCCGCAATCACCGCCGGCTGACCGGCAGCAACCCGAGCGGCCAGCGCATCGGCAAAGCCACGCACCGGACTGGCGTCCGCCAGCTGCGCTTGCAATTGCGCCTGGGATACAGACCGCTGGCGCTCGGTGATTTCCTCGCGCTTGCGTTGTATGATCTTTTTCAGGATGTCCGGGGTATCGTTCATGCTGTCGGCCAATGTAATCGCCTATGTGGGCAAAGTGGCGCAGGTTACCCCAGGACCGAGTCGGTTTCCAGTCACAGGACAAGCCCATGAACCCACAGGACCATCATGTTGTAGTGCTCGGCGCCAGCCCCAAACCCGGCCGTTACGCCAACATGGCCGTGAAACTGCTCAAGGAAAAAGGCTACCGCATCACGCCGGTGCATCCCAAGTTCGCCGAGATCGAGCAGCTGCCGGTCATCAATCGTCTCGAGGACATTGATGAGACCGTGCACACGCTGACGCTGTACGTCGGGACAGAACGCTTGGCGGACATGATCGATGACATCATCGCGCTACAGCCCGCACGCGTGATCTTCAATCCGGGTACCGAATCGGCCGCGCTGCAACAAGCACTGGACCAGCACCACATCGAATGGCTGGAAGCCTGCACCCTGGTCATGTTGAAAACCAAAGTATTCTGAGATGGGCCGGTACCGCGCGCCTGCCCCGCCCAAATCACCATACATCACCGCCGCCGGCCATGCTCGCCTGAAGCAGGAAGCGGGCGAACTGTGGCGCACGCGCCGTGAGGTGGTACAGGCGCTATCGGCCGCTGCGGCCGAGGGTGATCGTTCGGAAAACGCTGAGTACATTTACCGCAAAAAACAATTGCGTGAACTCGATCGGCGCATCCGCTACCTGCAAAAACGCCTGCCTGAACTGAAAATCGTCGACAGCATGCCGAGCAATCCCGAACAGGTCTTCTTCGGCGCCTGCGTTTGTCTCGAAGATGATAACGGCGTCGAAATCGAATACCGCATCGTCGGCCCGGATGAATTCGATCCAAAAAAAAACTGGATCAGCATGGATTCACCCGTGGCGCGTGCACTCATGAAAAAACGGCTCGATGATGAGGTACAGGTGGAAACCCCGAAGGGCCTGCTCAACTATGTCATCGTTGATGTGAAATACCAGCTCGACTAGAGAACATCCGGCACTTACGCCGCCTTTAGCGGCAAGGACCGGACTCGTTCCAATCAGAAACCCTGCGTCAGGATCACCAGCTCGTCGAGCCGGTTGCGCGCCTCACCGCTGCTGATCGCCGCATCGGCGCGTTTGACGCCATCTTTCAAACTATCCGCAATGCCTGCGGCGTAAATCGCCGCCCCGGCATTGAGCATGACGATGTCGCGCGCCGGCCCCGGCTGGTCTTCGAGCAGATGCCGGATAATGGCCAGGCTGTCCGTTGCACTGTCCGCCTTGAGCTGGTTAATCGGCGTACGCTGCAGACCAAAGTCTTCCGGCTGGATGCTGTAGCGGCGTATCCGGCCGTCTTTCAGTTCCGCCACTTCGGTCTTGTCGCCAACACTGATTTCATCCAGACCGTCACGCGCATGCACCACCAGCACATGGCGACTGCCAAGCTTCTGCAACACCTGCGCCAACGGCTCGAGCAGTTCATCGCTGAACACACCGAGCACCTGATTGGGCGCGGACGCCGGATTGGTCAGCGGGCCGAGCACATTAAAAACCGTGCGTGCGCCCAGTTCACGGCGTGGGCCGATCGCGTATTTCATCGCGCCGTGATGCGCCGGAGCGAACATGAAACCGACACCGACTTCGTTGACGCACTGCGCCACTTGCTCCGGCGTCAGATCAAGCCGCACCCCGGCGGCTTCCAGCACATCCGCCGAACCGGATTTCGACGAAACCGAACGATTGCCGTGCTTGGCGACACGCCCGCCCGCCGCCGCCACGACAAAAGCCGCAGCCGTGGAAATGTTGAAGGTGCCAGACGCATCGCCGCCGGTGCCACAGGTATCGACCAGGTTTTGCTGATCGACCTGCACCTGGCTCGCCAGTTCACGCATCACCGCAGCCGCCGCCGCAATCTCGTTAACCGTCTCGCCTTTCATGCGCAAACCGATGAGAAAACCGCCGATCTGTGCATCGGTGGCACCACCGGTCATGATCAGGCGCATCACATCCTGCATCTGTGCTTCGTCGAGATCCTGGTGCTGCAAAATCTGATTAATGGCTTGTGGCATGTCCATAGGCATCACCCTTCGAGAAAGTTCTTCAGCATTTGATGGCCGTGCTCGGTGAGGATCGATTCGGGGTGAAACTGCACACCCTGGATATTGAGGTCGCGATGGCGCACACCCATAATCTCATCGATGTCACCGTTGTCGAGCTGCGTCCAGGCTGTGATCTCAAGACAATCCGGCAGAGTCTGCTTTTCGATCACCAGCGAATGATAACGCGTCGCGTCAAACGGATTCGGCAGATTGGCAAACACACCGGTATCGGCATGATAAATCGGCGACGTCTTGCCGTGCATGACCTGGCGCGCATGCACGATACGACCGCCAAACGCCTGGCCGATGGCCTGGTGCCCGAGACAGACGCCGAGAATCGGAATATGCCCGGCAAAAGTCAGGATGGCCTCGACCGACACGCCGGCTTCCAGCGGCGTGCATGGCCCCGGCGAGATCACCAGATGGTCCGGCTTGAGCTGCTCAATCTCGGCAACACTCATCTCGTCATTGCGCACCACGCGCACAGCGGCATTGAGCTCGCCGAAATACTGCACCAGGTTGAAAGTGAAGGAGTCGTAGTTGTCTATCATCAACAGCATGATCAGCCCTCCTCACAACCGTGCACGTTCAGGCCGGCTTCGGCCATGCTGACGGCGCGGAACACCGCGCGGCTTTTGTTCATGGTCTCTTTCCATTCCAGCTCGGGCACCGAATCGGCAACGATGCCGGCGCCGGCCTGCATGTGCAGCGTGCCGTCCTTGATCACCGCAGTGCGAATCGCAATCGCGGTATCCATATTGCCGCTCCAGGACAAATAACCCACGGCGCCGGAATAAATGCCACGCTTGACCGGCTCGAGTTCGTCGATGATTTCCATGGCGCGGATTTTCGGCGCGCCGGATACTGTGCCGGCCGGGAAAGTGGCGCGCAACACATCCATCGCCGACATGCCCTGTTTGAGCTTGCCGATGACATTCGAAACGATGTGCATGACATGCGAGTAACGCTCGACCAGCATTTTCTCGGTCAACTTGACGCTGCCAATTTCCGCCACGCGACCGGTGTCGTTGCGCCCCAGATCGATCAGCATGAGATGTTCAGCGAGCTCCTTCGGATCGGCCAGCAGTTCCTGCTCCATGGCCAGATCTTCTTCCTCGGTGTAACCGCGCCGGCGCGTACCAGCAATCGGCCGCACAGTCACCGTACCATCCTCGAGGCGCACCAGAATTTCCGGTGACGAGCCAACCACCTGCAATTCATCCAGATCGAGAAAATACATGTACGGTGATGGATTCAGGCTACGCAAGGCACGATAAAGGTCGAGCGGACGCGCCTGGTACGGAATCGACAGGCGCTGTGACAACACCACCTGCATGCAGTCGCCATCCAGAATGTAGTTTTTGATTCTCTCAACCGCCTGCTTGAAACCGGCTTCGGTGAAGCCCGAAACAAAGTCTTTTTCATGTACTTCACGGGTATGCGTATCCAGGTGGCGCGGCGCCGGCGACTGCATCTTTTTGATGATTTCACGAATGCGGTGATGCGCCGACTGCAGGCTGTCACCAACCTGTGGGTTGGCGTGCACCACGATGTACATGCGGCCGCTGAGATTGTCGAACACCACGACCTCATCGGCCACCATCAACAGGATATCGGGCGCACCAATCTGGTCGGGGTTTGGACTTTGGGCCAGCTTCGGCTCGATATAACGAATGGTGTCGTAGCCGAAATAACCGACCAGGCCGCCATAAAAACGCGGCAGGCCTTCGAGTTCAGCGACCTTGAAAGATTGCTGGAAGGACTCGATGTAAGCCAGTGGGTCCTCAACCTCATGGCTTTCGACGACGTCGCCTTTTTCCTCGATTTGCACCTGATGGCCGGAAATGCGCACCACCTGCTGAGCCGGCAAGCCGATAATCGAGTAGCGGCCCCATTTTTCGCCACCCTGCACCGATTCAAACAGGAAGGAATACGGCCCTTCGGCCAGTTTCAGGTACACGCTCAACGGCGTGTCGAGGTCGGCCATGACATCACAGACGACCGGGATGCGGTTGTAGCCCTCACCGACAAGGGCTTGAAATTGTTCAGAATTCACTTTTATCTCCCAACAAGCAATACAAATACGAACACGAAAAAACGCCTTAGCGACGCCATCGTTGCGGTATTTGCCAGCTTGTTGTGAGTGAAAGGCGAATCATGCCGAAAGCTTACCGCGGAAACAGCAATTAGGGAACGGCTTTTGCCGAAAAATCGTTGTGAAATCAGATTGCTGAGACAGACAGGAGGAGAATTGATTATATAAGCAAATACTTATATACTAACCAGCATTCGACTTTATGGAGAAGAGACATGAAAACATGGTTTGCATTGCTTCTGTTGCTTGCCTCCGGCCAGGTCTCGGCATTCGGGGCTGGCGATTATTACAATGCCACTGGCAACCATTTTCTGACCAGTCTGCTCAATGGCTTCAGCGAAGGCGACTTCAAAATCAGCATGAATTTCAAGAGCACTAGCCGTAGCAAGCAACGCGTTAACGTACGCGGTTACGGCCAGAGCCAGCTACAAAACTATAGTTACCAGGAAAGCTACCGTGGCCATTTTATCAACCTGGGCAACGGTTTCGTGGTAGTCGATGGCGTGACCGAACGCGCCTACAACACCGGGGTAAGTTTGCGTGACAGCGCCAGAAATCGTCTGGACAGCCACTTTTCCAGTCGCAACTCCTACCACGGCAAACCGTATTTAGTGCGAACATCGCCAGACTACCGGCCGCTGGCCAGGGTCAACTAGTGGAATTGATGAGGTGTTTGTTTTACGCAAACACCTCAAGCCGGCGGTCAGCCGATATCGCCACCACCGCCAAAGGAAAAGTCACGCCGGGCCGCGACGATCGACACGGTAAAGCCGGAAATCACGTCCAGCAATGACATCAGGGTCAGGATGAAAAAGGTCGAGGTACCACAGCTTTTCACCAGCAGGAATTCGACCAGGAACACAATGAACACCAGCATCGACAGACTGTGATCGATGACCGACGCCACCCCGGTATAGGTCGACTTGAACACTTCGATGTAGAGAATCAGCACACCCAGAATGACGTACAGGTCGCTGACGGTGAAATTCCACTCCGAGCCGGACATCAGATTGAATGTGTACATGACGGTCGGCAGGGTCGTTTCGATGTCACCAAACAGCATGGCCAGGTTATAGGCAACTAACAGAACAACAAACAGCGGGATGGCGCGAAACATGAGCTACTCCTGGATCGGAAAAATGTGGTTGCCATTACAACACATTTTTCAGCTCCGCCATGGAATCAATCACCAGATCCGGATCATATTGACGAATATCCTCGCCATGATTGTAGCCATAACTCATGCAGATGATCTGGAAACCGGCGGCACGCGCCGCTTTCACATCACTTTGCGAATCACCCAGCATGAGTGAATTTTCGGCACTCACGCCGAGTTGCTCGGCGGCATACAACAAGGGTTGCGGGTCGGGTTTTTTCACCGACAGCGTGTCGCCGGACACCACGATGCTGAAAATATCGTAGATACCGAGCTGCTTGAGGATCGGCAGCGTGAACTGCGCCGCCTTGTTGGTGACACAGCCAATCTTGTAGCCCTGGGACTGCAGATGAGCCAGCCCCTCCTTGACCCCCGGATACAGGATGGTGCGTTTGCAGGTGTTGTCGGCGTATAGATCAAGGAAGATCGGATAAGCCTGCTGGAACAGCTCTTCATCCGGCTCGCCATCGAGCTGCCCGATCAACGCACGACGCACCAGACGTTCGACACCGTTGCCAACCCAGTCGCGTACCGGCGCTTCACCATAAGGCTCACGCCCCAGCGCCAACATCATCTCATCAACGCAATAGGCCAGATCCGGCACGCTGTCGACCAGGGTGCCATCGACATCGATGAGCACCATTTGCGGTTTTTTAATCACAGTACTGCCCGGGATTGAAGATCAGGCCTTGGCCATTTCGTCGCGCATCTTCTTGATGATGCTGTCGTAGCCGTGCGGATCGGATTCCGAGAAACCGCCGAAAATACCGGAGCCGGAAACAAAGGTATCGGCACCCGCCGCCTTGATCTCACCGATGTTGTCCGCCTTGACGCCACCGTCGATTTCCAGACGGATATCGAGACCGGAATCATCGATGAGCTTGCGCGCCTGGCGCAGTTTTTCCATGGTCGCCGGAATGAAGCTCTGGCCACCGAAACCGGGGTTGACCGACATCAGCAGGATCATATCGATCTTGTCCATGACGTATTCCAGATGCGACAGCGGCGTGGCCGGGTTGAACACCAGGCCGGCCTTGCAGCCTTCCGACTTGATCAGTTGCAGGGTGCGGTCGATGTGCTCGGAAGCTTCCGGGTGGAAGGTGATGTAGGTAGCGCCGGCAGCAGCGAAGTCGCCAACGATACGGTCGACCGGGCTGACCATGAGATGCACGTCAATCGGTGCGGTGATGCCGTGTTTGCGCAGCGCATCACACACCAGTGGGCCAATGGTGAGATTGGGCACGTAGTGATTGTCCATGACATCAAAATGGATGATGTCCGCACCGGAAGCCAGAACGTTATCGCATTCCTCGCCGAGTCGGGCGAAATCCGCAGACAGAATGGATGGCGCAATCAGATCATCTTTAGCCATTTAGCTTATCCTCGTGTTGATCAGCCGGCCGGCAAGGCCGTTTCTGGAAAAATACTTCACGCTCCCTATACTGGGAGCAAACGAACCGCGACTTTACCTCAAGCCGGATATTTTTTCAGCATTGACAACGAATCACGCACAAAAAGCGCCGCTATTCCAGCTACTGGTCCTGCTACTGATTTTCATCGCTGCCGGTATTTTGCCGGCTGCCGCCTCGGATGTGCTCAAGGAAGCGCAAATCGCCCGCGAACTGGAACAACAACTGGACAGTGGAGAAATCACGCGCCTCAAGGCCGGCGAGCTGGAAGTGTTGGCCATATATGAAAAAAACCGTCTGGCCGAGACCAAAGGCGCCGCCATTTTGCTGCACGGCATGGCCAGCAATCCGGATGCGCCACAGGTGATTCGCCCGTTGCGTCAACGCCTGCCCGCCAGCGGCTGGAGCACCTTGTCGCTGCAGATACCCATAGCGCCGGATAACAATCTGGCCAGTTACGCCAGCCTGCTGAACGAAGTGGCACCACGTATCGAGGCTGCCAGCAAGTTATTCAATGATAAAAACAACCTCAACCAGGTCATCATCGCACACGATGTCGGCGCCGCCATGGCGCTGCAATACCTGGCCAGCCAGAGCGAAACCAAAATCACCGCCCTTGTCTGCATCGAAGCCCTCGACCCGGGCGGCTCGCTGTTGAAAAACCTCGAAAAACTGCCACTGCCGGTGCTGGACCTGTACGGCAGCCGCGGTTTCTACAGCGAAGCCGCCACACCGCAGCAACGCCGCATCGCTTTACAGAGCAACCCGCAATCCCGCCAGATTGAAGTCGAAGGTGCTGACCATGATTTCACCGGCCTGAATGAATCACTGCTGATTCGGGTGCGGTCCTGGTTAAACAAGTACGCGGCCGGGGTTGAGCAGCAGGCCCCGGACAAATGACTATTGCCTGATCTGCACCACGAGTGAATTGATGCCGTTTTGCTGCAGGCGTTTGCGGCTGGCATTGAGTTCCTGCCGGCTTTTGAACGGCTGGGTCAGTACCCGATGGTAAACCTCGCCCTGACCGATATTGACCTTTTCGATACCGGCTTCGACCCCGATCAACGCCAGGCGCGCTTTCTGCCGGTCGGCATCGGCCAGCCGTTTGAAGGAACCGACCTGCAGGCGGTAATTGAGCGGTTTGCCGTCTTCGGCGCTTGTCGGAGTGGCGATATTTTTCGCCGGTGGTGGTGCCGCTTCCTCGTCGCTGATCACCACCTCCATCTCGGGCAGGATGGTATAGAAATCAAACTTCGGCTTCTGCGGCTCCGGCTTTTCCTGCTGCAGTTGCTGTTTGACCTGGCGGATGTTTTCTTTGGCAAAATCCGGCCACGCCAGACCCACGCCTGCCGGCATGAGCGTATACCAGGCCAGGCCGGTCACAGCGATACCGAACACCAGTCCGTAACTGAAACTGATCCAGGCCGGCGTCGGCTGTTTTTTGGGCGCGGACGGTTGCGCGAGGCGTCGATAATCCTTGGCCATTTACATGCTTTCCGGTGCAGAGACTCCAATCAGGTTAAGGCCATTACGCAGCACCTCACGTACGGACAGAATCAGTTTGATGCGCGCATCACGCAGCCGGTCATCATCGACCAGGAACTGGAAGCTGTTGTAATAACTGTGAAACTCGTTGGCCAGCTCGCGCAGGTAATGGGTCAGCTGGTGCGGCTCTTCATTGAGCGCCGCCGCTTCGACTACTTCAGGATAACGCGACAGGTTTTTTAGCAACGCCTGTTCCTGCGTTTCGCTCAACAACTGCAGATTTTCAATACCGGCCGACGGTTCCACCGCCAGGTTCTTTTCAGCCGCCTGGCGTAACACCGAACAGACCCGTGCGTGCGCGTATTGCACGTAATACACCGGGTTGTCGGACGACTGCGACTTGGCCAAGTCGAGATCAAAATCCATGTGTTGCTCACACTTGCGCATGACATAAAAGAAGCGCGCCGCATCGCGACCGACTTCCTTGCGCAATTCCCGCAAGGTGACGAATTCACCCGAACGCGTCGACATCTGCACTTTCTCGCCGGAACGGTACAACACGGCAAACTGCACCAGCAGCACGTCGAGCTTTTTGTCATCCTCGCCCATGGCCTGCAGCGCGGCGCGCACACGCGGCACATAGCCGTGATGATCCGAGCCCCAGACATCGATCACGCGATCAAAACCGCGTTCCAGCTTTTGCATGTGGTAGGCGATATCCGAAGCAAAATAGGTCGCCTGGCCGTTATCACGCACCACTACGCGGTCTTTTTCGTCACCGAAATCGGTCGACCGAAACCACAGCGCCCCACCCTGCTCATACAGATGACCGGACTGGCGCAGCTTTTCGATGGCCTGGTTGACGGCGCCGGACTCGACCAGCGACTTTTCCGAAAACCAGTCCTGGTAGGTCACACCGAACAGGCCCAGGTCGTCACGAATATCATCGAGAATGGTATTCAGCGCTAGCTCAAACACGTAGCGATATCGATTGTCACCCAGCAGCAGTTTGGCGTGTGCGATCAGCGCATCGATGTGCAATTCCTTATCGCCACCGGCCGGTTCATCCGCCGGAATGTCGGCAAACACCTCGTTGGCGTCGATGCGATAATCGTTGCCGTGTTCACGATGCAGGGTTGCCGCGATGTCCCAGACATAGTCGCCCTTGTAGCCATTGGCCGGGAACACCAGTTCTTCGTCGGCCAGCTCCAGGTAACGCAGCCATACCGAGGTGGCGAGAATGTCCATCTGCCGACCGGCATCGTTCACATAATATTCGCGATGCACATCAAAACCGACGGCTTCCAGCAGATCCGCCACCACCGCGCCATAGGCCGCACCGCGACCGTGGCCGACATGTAATGGTCCGGTCGGATTGGCCGACACGAATTCGACCTGCACCCGTTTGCCCTGACCGAGATCGGAGCGGCCATAACTGTGTCCGGCACTGAGAATCTCCGGCACCAGTTGCAGATAGGCAGTACCGGTCATTTTGAAATTGATGAACCCGGGGCCAGCGATTTCCACCGCTTCGATCAAGTCGGATGACGGCAACTGCGCGACGATTTTTTCGGCCAGGTCACGCGGCTTCATTTTTGCACTTTTGGCATGCACCAGCGCGACGTTCGAGGCAAAGTCACCGTGTGACTGGTCACGCGCACGTTCGACCATGGGCAAGTCAGTGATGCTGTCAGGCAATTCGCCCTGTTCATGCAATACCGCCAGCGCATCTGCCAGCAGTTGTTGAATCTGTTGTTTCATGTTGCTTTCCGCTGTCGAAAATACAGCCGAAAACCGGCTGCTTCAATCGAGAGTAAATAGCCGCGAAGCATACCAGCATTCACGGCCGACTGGACAGTTGCGCATTGTTTTTCTGTGCTTGGGTAACCGCAATGGCTCAAGAGTAAAAGTCCTGCGGATCAACATCCACCGACCAGCGCACTTTCTTGCTCAATGGCCGCGACTCTGCAAACACCAGCCAGGCATGCAGAAAGTGGTGCAGTTGCACCCGGCTGGCCGATTGCAGCAACAAATGGAAACGGTGTTTGCCGGCGCGTTTTTGCATGATGGCCGGCACCGGCCCCCAGAATTCGATCGCCTCTGAGGAAATACCCGACTCGGCCAAACCAGCCGGCTCACAGACTTCTCGCAGAAACTGTTCCGGCAGTTGCGCCTGGGTGGCTTCGGCACGCACCAGTGCCTGGAAGCTGAACGGCGGGAAACCAACCTGCTGGCGTTCCAGCAAGGCCTGATGTGCAAAAGCGCTATAACCGTCATGAATCAGGGTTTGTAACAAGGGATGATCCGGATGGCGAGTCTGAATCAACACCCGCCCCGGCTTGTCACTACGACCGGCACGGCCGGCTACCTGCAGGATCTGCTGTGCCATGCGTTCGGGTGCACGAAAATCGCTACCGTACAGCCCCTGATCCACATCCAGCAACACCACCAGGGTGACATCCGGAAAATCATGCCCCTTGGCGAGCATCTGCGTGCCGATCAGGATGCGATATTTTTTGCTGTGAATGTCATCGAGCATGCTCTCGAGACTGCCCTTGCGGCGCGTCGAATCCTGGTCGATGCGCACGCAGGCGTAATCCGGAAACGCCTCGGCCAGCATCGCCTCGACCTGCTCGGTACCCTGCCCCAGTGTATAGAGACTGTCGCTGTCACATTCGGGACAAGTCGGCGGTACCGGATGCTGGTAGCCGCAGTGATGACACCACAGCAATTTACGCGCAGCGTGGTACGTCATGCGCGCATCACAGCGTTTGCATTGATCCACCCAACCGCAGGCATGGCAGGTCAGCACCGGCGCAAAACCGCGCCGATTGATGAACACCAGCACCTGATTGTCCTGCTGCAGTTGCTCGCCGATCAGACGTTTGCTCACCGGCGACAGGCCGGCCTGCAGCCGTACTGAGCGGATATCCACCAGATCCATGACCGGCAGCTGCGCTGCACCGGCGCGTTGGGTTAGTCGCAATTGCTGATAATTGCCGCGCTCGACATTCTGCAGGCTTTCAAACGACGGCGTCGCCGAACCGAGTAACACCGGACAATCCCTCGACTTGGCCAGCGCCACCGCCATGTCGCGCGCCGAATAGCGAAACCCTTCCTGCTGTTTGAAAGAAATGTCGTGTTCTTCATCCACAATCACCAACGCCAGTTGCGGCATCGGCGTGAACACCGCCGAACGTGTGCCGATCACGACTTTGGCCTGACCGGCCGCCGCCTGTTGCCAGGCATGGGCACGCTCGGTTTCCGCCAGACCGGAATGCAAGGCAACCAGATTGGCCCCAAGCCGCCGACGAAAGCGTGTCAGTAACTGTGGCGTCAGACCGATCTCCGGTGCCAGCACCAGCACCTGCCGGCCGGAAGCCACGATGGCTGAAACCAGTGCCAGGTACACTTCGGTTTTGCCGCTACCGGTGATGCCGTTGAGTAAAGCCACGCCAAAACCGTTCAGTTGCTGGACACTATCGACTGCCTGCTGCTGCTCGGCATTAAGCTGCGGGGCCGGTTCGGTCGGTGCCTCTGAAGCAGCACCGGCTTCCATCTCGCAGGATTCCAGCAGGGCCTTGTCCTGCAACGCCTTGAGTGACGAGCGGCAATTGCCGAACTGCAGCATAACCTCGGTCTGCGAAACACAGGTCTGTTGCTGTAAAAACTGCAGTAATTGCAGTTGCTTGGGAGATCTTTTCAGCGAGTCGACCGCTGTACTTTGGCCCTGCGCAGTCACGCGCCAGCCTTTTTCCGCCTTGTTGACCAGCGCATTGCCCTTGCGCAGGTGCGTCGGCAAAGCCGCCAGTATGACCTCGCCGGCCGGGTGCTGATAATAGGCTGCCGCCCAGGACAGAAAATCGATGTCCTGCTGACGCAGCAGCGGCTGCTCATCCAGCAACCGGGCCACCGGCTTGAGCAGATCCGGGCTTACAGAAGCCTGCTGCAGCAGGTCGACCAGTACAGCGACGCGCTGGCCTCGACCGAATGGCACCAGCAGACGCACGCCCAGCTGCAATGTGGCGATATCGACATCGGCTGGCGGCAGATAATCAAACAGGGCGCGGAGGGGAATCGAGATCGCTACTCGCAGCACGGAAGGCACGGACATGAGCAGACTTTAACAAATCAACTGCTCACAGACAGCTGAGAAACCTGTGGATAAGTTTGTGGAAAAAAACGGCATACCCTTGAGCAATAATCAAGATCAAATCTCATGTAAATATTTTGATGCCAGCATCAAATTTATTAAAACATTACTTTTCAACATCTTATAGATTTCGCTAATATACGAATGCTTTAGGAATTTCATTCATATAGCGTAATAAGCCTCTGAAATCTTGTGTGTATAAGTAAAACGAAAGATACTTTTCTGCAGTCATAAAACCAATCAGCGCCAACGCGGCGACCCGGACAGCCAGCATGCAACAACTGCAAAACCTGATTCAACACATCAGCCAGAGCATCGGCACCGAATTTCGTCCGGCGGAAGTTCGCAACGTTGGTGGCGGTAGCATCAACAGCAGTCTGTTGTTGCAAGACGATGCCCGGCGGTTTTTCGTCAAGCTCAACCAGGCGCAGCTGGCCGACATGTTTGCCGCCGAGGCCGAAGGCCTGCGAGACCTGCGCCAGGCAAATTGCCTGCGGGTGCCCGAAGTGATCTGCTACGGCAGCGACGAGTCGCAAGCCTGGCTGGTGCTGGAACACATTCGTTTTTCACGCGGCAAGGCCGACTCCAGCCGCCTTGCCGGCCAGCAACTGGCCGAACTGCATCAGCATGTCAATGAACGCTTCGGCTGGCGGCGCGACAACACCATCGGTTCCACCGCACAAAGCAATGACTGGCAGGATGACTGGATCGAGTTCTGGAAACAGCAACGCCTCGGATTCCAGCTCGAGCTGCTGAAACAAAACGGCTACTCCGGCCAGGTACTCGATCTCGGCGAACAACTGCGTGATCGCTGTGACGCCCTGATCAACCACCAGCCACAGGCGTCGCTGCTGCACGGCGATCTCTGGGGCGGCAATATGGCGTTTGATGAAAATGGCCTACCGGTAATTTTTGATCCCGCAACCTATTATGGCGATCGCGAAGCCGACCTCGCCATGACCGAACTGTTCGGCGGTTTTGGTCGGGATTTTTACGCCGCCTATCAACAGGCCTGGCCGCTGGATGTCGCTTACCAGACGCGCAAAACCTTCTACAACCTGTACCACATTCTCAATCACACCAACCTGTTCGGCGGCGGCTATCACAGCCAGGCCATTTCCATGATGCAGCGCCTGCTCGCCGAGCTGAAATAGGCCGGCATAACTGCAGCAAAATTGTCACAATCCGCTATAAATTTATTTTAAGTTGAGGGCCATTGCCGGCCCGGCTCACTGCGGAAGGCCAATGCACAAAACCGTTCTCATTGTTGACGACAACCGCATGTCGCGCATGTTGATCAATACCATCATCAAGGCGCATCATCCGGCGTGGACCAGCATTGATGTTGCCAGCAAGGCAGAAGCATTCAGCAAAACCGCCGGCAAGTCCATCCAGCTCATCATTGTCAACATGAATGCGTCCGGCTTTGACAACGATGCAATTCCACAACAACTTCAGCAACAATTCCCGACGGCTGACATCGTCCTGATCGCGGCAGATGACCAACAGCAGGCCCGCGTCGATAACTTTAGCTGCATCGTCGAGCCGGTCACCGAAGACAAGCTCATGAACAGCCTCAGGCTGCTGGATTGACTCACATCACCGCCGATGTGAGTCAATTGTCGTCCGTGCGCTCGTAAGTCAAAAATTCAAACGCATAAGCATGGCGTTCATCAGCAGCATGTAACTGACGCTGCTCGCAGTGCCACTGCTGCGCGTCCCAGGCCGGAAAAAACGCATCGCCATCGATTTCGGCATCGATCTCGGTGAGGTACATGCGTTGCGCATACGGTAGCATTTGCGCATACAGATTGGCGCCACCGACAATGAAAATCTCGGCTTCGTCTTTTGTCGCCGCCAGCACATCCGTGATGCTGTGCATGACTTCAGCGCCTTCGGCCTGATAATCCGCCCGGCGGCTGATGACGATATGCCGACGCCGTGGCAACAGTCCCGGCAGTGATTCCCAGGTATTGCGTCCCATGACGATGGTCTTGTCGAGCGTGAGTTGCTTGAAATGTTTCAGGTCATCCGGCAGGTGCCACGGCAAACGGTTGTCGATGCCGATCACGCCATTTTTCGCCATCGCCGCGACAATCGAAATCAGCGGACCATGCTCAGTCATACCGCAACCGGTGCCTTGATGTGCGGATGCGCCTGGTAGCTCAGCAGTTCAAAATCCTCAAAACGGAATTGTTCGATGTCCTTGACCTGCGGATTGATTTTCATGCTCGGCAGCGGAAAGGGTTCGCGTGATAACTGCAGGTCAGCCTGCTCCAGGTGATTGGAATAAAGATGCGCGTCACCGAACGTGTGCACGAAATCGCCCGGCTGCAGATCACACACCTGGGCGATCATCATGGTCAGCAACGCATAGCTGGCGATGTTAAACGGCACGCCGAGAAAAATGTCGGCGCTACGCTGGTACAGCTGGCACGACAGGCGCCCGTCACAGACATAAAACTGGAAAAACGCATGGCAAGGCGCCAGCGCCATCTTGTCGAGTTCACCCACATTCCAGGCTGACACGATCAGGCGGCGTGAATCGGGATTGTTTTTGATCTGCTCAATCACCTGCTTGAGCTGGTCGACACTGCGGCCATCCGCCGCTGGCCAGGAACGCCACTGCTTGCCGTAGACCGGACCTAGGTCGCCCTGCTCATCAGCCCACTCATCCCAGATGCTGACGCCATTATCCTTAAGATAAGCAATATTGGTCTCGCCACGAATGAACCACAACAACTCGTGGATAATGGAACGCAAGTGGCACTTCTTGGTGGTTACCAGTGGAAAACCTTGCTGTAAATCAAAACGCATTTGATAACCGAACACGCTCAGTGTGCCAGTGCCGGTGCGGTCTTCTTTCCGGGCGCCGTTGTTACGCACATGGCGCATCAAATCGAGATATTCTTTCATGTCAGTCGTTTTCCGCTTTTTTGTTGATAGGCAAAATACAGCAACGCTGCGCCCGCCAGCAGCATCGGTAAACTCAGGACATGGCCCATGGTGAGCCAGTCGCCAAACAGATAACCGATGTGCGCATCCGGCATTCTGACGAATTCGACAGCGGAGCGAAACAAGCCATAGCCAAACAGAAAGGCGCCCGATACCGCCATACGCGGCGGCTGGCGGCTGGAATACAGCCACAGCATCACGAACAACAGCACGCCTTCGAGCAGCGCCTCGTAGAGCTGTGACGGGTGCAGCGGCGGCGTCATCCGCGTACCAGGGGGCAACTGCAGCTTGTCGCTGCACAGATAATAAAACCGGCTGCAGGAAACCTGCATCGCCCATGGCACATCAGACGGCGCACCCCAGAGTTCGCCATTGATGAAATTACCCAACCGACCGGTCAGCAGGCCAAGCGGCACCAGCGGCGCGATAAAATCGGTAACGGTGAAAAAACGCATTTGCATACGCCGCGCGAACAGCAACATGGCGAGCAATACACCGAGCAAACCGCCGTGAAATGACATGCCGCCCTGCCACACCTTGAACAGCAGTAACGGGTCATTTAGAACATGGCTGAAATCGTAAAACAGGATGTAACCGATGCGCCCGCCCAGCACCACGCCCAGCACGGCGTAAAACAGCAAATCATCGGTCATCTTCATGGTCCAGAGACCATTGGACTGCTTTGCGCGCCAGCGCGCCAGCAACCAGCCGGCGACAAAACCCAGCATATAGCTCAGACCATACCAGTGCACCTTGAGCGGCCCGAGTTGCAGCGCAACCGGATCGATGTCGGGATAGGTCAGCATGCAAATTGTGGCTTGTTGTACAGCTCGGTCACGATGAAGTCGGTCACAGAAAAACCCGGGTGGTTTCGTTTAATTGTTCTCAGGCGCGTATAGTAACAACAATGCGCCCGCTTGCGGCACCCGACAGGATAATTTTGTGAAACTGCTGTTTAAACTGCTGCTGTTACTGATCTTGCTGACGCCAATATTACTGGTTGGCGGCCTGTTATTTTCACTGTCAGACAATCCAGAAGTCCAGGGCAGCACCACAACATTGACCAGTGAGGATGTCAAACGCGCCAAACAGATCCTGAAAACACACAAGCCGGACAGCCTGACGGAGGGCAGCGTACGCAATTTAAGCCTCACCCCGGATGACCTCAACCTGACCGCCAACTATCTGATCCAGCGTTTCACGCCCGGCAACGCCAGTATCACACTGGGTGACAACAGTGCGCACATCGCCCTGTCGGCTCAGCTGCCGCAGAACCCGTTTGGCCGCTACTTCAATCTCGACATGCAAATACAGGCCAACCGGCAGGCAGCGCAAATCAGCCATCTGCGCATGGGAAAACTGCAGATACCATCAGCACTGACACAGTTATTTCTAGATGCCGGCATCTGGTTGCTGGCAGACAACCCACATTGGCAGTTGTTTCAGCAAACACTTGATGACATCAGTATCACACCCCAGCATGTCAGTATCCGTTATCGTTGGCTGTCGCAATGGGAGCAGCTTGCCCGACAACAACTGGACCAGCAGATCGACAAAACCCTGATGCGTTATTACGCCAAACAGCTTTCTGCATTGCATCCAATCAAGACCTCATCATTCAGGCTGGCGATGCAGACATTGTTCAAACAGGCAGCCAGCCGCTCACAACAAAACGATCCGATCGAAGAGAATCGCGCCCTGCTGTTTGTGCTCGGCAACTGGGCATTGGGACGACGCGCCTACCATGCCGCACCTGTCCTGCCGGTATTTCGGTTACAACTGCGCCAACGCCGTGACCTTGCCCAGCATTTTCTGGTATCCGCAGCGATTGCCGCCAACGGCGACAGCCTGTTATCCACTCTGGTGGGACTCGGCAAGGAGATCAGTGACGCCGACGGCGGCTCCGGTTTCAGTTTTGCCGACCTGACCGCCGACCGTGCCGGTACATTACTAGGCGACCTGGCAGTGCGCAGTCATGACAGCGCTTTGGCAATACAACAAAAACTGGCGGCGCTGAACGACGGCAATGATTTGCTACCACCAATCGATCAGTTGCCTGCGCCGATGACACAGCAACAATTCCAGCAACAGTATGGCGACACGAAGGGTTTGCGTTATCAGCAGCAAGTTGAGCAGATCGATCAGCTGATTAATACCACGGCCTTCTTTGCCGACACCAAGAAATGAGGTGATTTCGGATAAGAACAGAATTCCTAACTTTCAAAATAATTTTCAAGTCCCTTATTCAACTGCCGTTATAAATTCCACCAACGAGTTCCATCTTCGGAATATTAACTAGAGTAGCTATTATGGACTTAAGGACTGTAAACCCATTTCTGCGGACACTTGGCGAACGCGTCCGTTATAAAAGACACCAGAAAGGCTGGACCCAGGACCAGTTGGCGATCCATGCGGACACCAACCAGGCTGTCATTCAGAAAATAGAAAACGGTAAAAGTCTGAGGCCCCGCAAGATTGACAAGATCGCCGAAGTACTCGGCGTCAATCCGGCATGGCTGATGTTTGGTGACCAGCAGGCCAGCCCATTATCCGATGAGGCTCGTGAAGTCGCCACTTACTGGCAATCGCTGCCACCGAATGAGCGGGCGCGCATCAAGATGGAAGTCATGCGCATCGCCAACCACGTCTGATTTACTGAAAGTTTTTCAATACCCGAAAATACAACGCTTTCAGATACGCCGTTTCTTCAATCGCAGGGTGAATGGGATGATCCACACCCTGCCAGCCTTCCTCCAGTAATTGCAACATGCGGTCCGAGTGCCGCGCAGACTGTTGCACCAGTTTCAGCAAATCATTCCTCGACAAGTGAAAAGAACAGGACGCACTGATCAGTATGCCGTCGTTGTTGAGCAACTGAATGGCCGCTTCATTAAGACGCCGATAGGCGATTTGTCCCTGCTTGAGGTCCTTGCGGCGTTTGATGAATGCCGGCGGATCCAGAATCACGACATCAAATTTGCGACCTTCGGCCTTGAGCTGGCGCAAGGTCTTGAAGGCATCACCCTGTAGCGTTTCGATTTTGTCTTCGACCTGATTGAGCTGCGCATTGTGCTGCAGCGCCGACAGCGCCGCCTCCGACACATCCACACTGGTCACTGCAGTCGCACCGGCACTGGCGGCACGCACCGACCAGGCGCCGATATAACTGCAGACATCCAGCACCGTTTTGCCCGGAACATAGCGCAGCATGCGCTCACGATTGGCGGCCTGGTCAAAAAACCAGCCGGTTTTCTGGCCTTCATGCAGCGATACCCGGAAGTGGTTCTGACCTTCCTGCACAGTGACCAGTTCAGGAATCTCACCAGCCGCCAGTTCGACATACAGCGGCAATTCTTCCAGCTTCCGGATCGGGCTGTCATTGCGAAACAAGATGCCCGCAGGTTTAAGTACCTTGTGCATCGCCTCGATCAAGGACTCACGCAGCTGTTCTATACCGGCGGTAGTGATCACCACCGAATAATAGTCACCGTAGCGGTCAATGATGAGACCGGGCAGGCCGTCCGACTCGGCGAACACCAGCCGGTAATAAGGTAAAGAGTAAAAACGCTGGCGCAGTGACAACGCGATCTTGAGACGATGCACCAACAGTGACACACCGACCGGAAAATCGGCATTGCGGCTGAGCAGACGCACACAAATCAGTGAATGCGGATTGATGTAACCGGCGCCCAGCCATTTACCCTGATGATTCAGCACATCGACCGGTTGTCCCACCGCAAAACTCTTCAGCGGTGTTACCGAGTTGTCGATTTCATTGCTGTAGACCCAGCTGTGACCGGCGCGCAAACGACGCTCGGCATTCCTGACCAGCCTGACAGCCACGTGCCCTTCTTTCATATCCGTCTCTAATTACTTAGCGGGGTATCTTGGTTATCTATATTAACGACATAGACCTTTTCACGGCAGCCGTTGCAGCGGAATACCCGGGTATTGGGCATCAACCAGCGCGACCAGAATGGCGCGCGCAGACGGGTAAAGTTGATGCCATTGCAGCGGGGGCATTTTTTGATGCGGCTGAATAACATGAGTCAGGTCGTCAGTTGAGACTCATGCCAAACGCGCTTTTGAAACGCTCGGCAAATTCATCGGCACTGAACTTGTGATTTTGCGTACCGGCCTGCTCGATCTTGATCGCGCCCATCAGGGAAGCGATGCGCCCGGTCATCTGCCAGTCCATATCGTTCATGAGACCGTACAGCAAACCGGCGCGATAAGCATCGCCACAGCCGGTCGGATCAAGCAGTTGCGCCACCGGCACGCTCGGAATTTCCATGACCTGACCGCCGCTGTATATCAGCGAGCCTTCACCGCCGCGCGTGACAACCATGGCGTCCACCATGTCAGCCAGTTGTTGCGGGCTTTTGCCGGTCTTGTCTGACATGAGCTTGATCTCATAATCGTTGAACGCCAGCCAGGTGGCCTGCTCGGCAAAACGCAGCAGATCTTGGCCATCGAACATCGGCATGCCCTGGCCCGGATCAAACATGAACGGAATGCTGGCATCGGCAAATTGCTCGGCGTGCTCGATCATGCCCTGGCGGCCATCCGGCGACACCAGCCCGATCGTGGCGCCTTTAGCGTCGGCCACCTTGTTTTCGTGGGAGAAGTTCATCGCACCGGGGTGAAATGCGGTGATCTGGTTGTCATCCTGATCGGTGGTGATGTAAGCCTGCGCGGTATAACTGCCGGGAATCACGCGAATGCAGTCACGCTTCACACCGCACTCATCCATCCATTTCGCATAGGGTGAGAAATCGCTGCCAACCGTGCCCATCGGCAGACCGTCACCACCGAGCAGTTTCAGGTTGTAGGCAATATTGCCAGCACAACCGCCGTATTCGCGACGCAATTCAGGTACCAGAAAGGACACATTCAGAATGTGCACCTGATCCGGCAGGATGTGGTTCTTGAAATGGTCCTGAAACACCATAATGGTGTCGTAAGCGAACGAGCCGCAAATCAGCGCTGACATGTTACTCCCTGTTGAATTTTTCTAGATGCTTGTTTTTCCGGCAAGTTTACCGAAGAAGGTAAGGGTCAGGCAAAATTGATTACTTTTGTTCTCCCGACCAGCGAATGTCCAGCTCGCGCGCGGCACGCACGTCATCAAGGCGCCGCACCGGCAGATTCCAGGGGGCACCCCTGACCTGCTCAGCGTCGTTTTCAGCTTCCTGCTGGATTTGTTGCATGATGTTGATGAAATTATCCAGTTCCTGGCGTGATTCGGTTTCGGTCGGCTCGATCAGCAGACACTCCGGAATCAGCAACGGGAAATAGGTGGTTGGCGCATGCACGCCGTAATCGAGCAGGCGTTTGGCGAAATCCATGGTGTTAACGCCCAGCTGCTTGGCCTGTTTTTTCAGCGTCAGAATGAACTCATGCGTGGCGCGGCGTTCAGGATAGGCGGCAGTGAAACCCGCCTGCATGAGTTTTTTCAACATGTAGTTGGCATTCAGCGTGGAGAATTCGGCGACGCGCGTCATGCCTTCACGACCGAGCATGCGCGCATAGATGTAGGCGCGCAGCAAAATGCCGGCGTTACCGGCGAATGTCGACAGACGGCCGATGCTTTGTGGCCGATCCTGCTCGGTCAGCCAGCGATATTCCTGGCCGTTGTGCGCCACCATCGGAATTGGCAGGAAGGGTTCGAGGCGCGCACTCACACCGACCGGACCGGCGCCCGGTCCACCGCCGCCGTGTGGCGTCGAAAAGGTTTTGTGCAGATTCATATGAATCACATCGAAGCCCATATCACCTGGCCGCACCTTGCCGAGAATGGCGTTGAGATTGGCGCCATCGTAATACAGCAGGCCGCCCGCTGCGTGCACCAGCTTGGCGATTTCGCTGATCTTGCGTTCGAACACGCCCAGCGTCGACGGGTTGGTCAGCATGATGCCTGCGGTTTGCGGGCCCAACACCTGCTTGAGCTTTTCGATATCGATGTCACCGTCCGCACCGGTCGGGATTTCGCGAATCTTGAAACCGCACATGACCGCCGATGCCGGGTTGGTACCATGTGCCGCGTCCGGCACCAGAATTTCATTACGCTCGTTGTCGCCGCGCGCATCATGATAGGCGCGGATCATCGCCACACCGGCAAACTCACCTTGGGCGCCTGCCATCGGTGTCAGTGACACCGCCTGCATGCCGGTCACCTGCTTGAGGATTTCCTGCAGCTCAAACATGCAGCTCATAAAGCCCTGACTGTGTGAGTCCGGTGCATACGGATGACGCGTCGCCAGTCCCGGCAATAACGCCAGGCTGTTACAGGCGCGCGGATTGTATTTCATCGTGCACGAGCCGAGCGGATAAAAATTGGTGTCGATGGAAAAGTTTTTCTGCGACAAGGAAGTGTAGTGGCGCACCGCCTGCATTTCAGACACTTCCGGCAAGACCGGTGCCTGTTCCCGCAACAGATTCTGCGGGATATCGTCAAGCGCCGCCATTTGTGCCGGCGCCGGCGCCTGCGCCTGTGCCCGGCGACCGCTCCTGGATTGTTCAAAAATCAGCATAATCGATCACATCACACATTGAGTTTTGGTTTGGCCGGACGATCCGGATTGGCGCGGGCCGAGATGACGCTCTGCAGCCTGTCGACAAACACATCCACTGCGGTATCGGTCTGCTTTTCGGTCGAACACACCAACAGGCAATGGCCGAGTTCCGGGTAGTGTTCGCTCATGTCATAACCGGCCAGCACATTGTCCACCGCCAGGGCGCGCAGGATTTCGCTGGCTTCGATCGGCAGGCGTAAGACCGTTTCATTGTACACCGGGCTGTTGAACACCGGCTCGACGCCGTCGATTGCCGTGAGCCGCTCGATCAGTTGGCGGTGCTTGGCATGCGAGCTACCAGCGGCACGCGCCAGCCCCTCAGCGCCGAGCATGGCCATGTGAATGGTCGCTGCGGTCACCATGAGGCCCTGGTTGGTACAGATATTCGAGGTCGCCTTGGAACGGCGAATGTGCTGCTCACGCGCCTGCAGTGTCAGGCTGTAGCCGGGCTTGCCATCAAGATCGACCGTGCGGCCAATGATACGACCCGGCATCTGGCGCACCAGCGCCTGTTTACAGCACATGAAACCGAAATACGGACCACCCGAAGACAACGGAATGCCCAACGGCTGGCCTTCACCACAGCAAATATCCGCACCGCCATTGCCCCACTGGCCGGGTGGCTTGAGGATCGACAGCGCCAGTGGATTGACCACGGCAATGACCAGGGCGTTGTTGTCCTGCGCCCATTGGCTCAAAGCATCCACATCCTCGAGCACGCCGAAGAAATTCGGTTGCGGCACCACCAGCGCGGTGATGTCCTCGTCACAGTATTGCTGCAGCGCATCGAGATCGGTCTTACCGCTTGCGTCATACGGTAGTTCGATGAGCTCGATCTGCTGATTTTTAACAATGCTGTGCGCGGTAGCGCGATAGGCCGGGTGCAATGACTTCGGCACCAGGATTTTGCGTGATTTCGATTTGCGATGCGCCCGCACCGCCATGAGCATGGCTTCGCCCAACGCCGAAGCGCCATCATACAGCGAGGCATTGGAAGCGTCCATATCGGTCAGCGCCGCCATCATCGACTGGAATTCATACAGCAGCTGCAACGTGCCCTGACTGGCTTCGGCCTGGTATGGCGTGTAGGCGCTGTAGAATTCGCCGCGTGTGGCGATCTCCCACACTGCCGCGGGGATATGGTGATCGTAGGCGCCGGCACCGATGAACGCATAGGCATGGCCATCCTGGCGGGCGCGCTCATGCATCAGGCCGGCCACTTCCATTTCGGTCAGGCCTTCGGGTATGCCGCTCAGGTCGACATTGCGCAGCTCGGCGGGAATCTCATCAAACAGGTCATCGATTTGCTCAACGCCGATGGCATCGAGCATCTCACGAACCTCATCGTCCGTGTGGGGAATAAACGGCATGACTTGCCTCTGTGTCAGTGTTCGTCGGCTTCGACGACTTCGGTATAGCCCTCGGCGTTGAGCAGGTCATCCATTTCACTGGCATTGCTCAGTTTCAGCTTGTAAATCCAGCCACCGTCATAAGGTTGCTCGTTGACCATTTCCGGACTGTCGACCAGATCTTCGTTGACCTCAATGACTTCTCCGCTGACCGGGCTGAAGATATCCGAAGCCGCCTTGACCGACTCGACTACGCCGGCCTCTGCCTTGATTTCAATGTTCTCACCGATTTCCGGCAACTCGACAAACACGAGGTCACCTAACAGCTCCTGAGCGTGGTCGGTGATACCGATGGTGACGATATCGTCGCCTTCGTCACGCACCCATTCGTGGGAAGCGGTATACATCAAATCAGTTGGGATATTACTCATGGATCTTCTCTCTGTTACAGGTCAGAAAAATGACAGGACCGGTCTGCATCAAACACACGCTTTGCCGGCGCGCACAAATGGCGGCTTGACGATTTTCACCGGCAGTTGCTTGCCGCGAATCGCCACGCTGCAACTGTTTTCGACATCCGCGTTGACGCGCGCCAGCGCGATCGACTGATTCAGCGTCGGCGAAAATCCACCCGAAGTGATTTCACCGATTTCCGTATCGCCGTCAAACAGTTTCTGATGATCACGCAGGACACCCCTGTCCTGCAATATCAAACCGACAAATTTTTGCAAACCGCCCTGGTCGAGCTGTGCCTGCAGGGCAGCCCGGCCGATAAAGTCGCGCTCTTGTGGTTGCAGCGCAACCGTCCAGGCCAGACCAGCTTCGAGCGGTGAGATATTCTCGTCCATGTCGGAACCGTACAGATTCATACCGGCTTCCAGGCGCAGCGTGTCGCGTGCACCCAGGCCGCAAGGCTGGACGCCGGCCTGCAGCAAGGCATGCCAGAAGGATTCTGCCTGTGCCTGCGGCAGCATCACTTCAAAACCATCCTCACCGGTATAGCCAGTACGACCGACAAACCAGTCGTTGTGACTGGCAGCGCTGAATATTTTCAGCTCACCCGCCGCCTGTCGCAGCGGCTCCTGCAGCAACGGCAGGGCCAGTTCGCGCGCCTGCGGACCCTGCACCGCAATCATGGCGAGATCCGTACGCACCTGCACCTCGACGCCGAAGGGCTCGGCCTGTTGCTTGATCCAGTTGATGTCTTTTTCTGCGGTACCAGCGTTGACCACCAGGCGTAACCAGTTTTCGTTCATGTGGTAAACGATCAGGTCATCGATGACGCCGCCGTTCTC
>JASFVP010000032.1:0-44274 GCA_050049775.1 Chromatiales bacterium
CCTGGATCATAAGACACAAGTAAGAATGCTTTTGATAAATATTCTGGTTTCTTAAATTTGTAACCTTCCAAATATGATTCCACCGTTGAGCGATCCAACATAGGTTCGTCGGTGAATATCACCACAAAATAACCACCTTCATAAGGCGGTTCTTTCAGTTCAGTAAATCTTGAGTCTTTACGCGAAAGCAATGATTCTAAAGAAGTAATGAATTTTTCTTTATCCCAGTCCGCCCACTCATAAATTAAGCCGGATTTGTAAGCTTGAATTGCTTTGCCATCAACAAGCTCTGTGACTTCAATTGCTACTCGACTGCCATAAGCATCAAGTGCTTCGCAATCAGGTGGGTCATTTGGCCGTCCACGCCTCTTTAATGAGGTGAATATATTTTTTCCCTCGGTCTCCAGTGACTCAGCAAGACTGGTAACAACACCCCATTCTTCAATATCACGGTCTGAACCCCAACCAAAGAAATCAGCGTAACCTCGCGCCTTCTCTCTGGCTTCCCGCATCAAATGTAATATTTCCTTTTCTTCTTCAGCTGTCATTTTTTGTGGCTAACGTTTGGCGTAATAGGCGCGACGTCAGGAGCGTCCTAATTGACGCCCTTGTTAGCCGCTAACTTAGCTTAACAACAAGCTTATGGCCCTTGTAAAACCCTTCACCATCAGCCTGAATTAAGCCACCATAATTATTTACAAATATATTCAATAACTCACCATTTAGATGATAACCGTCATCATCTATATCACTCAGCAACTGGCAGCTAATAATGTATTTGGTGTTTTTTAAGTGATCTAGGACTTTTCTTTTTGCCATTGAGAGACCGGGACTCCCTATTTCTTCAATAAATTCTTCGCATTCCTCTGCCGCCAAACTCTCGGGGCCATCATTGTAGTTACACTCAACCACTACAGGTTGATTGCCATCTTTATAATAATATTCAGCATTTCCCCACTTACCATCACGGGCATCTTCTGTTTCAAGACGGACGCCGGAATATTCGGATTTCAAAATGCTTTCAAGTTCTGACACTGATGGAACTGCATCTGATTTACAAAACGCTCTTACGTAATATGGCATTGTTATTCTCTTTTACGGCTAACGCTTAAATATGGGGCGACCGAGCGACAGCGAGGGCGTCCCAGCGAACGGCAGTGAGCGACATGATTTTCTTGTTATGTTCATTCCTTATTTTGTAATTTAGTTATCACGATAGCCGAAACATATAGCACCAAGAAAACGGACAGCAAACTAATCACGACATACCATTTGCTTGCATTGAGCTCATTCTCACGCATTTCTTTCAAAAACATGTCCTGTTCAACAACCTCTTCGGACAGCACGGACAGACACTCCTTAAATTGTTTTGAATATTCCAATTTATCAGCTACAGCTTTAACAGGTTGTCTGGCTGAACTTATAGCCATATTCAGCCCTGCTTTAATCCCGACCAGCAGTAGAAAAACCACAATGAGAATTCCGAACGTCGAGAGTATCTTTCTATTTATCAGCATGGCTTATCTGAACATAACGCCTAGCTGTGGGGCGCGACGTCAGGAGCGTCCCACACGAGCGTATTGTTATGTATTTCTAACTCCATTGTTATTCAATCCGCCTTAAGATCATCTACGAATTTTGCATCCTTTGTGACTTCATCAATTGTCACACCAAGTTGACTAACAATTACTTCTTGGATTTTTTCCCATATTTCCTGGTCTTGCTCTCCATTGCTTTTTATTTTTTTATTTTCCTTCAATTGAGTTACGACATATTCGTGAACTAATCCCGGTGTTTCTAGCGTAGACGCAATTTCATTTGGTATTGCAAGCTCGAACTCTTCTTCGACCGCCATGATCATTTCAACAATATCTAGTCCCATGATTTTTATACATAACGCCAAGGTAAGCGGCGTTCAGCATGGAGCGACTGGTCGCGCAATAATGGCGAAGCCATGCGCGAGCAGACGCGGAGTGCTGAACGTCCGAGTGAGCCACAGGCGAACGACTTGACCGACTTGTTAAGTGCGATTTCCACCAGATACCTCGCTCGCTACCGCGCCGCCTAGCAGGGCCAATAATACAAAACCGGGCACCATCAGCAGTGTGGCAAGAGACGAGCCCTTGATGCCACCGAAATCGACGGGTACGCCAATTGCCCACATGGCTAGATTCAAGCCTCCGGCTATAAGAGCGGAAATCACTCCGACCAGGACACAGGACTTTGCCAATTTTTTTTCGTTTTTCGAACCGGCTACCCAACCCGCAATTGCCACGAGAGCATATGGCGTATACGAAACAACAACCGGTAATGCTTCGAACATTCGTACGACCAGCATATAGCCCACGTACGATACCGCGAAAAACACTGATGCCTTTCTGACCGACTGGATACGACCCACCATCTTTTCAGCACTTAACGTTTTGGGTAAGACGCGCGCGCTTTTTGCGCGTCGTTTTTAACCCACTTGTTATGTGTTTTTCTCACAGTTTTAATTACATCTCTTTTTGACATTAAGAACGATAGAAGATATCGCACCCTCTTCTTCATTAGCCATTGATTCAAGCACGCCATTAGGTTTCAATGCCATTTGCTGATATAACTTGTAACTTATAACAAAGGCACCTTCGTTAGCTAAGCACTCGCAATATTTAACTTCTTTTCCATCCTTCACGCAGGCAGAAATAAAGGAAGTACGATATTTCTTTTGTTTCTGTTTTTTTACTTTTTGGTGTTCCGCGTTTCCTGGAACTACCACCATGGTATCTGCATCAGACGATGGCGAGGCACATAAGGGTTGGATTGCAATGCAAGAAAAAATTAATACGCCTAATCTAAACAGATGATTTTTTCTCATATTACACATAACGCTTGAGGCCAGTGGCGCTGCGTAGCAGCGTCAAACTGGGCCGACTTGTTAGATGATTCTTCACGTTAGGCCAAGCCTTTGTGCCTTTTCTTGTTGTTCCTGCAACACATAGAAAGCATCTGGATTATCAGGACTTGCTACGCGTTTAAATCTGGACATTTCTTCCTTGGCCTGATCGTATGCCCCCATTTCGCACAGGCATTGAAAATACCCGGATGACGCAAGTGCGTTTGTTGGCCGAAGTTGAACCATTTTTGAGAACGGCATAATTCCTGCCTCGTAATTTTTTGTTCTCATTGCTACGGATGACAGATAGAGCCAGGGCTCCCAACTATTTGGCTCAACTTCTGCCCATTCTTTTAGCAGAGGAACAGCATCGTTAAAGGCCTCTGCTTCTAGCAGTGAGATGATTTTTTCTTTATTCATCTAACGCCAAGTTAAGCGGCGCTCAGCATGGAGCGCCGTTTGCGTGAACGTGGCGAAGCCGCACGCAAAAAGGCGCGGAGTGCTGGGCGTCCGAGCGAGCTTTGCGAGCGGCTTGAACGCCTTGTTAGCTTTCATTTCCATGCCTCTGCGGCGGCTTGGACCCTGGCCCACACTTCATCGGACATCGCGTTTTGCCACACGCCACCTAGTAGATACCTGAACTTTGGATCATTTCTCGCCAAAAGTTCGACACGGCCAATGTACTCTTCGCCCCTTTTGGCGAGAACATCTTCAAGAGCGCCGGCCGAGAGAATGCTAATGACTTCTTGCGAAAGCTCTTTTTTGTAGGCGCGCAACACGAATTCCCAGAGCTCCTCGATCTGCCCTTTCAGAAGCAAATTGATCAGGTAATCGTCAGTCCAATGCAATTCCGCATCGTCATTATCGTATGTTTCTTCCTGATGCTTAATCCATTCGTTGATGAAGTGCTCGTCGATCACTTTTGAAAGCTAACAGTTAATTAGGAAGACACTGCGTTTTTTGTGATAGGAGGAGGCTTCCTATCTCGGTGCATTTTCCACCGCTTTCTGGTAATTTTTCCGAGATCACATAGCAAGCCATGGAGGGCTTAAAATGTCTGATAATGGAACCGATGAATATCAGCGGGCAGTGCAACGTTTTTGGCATAACTATTTGTCAATCCTTGAAAAATCACATATCCACAAGAAGGCAAGACCATGGTATCGCAAACATGTGGAAGCATATATTGCTCTTCACCAGGACGTCAAATTACCACAGCATCTACCTCAAGATGTGGATAACTATCTAATTGCAAAAGGAAGAACCAGGAATCTGCAAGAATGGAAATTTCGTCAAATTGTTGACGCTTTACGCTTGTTATTCTGCGATTTGATTCAGGCCAAATGGGCTACTGATTATGACTGGTACCAATGGCGCGCCTTTGCTCGTGAACTGGAGCCCGACCACCCCACATTGATGCGTGATGGCAATCCTGCGGAACTGGTTTCACCGAGCAACAATCCTCTGAAAAAGAAGTTTCGCGATGATTTTTCACCATTACACAGTGCTTTTATTAAAACAATCCGTGTCCGCCGCATGGCGGTGAGGACTGAAAAGACTTATGAAGACTGGCTGACACGTTTTTTTCAATTCCATAATTGGCGAGAGATCGAGAGCCTGGGCAAAAATGAAATTGCCGAATATCTGGAACACCTGGCACTCAACCGCCGAGTTTCTGCTGCAACCCAGAAAATTGCTCTCAACAGTCTTGTTTTCCTGTACCGTGAAGTGTTGGGAAAAAACCTTGAAGACATTGCACCCTACACACGCGCCGGGGCTCAACGACGTGTGCCGACGGTTTTGTCACAATCTGAAGTTAAAAATTTGCTCGGTGCCATGACCGGGCGTTCGAAATTGATGGCATCGCTGATGTACGGCACCGGTATGCGCCTGATGGAATGCGTGCGCCTGCGGGTACAGGATATCGATTTTGATTACAAACAAATTACTGTCCGGACTGGAAAGGGCGGCAAGGATCGCGTTGTTCCTCTGCCGGACAAACTCATACCTCAAATCAGGTCTTATCTTGTTGAAGTAAAAGCCTTACATGATGGTGACCTGACCGAAGGTTATGGCGAAGTGCTGTTGCCCGCAGCACTGCATCGCAAGATAGGCAACGCCGCCAAATCATGGCAATGGCAGTTTGTTTTCCCGGCAACCAAACTTGCCACAGATTATTCAACCGGAAAAACACGCCGCCATCATGTACATCACACCAGCCTGCAGAAAAGCATCAGGGCAGCAGCGCGAGCCGCCTGCATCAACAAACGCGTCAGCAGTCATACCTTGCGCCATTCGTTTGCCACGCACCTGCTGGAAAGCGGCAAGGACATACGGGTGATTCAGGAATTGCTCGGCCATGCGAACGTTACTACCACCATGATTTACACGCATGTTTTGAACAAGGGCGGGCTGGGCGTGCAAAGTCCGTTGGATGTGTTGTAAGTCGCTTGGCAAAAAATTCAGGCCCGCGTTGAGAGCGAGCCTGAATTACAATATCAAAATGACTTTAGAACAACCTGGGAATCAGGGTGGCAATCTCATTGCGATAGTTACGGTAGGTTTCCCCGAACTGGCGCACCAAATCGCGCTCTTCAAACAGCACACCGATGGCAACATAGGCCGACATCAACATAGCCATGATGAACTGGCTGATCGACATCACCGGCACTGACCACATGCCGACCAACAAACCCAGCATCATCGGGTGACGGCTGTAACGATACATGTACTTATTGACGAACGGCAGGCGGCTGTAATTGCGGCCGCGAAAATACAGGTACATCTGGCGCAGGCCCATCAGTTCAAAATGATTGGTGACAAAGGTTGCAAGCACCAGGTAAGCCCAGCCGAGTCCATACAGGCTCCATAGGGCAATTTTTCCAGCCGTGTTTTCAACCACCCAGACATCGCCCGGCAGACTTTGCCAACAGACAATCGACAGCATCAGCAACAGACCGGACAGCAACACATAGGTGGAACGCTCTGCGGCTTGTGGTATGTGTTTGTACAGCCACTGCTTGAAGCTGTTGCGCGCCATGATGCTGTGCTGCAGGCCAAACAGCAAGATCAGCCCGGTATTCACGGCAAGACTGGTTGCAACTGATGCATTTTCCAGTTGCAATAGTGCCGATGGCGCGAGGCCGCCCATGGCGAGAATAAACCACATCAGGCCGGCCATGCCCAAGCTGTAGGACAATACGCCGTAAAGCAATACGGTCGAGCGCCGCAACAATCCATCGGACGGATAGGCCAGTTCGTTGTCAGCGGCAATTTCGGTTGTTGATGTCATGATTTTTCTCCTTTGCAATTCGGGGGTTCGAAGTCATCGAGACAATCGCGCTTCGATGTGGAGAAGCTTAGGCACGACCTGCCACTGGCAATACTTTGCGATCTGTAGTATCTAACTACAGATTCTGGAGTAACCAACTACACAATCTGTGATTTGAGAGGCGCCGCCATGCAATACGGACAATTCTGCCCCATCGCCAAGGCGATGGAGATTCTCGGTGAGAAGTGGACCCTGCTGATCGTGCGCGAAATGCTGCTCGGCGGCAGTCGCTTCAACGAGCTGCAGCGCGGCTTAAGCCTGATATCACCGACCATTCTGACCAAGCGCCTGAACGACCTGGCCGAAGCCGGCATCGTCATGCGCAAGAAAATCCCGGGGCAGCGTGGCTATGAATATTTTCTCACCGAGATGGGCAAAGAACTCATGGACGTGGTGCGGACAATCGGCGAATGGGGCATGCGCTGGGCGCGTGACCAGTTACAGGACAAGGACCTCGACGTCGAACTGCTCATGCTGTATCTGCAACGCAGCATCCAGCCCAACAAGCTGCCCGGCAATGAAACCGTGATCCGTTTCAAGTTCACCGACCTGACCGATCTGGCCGACTGGTGGATTGTCATCACCGACAAGGAGGTGGATGTCTGCGTGAAAGACCCGGGCAAGGACATCGATGTCTATTTTACCACTGATCTGCGCACCATGATCGCGACCTGGATGGGAGATACCAGCTACCGTAGCGCAATCAAATCGGGCCAGCTAAAACTGGTTGGACCGACGGCGCTGACGCGCAACATCAGCCACTGGATGAACGACAGCATCTTCGCCGGCATTCCACCGGCACAAGCCATCAACGCCTGAGTTATTCGATTTCAGGTTCGAGCAAGGCTTCGACTTTCTGGAGATTGCTGGTCCAGTTGTACTTTTCCAGCACGCACTCACGTGCGGCCGCATCGACGATTGGCGGTTTTGAAAGCAACTCTATCGCATAGTCGGCAAGCTGCTGCTCATCATCCGACACATAAGGCTTGAAGTGTACGCAGCCTTCGATGCCATGAATCGCGGCGGTAGCCGCCAGCACCGGCTTTTGCATGGCCATGGCTTCGAGCACCTTGTTCTGAATGCCGCGGGCGACGCGCACCGGCAACGCCGCTAGCCAGGCATGCCGGATGTAAGGCCGCACATCATCCACCTTGCCGGTCACGATCACGCCTGGCAGTCTGGAGAGCGCCTGTACTTCGGGAGTAGGATTCATGCCAACAATGTAGAACTTCGCAACCCCCACCTGTTCACGCACTTTTGGAAACACCTCTTTGGCGAACCAGACAACCGCGTCAACATTGGGCCAGTAATCCATCGCGCCAGTAAACACCAAGGCTTTTTCATTTTCACTGTACGGCGAAGCAAATTCCAGCGCCGGATCGAAGTGGTCGCTGTCGACACCCTGGATACGATAGGTCACCTTGTCGGCCACTTCGGGCGCCAGCTGTTTGAATAACTCCGCCTCTTCACGTGAGACAAATACACTGGCATCGGCACGCGCAGCCATGCTGCGTTCAAACTCCAGCAAGGTCCTGGCTTCACGCCGGTAAATCCAGTTGATCGGCCAACGATGATCCTTGGCATACAGGCGCCATTTATCGGAATCGACATCAACAAAGTCGATCACATAGCGCTTCACACCAGCCGGCTTGAATGGCACGTATTGCGCCATGACACCGGAAAACACCAGAACCGCATCGAATCGGCCCGTTGCCAGCTGCTTATCCACCCATTGTTGCAGCTCTTGATTACGATAATATGGCAATCCTAAAGCTTCACCGACCAGCAGCCCGCGCAGGCTCATTAATTTGGCCAGCTTACTGTTGATTTGCGCCACATAAAGCTGCTCGCACATGGGACGAAATTCATCAACGTATTGCCAGTCGGATGCATCATCAATAAAGCAGCCGACCGAGATATCGTAATTCTGCGCCAGGTGTTTGAACTGATAATACGATGCGATCTTGTCGCCCTTGTTGGGCGGATACGGCAGACGATGCACCAGGTACAGCAGCTTTTTTCTCAAGATGTTTTCCCCTGTTCAATCATGGCGCTGATTTCAGCCGTCTTGTTTTGCATCAACTCAGCATCACCACGTGCCTCGACATTGAGACGCAGCAGCGGTTCGGTATTGGATGAGCGCAGGTTGAAACGCCAGTCAGAAAATTCCATGCTAAGCCCGTCGGTTTCGTCGACCCTGATTGCCGTATCAGCATAATGCTGCTGTATGTTTTTACCGATCGCGGCAGCATCATCGACACGGAAATTGAGCTCACCACTACAGGGAAACATCTGCATGCGTTGTTCGACCATCTCGGCCAACGGTGTACCGGAGGATGAGATCAGGTCGGTCACCAGCAGCCACGGAATCATGCCGCTATCGCAATAGGCGAAATCGCGGAAATAATGATGTGCGCTCATCTCGCCGCCATAGACGGCATTCTCGGCACGCATGCGTTCCTTGATAAAAGCATGGCCGGTCTTGCTTTGCACCGGAACGCCGCCGGCACTGTTGACCATATCGATGGTATTCCAGGTCAGACGCGGATCGTGAATGATCTTCGCGCCCGGATGCGTCTGTAACAAGGCTTCGGCCAGCAGTCCGACAATGTAGTAGCCTTCGATGAAACGACCTTGTGCATCAAATAAAAAACAGCGATCGAAATCGCCATCCCAGGCGATGCCGAGATCGGCGCTGCTCTGTTTGATGGCATCAATCGTATCCTGGCGGTTTTCCGGTAGAAGCGGATTGGGTATGCCATTGGGAAAATTGCCATCCGGTTCGTGATGCACCTTGATGAATTCAAACGGCAAATGCGGTTCCAGCGCTTCGATGACCTTGCCGGCGCCACCGTTACCGGCATTGACGACAATTTTTAATGGCCGCAATTTCGCAACATCCACATAAGTCAGCAGATGTCGTGCATAGGCATCGATGGCATTATCGACATATTTATAGCTTCCACGTTGAGCCACATCAGCAAAGTCGCCACTGTCGGCCAAGTCACGGATGTCATGGAGACCACTGTCGCCACTGATCGGACGCGAACCTTCGGCAACAAACTTCATACCGTTGTAATCCATCGGATTATGACTGGCGGTCACAACAATGCCGCCATCCATGTTCATGTGCGAAGTGGCGAAGTAAATCTCCTCGGTGCCGCACAGGGCGATATCAAACACATCGGCGCCGGCATCGCGCAAGCCATTGGCCAACGCTTCACTCAGGGCTTCGCTGCTGAGGCGTACATCATGACCGATGACCACCTGTTTTGCCTTGAGCTGCTGAGCAAAGGCACGGCCAATGCGATAGGCCACAGCTTCGTTGAGTTCATCGGGAATGCGGCCACGCACATCGTAGGCCTTGAAACAGGCCATCGTCATCAGTGTTTGTCCTCTTCACGGCCGTACACATCGTCGAAGCGCACGATGTCGTCTTCGCCCAGATAGGAACCGGACTGCACCTCGATCAGCTGCAACGGCACATGACCCGGGTTTTCCAGCCGGTGTTTGGTGCCGATCGGGATATAGGTAGATTGGTTTTCACTGAGTAAAAAGACTTCGTCGCCACGGGTGATACGACCTGTACCACTGACCACGATCCAGTGCTCGGCGCGGTGATGGTGCATTTGTAACGACAGCGATGCACCGGGCTTGACAGTGATACGCTTGACCTGAAAACGCTCTTCCACATCGATGGAATCGTAGTGTCCCCAGGGGCGGTATACCTGGCGGTGCCAGTCGCATTCGCCGCGCGCATCCTGCTTGAGCCGGTCGACAATCTGCTTGACGTCCTGCACACGGTTTTTGTGCGCCACCATGACTGCGTCCTTGGTCTCGACGATAATCAGGTCCTCAACACCCACCGCTGACACCAGCCGACTTTCGGAAAACACGTAGCTGTCCTTCACATCGTGCAGCAACACGTCGCCGTGCGTAACATTGCCGCCATCGGCCTGGTCACCGACTTCCCACAAGGCCGACCAGGAGCCGACGTCATTCCAGCCGGCATCCAGCGGCATCACCACAGCCGCATCGGTATGTTCCATGACGGCGTAATCGATGGAATCGCTCGGGCATTGCAGGAAGGCATCGCGGTCGGGACGACAGAAATCCAGGTCATGCTCTGCGCCTTTTACCGCAGAACGACAAGCAGCCAGAATATCGGGTGCATATTTATCGAGTTCCTCGAGGTAACGCGAAGCACGGAATACAAACATGCCGCTGTTCCAGTAATAATCACCGGAGGCAAGATATTGTTCTGCCGTAGCCAGGTCCGGCTTTTCGACAAACTGCGCCACTTTGAAAGCCTGATCTGACATCGCCTCACCACCACGGATATAACCGTAACCGGTTTCCGGGCAACTCGGTACGATACCGAAAGTCACCAGATGCCCCTGCCCGGCCAATTCGGTAGCCTGGGTGAGATGTTCCCGAAAAGCGGCCTCGTCACGAATGACGTGATCGGAAGCCATCACGGCGAGAATCGGATCGATGTCGTCGGCCAGTACACGCAATGCCGCCAGCGCCACCGCCGGCGCGGTATTACGCCCGGCCGGTTCGAGCAAGACATCGTAGGCCTTGACGCCAATGTCCTGCAATTGCTCGCCGACGATGAAGCGATGATGTTCGTTACACACCACCAGGGGATCAGCCAGATCGGCCACACCATTCAGGCGCCGCACGGTGTTCTGCAACATGCTGTATTCGTTGGTTAACGGCAGAAACTGCTTCGGATATTTAGAGCGCGACAACGGCCACAAACGTGTACCGCTGCCGCCGGACAGGACTACCGGAACAATCATTTTTTATGCCTTCAGTCAGGAAAAACGGGCTTTGCAGCCGGATTAGCCGGCTTTGTCTACTACAACGGCACCGGATTCCAAATCATTAAATACCTGCTCATCAAGCTTGTTTTCGCTTTTGGCGATGATACAGCTGACAGCGGCGTCGCCGGTAATGTTACAGGCCGTACGCATCATGTCGAGTAACCGGTCGACCCCGATGATCAGCGCAATACCCTCAACCGGCAGCCCGACCTGGCCGAGCACCATGGTCAGCATCACCAGTCCGACACCGGGCACCCCGGCGGTTCCGACCGAGGCCAGCGTCGCAGTCAACACCACCATGAGGTAATCGGTCATGCCAAGATCAACATTATAGACATTGGCGATAAACACTGTCGCCACACCTTGCATCATGGCGGTGCCATCCATATTGATGGTCGCCCCCAGCGGTACGGTGAACGACGCCACCGAATTATCCACACCCATGCGTTTCTCCACGGTGCGCATGGTGACTGGGATGGTCGCCGCAGAGCTGGCGGTGGAAAATGCAAATGTCGCCGGGTCGCGCATCTGCTTGAAAAAAGTCAGAGGATTGAGCCGCGCCAGACTTTTCAGCAACAACGGGTAAGTCACAAACGCCTGTGTCGCCAGCACCAGCGTCAAGGTCAGGAAATACGCCAGCAGTGGCAATATCAGATCCAGCCCCTGGGTAGCGAATGTCCTGGCGATCAAGGCAAACACCCCGTAAGGCGCCAGCCGCATGATGATCTCGACCATTTGCATAATCACCGCATCGAGGTCGCTGAAGAGATTCAGCACATGCTTGCCGCGTTCACCCACCATGGTGATGGCAACACCGAACAGCAATGAAAAGGCAATCACCTGCAACATGTTACCGCTGGCCATGGCTTCGATCGGATTGGACGGCACGATATTGATCAGCACTTCCGACAGCGGCGGTGCTTCCTTAGCGCTGAATTCAATGCTCTGCTCACCGAGATTGAAATCATCACCGGGTGAGATGCTTACCGCCAGCAGCAGCGCCAGCGAAATCGCAATCGCCGTGGTCATGAGATACAGACTGATCGCCTTGACACTCATGCGGCCGAGCGCTGCCAGATCACCCAGCGCGGTGACACCACCGACCAGCGAGACAAACACCAGCGGCACCACCATCATTTTCAGTGCCGCCACAAAAATCGCGCCGACCACATGCAGTAGGCCGTGCACCAGGTAATCACTGATCACCGAGGTTGCCGGTACCAGCAGGTTGATGACGATGCCAGTGAGCGCCCCCGCCAGCATGGCGATCATGATGTGACGCGTGAGTCGGTGGCTGGCGGCAGACATGCTAGTCCTGTTGCTCCTGCGCGGAACCCTTGTCAGCCGCGTCTGGCGGTGTGGCTTTTCTTTTCACCTTGGCATCATCCGGAATCAGGTGTTCATCATCGTCCATGAGAATACGAAAACCGGGACCTTCCAGGTCCTCAAACTGACCGCTGCGGATTGACCAGATAAAAAAAGCCGCGGCGATAATCACCAGGACAGCCGCCAGCGGAATCAGCAAATACAGAATCGACATTATTCATACCACACAAAAAAGTGAAACACAGTGTTTCACGCAGGCAGGCATTGTAACAGAGCCGGCTTATGAATTTTTACGCAGCCGCAACGCATTGATCACCACCACCAGCGAGCTGCTCGACATGCCCAATGCCGCCATCCAGGGCGCCACCATGCCGGCCGCTGCCAGCGGCACCGCGACCACATTGTAGAGCACCGCCCAGCTCAGGTTCTGCTTGATGATGGCCAGCGTGCGACGCGCCATGCGCAGACCGGACAGCAGATGATCCAGCTGTTCCGACAACAACACCATATCGGCGCTGGCGTGCGCCAGTTGTGTGCCCGACCCCATGGCGAAGGAAACATTGGCGCCCGACAAAACCGGCGCATCATTGACGCCGTCGCCGATCATCGCCACCACCGCGCCCTGCGCCTGTAACTGGCGGATATGCTGCAACTTGTCTTCCGGACTCTGGGCAAAACGGAATTCATTAATGCCGAGCTTGTCGGCCACCTGCGCCACGGCCTCGCGCGCATCGCCGCTGAGCAGTTCCACCTGCAGGCCCAGCCGCTGCAGCTGGGACACCACATCCGCCGCCTGGTGGCGCAATTTGTCCTCGAGTTCAAACAGGGCCAGCCATTCGTTCTCCCGGCACAACGCCACCGTAGTGACGTACTCGGTCGGCTGGAAATTTTCCAGCTCTCCGGCCACCTCGCTGACAAACGCAATGCTGCCAAGGCGGTAATTGACGTCGTTGAGAATCGCCTCGACGCCCCGCCCGGGAATCGCCTTGACCGAATTGATGACCAGATTTTCCGGCTTGTCGGCAGCACGGGTGAACACCCTGGCGACCGGATGCTCGGAGCGGCTTTCGATGGCCGCTGCCAGCGCCAGCACCTCCGCCTGCTCGACATCGCCCAGCAGCCGCACCGCGGACAGTTGCAACTCGCCGACGGTCAGTGTGCCGGTTTTATCGAAAACGATGTGCGTCGCCTTGGCGAAAGTCTCCAGCGCATGCCCGCGCGTGGTCAACAGACCCTGGCGCGTCAGCGCACCTGTCGCCGCCGTGATCGCCACGGGTGTCGCCAGCGACAGCGCACAAGGACAGGTCACCACCAGCACCGACAGCGTGATCGCAAACGCATGCTGCGGATCGTGCTGCCACCACCACCAGGCCACGGCGGCCGCAATCAGCAAAATAAAACTCACAAACCAGGCCGCCACGCGGTCGGCGACGCGGGCGATGTCCGGCTTTTCCGCCTGCGCCCGGTCGAGCAGGCGAATGATGCCGGACACCACGGTATCCTCGCCGACGCGGTCGACCTGCATGGTCAGCGGGCTTTCCACATTGACACTGCCGCCGGTCAGTTCGTCGTTAGCTTGTTTGACGCGCGGCATGCTCTCGCCGGTCAACAGCGATTCATCCACCGAACTCAGGCCGTCGACGACATGGCCGTCGATCGGTACGGTCTCGCCGGGGCGCACCAGCAGCACATCGCCCGGCGCCAGTTCGCTGACCGACACGACCTCTTCCTCATTGCCACGCAAACGTGTCGCCACCGCCGGCAGCAGGCGGATAAGTTCCTCGGCGGCCTGCCCGGCACGATGGCGCGCACCCATTTCGAGAAAGCGACTGCTGAGCAGGAAAAAGCTGAACATGCAGACCGAGTCAAAATAGACATCCTGCCCCTGGAATAACGTGTTCCAGATGCTGGCGCTGTAAGCACCACCGATGGCCAGCGCCACCGGCACATCCATGCCGAGCTGGCGTCGGCGGATATCTCGCCAGGCCGAGACAAAAAAGCCCTTGGCGGCATAAAACACTACCGGCGTCGCCAGCAACAGGCTGATCCAGCGCAGGAAGTCGCGCATCTGCGGATCGACAGCGGTATCGTAATCCATCGCATACAGGGCCACCGCCAGCATCATGACCTGCATCGCACCCAGGCCGGCCACCGCGAGGCGACGCAACGCCTGCTTGCGTTCCTTTTTATACAGCGCTTCCTGGCGCGAGGCGTCAAACGGATGGGCGATGTAACCGATCGAGGAAATGGCGCGCAGGATGTCGCTCAGGTGAATCTGCGTATCGTCCCAGCGCACCCGCGCCCGGTGCGTGCTGTAATTGACCTGGAAATCCACCACCCCCGGCAAGGCACGTACATGGCGTTCGTTGAGCCAGACACAGGCGGCACATGTGATGCCCTCGAGGATCAGCGCGGCGGAGCGGACATTGTTTTCGTCGACCTCGACAAAGTTCTGCTGCAGTTGCTGCTGATCGTAGAGATCAAACTTCTGCAGCTGCTCGGGAATCAGGTCTTCCGGCCGACGCGACGGCCCGGTGCGATGATCGTAAAAACTTTCCAGGCCGCCATCGACGATCGCCTGCGCCACCGCCTGGCAGCCGTGACAACACATCGGTTGTTTCCGGCCACGGATCTCGACCGCATAATCGGCGCCATCGGGCACCGGCAAGCCGCAATGAAAACAGGATTTGGAAGCAGGGGCAGGCATAGGTAGAGCCAGTAACAAACAATGGCGGCTATTCTACCCCATGTCAGGCAATCAATTAGATGACAAATGCCAAGCAGGTCATCCAGCAGCACAACCGCTTCATCTGCAGCCGGGCAATAAAACAGGAAATCCGACCAATTTACTATCTAGTCGTTTATCAGGTTCCCAGCCATATCGCAGCTTAAACCGTACAACAGGAACTCGATGTTTGCAGAAAAAAGCCCCACCGAAGTGAGGCTTCCATAATTCATTAAGAATCTGACGTTATTGGCTGGTTTTACGTCTTGTAAAACCAAGCCCAAGCAAACCAAGACCGAGTAATGCTAAAGGAGCAGGTACTGGCACAGCGGCAGGAGTTACATCCAGGGAAATATCATCAAACTCGATTGTAGCTGGTCCTGTATAGTCTTCCGGAATGAACTCGCTCAAGTAAATCCTAACTGTTTGACCGGAAAATGCAGAAATGTCAAAAGTGTTTGACTGCCAGCCAAGATCTGTGCTTGGCGCACCATTCAAAGTGACATTCTGAGTGTATAAGGTGGAAAGAATACTATTGGCCAAATCGCGGATTGTTATTTCAAAAATTCTATCCTGACTACTTGTGATACCTAAGCCATCATATTCTATCCGATGATTTGTGGTGAATATCGCTGTTTGCGCTACAGGTATAGCTACATCCTGATATAGCCCATAAGTAAGGCCGGCATCGCCATCAAATCCGTTAAGCGCAGAAAAACTTCCTGATAATGGTGAAGAATTACCAAAATAACCGCCTCCGGGACCGCTGACAGTCCAAGGAATTAATTCGGTTATACCGATGCCTACGTTGTCAGTTGCAGTCCATCCCGTGAAGTCACCTGTTTCAAAACCACCATTAGTGAGAAGTTCAACAGCACTTGCAGATGTTGATATAAAAAGAAATGAAGATACAAACGCTACTTTTATCGTTTTAAACATAATCCCTGTATTCCTAAAGTATGAGGTCATCCGAATTTCCTAAAGTTATATAGCAAGAATGCTGCCATTTTATAACCTCTTTGATTTCAACAACTTGCAACTGTACATTTATTTTTATGTAAAAATTACTGACACTTTTTATTTTTTGAGTTACGTATTGTTCGCTTTACAAGACTTCTTGCTGTTTTCTCAATTTAAATGCTAATTCTTGAGTCGGGAAATTTACCCAAGCAGCAGTGGCAGATAGTGATCCACCAGCAGGAAGGTAAATAACGCCATCAGGTAGACGATCGAATAGCCGAAGGTTTTCATCGGCATGCGATCGTCATCACCGCGGTACAGGCGTACCGCATAGACCAGGAACACCAGGCCGAGGCTCAACGCACCGACCAGATAGAGTTCGCCACTCATGCCGTAACCGTATGGCAACAGTGTAACTACCAGCAGCAATACGGTGTAGAACAGGATCTGCAGACGTGTGAAATCGTTGCCATGGGTTACCGGCAGCATTGGCATGTCGATCTTGCGGTATTCCTCGGCACGGTGAATCGCCAGCGCCCAGAAGTGCGGCGGCGTCCAGGTGAAGATGATCAAAAACAGCAACATGGCTCCCGGATCGACCGAACCGGTCACCGCGGCCCAGCCCAGCAGTGGTGGTGCGGCGCCGGCGGCACCGCCGATGACGATGTTCTGCGGCGTGGCGCGCTTGAGGTACATGGTGTAAACCACCGCATAACCGATTAGCGAAATAAAGGTCAGTACCGCGGTCAGCGTGTTGACAAAAAGCACCAGTAGGATCATCGACACCACGCCGATGGACAGCGCGAAGGTCAGCGCCTGGCGTGTGCCCAGGGTACCACTCGGCAACGGCCGGTTGTGCGTGCGCCCCATGATTGCATCGATCTTGCGATCCATGACGTGATTGATGGCGGCCGCCGATGCCGATGCCAGGGCAATGCCGAGCGTGCCGAAAAACAGCACATTCAGCGGCACCATACCGGGTGTCGCGAGGAACATGCCGATCATGGCGGTAAACACGATCAACGCCACCACCTTGGGCTTGCACAGCTCCAGGTAGTCGCGCCAGTGAAAAGTCGAGGTTTTGTTTATTGCCGTTGTCGCCATAATTGAAAACTCAGTAACACCATCGATAGTAACAGCAAGGAGCCCACCATGTTATGGGCCACTGCCACCAGCAGCGGTAAAGCCAGAACCACGTTGCCGATGCCCAATGATACCTGGAGCAGCAGCAACACTGAAATCAACCAGCCTGTTTGCGTCAGCGGCGAGCTGGCTGAACGGATCAGACGCCAGCCCAGCCAGCCGACAAACAGGAAAGTCACCAGCGCACCGATGCGATGCGTCAGGTGGATCGCCACGCGCGCCGGATGCTCCAGCACGCCGTATTCGTAATTCACGCCCAGGCCGCGCCACAGTACAAAGGCTTCCTTAAAATCGGTTTCCGGCCACCATTGCGCCTGGCAGGTCGGGAAATCGGGACAGGCTACCGCCGCATAATTGGAGCTGGTCCAGCCACCCAGTGCAATCTGGGTAAACACCACCAGCAGCGCCGCCAGCGCCGTGGCTTTGCCGAATGGCCCCGGGGCGAGCGGCATGCTCCGGTCGCGGCGCGGATTGACGCGCAGCGCCAGCAAAAACAGCAAGGCAAACGTGGCGATGCCACCGAGCAAATGCCCCATGACGATCACCGGCTTGAGCTGCAGCGTCACCGTCCACATGCCCAGCGCCGCCTGGAAGATCACCAGGCCAAGTAAAAACAGGGGGTGCCAGACCGGCTGGCCGGACTGCTTGCGTTTCAGCCAGGACACCACGGCGATCAGCAGGATCAACAGACCGAGCGTGCCGGCGAAATAACGGTGGATCATTTCCTTCCACGCCTTGTGCGTCTCCAGCGGCCGTTGTTCCAGGTAATGTTTATGCTCGACCTCGCCTTCGTGTTCCGGCACCAGCAGTTCGCCGTAACAGCCGGGCCAGTCGGGACAGCCCAGTCCGGCATCGCCGAGACGCGTATAGGCGCCGAGACCGACGACGACAAAGGCCAGCAGGCAGGTAAAGACAACGACGCGGAAGTAAGTCACATCACTCATACGACTAACCGATCTGCGAAATCTTCAGCAGCTTGCGCAAATCGCTGAGGATGCCTTTGGGCGTGGCCAGCTCGTCGTAGCCCATCATCAGGTTGCCGAGCGGATCGACCAGGAAAAACGGCATACCGCCGATGGCCTCGATGTCCTGTTGGAACTGCACCTGGAACGCCGTCCAGATCGGCCGTGTCAGCACCGCGACAATGAGTTCCGGATGCTCCTGCTGCAGCTTTTCCAGCCAGGCCTGTTCCGGTTCAAAACCGAGCACCAGCAGACGCTGTACGCGCTGCATGTCCTTGTTGACGCTGACGCGTGTCTGGCGGGTGACATACAACTGCTGCTCACAGGCCGGATCACAGCTGTTCTCGGCAAACATCACATAGGTCCAGTGGCCCTTGAGCAGGTCGGCCGGCAAGGCATTGTGCTGCGCATCGACCAGCACCATGTCCATCAGCGGTTTGGCGGGACTGATCAGGCTGCCGTGGTTGACGGTGGTATTGACGCCATGCTCACCGAAATATTCCCAGACGATTTTCGCCAGCACCATGGGTATGATGAAAATGGCGATGATCGCCAGTAACTGCACACGCGAACGCGTCATTTTCAAAACCGATTCACTCATGTCCTGCCTGTCTCCCGCTACCTGCATCAGGATTATTCCGTTTGATCTTGCGACTGTTGACGCCGACATAGATCACCACCAGGGCAAACGCCAGCGCAAACCACTGCACCGCATAGCCGATGTGCTTTTCCGGCGTCATCTCGGCAACCTGTTCCCAGTCGCGCCGCAACAGGCCGGGCTGGCCCTCGTCGAGCACCAGCGCATACTGCAACACCGGCAACGACATGGCGCTGGCAAAATCGGCGATATCCAGATACGGCAATACCGTCACCGCCTTATAATCCGCCTGCCCCATGCGGATACCTACCGATGCCGGCCGATCCAGCCGGCCGTGTAAAATCTGCTGCCCGGCCGGTGCTGTGACATCGGGCAATACCTTGCGGTCCGGCCCGAGCGCCACCCAGCCACGATCGACCAGCACGTATTTCTCGGCCTGGCCTTGCATACGAAACAAACTGAATGCATGGTAACCGACCCGGCCGTTCGCCACCTGGTTATCCAGCAACCAGTGACGATCGTTGACGTATTCACCGGTGACACGCGCTGGCCGGTAACGATCGGTCGATTCGACAGAGTCCAGCAAATTCAGCTCCAGCTGCTCGGTGACCTGACGTGTCTGGCGTTCGGCATCGACCTGCTGCTTCTCGGCAGCGCGATTGAGCTGCCAGACACCCAGCGACAGCAGAAATGGCAAAACCAGCACAAATACAATGGTTGGAATCAGTCCCGGCCTGAATTCGATATTACCGAAACGCATTCTCAACCCTGATACAGCGACAGCTGTTATACTGCAAAGCCTGTTTCACTGGAGTCATCATCGTGTGGGTTAAAATCATCATACTTGCCATGTTCATCGGCATTGTCATCAGCCTCGGTTCCGCGCTTTACTACATGGTCAACGACAAGGGTCAAAGCAACCGAACCGTCAAGGCGCTGTCATGGCGCATCGGCATTTCCGTCGGACTGTTCGCCATCATCATGCTGCTCAGCCTGTTCGGCGTCATCAAACCGCACGGCGTGCAGCCCCAGGCGCCGGTCGTCAACTCGGCCGAATAATCCTGTTTTATACGCTGTTGCAGTGGCCCGGCTGCGGACGACTGCAACAACCCACAAAATCAAACCAATGTAAAACGGGTGAGCCACTCATGACCCACCCGTTTTTTATTGTTGTTTTCTGTTGAGTCGGTTTATCGCTTTGCCTTACAACACATAGACAAAAATAAACAGGCCCAGCCAGACCACGTCAACAAAGTGCCAGTACCAGGCAACACCTTCAAAGGCGAAATGCTGTTCCGGCTTGAAGTGCCCCTTGGCCGCACGCAGCGTGATGACAATCAGCATTATGGTGCCGAGCGTTACGTGGAAGCCGTGGAAACCGGTCAACATGTAGAAAGTGGAACCGTAAACACCGGACTCCAGGGTCAGGTTCAATTCGCCATATGCGTGAATGTACTCATAAGCCTGGAAACCCAGGAAGGTCGCACCCAACGCCACGGTGGCCCACAGCCACAACACGGTCTTGGCCTGGTCGCCGGCTTTCAGCGCATGATGTGACAGCGTGATCGTAACGCCGGAAGTCAACAGCAATGCGGTATTCAGCGCCGGAATCCCCCAGGCGCCCATGGCGTTGAAGTCACCACCGACGTTTTCCGGACCATTGGTCGGCCAGGCTTCGGTGAACGCCGACCAGAGAAATTGATGGGTGGAGATATCTTCACCCAGCAACCAGGGCACGGAAAACACACGGGTATAGAACAGGGCGCCGAAGAATGCCGCAAAGAACATGACTTCGGAAAAGATGAACCACATCATGCCCTGACGGAAGGAACGATCCACCTGGGCATTGTAATTACCCGCCAGGCTTTCCTTGATGACGGCGCCAAACCAGCCATACATCATGAAAATCACCATGGCCAGACCAAGCAGCAAGACAACAAAACCATTGCCGTTGAACGCATTCGCCGCCCCGGCCACCGATACCGTCATGGCAACTGCAGCGATGATCGGCCAGTAACTACCATGCGGTACATAGTAGTTGTCATTTGTCTGGGACATATCCCCCCCTCTTGTTTAATTAGTAACCTAAATGTCGATTGTTGATCTTGTTAAAAACTAGTTCACCTTTTCTGCGGTGACATCAAAAAACGTGTACGCCAGTGTCACCGTCTTGATGTCTTTCGGCAAGGCCGGATCAATCACAAAACGCAATGGCATGTCCTTGGTCTCACCCGCGGCCAGTTCCTGACGTGTAAAACAAAAACATTCTGTCTTGTTGAAATACAGGCTGGCGGTGTTCGGCGCCACACTCGGCACGGCCTGTCCGGCCATGTCACGCGGTGTAGTATTGGTTGCCTGGTAAGCAGCGGCATACACCTGGCCCGGATGAACTTCCATGGTTTTCACCTTGGGCACAAATGACCATGGCATGGTGCCGTTGTTGACCGACATGAACTGCACCTTGATGGTACGGCTCTCATCAACCAGAAAGCTCCTGGCGATCTCGTTTTCACTGATGACACCGGTCTTGCCGTTGATGCCGGTCACTTCACAGAACACGTCGTACAGCGGCACCATGAGATAACCAAAGCCAAACATCAGCACCACCACCAGCGCATAGCGTGTAAAGGATGCCCGTTTGTCGTCGCTTAAGCCCAGCATATCAGTTGGTACTCAGGTAAATTCCGGCCACATAAAAACACAGCGCCACCAGACCGAGAATCAGCGCGAGTAGCACATTGGATTTCTTTTTCGGGCCGGTTTCTTGCTGCATTGCCTGTGTCCTTTGAGAACGGCCCCCCAAAAAGGGGAGCCCTGATTCACCTTATTTGATTTCCGGTGCTTCCGTGAAGCTGTGATAAGGCGGTGGTGACGGCAAGGTCCATTCCAGACCATGCGCACCTTCCCATACCTGGCCTGTCGCCTGTTCGCCGCCACGCATGGTCTTGAACACGACGTAGACAAACAGCAGTTGCGAGAAGCCGAACACAAAACCACCGATGGAGGAGATCATGTTCCAGTCAGCGAACTGGACGGCGTAGTCCGGGATACGACGCGGCATGCCCGCCAGTCCGAGGAAATGCTGCGGGAAGAACAGCACATTGACGGAAATGGTGGAAATCCAGAAATGGACTTTGCCGAGTTTTTCGTTGTACATGTTGCCGGTCCACTTCGGCAGCCAGAAGTAGGCCGCCGCCATGATGGAGTAGATCGCACCGGTCACCAGTACATAGTGGAAATGCGCCACTACGAAATAGGTATCGTGATACTGGAAGTCGATCGGCGCGATCGCCAGCATCAGACCGGAGAAACCACCGATGGTGAACATCATGACAAAGCCAATCGCAAACAACATCGGAGTTTCAAAGGTCATGGAGCCACGCCACATGGTGGATACCCAATTGAAGATTTTCACCCCGGTCGGCACCGCGATCATCATGGTGGCATACATGAAGAACAGCTCACCGACGACCGGCATACCGGTAGTGAACATGTGATGCGCCCAGACGATGAACGACAGGAAGGCAATCGACGCAGTCGCATACACCATCGAGCTGTAACCAAACAACGGCTTGCGCGCGAACGTCGGAATGATCGCCGAGATGATACCGAAGGCCGGCAGAATCAGGATGTAAACTTCCGGATGCGCAAAGAACCAGAAAATGTGCTGGAACATGACCGGGTCGCCGCCACCGGCCGCGTTAAAGAAGCTGGTGCCGGCAAACTTGTCGGTCAGCAGCATGGTCACCGCACCGGCCAATACCGGCATGGTGGCGATCAGCAGGTAAGCGGTGATCAGCCAGGTCCAGACGAACAACGGCATTTTCATGAGTGTCATGCCGGGCGCGCGCATATTGAACACGGTAACGATGACGTTGATCGAGCCCATGATGGATGACAGACCCATGAGGTGGATCGCAAAAATCAGGAACGGGAAGCCGTCACCGTATTGCAATACCAGTGGCGGATACAGTGTCCAACCGCCAGCCGGGCCGCCGCCAGTCATGAAGAAAGTCGACAACAACATGGCAAAGGCAAACGGCAGAATCCAGAAACTCAGGTTGTTCATGCGTGGCAGGGCCATATCCGGCGCGCCGATCATCATCGGGATCAGCCAGTTGGCCAGACCGGTAAAGGCCGGCATGACCGCGCCGAAAATCATGAGCAGTGCATGTACCGTGGTCATGGAATTGAAGAATTGCGGATCCACCATCTGCAGGCCGGGCTGGAACAGTTCCGCACGGATCACCATCGCCATGGCGCCGCCGAGCAGGAACATCACCAGGGCGAATAACAGATATAAGGTACCGATGTCCTTGTGATTGGTCGTGGTCACCCAACGCATCAGGCCTTTGTCCGGACCGTGATCGTGATGATCGTCATGTGCTGCTGTAGCTGTACTCATTGACTTGATCTCCGAAAAAATTAGCGAGCCGCTTTGATGGCTGCGGGTTGAACGATACCGGCGTCATTGCCCCAGGCATTACGCTCGTAGCTGATGATTGCCGCCATATCGGCATCGTTAAGCAATGCCTTGTAGGAAGCCATCGCCGTGCCGGCCTTGCCGTTCATGACGATATCAATGTGCCCTTCAATCGGACCGGTGGCGATTGGACCGCCAACCAGCGCCGGGAAGGCGCCCGGTATGCCCTGACCGTTGGCCTGGTGACAGGCGGCACAGTTGGTGGCATAGAGTTGTTCACCCTTGGCGACCAGCTCTTCCTTGCTCCATTCACGTTCGGCCGACGCCGCAGCTGCAGCAGCGGCACCTTTTTTCTCAGCCACCCAGGCTGCGTAGTCTGCCGGTGATTTGGCGACCACAACAATCGGCATGAAGCCATGGTCCTTGCCGCAGAGCTCGGCGCACTGACCACGATACACGCCCGGTTTATCAACCTGGGTCCATTGCTCATTGATGAAGCCCGGCACGGCGTCCTGTTTCCAGCCGAGTTCCGGCACCCACCAGGCGTGCAGCACGTCGGTGGCGGTAATCAGGAAACGTACCTTCTTGCCGGTCGGGATCACCAGCGGCTCGTCCACGTCGAGCAGGTAGTTGTCGATTTGGGTAACGTCCACACCGGAGTTGAGCTGGCGCGCTTCATTGTGTTTCGGGTGCAGGTTGGAAATGAAGCTGACGTCTTCGTCGATGTAATCGTATTTCCATTTCCACTGGATGCCGGTGATCTTGATGCTCATATCGGCGTCGGCGGTGTTGGACATCGCCAGCAGAGTTTTGGTAGCCGGGAACGCCATGCTGACCAGGATGATGATCGGCACGATGGTCCAGGCGATTTCCGCCTTGGTGCTTTCATGAAACTGCGCCGCTACCGCACCTTTGGATTTGCGGTGATTGATGATCGAATAAATCATGGCGCCGAACACCACAATACCGATGACGGTACAGATGCCCAGAATGATCATGTGAAGGTCGTATACCTGATTACTGGTAACAGTCACTCCCTTCGTCAGGTTCAGCGCGTACTCTGCACTTGCAGAGCCTGCCGCCGACATAAGCATCAACAGGGCTGATGCGTTGCGCTTGAGGTTTCTCACCGATTCTCCCCCTTACCTATATGTCAAGAGATTAAGTTTCTTTTGTCTGAATTGTTTTGTATCAATTTTTATTCGTGTGTTACGCCGTGCGCGCCAGCCATAACCCCAGTTGCTCGGCCAGATCCAGGCGTTCCTGTTCCGGTAAAAACTCGCCGATTTCAACTTTTTTGCCACCACTGCCAACCAGTAGTCTGGCCGGATACCAGCTGCGGCGCGGCGCAGCGAATTCCAGTTTCGCCCAGGCTGACGGGAATTCGTATTTCACTTCCGGCCCGCTTTTGCCACATCCCCCGTGGCGGGACCAGCCCTTCTCGATGCGTACGGTTTTCTCGTCCACCGAGATCACCTGACAACGCTGTCCGTCACGGGCCACTTTATAAAACGCCACAGCCAGTAACAGCAGCTCCAGGCCGGTAAATGGCAGCACCATCCAGTAGCCCATCATCAGAAAGGCAAAAGCGATGACCAATGAGACAACACTGATGCCGGTCAGAAAAACCATTGTCTCGTTCCATGAGGTCGAACGGTTGGGGCGAATCACCGCCTCGTAACTGACTGGTTTTTTACAGTGTTCAACCATATCGCGGATTCGCACTCCGTCAACAGCATTGATAATCATCAAGAAAAAAATGCACTTTTATTGACGTTGATCAATTTTGGTGCGAAAGAGTAGCCTGTTTAACGGAACAGCTGCAACAAAGTAGCATTTTGCTGCAATAAAATTTTATTTATGGGAGCGCTGTAACTTGCTGATAAGCCAACACTTGCTAATGCCCCGCTACACTGTGCGCCTTTTACGGTGGCGTCAAGCGGCGTTTTTACCTATGCTGCCCACCAGAGTATCGATTTGCAGTGGAAAACCGCATGAACCAACCGGACAATGAAAAACGCGGCCAGTCGCTCGGCAGCGTCATCAGCAGTGTCGCCGCCTCCATGATCGGCGTGCAAAGCAGCAAAAAACACCAGGAAGACTTCACCAAGGGCAAGCTCAGCAGTTACATCTGGATGGGCATCGCCGGCACACTGGTCTTCATCCTGACCGTCTGGGGTATCGTCATGCTGGTTTCCTCCCTGGCGATACAGAAATAATAATTATTTATCCACTCATTAATTTAATTAAAATTCTCTGTTGGCCGGGCCACTTCCCCCGCAGCGGCAACATCTATACTTCTCGCAATAGCAGCATTTTGTTCGCTATTTCAATCGCAGGAGGTGAACCATGTCTTTGAGACTGTATTTTCTTCTCCCGGATGTCCCGACCGCCCAGCAGGTAGAAAAAGAATTATTGCTGGCGCGCATCGAATCCCGCCGCATGCATTTTATGGCCAGAGATGGCGTTGACCTGGGCGACTTGCCGGAAGCCGACTTCACCCAGAAATCCGATTTCATTCACGCCATGGGCACCGGCCTGGTGGCTGGCGGCAGCGCCGGCGCCATTGTCGGCCTGGTGGCGATGATGTATCTCGGTTTCAACGCAGCCAACAGCGCCATACTGGGCCTGGCCGGTATGTTCGGTTCGGTATTCGGCGCCTGGGTGTCCGGCCTGATTGGCATCAGCATTCCCAATTCGCGCCTGAAAATGTTTGAACATAACATCGAACATGGCCAGGTGCTGCTGATGCTTGACGTACCGCGTGAGCGCAAGGCCGAAATCACCGGCATGGTGCGGAAACATCATCCGGAATCCGACTTCAAGGGTGCCGAACCCAGCTTTCCGGCTTTCCCGTAAGCCGACACTTTTTCACCAACAGGCCGCAGCGCGGCCAAAAAACCCTTCCCGGAGTAGTTTGCAGGTCCGGGAAGGGATTATTGACCGGTCTGCACTTGTCTTGGCAGCAATTCAGCATCCAGATGAACGGCAAACTGCGAGACATCATTCTGCGCCTGAAAAGGCACTACGCCAAGGCAAGGCGCCGGTAGGTATTGCCGCAGTGTTTCAATATTGGCCTGTAATGACGGCATGTCCGGATCAATCTGGTTCGCAATCCAGCCAACCAGATCAAGGCCGTCCTGTTGAATGCTCTCCGCCGTGAGGCGCGCATGATTGATGCAGCCGAGCTTCATGCCCACCACCAGAATCACCGGCAACTGCAATTTTTTCGGCAGATCACTGAGATCAACATCTTCACCCAAGGGCACGCGCCAGCCGCCCGCACCTTCCACGACAAGCACATCTGCCGACTCGGCCAGTTGGCGGCAGGATTCGACAATCACATCCGGGTCAATTGCCACACCGGATTTTGCCGCCGCCAGATGTGGCGCAATCGCCGCCTCGAATACATAGGGATTGACCAGACCATAAGCCACCGCCCGGCTGGCTTGCTGTTGCAGCAACAGGGCATCTTCGTTGCGCAACTGTCCGTCGACCAATTCGGCACCCGCCGCCACCGGTTTCATCCCCATCACCTGCAGACCCCGTTGCTGCAAAACCTGCATGAGCGCAACACTGACTCGGGTTTTGCCGCAACCGGTGTCGGTGCCGGTGACAAAGACCCCGTTCATGACGAACGGCCGATGCGATCCAATGGCACAAACACCTCACCATTTTGTTGTACCTGCTGACGCAATTGCTGCGGCCGCCACGCGTGACCGTAGACCACTTCATAGGTTGCCGGCAGGCGACCATCATGGCGGAAAGTTTCATAGGCATCGCGCATCTGTTGCCAGCGCTGCTTACCGGTCATGCCGCGGCTGCGCTGCTGCGTGGCGTTATTGGCACCGAGCATTTTAAGGTCGCGCAACAGACCGTCGACTTCGGCATAGGTCAGCGTCAGGCGTTCGGCATCCATGACCGGATCCGCGAATTGCGCCTGCAGCAACATGTCGCCAATATCGTGCATGTCAAAAAAACCACTGGTGTGCGGCTTCTCGTCCACCTGTGCCCAGGCGGCGCGCAACTCCCGCAGCGTGTCCGGCCCGAAGGTGGAAAACATCAGCAGGCCGTTGGGTTTGAGCACGCGCATGAATTCGGCGAAAGTGCCGGGCAGGTCCGCGCACCATTGAATCGCGGCATTGGAAAACAGCAGGTCAACGCTCTCGTCGGCCAACGGGATATGTTCAATGTCGCCGCACAAACAACTCGGCCGGCGCAGCCAGCGCCCCTGCTTTTTGGCATGCCCCAGCATCGGCAGGGCAAAGTCCATCGAAACGATGCGCGCCTTTTTGTAACGCATCAACAACTCGTGACTGCACACACCGGTGCCGGCGCCGGCATCCAGAATCACCTGCGGTTGCAATTTGACGTAATCGAGCCGCTCCAGCATGCGTTCGCCGATCTCACGCTGCAATACCGCCGCCTGATCGTAAGTCGAGGCTGCACGTGAAAACGCCTTGCGCGCCTGTTGCTTGTCGACCCGTAAAGATGGCTTGCCCGACTCAGGCATAGACCTGCGCCTCCAGTCGCTGCAACACTTCAAAACATTGTGGCCAGTGCGACATAAACGGCACATGTGCCGCACCATCCAGCACATGAATGCTTGCAGCCGGCATGAGTGATTGTACTTGCGACGCCACACAGGCAGGCGTCAACGTATCGCGCGCACCGAAAATCCAGCTCGTCGCTACGTCGATGTTATAAAGCCGATCACGCAAATCACTGTCGCGCAATAACTGCAGCCCCGTACTTAATGCCGCTTCACTGGCCACCGGTCGTTCGGCAAAGCCGGCACGTAATTGCTTGAGCATGCCACGCGCGTCGGCCATGCCCTTGGTCTGCAAAGACAGAAAACGCGATAACGTAGCCTGACTGTCCTGACTCAGGCTGTCGGCAAACTGCTGCAAGACGGCTGGCGCCATGGCGCAGGGCCAACCATCTGCCTGAGCAAATTTCGGTGTGGCGCTGAGTAGCAACAGAGCGCGCATCGACTGTGGCGCCAGCAGTGCCGCCTGCAATGCCACCAGCCCACCAAGCGACCAGCCCAGCCAGATGGCATCGGCTGGGGCGGCTTCAAGCGCCGCTTCGGCCCAGTCAGTCAGTGACTGCTCACTTGCGCTGTAAGCACTATGCCCGTGTCCCGGCAGTTCGATACGCGTCACGGAGTAAGTGCTTTCTAACTCGGCCAGCAACGGTTGCCAGACGGCGGCGTTCATACCCCAGCCATGCAGCAATACCAGTGCCGGACCGTTACCGCTTGTCTGGCTCCACAGCTTCACGCCGAACCTTCCTGCGGCAGTTGACCAAGCTGTTCGAGTAATTGATCCACCTGCACATCGCTGTGTTCGGCGGAAAAGGTGATGCGCAGCCGCGCCGTACCCTGCGGCACGGTTGGCGGTCGGATCGCGGTGATCAGGATACCGCGCTCCTTCAGTTGTTGACTCCAGGCCAACGCCTGTTCGCTACTGCCGGCCAGTAATGGCTGGATCGGTGTGTCCGAGGGCAACAGCGACAGGCCGAGTTCGTCCGCACCCTGTTTGAAACGCTGCACAATTTGCTGCAGCCGATCGCGACGCCAGTCGTCGGCCTGCATGATTTTCAGCGCCGCCCGCGTCGCTGCGGCGACCGCCGGTGGCGATGCCGTGGTGTAGATGTAACTGCGCGCCTTCTGGATCAGTATTTCGATGATGTCTTCATCTGCGGCGATAAAAGCACCGGCACTGCCGAGCGCCTTGCCGAGTGTCGCCATGTACAGCGGCACCTGTTGCCAATCCAGCCCGGCGGCGGCCACGCTGCCACGGCCATGTTCACCCAGCACGCCAAAACCGTGCGCATCGTCGATCATGAGCAGAGCCTGGTGTTGCTGGCAAAGCTGCGCCAGTTGCGGCAGGTCGGCAACATCGCCATCCATGCTGAACACGCCGTCGCTGACGACAATTTTGCTGCCGGAAGTAAAGGTCTCGAGCTGGCGTTGTAACGACGCCATATCCTTATGCTGGAAACGGTGAAAATCCGACGCCGCCAGCAAACCGGCATCCACCAGCGAGGCGTGATTGAGCTTGTCCTGGAACAGTTGGTCGCCTTTTTCCAGCAGGCCGGTAATGATGCCCTGGTTGGCCATGTAACCCGATGAAAACAACAGGGCGCGCGGCCGGCCGGTAAACTCGGCCAATTCCTCTTCGAGCAGATGATGCTCGCGCGTATGCCCGGCCACCAGATGCGCCGAACCGCTGCCAACGCCCCAGCGCTCGACCGCCTGCATGAATACTTGTTTGATGTCGGGATGATTGGCCAGGCCGAGATAATCATTACTGCAAAACGACAGCATCGGTTTGCCGTCGACCACCACCTCGGTCGCTGCCGCCGAGTCCACCACGGAACGCATGCGATAACGATGCTCGTGGCGGCGCTTGAGCAGTTCCTGTTGAAAATCCGCGAACGCCATATCGGTTACATCACAGGCCGTTTCACTTACAGCGGCGCATGACAGGTCTTGGCGGCCTTGACCTCGGTTTCGACGTGTTCTTCCATGTTGAGGCCGAGACGCTCGAACAACTGACGGTCGCGGTCAGCTTCGGGGTTATCGGTGGTCAGCAGATGATCGCCGTAGAAAATCGAATTGGCGCCGGCCAGGAAGCACAAGGCCTGCATCTCATCCGACATATCGGTACGGCCGGCCGACAGGCGCACATAGGACTGCGGCATGAGAATGCGCGCCACCGCAATGGTGCGAATGAATTCGAGATGATCGAGGTCCTCGCTGCCAAACAGCGGCGTGCCTTCAATGCGCACCAGCATGTTGATCGGCACCGACTCCGGGTGCTTCGGCATATTGGCCAGTTCGGCCAGCATCGAGGCGCGATCGCGGCGCGATTCGCCCATGCCGAGGATGCCGCCGGAACAGACACTGATGCCGGCATCACGCACGTGGCTGATGGTATCAAGCCGATCCTGGTAGGTGCGCGTGGTAATCACATTGCCGTAAAACTCGGGCGAGGTATCGAGATTGTGGTTGTAATAATCCAGCCCGGCATCGCGCAGGCGAGTCGCCTGCTGCTGGTTGAGCATGCCCAGCGTGACGCAGGTTTCCAGCCCCATGTCATGCACAGCCTCGACCATGTCGATGACCTTGTCGAGATTCTTGTCGGTCGGGTTGCGCCAGGCCGCGCCCATGCAAAAACGCGTCGCACCGTTCTGTTTGGCTTTTTCCGCCGCGGCAATCACCTCGTCGAGAGGCATCAGGCGTTCGCGTTCCAGACCGGTGTCGTTTTTGGCGCTTTGCGAACAGTAGCCGCAATCTTCCGGGCAGGCGCCGGTTTTGATGCTCAGCAGGGTACTGACCTGCACCCGGTTCGGATCGAAGTGCTCACGATGCAGAGACTGCGCACGAAACAGCAAATCATTGAACGGTAGATCCAGCAGCGCCTCGATTTCCGCCAGCGTCCAGTCGTGTCTTGTTGTTGTCATGATGTACTCCGCTTGCCTAGCATATAAGGTTTGTCCGGCTGGGAAAAACAGGCACAATGCCCATGGCCGGTTACGGAAAACCGGTGACCAGCGGCCGCAAAGGCATGAATTCTAGAAGTTTACGGTTAACCAGGGAAGGTTTTTATGCTTAACAGATGTATAAATTATATACAGGGCATTGTATATCCACCGACCTGCCTGTTGTGTGGATCAGGCGTCGAAACCGGGCAAAATCTGTGTCGTGGCTGCGCCGCCGAACTGCCTTTCAATCAGCATTGTTGTCGAATTTGCGCCCTGCCGCTGGAATCGGAAGCGCAGATTTGCGCCCGCTGCCAGAAACAGCCACCCGCGTTTGACCACAGCTGTATGCCGTTTCGCTATCAGTCGCCATTCGATTATCTGGTCAGCGATTTCAAGTTCCGTCATAACCTGGCCGGTGGCGACCTGCTGGCACAATTGTTTTGCCAACAGCGGCAACTGCCTACGCCCTTGCCAGACAGACTCATCCCCGTACCGCTACATCGGCGACGCCTGCGTCAGCGCGGATTCAACCAGGCGCAACTGCTGGCTACCGCCATCGGCCGACAAATCGGCATTGCCGTGGATCATCAACTGGTGCAACGCATTCGTCATACACCAGCACAGCATGAACTCAGCGGTAAACAGCGCCGCCGCAATCTGCGCGGTGCTTTTGAATTGACAGCGGATTGCAAGGGACTGAGCCTGGCCATTGTCGATGACGTCGTCACCACTGGCAGCACCGTCAATGAACTGGCGCGAGTATTAAAGCAAGCCGGTGCCAACAGCGTGCAAGCCTGGGCGATTGCTCGCACGCCGGCGAAATAACAAACTGTTTATTAGCTTGTGATCCAGTAATCGACTAACAGGATCAGGAATACCGCCATGCCAAAGCAGTTGTTATTGAGGAACGCGGCAAATGCGCCTTCCTTGCCATGCTGCATCATGAGTTGCTGCTGGCGAATGAAAAAACCGCTGGTGGCCAGGATAGCCAGGAAATAAAACCAGCTGCGCCCGGCCAGGTCGCCGACCAGCATGAGCAGAAAAATCATCAGCAACTGCAGCAGCCCGATGATGTAACGATCCAGCTTGCCGAACAGGATCGCGGTCGACTTGACGCCGATCTTGATGTCATCGTCGCGGTCAACCATAGCGTATTCGGTATCATAAATGAGCGCCCACAACAGGGTTGCTGCAAACAACACCCAGGTCACCGGCAACACCTGATTTTGCAGCGCGGTAAACGCCATCGGCACGGCCCAGCCGAACGCCATACCGAGAAACAGTTGTGGCAGATGAGTGTAACGCTTCATGAACGGATAAACCGCCGCCAGCGCGAGCGCCACGAACGACATCAGAATGGTGCTGAGATTCAGCGTCAGCACCAGCAAAAACGCGATCAGGCTGAGCCCGGCAAAGATTAGCACTGCCTCTTTGGGTTTGACGATACCGGTGGCGATCGGCCGCTGACAGGTGCGCATGACGCGTCCGTCGACATGCCGGTCGGCATAATCATTCACCGCACAGCCGGCTGAGCGCATCAGCACGGTGCCGAACACAAACACCAGCGTCACATACCAGTCTGGACTGCCCTCGCCGGCTATCCACAGGGCCCACAACGCCGGCCACAGCAACAGGAAAATGCCGATCGGCTTGTCAGCGCGGATCAGCTGCCAGAAGCCACGCAGGCGCACCGGCCAGGGATGTTTTTCCTGCGGCAGCATCAGCTGCACCTTGATTTGTGAACTGCTCGAACTAGGCACTTTGTTTGGGAATATCCGGTAAGAATATTTCGTTAACCAGCAATGGATGGCGCGCATAATAAAACAAAGTGCGCCGTCCCCAAAGTTCAGCCGGCGGCTGATGCAGATGCCGGATGGCGTGATGAAACAGCGGATGACCGTGTTGCAGGCGCGCGATCTGCATTTTACCGCGCACCGTCGTCGGGTCGGCGAACAACACCGCACCCAGCGGTTTTTCACGCAAACGCGCCAGCTGCCGCGCCCTTCCGCTGAAGCTCGATGCCGGAATCAAGGTGCGCGCAAACACCCAGGGCAAGCCATTACACAACAGTTCGACTTCGCGAATCAGGGCGATTTCACCACGGCGCATTTTCAGCAAGTGTTTTTCGCTGTACAGCGGCCGTCCCCAGTGCTGGCCGATCAGGCGCACACGAAAATTGCCCGAACCGCAGGCGCCGATCACACGTGCCGTCAACGAACCCGGATCCGCCAGCCAGCCGCCATACAGTGGCGGTAACAGGAACGCCGGCGTGCCTTCCAGGCTGTGCCAGTGCGGTTCGAGAACAGATTGATGCGCCGCCAGACTCATGCACGGCCACCAGTAAACCAGACAGTCATGCAGATCACGCCATGATCTGTTTCTGGAAGGATGCGTACATCAGCAGCGACCACAGCGTCGGCGCATGGTCACGTCGGCCCGACTGGTGCTGGTCGACCAGCTTGCGTAGATAGTCGGCATCAAAAATTCCGGTCGACAGCAATTCCTCACCCAGCACGGCATCACGCAATTTCTGTTTCAACGGACCACGGAACCAGTCACCCAGTGGTACGGCAAAACCCATTTTGCGCCGGTACAGAATGTCGTTCGGCAAACGACTTTCCAGCGACTTCTTGAACAAATACTTGCCGTTCATGCCGCGCAGCTTGAAGTCCGGCGGCAGCCCGGAAATCCATTCCACCACCTTGTGATCCAGCAGCGGCACACGCACTTCCAGCGCATGCGCCATGCTGGCGCGATCCACCTTGGTGAGGATGTCGCCCGGCAGATAGGTCTTGAAATCGAGGTACTGCACCAGCGACAATGCATCGTCGGTCGGCGCATTGGCCGCATGGCGACGGAACACCTCGACCGCGTTATAGCCCTGCAATTCATTACGGAATGACGGACTGAACAGGCGGCTGCGCAGATCGTCGTACACGACGGAAACACTGTGGTGATAAGCCTCGAGGTCGTCACGCGCGAGCGACTGCAGGGTCGATTTGGCCCGCAGGAAACGCGGTGCCCAGTCCATTTTCGGATACAGCCGACCCAGCGTGCCGAACAATGGCCGACGCAATCCCAGCGGCAAGGCATTGCGCACGCCCTGCTCGTTCATGTGCCAGTAATAGCGCCGGTATCCGGCAAGGTTTTCATCACCCCCATCACCCGATAGCGCCACGGTAACCTTCTCCTTGGCGAGCTGGCAGACGCGGTACGTCGGCATCGACGAGCTGTCGGCATAAGGTTCGTCGTACAAGTACGCAAGCTGGTCGACCAAGTCAAAATCGTCCGGGTCAACCTGACGCACCTGGTGATCGGTGTGGTAACGCTCGGCCACCTGCTGGGCGAATTCGGACTCGTTGAATTTCGGGTCACCGAATGAGATCGAGCAGGTTTTTACCGGGTCGTTATTCAGTTCGGCCATGAGCGCGACCACGGCGCTGGAATCGACACCACCGGACAAAAACGCGCCCAGCGGCACCTCTGCGACCAGGCGAATGTCGACGGCTTCACGCAAGCGCCGGATGAGTTCCTCTTCCGCTTCCTGCTCGCTCATGGCCGGCAACGGCGTGAATGGCACATCCCAGTATTGCTTCGGTTCCGGCAAAGCCTGCATGCCGAATTTCAGCGTCAGGGTAAAACCGGGTGGCAGCTTCCAGACATCCTTGAAAATGGTTTTCGGTTCGGGCACATAACCGAACGAGAAATACTCCTCGACCGCGGTCGGCTCGATGACCTTGTTGAATTGCGGGTGCACCATGAGCGCCTTGAGCTCGGAAGCGAACACCAGTTCACCATTGGGCAGCAGTGCGTAATACAGCGGCTTGACACCAAGACGGTCACGCGCCAGGAACAGCGTCTTCTGGTTGCGGTCCCAGATGGCAAACGCAAACATGCCGCGGAAACGATCGACACAACGCTCGCCCCATTGTTCCCAGGCATGCACGATGACTTCGGTATCACTGTGGGTACGGAAACTGTGGCCAAGTTCTTTCAGCTCTTCGGCCAGCGGCTGGAAGTTGTAGATCTCGCCGTTGAACACCACCACCACGGAATGGTCTTCGTTGAACAGCGGCTGCTGGCCGGTGGACAGATCGATGATCGACAAACGCCGGTGACCAAGACCGACACCGGCCTCGACATGCAGACCACCTTCATCGGGACCACGGTGATGCTGGCTTTCGTTCATGCGGTGGAGCAGGTCACGATCCGGCTCGCTGGTCTGGTTGAGGTTATAGATTCCGGTGATACCGCACATACTGAATTCCCTGGGCCTGCTGCAGGCGTTTGTAAGTATTGTTTAGATTCTGTCAGGGCAAGTCAACGTCAGCCCATAAAGCGCTGCCACAACATCAGCCCCCAGACCACGCCGACCAGCAGCAGGGACAGAAACACCGCTGCAGAGCCCATGTCCTTGGCGCGCCCGGCCAGCTTATGCTGCTCATCACTGATGCGATCGACCACGGCTTCAATCGACGAATTCAACACCTCGGTGATCACCACAATGAACAGCGTGGTGATCAGCAGCGCCTGTTCCACCACGGTCTGGCCGAGCCAGAAGGCCAGCGGCAGCATCACCACCGCCAGCATCAGCTCCTGGCGAAACGCCGCTTCGTGTTTCCATGCCGCACGCAAGCCACGCATCGAAAAGCCGGCCGCCGCAATGATGCGTTTGATGCCGGTATTGCCCGGTTTAGCCATTTAAACTCACCTTGATGTTATAGATTGTCTCATGAAGCCAGCACCTTATCGTAAACGCCCATATAAGCGTCAACCATAGCTTGCATGCTGAAATGCTGTTCGATGCGCACACGGCCGGCCTCGCCGTGTTGTTGAATCAAATCGGGATTGCAGACATATTCGGCCAAGGCATTGGCCAGCGCTTGCGGATCGGCCGATGGCACGATCCGACCGGTTTCGCCGGCCACCACCAGCTCGGCATTGCCGCCGACATCGGTCGCCACCACCGGCAGACCACACGACATCGCCTCGAGTATGGTATTGGAAATGCCTTCGGCCAGCGATGGCAGCACAAACACATCCATCGCCTGCATCAGTCGCGGCACGTCGTCGCGCGAGCCCGGCAGCCAGGCTTGTGACTCCAGATGATTGTCCTGCAGCAATTGCCGGCATTCCTCGCGCAGCGGTCCGTCGCCAACAAATACCAGCCGCAGTTGTGCGGCCGTTTCCGGTTGCTGCTGACAGAGCTTTACAAAAGCCTGAGCCAGATTAAGCTGATCCTTGACGCCGTGCATACGACCGACCGTGCCGATGACGATCGAATCTGCGTTGGCGAAACCCGGCGGTAGCGCTGCGTGACCAGGCTGCGGAGAAAAACGGTCGTTGTCGACGCCATTGTAAATGCGGTTGAGCTTGCGTAGCGGCACACCGACCGGATCGAGCAGATAGGCTTCGAGTTCGCGCGACAACGGGATGTAGGCCTTGACCAGCGGAATAAAGGCGCGCCGCAGCAACTGGTATTTACGCACCTGGCCTTTCGGGTCAGACACGTCCCAGCCGTGCTCACCATGCACCCGGCCGGGCACGCCGGCCAGCAGCGCCGGCAATTGCGCTTCCAGAGCAGCCAGGTTGCGGCTGTGCACAATCGCCGGTTTGAGGCGGCGAAAAGTCTGCAGCAGCCGCCAGTACAAGCCAAAGTCCTGGCCTTCCTTTTTGTGCAACGCAATGATCTCGACATCGTCACGCTGGATGCGTTTGGCAAAATCGGTGTAATCGGTCAGGCACACCACGGCATGGCGGTAGCGCTCGGGCGGGATACGGTTGATGAGATTGACGACACCGTTTTCGAGTCCACCCACGCTCAGGCGAAACAGCACATGGGCAATCAGCGGCGGCTGGTTGGAAGCAGTCAAAACGGCAAGTCCGGCTCGGGATCAGGTCAATTCAGGGCGATATTGTAAAGCATTGCGACAAATGACGGCATCACCCGCGGATTCTTTATCTCATTGCTGTTTCGCTTGCGAATCGCGATCCGCACACTGCAAACCCGTGCTGCACAACAATTTCTGTGACCGTGTGATTGACCGGCTAGCGAATCATGCCCCGTCCCGCGTCGGCATTGAAAACCGAATGACCGTTCGGTATGCTCGCCACATGAGCAATCGCACAACACAAAGCCTGCGCGGCGACGCACTAAAGAACCAGGTGCTCGACACCGCCCTGGAGCTGTTTTCCGAACGCGGTTACTTCAACACCTCCATACATGACATCCGGCGTGCAGCCGGGGTAAGCACAGGTGCGATTTACCACCATTTTCACAACAAGGAAGCTTTGGCCAAATCGCTTTACCTGACACTGCTGCAACAAATGGATCAGTCCATCGCTGACGCCTGTTGGCAAAAGCAGGGCTGCTTTGAGAAATGCCGGGCCATTATTGAAAAACTGTTCAGCCTGACGCTGGAGCAACCAAGGCACATGCAGTTTGTGCTGTTGGCGCAACACCGCGAGTACCTGCCGAATGAAACGCCGATTTGTTCCTCAAAGCCGTTTCAGGCAATGAAAACCGCGGTGGTCGAAGGCATGGCTACAGGCGAAGTCAGGCAGATGCAGCCATGGGTGGCTGCAACCGCCATGTTTGGCGGCGCATTGCGAATGATGAATCTGCAGCTCGATGGCGTACTGGAACAGCCTTTGACCGACTGCCTGGATGAAGTCGTGGATTGCGCCTGGCGCGGCATCAAGGCATAAAATTTTTTACCGCAACTACCGAACGAACGTTCGTTTTAATTTAAGGAGAAAACCGATGAAGATGATGAACCATTTGATTGCAGCATTCCTGATAGTGCTTTCCCAGGGCGTCATGGCAGGCGATGCGCCGGATGACAGCGATGCGCTTAAGGGCGTGAGCAAAGGCAAGGTGATATTCGATATCAACATGGTGCAAGCCCAAAAAATGACCCTCTACCTGTCCGTGATCAAACAGACGCTGCTCGATCTCGAAAGACAAAACGTCGAACCCGATATAATCTTGGCATTTCGCGGCCTGTCCGTGCGGCTGATATCAAAAAATCGCGACCAAATGGACCTGACCGACTTTGAGCATCTGGACAAGATCGCCGCCCAGCTTGCCGAACTGCAACAACTCGGCGCTCGCATCGAGGCATGCTCGGTAGCGACAAAGCTGTTCAAGGTGGATAACGACTCGCTGCTGGACGGCATCAAGCCGGTTGGCAATACCTTCGTCTCCCTGACCGGTTATCAAGCCCAGGGATACGCCAATATTCCGATCTATTAAGCCACGCCGGGCTGATTGCCGGCATTACTGTGCCGGCAACAGGTCTTCACCCAAAACGCGCTGCCTGAGCCACTGCAGACCGGGGCCGACCGGCATGCGCCTGGCGATGCGCTGCGACTCGATCGACTGCAGTGAATCCGTGTGTTCGGCAAAGCGAAATGAGAACGCATAATAAGGGTATTGCCCCATGCGCAGATCGGTGATGCTGACGTACTGACCATCATCTGACAGGGCATAGAAGCCCTTGGAGAATTCGCGAATCCGGTTGGCTTTGGCGAAGGACTGCGTTGCCATATCCAGCTCCGCCCCCCGATCATACTCGGTGAAGCGAATCGATCTACCGGGAGCGGCCAGTGGATCAAACAGTGAGTAAAAGCCTTCGTGGTAACTGTCTTCACGGCGCAGCACGATGCGCCACAACAGCGTGTTAAAGGGCGTGGGCGTAACCAGGACCTGGGAGGGAGCAAGCCCGACAGCTTCCGGCGCGGCCATGACCCGTTCGGTGACATGCGCCTGCGCACCGACAGCCCAGCCGGCATACAAGGTCGACAGCGCCAGTCCCAGACTGTTCCAGCGGCGTCGGTTTTCAGTGCGCAACATCGCGGTAACCAGCAAGCCCAGCAGCAATGGTAGCGTGTACAGCGGATCAATAATAAACAAACTACCCAGGCCGAAAGGATAATCACTGAAAGGCAGAGCCAGCTGAGTGCCATAAATGGTCAGGCCATCGAGCATCGAATGCGTAAACAGGCCAAGCACCGTCACCAGCCACCAGCGCCCGAACAAACCGGTTGAACGCGTCACACGCGCCAGCAGGTAAGCGATGGGGAAAGAAGCCAGCAGTTGCCAGAAAAAGGCATGTGATTCAGCGCGGTGCAGCACCATGTCATGGATTGCATCGCCGTTGTCGATAAAGACATCCAGGTCGGGCAGGATACCGATAAGCGCTCCAGCCGAAGCCGCCTGCCACACAGGACGTTGCCTGCCCATGACAGCCACCCCAACGGCGGCGCCCAATGCTGCTTGTGATACCGGGTCCATTGCTCTCTGCAAACATCTACTGAGCAGTGAGTATAACCCATGATACGACTGCAAGCGGCAAGCCCGGCTCGGGATCAGATCAATTCAAAGCAATATTGAAAAGCATTGCGACTAGAGCCAGCATCACCACAAAAATCTTTATCGCAGCGTGCCTGGCGCAGTAAACTGTGCGCCCTTTATACCGGAGTCCAGCATGAGCCAGTTCGACAACGTCAGCGTTACCTGCGAAGCCAACATCTATTTTGACGGCAAGGTCAGCAGCCGCACCATTGAATTCGCCAATGGCGAGACCAAGACACTCGGCATCATGCTGCCGGGTGAGTACGAGTTCAACACGGGCAAAAAGGAAATCATGGACATCCAGTCCGGCAGCGTCGAGGTATTGTTACCCGACAGCAGCGAGTGGCAAAGCATCAATGGCGGCGAAAGCTTTGAGGTCAAAGCCAATGCCAGCTTCAAGATCAAGGTCAACAGCGTGACGGATTATTGCTGTTCTTTTATTGACGAATAACCGTCAAATCCATAACGACCACGCTGGCATTTATTTCATCGCCATCATGCCGCTCGACGAGGAAAGGGGCTGTATGGCCCCTTTCCCGAGTTAACCAGCATTCGGTTAACTTCCTGGCTATTCGATAGCCAGCTTGCGCAGTCAGCGCTTTGATTGAAACGCACCATTCACCTGTAACCACGCCAGGTACTCGCCAGTACTATTTACCTAACTGGAGTCGGTCTCGATCCTGATCCGGTTCACCATCACAGCCGCTACCGCAACTTCCGTCACGCAGTCGCAACTGATCCTGATCCTGGTCACCTTCCAGGACCATTTCGATCAATGTATCGGTATGAATGCGATCACGAACCTGCAGCTGATCGGTTATCTGGTCGTGTGTGCGGTCCCTGTCACCAGCCTGCAAACCAGCAGCATTCACCAGCACCGGGTTAGCCAGGAAAATTCCTGCTGCTACGGCAACAGATAATGCGCGCAAAAGTGCATACAGTTTTTTCATGACGACCTCCTTCTGAATCAAATGACTCAGACTTGCATCGTTCATTGAAGGACGGCTCCGGCTCAACTTGCCGGACTCGACAGGAAAACATCTACACTTCTGTAACACTTCCCTGCATTGACAGAGTATCAAGACAAGCTGAAATCAAGCTGAAACTGGATTCTGTGCCTGCATGGAAAATATCTGTTGTTAACTCCATACGCCAAAATTGGAGTACGAAGCCATAACGGAAATCGCCACATAAAGTGTCAGGAATATTTACACATCAATAAATGAAAGCTTGCAGGAATAATCTAATTATATGATTTTTATTCACATTACCTTTTTGGAATAGAAATTGCGTAAGCCTGTTTAACGCTTCATATAACAAGAATCTGGATGAAGCGAAATAACCACTAGCCAAAAGGGAGATCAGAATGACCTTAAAAAAATTTCCTGAGATGATTGCCGCCATAGTGATGCTGGTGATGGCCGGAATGTCTCACTCAGCAGTCATTAGTAATCAGGGCTTCGAAACTGATACTGGCGACTGGTCTGCGTACAATGGAACCATCAACCGCGTGGCATCCGGTAGTGGCACACTGGGCCTGACATCTGCAGATGGCAGTTTTCATGCCGAACTCGGCAATGTTGATAGCGGTGGCCCGTACACCTGGTTTGATGATTACGCCAATCGTGGCGGCGCATTCCCGTCAGGTGGTTATACAGCTTCCATCGATATCTATCTTGATACCTCCTGGGCCACTGGCAGTGGCTTTGATTATTCGGTAGCTGCATACCAGTCAACCGTACAAGACCACTTACGTGACTTTATCTTCCATGTCACCCAGGATACTTCGACCGGTTCTTTGCTGGTTGCCGGATCCAACAACACAAACTTTGATCCGATTGAGAATCTGGAAAGCGGCAATCACTATGTAGTTGGCGCATCTGGATGGTATACCTTCCAGCATGTATTTTATGATAACGCCGGAAGCCTGGCTGTTGACATGAATCTTCTCGATGATCTTGGAAACATTCTGTTTACCGAAACCCGCAACAATCCAGCTGACCTGATTCCCGGCATAGCCGGTGGTCACGGTTATGGCTGGTTCACCAATATTGATATTGGTGATGGCATTGCCATTGATAACGTGTCACTTACAACCGTGCCTGAACCTTCAACATACCTGCTGATGAGTTTGGGATTACTGGGAATTGGTTTTTCAGGCAAGCGCAGAATCCGGTAACACAGTGTTACCAATATTTTAGAAACCCGTCCTTTGAGGCGGGTTTTTTATGGGTCACGAATGCCCATCTTCAAATCGCGGACTAATACTGAACTACGAAAGATTCAGCTCAAATGACAATCACACATCCGCATACGCCGTCTTCGCTCCCACCCAGCGCCGCACCAGTTCGCGCGCCTGTTTGGGATATTGCTTGAGCATGATTTCCGCCTGGCGTTGTGCTTCCGGCAGCCAGGACTGGTCTCGCAACAGGTCGGCGATGCGCAACTGCATCTCACCGGTCTGGCGCGTGCCGAGCACTTCACCTGGACCGCGCAATTCAAGGTCTTTTTGCGCGATGACAAAACCGTCACTGGTTTCGCGCATCACCGCCAGGCGCTGCTGACCGTTCTGGCTCAGCGGCGGGTGATACATGAGCAGGCAATGGCTTTCCACCTGGCCACGACCGACGCGGCCGCGCAACTGATGCAGTTGCGACAACCCGAGGCGTTCCGGGTTTTCGATGATCATGAGGCTGGCGTTGGGCACATCGACACCCACTTCAATCACCGTGGTCGCCACCAGTAAATCGATGTCGCCATTCTTGAATGACTGCATGACGGCTTCCTTGTCAGCGGCCTTGAGCCGGCCATGCACGAGGCCGATGCGCAAGTCCTGCAGTTGTTCAGCCAGCAGCGCTGCGGTGTCTTCGGCTGCCTGGCATTGCAGGCTTTCCGACTCTTCGATCAAGGTACACACCCAGTAAGCCTGACGTCCGTTTTTGCAGGCTTCCTCGACCCGTTGCATAACCTCGTCGCGACGCGCATCCGAAATGACCACCGTCGTAACTGGTGTGCGCCCCGGCGGCAGTTCATCGATGACCGATACATCCAGATCGGCAAACGCCGTCATCGCCAGCGTGCGTGGTATCGGCGTGGCCGTCATGACCAGTTGATGCGGTACAGCCTGTTTGCCTTTTTGCTTCAGCGCCAGCCGCTGATGCACGCCAAAGCGATGTTGTTCATCAATGATGACAAGACCCAAAGCAGCGTATTCGACATCGTCCTGAAACAGGGCGTGCGTGCCGATCACCATGGCGTAATCACCGTCAGCGATGCCGGCCAGCAATTGCTGGCGGCTTTTGCCTTTCTGCTTGCCGGTCAGCCATGCAATCGAAACACCGAGTGGTTCAAGCCATTCAGCAAAATTACGCCGATGCTGTTCGGCCAGTAATTCGGTCGGCGCCATTAACGCCACCTGATAACCGGCCTCGATCGCATGCAGCGCCGCCATGGCCGCAACAATCGTCTTGCCAGAACCGACATCGCCCTGCACCAGCCGCATCATCGGGTGGACCCGGGTTAAATCGTTTTCAATATCGGTAAAGGTACGTTGTTGCGCGCCGGTCAATTCAAACGGCAAGTCAGCCAGCATTTGCTGCAACAACTCACCAGTTGGTTTGAGTGCCACCGAAGTTTTCTTGCGTTGTTGGTGGCGCATGCTGCGCAGGCTGACCTGGTGCGCGAGCAGTTCCTCGAACACCAGGCGTTGCTGGCTGGGATGATGCCCTTCAAGCAAGCGATTGATATCCGTGTGCGGTGGCGGGCGATGCAGAAACTTCAGCGAACTTGCCAGATCGGGAAACTTGTAATGCTGCAGCAGTTCCCGTGGCATGCAATCGGATAATCCGGTTTGCGACCGATCGAGCAAAGCCAACACCTGATCGGTCAGGTCACGCCAGGTCAGTTGATGCATGCCTTCGGTGGTCGGGTATATCGGCGTCAGGCTGTCGGCCTGCGGCAACTCCTCATCATCACTGACCAACTGGTATTCCGGATGGACCATTTCATAGCGCGACTGGCCGGGACGTACTTCGCCAAAACAACGTATCGTCAAACCATTGAGCAACGCGTTTTTCTGCGCTGCGGAAAAATGAAAAAAACGCAGGATCAGCGCACCGGTACCATCCGAGACATGCACCAGCAAGGCGCGCCGACGACCGAAGCGGATTTCACTGTGATCGATCCGGCCTTCAATGACCACTTGCTGACCAGGCCGTACACTGCCGATGGCCTGCACCCGGGTGCGATCCTGGTAACGCAGTGGCAGGTGAAACAGGATGTCCTGTGCGGTTTTGATGCCAAGCTTTTCCAGCCGTGCGGCAGCTTTCGGGCCGACGCCGCGCAGCGCGGTCACCGCCAGCCGGTCGAGCGTGTTATGGTTGCTGTCGGTAAGGTGTCCGTCAGAAATACCGGACATGATGAAAGCAGGAATCAACCATGTTGAAAAACCATCAGCAACAATTCAGCATTCAGACGCGCGGCCGCGGCACCATCGACATCAGCCCGCAGGTGCGCGAAGTCATCGCCGCTTCCGGCATCGATACGGGGCTGTGCCATGTATTCACCATGCACACCAGCGCTTCGTTGATTCTGTGCGAAAACGCCGACCCGACGGTGCGCAGCGATCTGGAAACTTTCATGGCGCATCTGGTGCCCGACGGCAGCCCGTTGTTTCGTCATACCGACGAAGGGCCGGATGACATGTCCGCGCATGTACGCAGCATACTCACCAACATGGACCTGACCATCCCGGTCAGTAACGGTCGCGCCGCACTCGGCACCTGGCAAGGCATTTACCTGTGGGAGCATCGGACGCACGCGCACCATCGCAAGGTCATTGTCACCGTGCAGGGCGACTAGCCTGTTCAGGACAACTCCATAATGGCGTCCATCTCGACGCCAGCGTCTTTCGGCAAGGCCGCCACACCAATCGCGGCGCGCGCTGGATACGGCTCGGAGAAATAGTCCGCCATCACCTGATTGACGATCGGGAAATTACCGAGATCGGTGAGGAACACATTGAGCTTGGCGACATCGGCCAGCTCACCGCCAGCGGCACGCGCCACTGCCTGCAGGTTGTCGAATACCTGGCGAATCTGTGCTTCGATATTGCCCTCCACCATATCCATGGTTTCCGGCACCAGTGGAATCTGGCCGGACAGATAAACCGTGGAACCGGTTTTGACGGCCTGGGAATAGGTGCCGATCGCTTTGGGCGCCTGGTCGGTATGAATGATTTCTCTTGTCATTGTGCT
>JASFVP010000105.1:0-3093 GCA_050049775.1 Chromatiales bacterium
TTTTTATTCAAGGTGATCAGATTACTGGCCGCCGCATTTACCCTTGCCGCACTTGCCCTTGTCGTCTTCATCCTTGCCTTTGCCATCACCGCATTTTTTGCTGTCGCCACATTTGCCCTGGCCGCATTTCATGCCATCACCGCATTTTTTGCTGGCGTCGCATTTTTTGCTGTCGCCGCATTTGCCTTTGCCGCACTTGCTGTCATCGTTGCTGGCCAGTTGCAGCTGCTGAACGGACTGGTCAGTCATGCCGAAGGGATTTTCGGCGGCACTGGCGACAGGGCTGATAGAAACCAGGAACAGAAAACTCAGGGCTGAGATCAGTGATTTATTTAACAAGGTCATCTTTGTACACCTTCGGTTGGTTGGATTTGTTGTGGCTCAAGTCTAGCGCCACCGAACGATAAATGACAGATTTTTGTTAAGGTTGTTCCCGGAACGAGTTCACAAAAAAACGCACTCATTTTTGCTGGTTGACCAGCGCCTGTAGACAACGCAAATAGTCCGTTTCATCGGGCATCTGACCGTCTCGTTGCGCCTTCCATAACGCTTCCGCCAGGCATTCCATCATGGCATGTTCAGCCTCGTGAGGGGAGCCCCTGTGCGCCAGTAAAGACTGGTAACAGGCCTGAATTCCGGCGGGACGATTGGTAGCCAGTTGTTCGCGCAATGCCAGGTGCATACCCATGTGCAGGAAGGGATTGGTTTCGCCCATTTCCGGCAGATAGTCACGCTGTTCCTGTTGCAGCGCATCGTGGTATTCCGGATGCTCCCGAACCACTTCCGCAATCTGCCGTTCCAGCGGTTGCATGTCCTGCTGTTGCTGGTATTTCTGCCAGGCCTGGGCATAAGCCTGACGGAGCTGGTTGCGATCATTGGCAAAAAACATATTGAAAAGTTTAATTGGTCATCGGCTGGAGATGAATGCAGCTTACCCGGCTCGGCCGGCAATCACAACGGCCGTCGATCCCGGTGCCGGATTGTTGATTGAGAATCTCGATCAATCATCGAGCACCTTGGTTTTGCATTCGCACAGGTCTTCGATGACACAGGATGCACAGCGCGGTTTGCGTGCCAGGCAGGTATAGCGACCGAGCAGAATCAGCCAGTGATGGGCGTCCAGTTTGAATTCTTCCGGTACGAACTTGAGCAGTTTCTTTTCTACTTCCAGCGGGGTTTTGCCCGGAGCTATGCCGGTACGGTTCGATACCCGAAAGATGTGTGTATCCACGGCGATGGTGGGATGGCCGAAGGCGGTGTTACGTACCACATTGGCAGTTTTGCGACCGACGCCGGGTAGTGCCTCCAGTGCTTTCTGATCATCCGGTACCTCGCTCTGGTGCTCGTCGATCAGAATTTTGCAGGTCTTGATGACGTTCTTCGCCTTGCTGTTAAACAGGCCGATGGTCTTGATGTATTTTTTCAGCCCCGCTTCACCGAGTTTATAAATCGCCTCGGGTGTGTTGGCGACGGCGAACAGCTTTTCCGTGGCCTTGTTGACGCCGCGGTCAGTGGCCTGGGCGGATAGAATCACGGCGATCAGTAATTCAAACGGTGTGCTGTAATTCAGTTCTGTAGTGGGCTGCGGATTTTCCGCGCGCAGGCGGGTGAATATTTCCGCGCGTTTCTGTTTATTCATGAACGGGTTCTGATTCTATTGTGCCGTACTGACCTCGGCTTCGGCGGCCGCTTGCGGTGTGGGTTGGCGTTTTTCGAGTTTTTTATCAATCACATTTTTAATGGCGATAATGATGCCGAGGCCGATGAAGGCCCCGGGTGGCAGAATCGCCAGTAGAAAACCGGAATAGTCATCAACCAGGGTAATGGTCCAGTTGCGCGCGGCGTCGCCGAACATCAGGTGGGCGTCGGCAAGCAGGGTGCCGCGTCCCAGTGCTTCGCGTAGAGCGCCGAGGATGACCAGTACGATGGTAAAGCCCAGTCCCATCATCAACCCGTCCAGTGCGGAAGGCAGCATGCGGTTCTTCGATGCGAAAGCTTCGGCGCGCGCCAGGATGCTGCAGTTGGTGACGATCAATGGAATGAAAATGCCGAGGATCAGATACAGATCGTGAAAATAGGCGTTCATGCTCAGCTGAATGGTGGTCACGATGGACGCGATGATGAGTACGAACACCGGCACGCGGACTTCCGGGCGCACCCAGTGACGAATGAAAGAAACCACCGTATTGGAGGCAACCAGGGTGAGCATGGTCGCCAGTCCGAGCCCCAGACCGTTGATCACCGTACCGGTCACCGCCAGCAGCGGACACAGGCCGAGCAGCTGCACCAGTGCAACATTGTTATTCCACAATCCGTTGCCGGTAATCTCTCTGTACGGGTTGTCGCTCATGACGCGGGCGCCTCAGGCTGTTTGAGTAATTGCGGACGATGACGATCAAAGTATATCAAAGTCTGGTGCACCGCATTGACCACCGCCCGTGGGGTTATGGTGGCGCCGGTGAACTGGTCGAACACGCCGCCATCGCGTTTCACCGCCCAGCCCTTGCCACTCGGGTTTTGTAGCGACCTGCCGTCGAAGTGTGTTACCCAGTTGCTGCGCTGGGTTTCGATGGCGTCGCCCAGACCGGGTGTTTCATTGTGTTTGATGACGCGTACGCCAGCGATATTGCCGCTGGCCCGGATGCCGACCAGCAGCCTGATTTCACCGCTATAACCATCCGGTGCGATGACCGAGAAGATGATTGCGCTGATGCGGCCATCTTTTTTCGCTACATAGGCGGTGGACGGATCCTGCTGGCCCAGGCGTTCATCGGCGGGCAGGGTCAGGGTGTCCTGTAACAGATCGTTGTCATATTCGCTGTGCGGCAGGATCTGATTCAGATTACGTAACATGGCCTGGCGCTCGTTTTCGGCGATACGTTCCGCCGTGCCTTCATAGGTCATCCCCACCATGGCGCCGCCAACAATGGCAAACAGCATGAGTAGCGCACCGGTGAATAAAATCTGCTTGCTACGAATCATGGGGATCTTTCTTCTGGTGATGCGGTATCTCCGACCAGTGATGGCCGTAGGCGCGCGGCATGGTGTAGTAATCGAGCAGCGGTGCGGTCATGTTCATCAGCAGGACGGCGA
>JASFVP010000106.1:0-3078 GCA_050049775.1 Chromatiales bacterium
TGTGGAGCATAGACCCGAGATCACCCAGAAAACCGGTTTGACACAGCCGCTCGATTTCTGTGTGCATTGTCATAAAGATATCGCCAAAGATCGGCCCAGCCATGAAGGTATGGCCTTCGATACCTGTGCCAGTGCCGGCTGTCACAACTTTCATAACAATCGCGCGTTGTATACGGATTTCCTGGTCAAGCATATGCACGAGCCCGAATTGCTGGATAAACGTGAGCTGCCGCCCCGTGAATATGTCGATGTCATCGATGAAATCATGACCTACCCTCGCGATCGCTATCCTCTGGAAGCGCTGAGTCGTGAACAGATGGATGCACCGGCGGACGTCAGGGCTTCTGCGGAGCTGCTTGATGAATGGACGGACACCGCGCATGCGCGATCCGGCGCAAATTGCAGCGCCTGCCACCTGGTGAAGGAAGAGGAACAGGCACAGGCGAGCTGGACAGATCACCCGAACCATCAGGCCTGTGCGCAGTGTCACGATATCGAAGTCAAACACTTCATGCAGGGCAAACACGGCATGCGGTTGAAACAGAATCTTTCGCCGATGACACCCGCCATGGCGCGATTGCCGATGCAGGAAAAAGCGGCGCATGAAGAACTGACCTGTAACAGCTGCCATTCATCGCATAATTTTGATGTGCGCTACGCGGCGGTGGAAGGATGTCTGCAATGCCACGCCGATGAACATAGTCTGGCCTACAAGGATTCGCCCCATTATCGAACCTGGCAGCAGGAGTTGAGCGGCGAGTTGCCGCCGGGTAGCGGTGTCTCCTGTGCCAGTTGTCACATGCCGCGGGTGCCGGTCGATGTGAACGACTGGTTGCGGCGTACCGTGGTTATGCATAACCAGAATGCGACCCTGGTGCCGAACGAAAAAATGATCCGACCGGCCTGCATGCATTGTCACGGCCTGGGCTTCGCTATCGATTCGCTGGCTGACGAAGCATTGATCAGAAATAACTTCAACGGTAAACCGGCACGCCATATCGAAAGTATCGATATGGCGGAACGTGATCACCTGCGCCATATGCAGGAAACCGGTGAAGAATAATGCAATGCATTTTTAAAACCCCTGACCCAACCGAGGAGATAGATAAATGAAAGCAAGTAAACTTACGCTGGCCCTGAGTGCTTTGTTGACGACTACTGTTGCCGGAACCGTATACGCGGAAGATGTGGTGCCGGTTAAAGCAATGGCCGATGCGCTGCACCTGGTGATGGACTCGGACCGTACCGTCTATACCCAGAAGATTGTTAATCGCCTGGTGAAGAAAGAAAAAGTGATCAAGGCAAGCGAGCACTTCGAAGACGACAAGGCTCTGGTACTGCCTGCCCAGATGTTCCGCTTCGGTTCCGAGCTGGTGAAGAAACGTTCCGAGTCCCTGCCGGACGTTAACTTCAGTTATTCGCTGCAGTCCATGTGGCCGATCAACAAACAGAATGCGCCGAAAACCAAAGCTGAGAAAGAAGGTTTGAAATTTGTCGCAGAAAACAAGGGCAAGAACTATTACACAGAGGAAACTCTCGGTGGCCAGAAGTATTTCACCGCCGTGTATGCCGATACTGCTGTCGCACCGGTTTGCGTGTCCTGTCACAACAAGCACAAGGATACGCCCAAGCGTGACTTCAAGATCGGTGACGTCATGGGTGGTGTGGTGATTCGTATTCCTGTCAAGGGATAATCGAATGCAGGACGTAATTCACCTGTTGCTGGCGATTGCGCTGCTGTTCAGTGTATTGGCAGGTACACTATCGGCGGCGGATGACAACGCACAGTTTATCGAATTCAGCGGCGATCGGCTTCAGGCTGGTCGCCAGGTCTGGCTCGACAACTGTAAAACCTGTCACGCCTATGGTATCGCAAGCGCACCGATCCCGATGCAGCCTCAACAATGGCAGCATCGGGTCGTCAAGCCCAGGTCGTTGCTTTATGATCATGCGATCAACGGCTTTTTCGGGCCTGATGATGCGATGATGCCGGCGCGTGGCGGAAACGATGCGCTGACTGATGAGCAGGTTAAGCGGGCGGTGGATTATATGGTAATGCTGGCCAGTTTTTATATCGATCAACAATCCAACTAACCGGTCTCGGTTAAACTCAATAGAGGTAAGTAAAGATGACTCCCGAACAAGCAACACTCGTCAAGGAATCCTGGGCCAAAGTCATGCCCATAGCGGAAACCGCAGCAGAACTGTTCTATGGCAAACTGTTCGAACTGGATCCCGAATTGAAACCCCTGTTCAAGGGCGACATGAAAGAGCAGGGACGCAAATTGATGGCGATGATCAACACCGCAGTCAATGCGCTGGATAAACTGGAAACCGTCGTACCCGCCGTTCAGGACATGGGCAAGCGCCACGTTGGCTATGGTGTCAAGGCGAAAGACTACGATACCGTGGGCGAGGCGCTGATCTGGACTCTGGGCGCGGGTTTGAAAGACGATTTCACCGATGACACCAAGGCCGCATGGGTAGAAGTTTATACCGTGCTGGCCACCACCATGAAAGACGCAGCGGACGAAGTCGCAGCCTGATTCGAGCCACGCGTTTCAGTCAGCAAACAGCCGGCCTCGCCGGCTGTTTTTTTGCCTGCAGCCCCGTTTTGTGAGGTCGCCTGGCGACGCCGGGTCGGGTCTGCGGGCGCTCCTATATTTTCAATAAAAGCCGTTAGTTAGCTGAAAACCGTCTTTTGTCGGAAGTGAGCTGAGTTGGCTGGGCCGACGCTTTACACTTTTGTTCCAGCAGGATCATGTTAGTATCTGTAGCCTGGAGTTGTGTATCGTGCCGGAGATTTGGCCGCAAATGACAATGTATTTGCCTTTCACTATCGAGCGATCGCTCGGTGCTCGTCCTTTCGCCATGCCGTGGTCCGGTGCCGTGCGGCCCCTGTCATTGGTCTTAAAAAAATCTCATTTTTTTTCGAACAACCAGCCTGTCTGGTGCTACTTATGACTAGCATGGACGCCAACACAGTCAGTAACGAAGATCTGCTCAAGGCCTCGGGGCGCGGTGATCGTGAGGCTTTCCAGCAGCTGTACCAGCAGACCAACCGGCGGGTGTATGCCT
>JASFVP010000093.1:0-6584 GCA_050049775.1 Chromatiales bacterium
ATCGGACGGGATAACCGCTGAAAGCATCTAAGCGGGAAGCCTCTCCCAAGATAAGGTTTCACTAGATACTTGATATCTCTGTAGGGCCGTTGAAGACTACAACGTTGATAGGCTGGGTGTGGAAGCACAGTAATGTGTGAAGCTAACCAGTACTAATTGCCCGTGAGTCTTGACCATATAACACCCAAGCATTCTGAAATGCCTGTTAGATCATCCAAATTTTGTTTGCAGAAGAATAATCTGCAAAGTAACCAGTTTGTCTGGCGGCCATAGAGTGTTGGTACCACCTGATCCCATCCCGAACTCAGAAGTGAAACGACACATCGCCGATGATAGTGTGGGGCTTCCCCATGTGAAAGTAGGTCACTGCCAGACTTTTATTCCGAAACAGCTCAGTCTCGAAAGAGGCTGGGCTGTTTTTTTATCTGCCGCTGTTTGCCGGGTCACAAAAAGCAAGCCATGTCCATGTGGCAGTTTTTTTTTCGCTGAAAAAAAGCTTATGCTTCGCCTATGCTAAAGGCAGTCTTCATCCGATACCTGTTCAAAAAGCTGCTGCTGGCAAGCGCCGCTGTAGCGGTCTCGTTTATGTTGCTGGTCGGTTTTGATCTGACCACCTACAATCAGTTGACCGCGCAACAGGAAATCATGCGTGTGTCTATAAAACGCCTGGCGAATGATCATTTTCAACTTAGTCTGCAGGATGACGAAAAGACCCGGCAATTTGAACTGGCAGGTGACGAGTGGCAGGTTGATTTGCGCCTGATCCGCCTGCAGCCTTATGTGGCATTAACCGGTAATAGTCTTTTTTACCAGTTCGAACGCCTGTCGAGCCGCTATCGCAGCATCGATGAGGAAATGCAAAAGCAACGCTATCTCTACTCACTGACGGATCACAAGGCGCTGGATGTCTGGAAAATGGTGAAAAAATTTCCGCCCATGGAACCCTTGATTGCCTCGGTATATGGCAGCTCGGTCTATATGCCATTAGCCGACGGGGCGGAATATCGTATCAGCGTCGGCTTTTCCGGTGTGGTCGCCGAAGACATGAATGATGTTTCCAGGCAGGCGGTCAGTAACTGGCAGTAATCACATGGCTGAAATCAAATACATCGTTTCGTTGCGTAATCCCAATGCTCATCTGATCCAGGTGCGCCTGTTCATGGATGTTGCGGCGAATGGTCTGCTGCAACTGAGCCTACCGGCCTGGATTCCCGGCAGTTACATGATTCGCGACTTTGCCAAAAATATCACCGAAATCAGTGCCTGGCAGGAAGGGCGGCAAATTGAGCTGCAACAGCTCGATAAGCAGAGCTGGCAACTTGAGGTCTTGGCTGGTCGACTGGAGGTCAGTTATGAAATCTTTGCCTACGATCTTTCGGTGCGTTCCGCCCATGTCGATAACAGTCACGCCTTTTTCAATGGCACCAGCGTGTTTCTGAAAATCGAAGGCTACGAAAAGCAGGCGGTGCAGGTTGAAATCGCAAAACCGCTCGATCAAAACTGCAGTGACTGGAAGCTGTACACAACCTTGTGCAAAGTGGAGATCGATGCAGCCGGTTTTGGCACATACAGCGCAACAGATTATGAAGACCTGATTGATCATCCGCTGGAATGTGGTATCCCGCTTGGCATCGATTTCGCTGCTAGCCAGATTCCGCATCAACTGGTTTTGTCGGGACAACTGCCACGGCAAATTAACGAACAACAGTTGTCTGATGATCTGGCTAAGGTCTGTCACGAACACCAGGCGCTGTTTGCGGATGGCTTTCCTGCAACTGAATACAAATTTCTTACCCTGGTAAGCAGCGGTGGCTATGGCGGGCTGGAACACAAAAATTCCACGGCCCTGATGTGCAGCCCGGAGGATCTGCCGAGAAAAAGCGATCAACAACAGACGGCGAATTACCGCAAGTTTCTCGGTTTGTGCAGTCATGAGTATTTCCATTTGTGGAATGTCAAACGCATCCGCCCGGAAAAGTTCGTTGATCTTGATTTGTCTCAGGAAGTGCACACGCAGCTGCTCTGGGCGTTTGAGGGAATCACCTCTTATTACGATGACCTAGCGTTATTGCGCAGCGGCTGTATTGAGCTGAAACATTATCTCGAAATGCTGGCACAGCTGATCACGCGTTATCTGCGTGGTCGTGGTCGTTACCGGCAAAACCTGCTCGATTCAAGCTTCACTGCCTGGACCAAATTCTACAAACAGGACGAAAATGCGCCGAATGCCATCGTCAGCTATTACACCAAGGGAGCGCTGGTGGCACTCGGGCTGGATATGAACATGCGCCGGCAAAGCAAGGGCCGTATTTGTCTGGATGACCTGATGCGTAGCCTGTGGCGCGCCTATGGCAAGACCGGGCGTGGCGTTCCGGAAGACGGTGTTGAATCGCTGGCCATCAGTCTGGCCGGCGGTCGGCTCAAAGAGTTTTTCGACCAGAGTCTGCGCAGCACCGATGATCTACCCATATCCGAATGGCTGGCTCAACTCGGCATCGGCATGCAGCTGCGCAGTGCGGCCAATGATTCGGACCAGGGCGGCTATATCGAAAAGCCATGCACTGATGCGGAACGCATGCAGCAGCGGCGGGCAAGCATCGGTGTATTGCTTAAGGCTGGTGCGGCTCTGGAGTTGCAGACGGTCTACAAGGACTCGGCTGCCGAGCAGGCCGGTCTGGCGCCGGGTGATGAGATCATCGCCATCAATGGTGTGCGTGCCGAACGGAAAAGTTTTTTCAGCACGATCGCCGCATTGCCGATTGCTGAGGTGGCGGACATCCACGTGTTCCGACGCGGTAGTTTGCAGCATTTCAAGGTCTATCCGACGGCGGCGAGTGACGATGTCTGCGATCTTTACCTGCTACCGGAAACGCAGTGCAGCCAGCAGCAATTGCAGCTACGCAGCAACTGGATGGCATCCAACGTTGCCGCTCCTGCCGCAAACTGAATGGACAGCTGTCAGCGCATTCTGGATTGTCTGAGTGACGGGTTGTTTCATTCCGGCGAAGACATGGCGCAACAGCTGGCGGTCAGTCGCACCACTATCGCCAATCATATCCAGAAACTTCAGCAGGACTACGCGCTGGATATCCACGCCGTCAGCGGCCGCGGCTACCGCCTGCCGGGCGGGCTGGAACGGCTCGATCGCGATGCGATTCTGGCGCAGCTGGTCGAGGCGGGCATCACTCCCGGTGATTGCCAGTTGCACCAAAGTCTCGAATCGACCAACCGTTTCCTGCTCGACAAGCCGCTCAGCCATGCCGACAAAACCGACGTCTGCCTGGCTGAAATGCAGACCGCCGGACGCGGGCGGCGCGGGCGGCAGTGGCTGTCGCCTTACGGCCGCAATATTTACCTGTCGCTGGCGCAAAACCTGAATATGTCGATGCAGCAGGTCGCTGGTCTGAGTCTGGCGATCGGTACGGCGGTCGCGCAATGTCTTACACAACTGGGCACCAGGGAACTGGCGCTGAAATGGCCAAACGATATTCACTGGCGAAACCGCAAGCTGGCCGGTTTGCTCATCGAACTCAAGGGCGAGGCGGAGGGGCCGCTGAAAATCGTGGTTGGCGTCGGCGTCAATCATGCTATCGGCGAGCGGCATCGCGAAAAAATCGATCAGCCGGTGACTGATTTACTGACGGTCATGGGCACGGCGGCGCCATCACGCAACCAACTTGCCGCCAGCCTGGTGCAGCACATGGTGGCGGCGATCAATGAGTTTGAGCAACAGGGCCTGCAGCCGTTTGTCGAGCGCTGGAACCGGTTCGACCTTTATCTCGGCCAGCAGGTCACATTGACCGGCCCTTCCTGGTCGGTCGGCGGGATCTATCAGGGTATCGATAGCTCCGGGGCCATCCGGCTGCTGGTGGATGGTGAAGCCAGGCAGTTTTCGGCTGGCGAAGTCAGCCTGCGCGCTGCGGAGGTGGTTTCATGAAGTCCGGGGTTTTGTTGCTGGATCTGGGAAACAGCTACCTTAAGCATGCTTTTTATGATGAAAAACAGCTGCGTGGCCCGGTTCAATCGGTACCTCTCGATTCGCTGGATGTGGTTTCCCTGTTGAATGGCCTCGCGCAGGAGCAAAATATAGCGAGTATCCGGCTGGCGAATGTCGCCGGTTTGCAGCAACAACAGCGCATCAGCGACTGGTGTCAACAGCACGACGTGATATTGCATGTGGCCGAGGTGCAGTCGCCCCGTGGTGATCTGATCGTCGGCTATACGCAGCCGCGACAGCTTGGCATCGACCGCTGGTTGATCCTGCTGGCGCTGCGCCAGCGCAGCAAAAATGCCCTGCTGGCGGTGTCTTGCGGTACGGCAGTGACGTTGGACCGGCTCGAAGCTGATGGTTTGCACAGCGGCGGCCTGATTATTCCCGGCCTGGATTTAATGTTAAATGCGTTACAGAAACATACGGCGAACATTTGCATCGACAGGAATTCGGTGCAAGATACGATAGAATTAGGTACGGATACGGGCGGCTGCGTGATCTCGGGCGCCTTGCACGCGATAACAGGCATGATCGAGAAACAATACCGACGTTCAATTGAGCAGCTGGCAATCACGCCGGAGGTGTTCCTGACCGGTGGCAATGCCAGCCTGGTGGCTCGGCATCTGTCGCTGCCGGCGCGAGTCGTGCCGGACCTGGTGCTGCAGGGACTGGCGGTGTTGCAGCAAATGGATTTTCCTCAATGAAATTGATTTTCGCATTGCTGGTGTTGCTGAATATCGCTGTGGCGGCCTGGTATTTTACGACGGACTCAAGCGACATGGCCGTGGTGGCGGTGCCGGCGGATGTCGGCAACATCAAGATCGTTTCCGATGTCGAGTTGCAGGCGCGCGCCGAATTCCAGGAAGAAGAGCGTCGTAAACAGCACCTGCTGGAAGCCGAAGATTCGTTCGAACAGGAATTGCCGCGTCCCGAGTACGATGATTTCATTTTTGATGACAGCACCGAGCAGCTGGTGTGTCGTCAGCTCGGCCCCTTCCTCGAGCGCGGCCAGGCGATCAAGGTGGCCGGCGGTCTGGCAGCCTATCGAATAGCCGCGAAAATCAAAAAAAGCACCAGTGCGAAAGTTGTTGGCTACTGGGCGATTCTGCCGGCGCCGGCAACCCGCGAGGAAGCCAATGCGCTGGTGGATGAATTGCGTGACAAGGGCTTTCGTGATGTCCGGCGTTTCCTGACCGGTGACATGGAAAATTCGATTTCACTCGGCCTGTTTTCTACCGAGATTAACGCGCAGAAACGCACGCGTGTGTTTGAACAACAAGGCTACATCCCGATCGTCAAGGCGAAGAAAGACGAGAAGCTGCTTTTCTGGCTGGAGTTTGAGCAATCCAGTGGTTTTCAGCTGCCGATGCAGCAGATTCACGAGACCTATCCCGATGTCAAAATAAAAGCCTGTGACGGGATTGCGCAGGGATAAAGGATTTCCTAAAATAGCGCGTCTTATGCCGGTGTAGCTCAGTTGGTAGAGCGCCTCACTTGTAATGAGGATGTCGTGGGTTCAACTCCTATCACCGGCTCCATCTCCCGAAAGGCCAGTTGCTTTGATCAGCGCTGGCCTTTTTTATTTTTTGATGTGACTTGACTGGCGGCAAAAGGCTAGAATGTGGGCCTGCCCTGTGTTTCTATTACTGTACTTTTCAGAATAGAGGCGTGCCAGACCAACCGGCAATGCGGGGCGGCTTCTGCAGGAAAATCTGGAAGTAAAATAATAACCAAAGGAGACAGTGCAACTCGCGCCATACGGGTGCATGCCCGCTATAAAAATAACCCGGCAGGATCAGTAACGATATGGGTCATGAATTTCCACACCAGGGTGTGGCAGGCCGCCAGGCGCTGCTACAGAGCCTGGCCATCTATTTTCGCGATTTTCTGGACAGTGATTTCAAGAAAGAACGCCTGCCCAAGCGCAAACTGACCCGTAAAGACCGGGAAAACCGCCTGACCGGCATACCGCTGGCGCGCTACAGCCAGTTCACACAGGACCTGTGGCAGTTGCTGGAACAGCCTGTTTCGGCCGGTTTCCAGATCAGCGTCAGCCGCGGCCAATACAGTCTTCCGCCGGACGAGAAACTTTCCGGGCTGATCAGCCAGCACATTCAGGCAATTTCGGAGCAATCACTGGAAGCATTGGCGATCGAAATCGACGCGCATTGCCGCCAGGCATTTGAGAGTCCGGAAAAAAATGCAGAGCAGCGCATCAACCGGATACTGAATTACATCGAGAAACAGACTGGAGATCGTCTGGTGCAGCCGTTGCTGGACGAGTTGGGCAACAGCATCAATTTGCACAATGTTGCTGACACCAGGCAAGAGCTGATCGATCTTGTTGTCGGCCAGGAAGAGGAGGTGCTGCGCGCCGGCCTGGCGGAAAACAATGCAGAAAATTTTGCCAGTGCGGTACAAGACCTGTTTGATCCGCAGGCTTTGCGGGCGAAGTTGCAACGCTATTTCGCCGGTTTTGCCAGCGCCGATCTCTACACCGAGCTGCAGGATATCCACAACACCATCAAGCAAATCGAGAATTGCCAGCTTTACCTCAATATCTGCGACATCAAGTATCAAAACCATCGTTATC
>JASFVP010000042.1:0-34309 GCA_050049775.1 Chromatiales bacterium
GCCGCTGAATATTGTCGCGCAGGAAACCGAAATGGTGCTGGAGGCAAACCCGCATCTGTACCTGAATAAAAAAGCCATCGATTATGTCGCCCGCCAGCAGAACCAGGAGACCGCGGGTCTGGTCAGGCAGCGCATTGTCTATCTGCGGCCGGAGCAGTCGGTCAGCGCTGTATTGCAAGGGCTGCTGGATGACTGGTCCGAACAGCTGTTGATCCAGCTGCCGCTGGATCTTGGCAATCACGAGGGTCAGCGCTCGGCATCGGTGTTATCAACGGTCAGCAACGAACTCAGCATCAGCGCGTTTGAAAAGACCGAGGAATCGCTGCTGAATGATTATGAGGCCATCCTGAATCTGGCCGAGACGGCCAGCCCGGTGTATGCGGAATTTGCCGCGATCATTGACAGCTTTCTGTTTCGTGAGCCGGAGTCGTTTCTGGAAAGGATCGAGGCGGGTTGGGACCGGACGCCGTTTGAGGAACGACTGGTTTACGAATCGCCGGTGCCGCTGAACGAGGAACAGCGCAAGATTCTCAATGCAGTGAACCAGACCAACTGCCGCATGATTTCCATCGGCGGGCCACCGGGCACCGGTAAAAGTCATACCATCGTAGCGCTGGCGTTTGCGGCGATGCTCAATGATAAAAGCATCCTGATTTTATCCGACAAGAAAGAAGCGCTGGATGTGGTACAGGACAAGCTGACGCGCACGCTGAAAAAAGTCAGGCCCGATGGTTTCCAGAATCCCATGTTGCGGCTGGGGCAGAGTTCGAATACCTACAGCCAGATTTTTTCCGATGCCTCGTTGGAAAGCATCAAGCAGCAATACCTGATCGAGAGACAAAAGCAGAATGAGCTCAAGCAGGAGATTTCCGCCAAAAGCGCCAAACTGCGTACCCAGCTGGTCAGGGCAAAAAACAAGGCCGAGAGTATCAGCCTGCAGGATGTGATTGACCTGGAACGGCTGGAACAAAAGCTGGACCAGATTCACCCGTCGCTGGCCGAGCAATTGCAACGTGACAATACCGGGACCGGCCTGAAAATTGTCAAGGGCCTGAGCCAGGCGGTCGACGAAGGCTACGATGAATTTGTCAGCACGCTGAAAGCCGTGTTTCACAGCATCGACCTGAAGATCCTGTTGCATGCCATGAAAGCCCAGGAACTGGTCGATCGGATCAGGGAGATTCCGGGTTTCAGCAACCAGGGATTCAGTCTGTTCAACTCCTTTAGTGATGATCAGCTCAAACCCTTGTCGGAGTTCATTTCGCGTTATAACCAGTTGCGCCTGCCACTTTTCGGTTACCTGTTCAGTAAATCGCGGGCGCGTGCGCTCGATGAAGAGTTCGCACAAGTCTTTGACGTCGTCTTGCCAACGGACATGCATTTAAAGCGGCGTGAGCTTAAAGCCGCATTGCAGGGGCTGGGCAAGATTTATGCGGCGCTGCAAAAAGAAAATCGGCTGACATTGTTCCGGCTGGTGTTTGTGCAGTTACGCGATCGGGTTTTCCTGGATAAAAACGAGACCACTACGCTGCTGCCATCCATGGAACGGGCGCTGGCGTTTATCGAAAGCAACAAACTGGGTTGCTCCTTACTTGGCATGGAAACCATCAATCCCGACAAGTGGTTGTTCCATCCCGGTGAACAGCAGAGCAACCGGCTGGATCTGGCGATCAGCTATGCGCAAATGTATGAAGCCATCTCCAGGCAGTTCCGCGAATTGCCCGAGTTTGACTATGCCGGTGACAAACGAGAACTCGAAAGTCTGCATGCCAGACGCCTGGCCAACCTGATCGATGAGCGGGTTGTGCGTTTTCATGAAGAGCACCGCACCCTGTCACAAACACTCAAAACCATTATCCGGACCAAGCAACAGTTTCCGCGGGACAAGTTCGACCAGATCAAACAATCCTTTCCGGTCATCATCGCTTCATTGCGGGAATATTCGGAATATGTGCCACTGGAGAAAGCCGTGTTTGATGTCGTGCTGATTGATGAGGCCAGCCAGGTCAGCATTGCCCAGGCGCTGCCCGCCATGATCCGGGCGAAGAAATTTGTTGTCCTGGGGGACCATCATCAGTTCAGCAACGTCAAGACATCGCAGGCCAGCAAGGCGATCAACACCGCTTATCTCAATGGTATTGAAGCCGGCTTTATGACGGCCAACGAGGGACGGCTGGACAGCGATGTGCTGACGCGCCTGAAACATTTTGACATTCGCACATCGGTGCTGAAGTTCACCGAGACCATGTCCAACTTCAATATTATGCTGCGCAAGCACTTTCGGGGTTATCCGGAGCTGGTTTCGTTTTCCTCGGAGCATTTTTATGAAGGCCGGTTACAGGCGGTGAAACTGCGCGGCTGGCCGATACAGGATGTGCTGCGCTTTCATCATGTCGATGCTGACAAGACATCGACGGTAAAAGGCAATGTCAATGTTGCCGAGGGCAATGCGATCATTGCCCAGCTTGAAAAGCTGGTGGCGCTCGAGCAGCCACCAAGCGTCGGCATCATCACGCCCCACGCCGATCAGCAGGCCTATCTTTCCCGGCAGCTACAAAAACATGCACGCGCGGCAGATTTTGAGGAAAAACTGGAACTGCGTGTGTTTACCTTCGATACCTGCCAGGGTGAAGAGCGCGACGTGATTATGTATTCCATGGTGGCGACGGCGGAACGGGACCGGCTGTGGGCGATTTTCCCCAAATCGCTGCAGCAGGCGGGCGATATTGAAGATGCCCTGCGCCTGCAGCGCCTGAATGTCGGTTTTTCGCGCGCCAGGCAACGGCTGGAATTTTTCCTCAGCAAACCGATTGAGCAATTCACGGGCGCCATCGCCGAAACCCTGCGCCATTACTGGCAACAGCACAAAACCGCCCGGAGACTGCCGAGTATCGATGAGGTGAATGTCGCTGCCCCGGTGGAGTCAAAGGTTCTGGGCTGGCTGCGGCAGACGGACTTTTTCCAGCAATACCTAAAGCGTATTCGCCTCATTCCCCAGTTCCCGATCGATGATTACCTGCGCCAACTGGATCCCGCCTACGAGCACCCGGCATATCGGGCGAATTTTTTATTGATCTTCCGCGGAGACACTCAGGTGGTCAACATCGTGCTCGAGTACGACGGTTTCAGTGAGCATTTCAGGGGGCAGGAACATGTCAATGCGGCAAGTTACCGCAAGTATTACAAGGTGGATGACATTGAGAGGGAACGTGTCATTGAATCCTATGGTTACCACATCATTCGTTTCAATCGCTTCAATATCGGCCGGGATCCTGTGGCAACCCTGTCCAGCCGATTGGAAAACCTGATTGAGCAGGTTACCCGGCAGTCGTTGTAAGTGGTTTGGGCAAGCCGGCTGTATGCTGTCAGCCTCATCCGGTGGGTAAAATATCAGCAAAAACACTGTATTGCCGGACTGTGTCGGCGGTTGAGCTTCCCCTGCTTTGCCTTCCTCCTGCATGCCGGTCTGCGTACGGCCGGCGAGATTAATTTTATTGCCAGACAATGACTTCCGCTTTTTCGTTGACAAATTAATTACAAAAATCACTAAAGTCATTTCCCCTGATGCCGCTACACAAACCGTAACAGAAACCAGCTGTGGTTTCGGGTGTATAGGGACAGACATTCTGCAATTCCTGTCAATCGACACCTTGTTTTTCAATAACAATGTTCAGTGGGAGAAATGAGCATGCCAAGTATTCTTGCTGTAGATGATTCTGCATCTATGCGTCAGATGGTTTCCTTCACCCTGAAAGGTGCCGGCTACAATGTGGTGGAAGCGGTTGACGGTGTTGATGCATTAACCAAGGCAAAATCGCAAGCGGTGGATCTGGTGATCACCGATGTCAACATGCCAAACATGGATGGTATTACCCTGATTGCGGAATTGCGCAAACTGCCAAGTTTCAAGTTCACCCCCTTGCTGATGCTGACCACCGAGTCGGCACCGGAAAAGAAGCAGGCCGGTAAGGCTGCTGGTGCGACCGGCTGGATCGTCAAGCCATTCAATCCGGACCAGCTGTTGGGAACCGTGAAGAAAGTACTCGGATAAAAATAAAAGACACGACGGAGGCGCTGCTATGAGTATAGACATGGCGCAGTTCCACCAGGTGTTCTTCGAGGAAAGTTTCGAAGGCCTGGATATAATGGAATCGGGACTGCTGGACATGCAGCCTGGAGAGGCTGATTCCGAGGAAATCAATTCGATCTTCCGCGCAGCTCATTCAATCAAGGGCGGTGCCGGCACATTCGGTTTTACCGATATTGCCGGTTTCACGCACATTATGGAAACCCTGCTCGACGAAATGCGCGATGGTCGGCGTGATGTGACGTCGGATGCCATTAACGTCTTGCTTAAATCGGTGGACATACTCCGGCACATGCTGAATGCGGCCCAGGATGGTAACAATGTCGATGAGGCGACCGTAGCCGAACAGAAAGGCGAGCTCGAGCGAGTACTGGCGCAAGGTGGTGGCTCTGTCGATCACGCCGAGTCAGCTACAGATGACGCTGTCGCTGCTGCCGCTGGAGAAGAAAAGGTTACCGGTTGGCACATCGTGTTCCGGCCGCACAGCAACATCCTGCATACCGGCAACGATCCCTATCGCATCATCAAGGAACTGTCCGAACTCGGAGAGCTCGAAGCCGAATGCGATATCAGCCAGTTGCCTGCACTGACCGAATACGAGGCCGAGGATTTTTATCTGTCCTGGGATCTGCATCTGTATGCCGATGTGGATCAGCAGGCAGTCAACGATATTTTTGATTGGGTTGAGGACGAATGCGATATCGCGATCGTACCGATTGTCACAGGCGTCGCGGCCCAGCCTGAAAAAGCCGCGGAGTTGCAAGCGGTCGAACCGGCCGAGGAGCGGCGCCAGGGCGATCGTCGTCAATCTGAAGACCGACGTTCACCCGTTGATCGACGCAGTGGCGATCGCAGAAAAGCTTCGTCCGGGGCGGCCAAAGGTGGCGGCGGCTCTATTCGTGTCGACACCGCAAAAATCGATTCACTGATCAACATGGTTGGAGAGTTGGTGATCACCCAGTCCATGCTTGGCATGCTCGGTGAAGACTTTGACATGTCGCGCGTCGAAAAACTCAATGAAGGACTCGGTCAACTGGAACGCCACACCCGCGAACTGCAGGAAAGCGTCATGCAGATCCGTATGCTGCCGATCAGTTTTACCTTTAGCCGCTTCCCGCGACTGGTGCACGACCTGAGCGAGAAGATGGGCAAGAGCATCGAGCTGGAAATGATCGGTGAGGATACCGAAGTAGACAAGACCGTCATCGAAAAAATCGGTGACCCGCTGGTACACCTGGTGCGTAACAGCCTGGATCACGGCATCGAAATGCCGGAAGACCGTGTTGCTGCCGGCAAGCCGGAGACTGGCAAGATCCAGCTGATCGCTTCACACAAAGGTGGCAACATTGTCATTGAAATCCGTGATGACGGCCGGGGCCTGAATCGCGACAAGATTCTTTCCAAGGCGATTGAGAAAGGCGTCATCAGCGAATCACATAACCTGTCCGACAAGCAGATTTATGAACTGATTTTCGAAGCCGGTTTTTCCACGGCGGATCAGGTCAGTGACGTGTCCGGCCGTGGTGTCGGCATGGACGTGGTGCGCAGGAACATCAATGAGCTCGGTGGTGGCATCGAGATTGAATCCAATCCGGGGCAGGGTAGCTCCATCATCATCCGGCTGCCACTGACACTAGCGATTCTCGATGGCCAGTCGATTGTGGTTGGTGAGGAAACCTACATCGTTCCATTGGTATCGATCATCGAATCCATTCAGGTCAGGCCGGATCAGGTCAATCTGGTTGCCGGTAAGGGCGAAACCTTCAAGTTGCGGGACGAGTATCTGCCTGTCATCCGCATGCATGAAATCTTTGGGGTCGACAAGCCGAAAACCACCAATCTGAGTGAAGGTCTGTTGGTGGTTGTTGAAGGTGACGGCGGTAAGTGCGGCCTGTTTGTCGACGATTTGCAGGGACAGCATCAGGTCGTGATCAAGTCACTTGAGACCAACTACGGCAAGGTTGATGGTGCCTCCGGTGCGACCATTCTTGGCGACGGTTCGGTGGCATTGATTCTGGATGTGCCGGATCTCATGCGTCTGGCCAAGGCGGCCAGGCCTGAAATGTATCTGAAAACTGCATGACAGGCTGAACGGAGAGGAATATGACAGAACAGGCCATTGCAGAACAGGAATCTGCCGAATCCATTATCGAGGAAGTCGGTGAGCAGTACCTGACATTCAATCTGGCAGGTGAGGATTACGGTATCGATATTCTGCGGGTGCAGGAGATACGTGGTTGGGAGGACGCGACGCGTCTGCCGAACACGCCGGAATATGTACGCGGTGTGGTGAACCTGCGCGGCACCATCGTGCCGATTTACGATCTGCGCCTTCGTTTTAACATGCCGTTTCGTGAATACACGGAAAATACCGTTGTGATCGTCATCAAAACTGAAACCGCCAGCGGCAACAAGAGCCTGGGTATTGTGGTGGATGCTGTATCGGATGTGTTACACGGTTACCAGATCGATATTTCCCAGTCGCCGGACTTCGGTCAGCAAGCTGTGACAGAAGCCATTTCGGGACTGGCCTCTATCGGCGACAAAATGGTGGTGTTGATCGATGTCGACAAACTGATTAACGACAGCTTCGAAAAAGATTTATCCGAAGATCAGGATGAATCGGAAACAGAATAACAAAACAAACATACAACCAGATTGAAACAAGACTGCAACGGCATGGACTCGAGTTTGCAGGAGAGACAAGTAAAAAAGGGATCAGAGCATGAAAGTGAATGAACCGGTCACACAGAAGGAAATTTCATACCCGCAGGGTCGCATCCTGGTGTCAAAAACCGATACCAAGGGAATCATCACCTACTGTAACCGACATTTTGTCGATATCAGCGGCTTTAGCGAAGCCGAGCTGGTGGGTAAAAATCATAATCTTGTGCGCCATCCGGACATGCCGCCAGCGGCGTTCAAGGATTTGTGGGATACCGTCAAGGCAGGCAAGCCCTGGAGTGGTGTTGTCAAGAACCGCGCTAAAAACGGCGATCACTACTGGGTAAAAGCCAATGTCTCGCCGGTATACCAGCATGGTCGTATCCAGGAATACATCTCGGTAAGAACCCAGCCGACGCGTGAGGAAGTCAATGCGGCGGAAGCGCTCTATCGCGACATCAATGCGGGCAAGGCCAGCCTGGCACCAGGTCTGAAAGACAAACTGCTCGGGATGGTGCACCGTTTCAGTGTTGGGGTATTGTTGTCGGCTACCGTCATTTCGACCATCGCACTGTTGCTTGCCATAGCGGCAATGATGTTCTTTGGTGTCGAGCAGAAAATTATTTACTCAATTATGGGTGTCATGGGTGTGGTAACCGCGGTGTTCGGTTTCGCGTTGACATTCTATATCACCAAGCCGCTTGCTTACGCACGTAACAAACTCTACGAGATTTCCCAGGGAGAGTTCTGTAACTGGGTGGAAGTGGATCGGGATGATGAGATCGGTCGTATGTTGCAGGCCATCAAGATGACGCAGATCAAACTGGGTTTTGATGTCATGGATGCGCGGGAAACTGCTGCAGCGGCAACGCGCATCAAGACCGCCATCGATTCGGTCAGCACCAATGTCATGCTGGCTGACCAGAATTACAACATCATCTATATGAACCCGGCCGTGCAGAATATGATGACCGAAGCCGAGCATGATATCCGGGAACTGATACCATCGTTTGATGCCAGCAAATTGATTGGGTCAAATATCGATATCTTCCATAAGGACCCATCCTATCAGCGTAAATTGCTTGATGGTCTGAAGGAAACCTTTGAGGCGGACCTGAAGGTCGGGCCGCGTTGCCTTAAAATCATCGCCAATCCGGTCTTTGACGAAACCGGCTATCGTGTGGGTACCGCGGTGGAATGGCGCGATCGTACCGAAGAGCTCAAGGTTCTTGAAGCGGAACAGAAGCAGCTTGAAATCGAGCGGCAGTTTGCCACCGAGAATCTGCGTATCCGTACAGCACTGGATAATGTCTCATCCAGCGTGATGCTGGCGGACAATGATCGCAACATCATTTATGTCAACAAGACTGCGCAGGAATTGTTCAGGACAGCAGAGAAGGATATCAAGCGGCAATTGCCAAACTTTGATGCTGAAAATCTGCTGCACACCAACGTCGATTCATTCCATGCGAACCCGGAACGGCAGATGGGCATGATCGAAAAATTGACTGCGCCGCATGAAGCCGAGCTCAGTATAGGCGGTCGCACCATGAAGTTCATCGCCAATCCGGTGATTGATGAAAAAGGTGAGCGCCTGGGAACCGCGGTCGAATGGACCGACAGGACGCTCGAGGTCAAGACTGAAGAAGAGATCGAAAGCATTGTGGCTGCCGCGCAAAATGGTGATCTGGAGCAGCGCATCAATCTGGAAGGTAAAAAAGACTTCTTCCGTCATCTTGGTGTCGGTGTTAATGACCTGCTGGACAGTATCTCCAATGTATTCAAGGATGTTGGTTCTGTCATGGAACAGATGGAAAAAGGTGTGTTGAGCCATCCGATTGTCACGCCCTACAAAGGGCGTTTCGGTCAGGTGAAAAACAATGTCAACGGAACGCTCAAACATTTTGAGAAGACCGTCAGGGAACTGCGTTCCATGGCAGAGCACATTTCCACGGCTTCAGACGAGATTTCCTCGGGTAACGCGAACCTGTCATCACGTACCGAACAACAGGCCTCCGGTTTGCAAGAGACGGCTGCCAGTATGGAAGAACTGACATCAACGGTGCGCAACAACGCCGATAACGCCCAGCAGGCTAACCAGGTGACTTCCTCGGCGCAGCAGTCTGCAGAGCGTGGCAGCAGTGTGGTGGTCAATGCGATTGAGGCGATGGAAGCCATCAACACGTCATCTGACAAGATTGCCGAAATCATCGGTGTGATTGATGAAATCGCTTTCCAGACCAATCTGCTGGCGTTGAATGCCTCTGTCGAGGCGGCGCGTGCCGGTGAACAGGGCCGCGGCTTTGCTGTGGTGGCGACGGAAGTCAGAAACCTGGCCTCACGTTCCGCCGATGCCGCTAAGGAAATCAAGGGCCTGATCCAGGACTCACAGGCCAAGGTTGCCGCGGGTGCGGAACTGGTCAATGAATCCGGCGAGACGCTGAATGAAATTGTCGATGGCGTGAAAAAGGTCAGTGGTATCGTTGCCGAGATTGCCGCATCCAGCGCCGAGCAGGCGGCCGGTATCGATCAGGTTAACCAGGCTGTGACCTCGATGGATGAAATCACCCAGCAAAATGCCGCATTGGCTGAAGAGACTTCCGCCGCATCCGCATCCATGTACGACAAGGCGGCGGAAATGAATGAGATGATGAGTTTCTTCCAGGTGCGCACCAATCCGGATCAACCCTGGGAAGACGAAGTCGCGGAACAAAATGCAGCATCGGATGATGACCTCGACTTTTATGCGGCCAGAAGCGCACATCTGGCCTGGCGCCAGAGGATCCGTGATTTTCTGGATGGGCATGAAAGCCTGACACATGATGAGGCTGTTTCGCATCACGATTGTGTACTGGGTAAGTGGTTATACAGCGTTGGTATGAAGCGCTATGGCTCTTTTGAGGAAATGCAGGTCATGGAAAAAGAACATGAAAAAATGCATTCCATTATCCGTGACATCATCAGCCTGAAACACGAGGGCAAGACCAAGGAAGCCGATGATGCTTATTATCAGGTCGAAAGTTTGTCCGGCAAGGTAGTGGCGCTGTTGAAACAGCTGGAAAACAAGATTGACTGAGCGGAGAAATAGCATGAGTGATTCAACAGCACATCTCGCCAAAGACAAGGGCCAGTACCTCAATTTCAATCTGGGTGAGGATGACTACGGCGTTGACATCCTGCGGGTGCAGGAAATTCGTGGCTGGGAGCAATTGCGTCCGCTGCCGGATACGCCTGACTACGTTAAAGGCGTACTGGACCTGCGTGGCACGATTGTGCCGATCATTGATCTGCGCATTCGCCTGAAAATGCAGGCCGTTGAATATCATTCAACCACGGTAATTATTGTGCTCTCGGTGCTGGATGATGATGGCAAAACCCACCTGGTTGGAGCGGTCGTTGATGCGGTATCCGATGTGATCGATATTTCCGAGAGTGATGTCAAAAGCGCACCCACCATCGGCAGCAAGATAAACGATCGTTACATCAAGGGCATGGTCACATTGGATGAGCGCATGATTGTGTTGCTGGATGTGGACCTGCTGTTCAAACCCAATGAACTCGGTTTGCTGGACAGCATGGGTTGATACAAGGACTGTGAATCGATGAAAACCATAGCGGTGCTGAATCAGAAGGGTGGCGTTGGCAAAACTACGATCACGACAAATCTGAGCCATGCATTGGCATTGAATGGTTATGGGGTGACCGCGCTGGATCTTGACCCGCAAGGACATTTGACCGCCAGTCTGGGAATTTTCAAGCCGCCGGCGCACGGCCTTGCCGATGTGCTGCTGGGCGAGAGAGCGCTGGATTCGGTCAGGGTCGATACGCGCGAGAGTCTGCACCTGATCCCGGCCGGCAACCGCTTGCGTGAGATCGAGGAAAGCAGTGGCAATGTCAAACAGCAAATGTTTTTGCTGAAAAATGCCATTGATGAATCGGATTTGCAGTATGACTACCTGATGATCGACTGTCCGCCTTCATCCGGATTGCTGGCCGCCAATGCAATCCTGGCGATTGATGAAATACTGGTGCCAGTGTCCGGCGATTATTTGTCATTGAACGGACTGGCGCACCTGATGATTACGTTAAAACGCTTTGACGCCTTGCGCGAGAAACCGATTACAAAGCGTATCGTGTTAAGTCGTTTTGTTGCCCGTAGACGGTTGTCGGGGGAGGTCCTGGATAAGCTGAAGCAGCATTTTCCAGGCATGATACTCAATACGTCGGTTCGCGAAGCCGCGGCCCTGGCGGAATGTCCGGGGGTCGGGCGGACTATTTTTGAGTATCGCTCGTCATCAGCATCAGCGGATGACTTCCGGCAATTGGCGATAGACCTGGTTGAAGGAAATACATTGACATGACTGTAAAGAAAAAAACACCTGTCAGAAAAAAAGCCGCGGTCAGAAAAAAGACGGTAAGCAAAAAGACGGCAGTCAAAAAGAAGGTGGCAGCCAAAAAACAGGTAATGGACCATGATCCATTGTCCATGCTGGATCAGGATCAACCGGCAGAGCAGGAGCCTGTGGAGCCCGTGTTAAGCGATCCTGTCGCAGAAGCGCCTCCTCCGGCTGCTGAGCCTGTCGTGGCGGCTGCAGATGAAGTTGTGGTGGAGACGTCAACAAATGAGGAGAAGCAAATGGATGAGCAGCAGCCGCAGCCCGTCGAGGCCGGCGCCAGTTACGATCTGGGCGGAAATCTGACCATTGCGGATGTCGAACTGAAGAAGGCCGGTTTCCTGCAATTAATTGATGATGCGCGAGCGGTGGCGCTTAACGGCAGTGACATCGATTCCGTCGACGGCGCTGGTCTGCAGTTGCTGGCGGCATTTATCAAGGATGCCGGCGAGAAAAATATAGCGGTCAGTTGGGATAGCGTTTCGCCAGCATTACATGACGCGGTAAAGATGTCCGGTTTGATCGCACACTTTGGCATGACGGATGTTGAAGTCGAAGATGATGGCGAAGGAACATCCTGGGGTTTGTTCTGATAGGCAATATTTAAGGCGAATATGCGTTAGACGATATTCGATGATTTTGGGAAAAATATGGAATTGAAAAATTCAACAGCGAATAGTCCGGATCTGGACTGGAGTCAGGTCAGGGAAACCGTCCGAATGATGAACCTGGCGGTGGCCCAGATTGAAATGGCGTTGCGACAAAGTGATGATTCGATCGGCGCCTTGACCAATTCGTTTACATCAATGGTGGGCTACGTTAATGCGATCTCCCAGACAGCTGCCAAAATGACCTGTGACGAAAACGCTGATGATATACAAAACATTCAGGCAGACTGTCGTAAGGTGGTTACCGATATGCAGCATTCGATTGTTGCGTTCCAGTTTTATGACAAGCTCACCCAGCGACTCGATCACGTCAATCATGCGCTGAATTCACTGGGTGATCTGGTTGCTGACCAGGAGCGTTTGTATAACCCGAATGAATGGGTCAGTCTACAGCAGGCCATTCGCAGTCGCTATAGTATGAAAGAAGAGCAGGATATGTTTGATACCCTGTTGCAGGGGGCAACGATAGATGAAGCATTGGAACAGTGTCGCGAGAAGATCAACGAGATAACACATTCAGAAAGCGATATTGAATTATTTTAACCGGTGATGGATCACTACTTATATGTCAGCACGTGAATTTGAGTTCACCAAAAAAGATTTTGAGTTTCTCAGTAAGGCGATCAATGAACGCACCGGGATTGTCGTCTCGGAAGAAAAATTCAATATGTTCTATTCGCGCCTGTCTCGCCGGGTGCGTGCGCTAAACCTGCAAAGTTTCAAACAGTATTGCGATATCGTCAGGGATGACCGGGATGGGCATGAAACCAATGAATTGATCAATGCCATTACCACCAACCTGACCGCTTTTTTTCGCGAAAATCACCATTTTGAGTATCTTGCCAATACGGTCGTTCCGGAATTGATGGAAAAAAATCGCAACGAGCGGACGGTGCGTATCTGGTCGGCCGGTTGCTCTACCGGTGAGGAGCCATACTCGATTGCGATTACCCTGAATGAATCGGCGCTGGCCTCCTCTTCCTGGGATGTGCAGGTTCGCGCCACCGACCTGGATTCCAATGTGGTGGCGACGGCGAGTCGCGGCGTGTATGCCATGTCACGTGTGGATGGGATTGCCAGTAATCGTTTGCGCCGCTGGTTTTTAAAAGGAAAAAATACCCAGCTCGGTCAGGTCAGGGTCAAGCCGGAATTGCAGAAACTGATTGGCTTTGGCCAGTTGAACCTCATGGATAACTGGAAGGTCGAGCCGCAGGACGTCATTTTTTGTCGTAATGTCATCATTTATTTTGATAAGGAGACCAAGACACGACTGGTGGAACAATACGCCAACAGTCTCAAGCCGGGTGGCTATCTTTTTATTGGCCATTCGGAATCGTTATACAAAATCACGGATCGTTTTGAGCTGATCGGAAACACCATTTACAGGAAAGTAAAATAACCATGTTCAGCAGAAGACATAACTTGCGGCCATCCTTGCCCGGTTTTGAGAGCATCAACCGCTACTGGGACAAGCAGCACGATGTCCAGGCGGCAAAAATCCTGCCTGGTGAATACTATGTCACCAATTATGACGAACTGGTCACCACAGTGCTCGGTTCCTGTGTGTCCGCCTGTATCCGCGACAAGGTGTTTGGTGTCGGCGGTATGAACCATTTCATGTTGCCGTTATCGGATGGCAAAGGCTGGGGAGGCAGTAGCGACTTCAACAGTACGGCAACCCGCTTCGGTAACTACGCCATGGAGCATATGATTAACGACATCCTGAAAAACGGTGGTCACAAGAAGCATCTTGAAGCCAAGATTTTCGGTGGTGGCAAAATCATCGAGGCGCAGACCGATATCGGCCATACCAATATCGAGTTTGTGCGCACCTATCTGAAAACCGAGGGCATACCTATCGTTGGCGAGGATGTCAGTGACATCTATCCACGCAAGGTCATTTATTTTCCGGCAAGCGGGCGTGTCCGGGTGAAAAAGCTCAAGGCGTTGCATAACAACACCATTGTCACGCGTGAAGTCGAATACCAGAAGGAAATTGTGCAGCAGCCGATTGAGACCGATATCGAACTGTTTTGAAATTTAGGCCAGAAGAATAATTATGATAAAAGTTCTCATCGTAGATGACTCGGCACTGATCAGGCAGGTGCTGACCAAGATGCTGAATGAAGCAGCCGATATCGAGGTGGTGGGTACGGCCTCAGATCCTTATCAGGCCAGGGAAAAGATCAAGCAGCTCAATCCTGATGTGTTGACGCTGGATGTGGAAATGCCTCGCATGGATGGGGTGACTTTTCTCGGTAATCTCATGCGCCTGCGGCCAATGCCGGTGGTGATGGTGTCCACGCTGACCGAAAAAGGCGCGGATGTCACACTCAGGGCCATGGAGTATGGTGCGGTTGACTATGTCGCCAAGCCCAAGCTGGATGTCGTCGAGCAGTTAGGTGCCTATGCAGACGAGATCATCGGCAAGGTGCGCATGGCCTCAAAAGCCCGCGTTCAGCCGCTGAAAAAACGCAAGCCGGTAAAAACCGAATCCCTGAATGTGGACCAGAAACTCTCTGCCGACGCGGTATTGCTCAAATCTGCCGGCAAGAAACATTTTCGCACTACCGACCGGATTATCGGCATCGGTTCATCAACCGGTGGCACCGAGGCGGTCAAGGACGTATTGGCCGGTTTGCCGCCGGACATGCCGGGTATTGTGATCTCGCAGCATATTCCGGCTGCGTTTAGCGGACCTTTCGCCGCCCGTGCCAATGCCATTACGGCGATGACGGTGGTCGAGGCTCGTGATCAGCAACAGATTCTGCCGGGGCATGTTTATATCGCACCCGGTGACAAGCATTTGATCGTCAAGCGTGATGGTGCGCGGTACATCTGTACACTCAATGACGGTCCACCGGTGAACCGGCACAAGCCCTCGGTTGATGTCATGTTCCGTTCGCTGGCCACCAATGCCGGATCCAATGCCATCGGCCTGATGTTGACGGGCATGGGCGATGACGGCGCAGCCGGTATGGGTGAGATGAAAGAACAGGGGGCGCCGATCCTGGTGCAGGATGAGCGCACCAGTGTGGTGTGGGGCATGCCGGGCGAAGTGGTAAAAAGAGGTTTTGCCGATGAAGTTTTACCGTTGCCAAAAATTGCCGAGCGTTTGATAAAACTCTCCAGGGAGTGATAAGTCGTGGATTTCACTCAAGCTTTTCACGTCCGGGTCGATAAGCTGGCAAAAGGCAGTTTTGGATGTCAATAGTGAAATTCAATATCAACCAGAAGTTTTACACTGCGCTTGCCGTTGTGGTTGCCGCCGCCGGTGTGTCCTGGTGGGTTGAAGGCGGTCCGGTGGTTGCAGGCTGGTTGTTTGTCAGTTTGCTTATCTGGGGCATGGCAACCTGGGCTCTGGACCGGGTCACGGGTAAAAAGCCGTCCGGCCCGCAGGAGCAGGTGCCGGTTGATGAAATCGAGGAAGCGGTGCTGATGTTGATGCAGAGCCTGGACCAGGGCGTCAGTACACTGGTATCGCACATGAGCGGCGACCTGGACCAGATTCGCACCCTGGTCGGCGAGGCGGTAGTCACCCTGAATGAAAGCTTCCAGGGTCTGAATGTTGCGGCGTCCGAACAAAAGGAAGTGGTTTTCACGCTGGTTGACCGCATGAAGAATAAAGACGATGAGGACAACGAGCACATTACTTTTGCCGAGCTCGCCAAGGAGACGGACAAGGTACTCAAGTTCTTTGTGGATCATGTTGTGCATGTCAGCCGCAATAGTATGAAGATGGTTGAGCATATCAACGACATGGTGGATCAGATGGATCAGGCGGAATCGCTGCTCGGTGATGTCAAGACGATTGCCGACCAGACCAACCTGCTGGCCCTGAATGCAGCCATCGAAGCCGCCCGGGCCGGTGAAGCGGGGCGGGGATTTGCGGTGGTCGCGGATGAGGTGCGCAAACTGTCCGCCCGCTCGAACCAGTTCAATGATGAGATCAAACTGGTGATCGGTCAGGCGCAGGACACCATCAAGCTGGCGCACGACGAAATTGGCGGCCTGGCATCAAAAGATATGAATTTTGTCATCAAATCCAAAACCGAGGTTGATGACATGATGGCGCAGGTCTGTACGCTCAACAAGACGATCGAGACCAAGCTCGGCGATGTCTCGGAAATCACCAAGAATATTGACAAGATGGTCGGCAACGCGGTGCGCTCTTTGCAGTTTGAGGATATCGTCGGCCAGGTGGCCGGATACGCACAGAATCATCTCGGCCAGGCAACGCGTATTGTCTCTGAGTTGCACCTGGGCTTAACCCAGCTGCGCCAGGCGGAAAAAAATGGTATTGCGGCGTATCTGGGTGAGCTTTATAAACTTAATGAGACCATCACCGAATTGCTTAACGACGATTCAGTGCAGCAAAACAGGCCTGTAGATCAGGTATCGATGGACGAGGGACTTGTGGAATTGTTTTAGATTCACAAAACATTTTACGGACAGAATATACGGATTATATTTATGAGTGTTTCAGCACAGTTTTCAGAGGCTACCGGACAGCTGGTTATCACGGTAAGTGGCAAGTTCAATTTTGACCTGCATCGTGAATTTCGAGATGCTTATTCAAATGTTGACCTGAGTAGGGTGCAGTCGTTTGTGATTGATCTATCCAACGTCGGCTATATGGATAGTTCGGCGCTGGGGATGCTGCTGGTGTTGCGTGAGCTGGCGGGTGGCGACCGGTCTGATATCACGCTGCGCGGTGCCGAGAAAGAAGTCCAGCAGGTACTGGATGTGACCCATTTTGAACGGCTGTTTCGAATTACTTGAACAGACATCCGCCGAGCGGATGGCAGCATACTGAATATTTAATGTAACAACGCTATTTTCTGAACAGGAGAGCAAAGATGAGTGTAACTGCGAGTCAGTCCGGCGATACCGTGACGATTGTGATTACAGGGCGATTCGATTTTTCTGCACACCAGGATTTTGTCAACTCATACTCTGACTTGCCCAAGGGCAAATGCGATTTCGTTGTTGATATGACTGGCGCTGAATACATGGACAGCTCCGCCATGGGGATGCTGCTGCAATTGCGTGAATACGCCAATAAAGACAACCGGGTGCAGCTGAAAAACACCAACAGCAGCATTCAGGAAATTCTGAAAATCGCCAATTTCGACAAACTTTTTGATATCCGCTGAGCGGCCGTTCGGATCAAAGACTGACGCCGCCACGCTTTTCCGCTATTCTTCCGCCTCTTTTTTATCTGGTGGAAGTTTTTCATGGGTTTTAAATGTGGCATCGTTGGTTTGCCCAATGTCGGAAAATCAACGCTTTTCAACGCGCTCACTCAGGCAACCATAGCAGCCGAGAACTATCCCTTCTGTACCATTGACCCCAATGTCGGTGTTGTTCCGGTGGCTGACCCGCGCCAGGATGTCATCGCCGAAATTGTAAAACCTGAAAAGATCATCCCCACTACCATGTCTTTCGTCGACATCGCCGGGCTGGTCGCAGGCGCTTCCAAGGGCGAGGGGCTGGGCAACAAATTTCTCGCCAACATCCGCGAAACCGATGCCATCTGTCATGTCGTGCGTTGTTTTGAGAACGATGACATCGTGCATGTCTCGGGCCGGGTTGACCCACTATCTGATGTGGACACCATCAATACCGAACTGGCCCTGGCGGATCTGGAATCCGTGGAAAAAGCGCTCGACAAGGTCACCCGCCAGGCCAAAACCGGTGACAAAAAGGTGCTGACGCGCAAGCAGTTTCTGGAACGCGTGTTTGAGCATCTGGCGCAGGGTTTGCCGGTGCGCTCAATGGAGTTGAGCGAGGACGAACAGCGCGAGTTACGCGATTTTCAGCTGATCACGGCCAAGCCGGTTCTCTACATTGCCAATGTCGATGAAGACGGCTTTAGCGATAACCCGGCGCTCGATGCCCTGACCCGGCTGGCGCAACAGGAAAAGTCTGAAATTGTCGCCGTCTGCGCCGCACTGGAAGCCGAAATCGTTGAACTCGAGGACGATGAGAAGGTCGAGTTCCTGGCCGAAATGGGACTCGATGAACCCGGCCTCAACCGCGTGGTGCGCGCCGGCTACAAATTGCTTGGACTGCAGACCTATTTCACCGCCGGCGTCAAGGAAGTGCGGGCTTGGACCGTCAAGGTCGGCGCAACCGCGCCTCAGGCGGCGGGCGTCATCCACAGCGACTTTGAGCGCGGGTTTATCCGTGCCGAAGTGATCTCCTATGAGGACTTTGTCCAGTACCGCGGCGAGCATGGCGCACGCGAGGCCGGCAAGCTGCGTTCCGAGGGTAAGGACTACGTTGTACAGGACGGCGATGTGATCCATTTCCGCTTCAATGTCTAGGCAAAACGGCGTCGAAACGATTGACAAAAAGTGCCGGATTTGAGTATTCTTGCCGGCTCCTCAGGCTATGTAGCTCAGTTGGTTAGAGCACAGCATTCATAATGCTGGGGTCAGTGGTTCAAGTCCACTCATAGCTACCATATCGCACATCAGACCCGGCTTTTCGCCGGGTTTTTTGTTTATGCTGGCGGTATTTGGGGTCGGTTCGGAGCGGTTGCCTGTATCGCGGTTGGCTAAAGTTTCAACGCTGCGGGTCGATAGGCTTTTCAGGCCATGGACCGTCCTGACCGAGTGCTGATTCAGCTGGAAAAAACAATCGATGCCGGAAGCAGATAGCCAAACAACAAAAACCAGAAATAACACTCCGCTTGTCGACAATGTGGTCTTGCTGGTTGCGTTTACCTTCCTGTTATTCATTTTCACACTGGTTTTTATTTACATCAACAACAGCCGCTACATCGAAGAGCTGCACAACCTGTCGATCAGCAGCGAAACCGGCAGCCGAAAAATGCGTTTGTTGAGCGAGATTGCCGAGCTGGCCCGTGCTCGCACCCGCCTTACCCTGCAGATCCTGGATATTGAAGATGTGTTTGAACAGGACCGTCTGAACCAGCAGCTGGAAAGCTACGCCGGCCGCTTTGCCGACGTGCGTGAACAACTGGATCAACTGCCGTTCAGTTCGGAAGACCAGAAACTCTATGAAAGTGCGCTGGGCATTATTCCGGTTATCTTGCCGGCCCAGCGGCGTGCGGTTGAGCTCATGATCCATGAAAATAACGTTAAGGCCGCGCAAAGCATCATGTACGAGATTGTGATGCCGGGACAGCAGAATGTGATTGATATTTTTAGCAAGCTGATTTCGCATGAGCAGGCTAACATCCAGGCGAATACGATCGAGGTGCATCGCTCGGTCGGTGAAATCAACCAGGACAACAACTACCTGTTTGCCACGGTATTGTTTATGGTGACGCTGTTGTCACTGATCGTGATATACCGCATCCGCGTCATCCAGAAGGCGTTGGGTCGCTCACGCGAGACACTGGAAGAAAAAGTGATCGAGCGTACCACCGACCTGCAACAGGCGCGTGATGAAGCGCTCAAGCACAGCAAGGCCAAGTCCGAGTTTTTATCCAGCATGAGCCATGAACTGCGTACGCCATTGAATGCCATTCTGGGTTTTGCCCAGGTGCTGGAAATGGACGCTGTCGATGACATGCAAAAGGAAAGTGTGCAGGAGATTTTACAGGCGGGCCGGCACTTGCTGGAACTCATCAATGAAGTGCTGGACCTGTCCAAAATCGAAGCCGGTCGTCTGACTCTGAGCATGGAGCAGATCGGGCTGTCCGGGGTGCAGCAGGAATGCGCCATGTTGACCAAGAACCTGGCCGAACATTGCCAGGTCAGTGTTAACTTTCATGAAGGCTGTGATTATGTCGTTTATGCGGATTACACCCGCATCAAGCAGGTATACCTCAACCTGCTGTCCAACGCGATCAAATACAATCGCAAGCAGGGAAGCGTGGATGTCAGCTGCAGCATCGTGGGTGAAGGTATGTTGCGTGTCAGTATCATGGATACCGGTCCTGGCATAGCCGCAGAGCGTCAGGAAGGATTGTTTGAACCGTTTAACCGGCTTGGCGCCGAGTCCAGCGATATCGAAGGCAGCGGCATCGGCCTGATCATCACACGTCGTCTGCTTGAGATGATGGGCGGGCGCATCGGTTTTGACACCGAGGTGGGTGTCGGCAGCACCTTCTGGATCGAGATGCCCTACATCGGTGAGTCAAAAACAACAGGGGAAACTACAGTGTCAGACAAGGAAGAATCCACCAGCCAGGACGCTCTCCAGAACAAGCCACTGGTGCTTTATATCGAGGACAACCCGGCCAATTTGCGGGTGGTCGAACGCATTCTGCAGCAAAACGGCCGCTATGATCTGTTGACAGCCGCCACCCCGTCGGCTGGTCTGGAGCTGGCGGTCGGCCGGCATCCCAATGTGATCTTGCTGGACATCAACCTGCCTGAGATGGATGGTTATGAGGTGCTTGCCAGGCTGCAGTCGCACAGTGACACCCATAGCATTCCGGTGATTGCCGTGACCGCCAACGCCATGACCGATAATGTGCAGAAAGGCCGTGAGGCCGGATTCTTTGAGTACATCACCAAGCCGATTGATATCCCGGTTCTGCTGAAAACAATTGAGCGCGCCTTGTCGGCGACATGACGTGAGCCTGACAGCTGGCGGCCCCGATGTCCGGGCTGGCAATCCGGGTTTGGCGCCAGCAAGCGCAATGACAAATACCTAAATGACCTGAATCCAGGCACTTCCCGGCACGATGGCGATTTGCTGCGAACCGAATTCCTGCTGCTATAGTTAGCGGTGGGGAGGAGGTTCAATATGGTCGATGATCAAAGTGAGTTTGAGGGTAAGCCGTTTGTTGCACCCTGCAACAAACTGGACGCATTTGCCGGCTTTCGCTGGCTCAAGGCGGGCTGGTCCGATTTCAGGCGGGCGCCCAGAGTCAGCCTGATTTACGGTGGTTTTCTGGTGGCGCTGGGTTATCTGCTGGCATTTTTTGCGTGGCAGATTGGTGGTTACATCCTGTTGTTCAGCGTGCTGTCCGGGCTGGTATTTATCGCCCCGGTGTTTGCCTTCGGGCTTTATTCCGTCAGTTGCCAGATCCAGGAAGGCTATGAGCCGCGCCTGGGCTATTGTCTGCGAGAGGGGCGCCGTCACTTCAGCAACGAGCTGATTTATTCGTTCATCCTGCTGGTGGTGTTTCTGCTGTGGGCCAGGGCGGGCTCGGCCATCCATATTTTTTTTCCGATGCAGGATAAGCCGTCGGTTACCGATCTGCTGGCGTTTTTCGGCGTGGGTTCGGCGGTCGGCGCCGTGTTCGCCACGGTGGCGTTTTGCGCCAGTGCTTTTTCCCTGCCGATGATGCTGGATCGACGCGTGGATGCGGTCACCGCGGTGATCACCAGCGTCAATGCGGTGTTGCGTAACAAGCTGGCCATGTTCATTTGGGCCGGCATTATTGTGGTGACCGTGTTGCTGGGGCTGGTGACGGCGTTACTCGGCTTTGCTGTACTCATGCCGGTCATCGGCTATGCCACCTGGCATGGTTACCGCCAGACCATCATTGCCGACGAATGGACCGAAAACGTCAAATTGTCGGATGGTCACCAGACCGTTGAGGGTTGACGCGGTCCTGTTTGGCAGTCGCTATTTGTTGGACAGGGCCGGGCCGCGTTCCAGCACATAGCTCTGGAACAGGCGGGCGATCGGCGATAGTGTCTTGCCGGCGCGGCTGACCACATACCAGTGACGCATGATCGGAAACGCGTCGATGTCGAGCATGACGAGTTTGCCGCTACTGAGTTCCAGCTCTACCGTGTGCTTGGACACAATGCCGAGGCCGAGGCCGGCCGCCACCGCCTGTTTGATGGCTTCGTTACTGGTCATTTCCATGGTGAAATCAAATTCCACGCCTTTGGCGTTGAGAAAACGCTGAATCGCCGCGCGGGTACCCGAGCCGGATTCACGTGACACAAAATGCTGGTTTTTCAGCTCACTGATCGGCACTTTTTTGCGGTTGGCACAAGGGTGTCCCGGGTGGGCGATGACGATCAGCGGATTGTCCATAAACGCCTGTGATTTGAGATCGCGGTCCTTCGGCGGTTCTCCCATGATGACCAGGTCGCGTTCGTTGCGTTCAAGCTGTTGCAGCAGGCTTTGCCGGTTGGTGACATCCAGGCTGACGGTGATTTCCGGATAGGTCTTGGCGAATTCAGCCAGCATGCGCGTGACAAAATAACTGGCGGTGGTGGCGACGGCGATGTTGAGCCGGCCGCGCCGCAGACCTTTCAGGTTGTCGATGATCTCGTCGGTATCGGAGAGGATTTCCGAAATAGTCTTGCTGCAATCATAAATGGCTTCACCGGCCTCGGTCAGGAAAACCTTTTTGCCAATACGCTCGAACAAGGCCATGCCGACATTGTCCTCGAGTTGCTTGACCTGCAGTGATACAGCCGGCTGGCTCAGGTGCAGTTGTTCCGAGGCGCGCGTGAAACTGGAGGCCTGTGCGACGGCCTGAAAGACCTTGAGCTGTCGGATTGTCGGGTTGAAGTTCGCCATAAATCATAAGTATATACTTATGATTTCTTTTGAGAAGGCAGGAAAGTACTGATTTATACCCGGTCAGACGGCCTGGTTCGTCAAAGGCACGATGCTGTACGGTTGCGATGGCACGGTGGTTTGCGGAAACTTGGCATCGAGCAGCATCAGGGCCTTGTAGAACTCGCCGGTCAGGCGTTGCTGCAGCTGTTCCAGTTCCGGCGCGTAATAGGTGACTTCCATCGCGATATGCTGGTCCTGCTCGCTACGCGATTCGGCCAGGTGCGGGTGCCACGACAACATGATGCGATAGCCGGGCTGGTCGTCGTGTGAAATTCTGCTGCTGGTGTCAGCGAACCAGATGTCATTGAGTTCAATAATCGCCAGGTATTGCATGCTGTCGATGGACACCGGCACGTAAGGCAGCTCGGAGCGTTCCAGTATGCTTTGCGCCAGGTTGTAACAGCTGGTGTGAATCAGGGCTGATTCCCGGGCAAACCTGGCTGGCAGGAACAGTATTTGCTGATGCAATGAGCTCATAGCGAACCTTGTGGCGGATGGTTCTGCAATTATCGGCTCTCGATGGGGCAGGCCACAAGTGAATTTTGCAGATTTATGTCGCAACGGCTGCAAATGCCGCGGCAAGCCTTAATAAACTGTCTGTATGGCTTGATATGAAATGCGAAATTTTTTAACCCGCTCAACCTGTGCTAAAGTCGCGCACCGATTTTTCCCTGGTCCCGTTGGCGGGATCGTTAATCTGAATAGGAACTTATCATGCGTTTGATTCTTCTTGGAGCGCCGGGCGCCGGCAAGGGCACTGTTGCCAAATTACTCACCCAGATGGACGGTTCTGTCCAGATCTCCACTGGCGATATTCTGCGTGCGGCGGTCAAAGCCGGCACCGAGCTGGGTAAAAAAGCCGAAGCCGCCATGAAGGCCGGTGAGCTGGTATCCGATGACCTGATCATGGGCATCATGGGCGAGCGCCTGCTGGAAGATGACTGTAAGGTCGGTTTCCTGCTCGACGGTTTCCCGCGCACCATCCCGCAGGCCGAGGCCCTCAAGGTGCTGCTGGAAAAACTGGGTATCGAACTGGATGCGGCGGTAAACCTGAACGTACCGCGTGACGTCATTCTCGACCGCCTGACCACACGCCGCACCTGTGTGGATTGTGGCGCCATCTACAACGTCAAGAGCAACCCGCCGAAAGTCGAAGGTGTTTGTGACGCTTGTGGCGGCAAGGTCGTGCAGCGCGATGACGAAACCGAAGAAGCCATTTCCAAGCGTCTCGACGTGTTCAACGAACAGACCGCGCCGCTGGTCGGTTTTTATGAAAAAGAAGGCCTGCTGCTGGATATTAACGCGACTTCCAGCGATGCCGTCGTTAGCGCCATCAAGGAAAAAATCGGCGCCTGATCGCGCGGCCTGATTTTGCGGCATACGGCCCTGTGAGTTATCTGTGTCAGCACGGATAATTCGCAGGGCCTTTTTCATTTCAGGGGGGACACTATGGTCTGTATCGGTACACCATTGAGCGAAAGCGCCACGCGCGTACTGCTGTGCGGCGGCGGTGAACTCGGCAAGGAAGTGGTGCTGGAATTGCAGCGGCTCGGCGTTGAGGTGATCGTCGTGGATCGCTATGCCCATGCGCCGGCCATGCAGGTGGCGCATCGCAGTCATGTGATCTCGATGCTCGACGGCGAGGCGTTGCGCAGCGTGATCGAACAGGAGCGTCCCGACTATATCGTGCCGGAAATCGAGGCGATTGCGACAGACACGCTGGTGCAGCTGGAAGCGGAAGGTTTTCACGTCATCCCGACCGCGCGCGCCGCGCAGCTGACCATGAACCGCGAAGGCATCCGCCGGCTGGTGGCCGAGCAGCTCGGCATTCCGACATCGGCCTACCGCTTTGCCGCCAACCGGGAGGAATTTGATGCGGCGCTGGCCGAAATCGGCTTTCCCTGCCTGGTCAAACCGATCATGAGTTCGTCCGGCAAGGGGCAGAGCACCTTGCGTGCGGCTGCCGATGTGGATGCCGCCTGGGAGTATGCCCAACAGGGCGGTCGCGCCGGCGCCGGCAAGGTGATTGTGGAGGCGTTTGTCGATTTCGATTACGAAATCACCCAGCTGACGGTGCGCCATGCCAATGGCGTCAGCTTTTGTGAGCCGATCGGCCACCTGCAGGTGGACGGTGATTATCGTCAATCGTGGCAGCCACAGGCCATGTCGCCAGTCGCGCTGGAGCGGGCGCGCGATATTGCCGCGCGTGTCACCGGCGAACTCGGCGGGCGTGGCATCTTCGGCGTGGAGTTGTTCATTAAGGGTGACGAGGTGATTTTCAGCGAGGTTTCGCCGCGGCCGCACGATACCGGCATGGTCACCATGATTTCGCAGGATCTGTCGCAGTTCGCGCTGCATGCGCGCGCCATTCTGGGTCTGCCGATCCCGAATATCCACTTTCACGGCCCGTCGGCCTCCAGTGTGATTCTGGCGCAGGGCAGTTCAAATAAACTTACATATTGTGCGTTGGAAAATGTTTTACAGCAGCCCGATTTACAGTTACGTTTGTTCGGTAAACCGGAGCTTAACGGACAGCGCCGCATGGGCGTGGTGTTGGCCCGGGCGGGCAGCCCTGAACAGGCCGTCACTCAGGCCAGGGCAGCCTCGGAAAAAATAGAATTTCACTACTGACTGGAGGAAAGGTTATGCAAAAGTCTCTGACAAAAGCGGTATTGCTCGGATGTGTTCTGGCTTCAACTCCTGTGTTGGCCGAGGATGTCATGACAGTGCGGCAGATGTCACTGGACCTCGGTGCCGAGATTGCCCGAAAAGCCGTCGACGCCTGTTTCGAGCAGGGCTACCAGGCTTCGGCCGTGGTAGTGGATCGTGCGGCCAATGTGCTGGTCAGCATGCGTCATCCCAACGCCAGCAAGTTCACCACGGAAATTGCCACTCGCAAGGCCAATACCGTAATTCTGTCCAGTGTTTCGACCGGCGAATTCAAGAAAAACCGTGCCGATATCATCAATGAAATGAACCTGCTCGATGACATCATGGTGCTGGAAGGCGGTCTGCCGATCCAGGCGGCCGGTTCCCTGCTGGGCGCGGTTGGTGTGAGCGGCGCACCCGGTGGCGACAAGGACGCGGCTTGCGCCAAGAAAGGCATTGACGCCGTACAGGAACGGCTGGATTTTGCCGAATAAAGCCGTACCGTTTCTCCCGCGCTAGCCGCTAGCTGCGTGGGGGAAACGCTCACTCAGGAAAATGTCCGTTTTTCCGAATTTCAGCCGCAATGCTGAAACTGGCAACAGCCACATGAAGTGGCCGTTGCAACGACCGGGTCAATAGGCGGGCCTTTCATAATCCGCAGATTCAGTCATAATAAATTTTATTGGGCCAGCGATCTGGCCGGATTGCCCTTTGCAGTTAATGCGCGCAATCCCGGTCTGGCACCAATTGCTGTATTGGATACCATAACATTGCACAGGGTAGTGATTTGTCTGAGACAGACTCAAAAATCAGTGATGAATTGATGTTTTTCCCGGATTCTGACGGCCGCGCGGCAGAATACCTGCGTCTGGCAATTCCGCTGTTACATAAAAACAAACTGCCAACCACACCGCTCAATTTCAGTCTTTTTTACAATTATGTCGCCGGTCGCAGCGCTCGGCTCAAGGAAAAAATCGATGAGTTGTTGGCCTCGGAGCGCGACTGGGATGTCGATACCTCACGCAAACTGTTTGCGCGTTTCATTTGTAACTGCGAAGCCGGCATCGATGAAGAACTGCGGCATGAATTGCTGCTGATCACGGCCGAAATCATCGGTTCACTGGTGGATATCGCCGGCAAGACTTCTTTTTTCAACGAAAATATCGAACAGGCGGTCAACAAGCTGGCCGCCAGCGCCAGGCCGGAGGAAGTGCTGGATGCGGTCAGTGACATCATGTCGAATTCACGCGCACTGCTGCGTGACAGTCGCCTGCTCGAGCAACAGCTGGTTTCGTCTTCGGATGAGATGAACAAGTTGCAGGACGAGCTGGAGAAGGTCAAACAGGATGTTTACCTGGATGCCCTCACCGGTGTGTTTAACCGCCGTGGCTTTGACAAGGCACTCAGGGACATGCTGGATTACTACGACGGCAAGTCCGAGTCGTTCTGCCTGATCATGTGCGATATCGATCATTTCAAGGAAATCAATGACAACTTCGGCCATCTGGTCGGTGACAATGTGTTGCGCACCATTGCTCGTTCGCTGGATGTCTACACCAAGGGCGAAGACCGCGTCTGTCGCTTTGGTGGTGAGGAGTTTGCTGTCATTCTGCCGGACACTCGTGTCACCCAGGCCTTCAGTCTGGCGGAGAATCTGCGCAGTCGTATCGAGAAACTGGTGTTGAAACGGCCGAGTACCGGCGAGAGTCTCGGCAAGATCACGGTGTCTTTCGGTGTGGCGGGTTATCGGCCGGGTGAGGACCTGCAGGATTTCGTGCACCGTGTCGACATGGCCATGTACAAGGCCAAAAAACTCGGCCGCAATCGCGTCGTGCTCGCCGATTGATGGCTGGATAAAAAGCTTTTTTCCTGGGCGCCGCTGCAAATTCCGCAGCGGCGTTTTCAAATTCGCGGTTCATGGCATAATAGCCGCGCGCTCCAAAAGCGGGCGCTGGTCACGGGGCTTCTGATCAATTTCTGTGCAATCCGGCTGCAGCCGGAATTTCAGCTTTGCAGCAAATGCTGGCGCTGCGGCTAGTCGCTCGAAGAGGCGGTAATAGCCGGGCGGTGAGATGATCTGGTCAGAATCGGGGGGAGTCCCAGTAAGTCATAAACACAATAAGGTACAAATCATGACAACATTGATTCGTCTGCTGCTGTTGGCGTTGTTGCCCGGTCTGGCATTTGCCCAGGATGCCTCGCTTGATGGAGCCAACACCTCCTGGATTCTTACTTCCACCGCTTTGGTGCTGTTCATGACCCTGCCTGGACTGGCGATGTTTTACGGTGGTCTGGTGCGTAGCAAGAACGTGTTGTCGGTGCTGATGCAATGTTTCTCCATTGCCGGCGTTGCCAGTATTCTGTGGTTTGTGGTCGGCTACAGCCTGGCTTTCGGCGAAGGCAACGCCTGGATCGGTGACTTCAGCAAGGTCATGCTGGCCGGTATCGGTCGCGACTCGTTGCAAGGCGATATTCCGGAAAGCCTGTTCATGCTGTTCCAGATGACGTTCGCCATCATCACGCCGGCGCTCATCATCGGTGGTTTTGCCGAACGCATGCGCTTTTCCGCCATGCTGATTTTCAGCGCGGCCTGGCTGCTGCTGGTGTACGCGCCGGTAACACACTGGGTGTGGGGTGGCGGCTGGCTCGGCCAGATGGGACTGTACGATTTTGCCGGCGGCACCGTGGTACACATAACCGCCGGTGTTGCGGCACTGGTGGCGGCACTTGTGCTAGGTCCGCGACGCGGTTTCCCGCAGACCGCTATGATGCCGCACAACATGACCATGACCGTGGCCGGCGCCGGCATGCTGTGGGTTGGCTGGTTCGGCTTTAACGGCGGTAGCGCCCTGGCATCCAACGGTGATGCGGCCATGGCGATGCTGGTGACACACATCTCGGCCGCCACCGGGGCCATCACCTGGATGTCGATCGAATGGATCAAACACGGCAAGCCGAGCGCCCTGGGTATTGTCACCGGTATGGTCGCCGGACTGGGCACCATCACGCCGGCATCGGGCTTCGTCGGACCGGGCGGGGCACTGGTGATTGGCCTGCTGGCCGGCTCGGTCTGTTTTAGCGCGACCATGTACATCAAACGCGTGCTGAAAATCGATGATTCCCTCGATGTGTTCCCGGTGCACGGTGTTGGCGGCATTCTCGGTACCATGATGGCCGGTGTGTTTTCGGCCACCAGCCTGGGTGTATTCAGCGGTTACGGTTTCGCCGACGGCATCGCCGACATGTCCGGCCAGCTGTGGGTGCAGTTTGTCGGCGTGGTCGCGACCATCATCTTCACCGCCGTCATGACCTGGATCATTCTCAGGGTGGTTTCGCTGTTTGTCAGCCTGCGCGTCAATGCTGACGAAGAAACCGAAGGGCTGGACGTCGTGCTGCACGATGAACGCGGCTACGATCTGTAATTCTGTTGAACATCGGCGCCCCTGGCGGGCGCTGATGTCTTCCCTCCGGCCGCTGTCTATCAACTGGCTGCATCCCCGCCCGTCTGTTCATGCCAGCGGAAAAATGTAAAAAAATCCCACGTTTGCTAGAATCGCTGGTATGGATGATAAGGTTGTACAAAGTCCATCGCTGGTTCTGTCGACGGCCAAGCGATTGCTCAAGCCCATTGCCCGCCTGTTACTTGCGCATGGTGTAACGTTTCCGGCGATTGCGGAAATCATCAAGCAAGTGCTGGTGGAAGTGGCCGAGCAGGATTTCCCGATCAAGGGTAAAGTCACCACAGACAGCCGTATCAGTGTCATCAGCGGCGTGCATCGCAAGGATGTCAAACGCCTGCGTGAGCAAGGCCCGCCGCAACAGGTTGAACCAAAATCCGTTTCCCTCGGCAGCCAGATCGTCAATACCTGGATCAGCGGCAGAAAGTGGCAGGACCAGGACAAAAAGCCGCTGGATCTGCCGCGTGTGGCGGCGCGCAAGGGACTGAAGAGTTTTGAATCGCTGGTTGAATCAGTCAGCAAGGATGTCAGGCCTCGGGCGGTACTGGACGAGCTGCTGCGTCTTGGTGTGGTGGAAATGCTTGACGATGTGGTGCACCTGAATGTGGCGGCCTTTATCCCGCGCGACGGCCTCGAGGAAAAGCTGTTTTACCTCGAGCGCGGCAACTACAGTCATCTGGCGGCTGCGGTGAGTAATCTGCAAGGCGAGCAAGCGCCGTTTTTTGATCGCATGGTGCATTACGATTCGATTCCCGCCGACGCCATGCAGGAACTGGTCGAACAGGTCGATCGGATGGGCATGCAATGCCTGAGCGACGTCAATAGCGTAGCCCGGCAGGCCAGTGATCACCAGGCCGCAGATTTGCAGCGCCTCACCCTGGGCGTTTACGTTTATCACGAAGCCGTCAGTCAGGCGGACAAGCAGGATAAATAATGGCTTTGCAGAAATGGATTTCTTTGCTGCTCTGTGTGTTCTTGCTGCTGGGTGCTGTGCAGGTCTTTGCCAATCCCTGCGCCTTGCCGTCGTCCAGGGCTGGTGGCGCCGGGGAAGGCATCGGTGGCACCGGGCTGCACCCGGGCCCGGTTTTGTTTCCGGATGAAGGGCTGGGTGGCACCGGGCGCTCCGGCTTTTCCGAGGGCATTGGTGGCAGTGGTCACTCCGAAGGGATCGGTGGAACCGGCATGCCGCGGCTCAGCGAGCATGACCGCCTGCTGGTCCATGGTGTGGTGACCGGTTTTGCCAGTGTCTGTGTCAATGGCTTCGAAGTGCATTACGACGACACTACTCGGGTGCTGTTGAACGGAACGCCGGCGCGGCTGCAGGAGTTGCGCGTTGGTCAGATTGTCAGCATCCAGAGCAGCGTCATGCGTGGTGAACTGGTTGCCGAGCAGCTCGATATACGCCATGAAGTCATTGGTCCGGTTCGCGAGATCAGCGCCGACGGGCGCGTGATTGAAATTGCCGGACAGACAGTCCATCTCAACAGTCGACTTCCCGGCGGGGCATCAGCGCAGTTGCACAGGGACTTGCCGGTCAGGGTCAGCGGACTGCGTAATCAGCGTAATGAAATTGTGGCGACCCGGCTGGAGCTGGCGCCGGCCGATACACCGGTCATGGTGACCGGCCCGGTTAGCCGGCGTGATTCGAGCTCATTCAATATTGCCGGCCTGCAACTGCCCGTACCTGCGGGTGGCCTGCCTGACAGCGCGGAAGTCCGGCTCAGCATCGGCCAAACCGGAGCAGAGCCGCAGGCGCTGCAGCTTGAAGCCTTGCCGGCCAGCAGAGACCTGCCGTTTGCCTCCATTCAGGGCATAGTTGAGCAAGCAGACAGCCACAGCATCAAGCTGGCGGGCTGGTCGGAAATGCCACTGGCTGACGTGCCTGCAAGACAGCCGGACAGAATCCGGCCGGGCAGCCTGGTGCGCCTGAATGCAGTGGCTGATGACAAAGGCCTGGCCGTTGGCGCATTGCAGCTGTTGACCGCCGAAGATTTGTTCCAGCGCGCGGGTCGCGAGGATATTGCCGAGCCGCGTGAGAATCCGGACGGTCGCAATCACTCTGTTTCCGGTAAACATGACAGGCCGGCGCAAGATGTTGCGCATGGCGACGCCGAAGACCGCTCCGGAACCGATCATGATACAGGACACGTTTCCCACGAAGGCGACGAAGCTGTTGAGGAGCCGGAGTACGAAGGCCCGGAATATGAAACTCCGGAGTTGCCTGAACATGAAGAGCCTGAGTACGAATTGCCCGAAATGCCGGAACATGAAGAACCGGAAGTGCCAGAGCATGAAGAGGTTGAATTGCCAGAGTATGAGCCTCCCGAAGTGCCTGAATTTGAAATTCCGGAACCTCCGGAGTACGAGCCGCCGGAATTCGAATTGCCCGAACCGCCGGAGTACGAGGAACCGGAGCATGAGGAATTCGAGCACGATGAGCACGAGCACGAAGAGCATGACTGAGGTGTGGCGAAACCATTGCAGACCGCTGTTGATGGTATCGACCGATGGGCCGCGTGCGACTCCCTGTCTCCATAGCCATCCGACAAGTAACGCATTTCAATAAAAATCAAACTTCACTGAATACTCACGATTCGTGAGCTTGGCCTTGCGTAGAGGCCTCCTGCCAGAAAATGTGGCTTGTGTCACATACCTTGCTATTGACGTGGGAAATAATCACACTACAATTTTCTAAAAATGGGAAATAATCCCATATGCGTATCCGTGGCCGGATACGCATCACATTGAGGGAGGTCAGGATGAAACCGCGTTCGTTATTGATAAGTCTGCTTGTCTTAGCTTTGCTTTATTCCGTGCCATCGGCTTTTGCCGATCGGGATCGCGAAAAACGCAAGGAACGGCGCAGCTCGGGAACATTGGCTGCGGCTGCCATAGAGCTGAGTATTAGCGAAGCGAAATGGGAAGCGGGTGACAGCCTGCTGGTGGTCAAAGGCAAGGGGCCGGCTCGCACCAGTGTGGTGATCCGCGATGCTGACAGCCTCTCGGTCGTTGGCAACACGCTCAGTGACCGCGAAGGCAAGTGGCGTTTGAAAAAGCGTTTGTCGAAGTCACCCTGTCGGGTACAGGCGGCAGCCGATGGTTTTATCACCAGTAAAACCGTTGAGAACAGTCCGGGTGATTGTGGCAGTGGCGGTTCGGGTGGTGGCTCTGGTGGCGGTGGCGGTGATGCCGGCGGCTCCACGCCTGCCGGACAATACGTGCCGCTGGCGAGTAATGATCTGGGCATGCATTGTGCGGACCTGGATTATCAGATTTTCTCGATTTTGCCACCGTACAACGTGGTGCATGGCCAGGTGATTAAAAAAGGCGAGTTCGGCAGCAGTCCACGCATCATGACCGAGAATGAAATCGACCTGTATTACAAGGCGGTGCCCAGCCCGTCCGACACGGTTCCGCCGGATACCATTACATCGACCAGCGCCAATATCAATGGCCAGTTCAAGACAAATTTCTGGTACCCCGATGTTGGTCGCCAGGCCTATGATCCGCTGTATCCGGAGGGTGTGCTCGACGGCTTCGATCTGCCGGTGGATGTTGGCTTGCCGGCGCCTGATATTGAGCGCTTGCATCTGGGCGACGGTGTGTTGCAGGCTCATCAACAGGCGATGCCGGGTGTGGATGACCCGGGTGCGGTAAATCGACAGCAGAAATTTCTCGGTTACCTGAATGACTTGCCGTTTTTCAAGAATTTCCCATTTGGCTATGTGGCGGATTCACTGAATCGACATACCGCAGAAGGCATCCCGATTTTGCCGGCAAGTGATCCGGATGCCCAGGGCCGGGTATGGGAGAGTGCATATCCTCTGATGCAGGTTACCGCGGTCAAGCAAGGCACGGATCCGGAAAACAGTGCTAATCAACTGGGTAGCATCAGGGTGGTTCTGCCAGTAGGTTTTGAAGCTGATTGTCAGTCCTGTCATGCGGATCAGGACATCTGTGACTTTGCGCCGAATCTGGGCCTGGCCTGTACCGGCGTGGCGGCTTCCATGGCTTATACGGACTTTGATGTGATCACGGTTGAAGAAATGAATACGGTCCCAGGCGAAACTCCGACTCAGACGGTCATCAATGCTTCCAAAATCAACATCCTGCGTTTGCATGATGCCAAGCACGATACCGACCTGGATACCCAGCGTAAGGTGGTCTGTGCGACCTGCCACTATTCGCCGGCACTGGATCTGGCGCAGCTGGGACCGAATGACGATAACGGCAAGCAGCAGACCCAGCACATTTCCATGTCGCGCGCGATGCACGGTCACCACGGTGAATTCACCGATCTATTTCCAAGCATGCCGGAGCCAGGCAATCGCAATGCCAGCCAGGTGCAGGACATCTTGCAAGAGACCTGTTATGCCTGTCACCCCGGTAAGCGCACCCAGTGTTTGCGCGGTGCCATGACCCAAAGCGGTATTGTCTGTCAGGACTGTCATGGCGATATGCAACAGGTTGGCGATGATTTTTCCGCCCACATGCCGAATATCGATTGGAACAAACGAATTCCGTGGGCCAGTGAGCCGGGCTGCCAGTCCTGTCACACCGGCGATGCGGTTAACAATCTGGCCGGTACACCGGGCGCCATTGTCGCTGATGATGGCATTCGCTTGCTGCAGGCCTATCGCAGTGGCGACAGCAACGCCGAGCCGATCAAAGCGGTGAACAGACGCTTTGCCGAGACTCGCGACAGCTCCGGCAATGATCATCTCTATCGCCTGAGCAAAGGCCATGGCGGCGTCATGTGTGAGGGTTGTCATGGCAGTACGCATGCGGTCTGGCCCAACCCGTGGCCGGAGGCAAACGACAATCTGGCGGCCAAGGACCTGCAGGGCCATGGCGGTACCCTGACGGAATGCACCGTCTGCCACGGTAACAATGATCTGGGTCTGACGCTGGATGGTCCGCATGGCATGCATCCGGTGGCCAGCCAGGAATGGAACAAGGAGCATGAGGAAATCGCGGAAAGGAATTCGCAACAGTGCAAGACCTGCCATGGTTCCAGCGGCGAGGGTACGGTGTTGTCTCGTACCGCTGCAGAACGCCAATGGATATGTGGCGAACGCGGTTCACTGTGCGCCAGGGAAGACCAGGTCATCATGGTGCCTCAAGGTACCCAGGTCAGTTGCACACAGTGCCACGAGAACAAGATCAACGGAGATGATTAGCGCCCGTTGATACGGGCTTTACCCCTGACCTCCTTTTGCACTGCAAAAGGAGGTTTTTTTGTTTTCGGCGTTGCAAACTTTTGCGCATCGGCAGTGAGTGGCAGCGGCCAGCAAGAGCCTGCCAGAGCCGTGCTGAATGGCTTTTTAGGGCCTGCTCTCAGCGCTATGAATAACCCCATTTGCAATGTTCAAAATATCGCAAATTACTAATATATAAAGATGTTTTCTAAAGATTTTTAGTGATTTTCTTTGATATTTTTGTTTTCGGGTATTAAAGTAGCAGCCTCCTTCTTTCGGGATCACCTGAAAGACGGGTTGAGCTAGGAAGGGAAAAACAACAACACCGATGCTCGCAAAAAAATAAATTCAATACGTATTTGATTTTTTAAACATCCTTTTCCGCTAAGGAGATAACATGAAGAAAGTAAATGCTATAAAGGCAGCACTGGTAGCCTGTGGTCTGGCTATGGCTGGCACTGCGCTGGCTTCAGGTCCGTCCGCAGAAGCTTTGGCATATACCTGTGCCGGTTGTCACGGCACCAATGGCCAGAGTAACGGTCCGGCCAGTCCGACTCTTGCTGGCATGTCCAAGCCGGTCATGGTGGAAACCATGAAAGGCTTCAAGTCCGGCGATATTCCATCCACCATCATGGGCCGCATTGCCAAGGGTTATACCGACGAGCAATTCGAGGCGATGGGT
>JASFVP010000079.1:0-9381 GCA_050049775.1 Chromatiales bacterium
CCGCCGGCTTCGAGCAGGCTGTTGAATTCCAGCGCCTGGATCACGCCAACCAGGCCGATGATGAAAACACAAATACCCAGCAACAGCCCCAGTACACGTGAGTTGTAGGTCTCGCTGATCACGTTTTCGCCGTTGACCTCACGCTCCTTGCCGAATTTTTTCCTGACAAAGTAATTGAGAATGTGAAAGCTCAGGAAACTCAGATAAATAATGATGAAAACGCTGACAACCTTGGTCAGCCAGAAACTTTCCTTGATTGGCAAAAAGACATTTTGCAGAATCAAAAACACCAGAATCAGGATATTGACCGAACGAAAAATATGCAGTCTCGCTGAGAATGCCTTGTTTTCCTTGCTTTGCGGGGAAAACCTGAGAATGATGAAACGCGAGAACAGCAACAGGAAAATATTGATGCCAATCAGAGTCAGTTCAAACAAGCCCAATGTACCCAGCAGTGTCGCCATGATTGTCTCAAAGGCCATACCGCGCTCCTTGTACCGGCCTGCTCACGGCAGTCTCGTGTCTTGTACTTTTCATCATCTGGTTTTCTGCATCCTGTTACTCTGGCATGCCACAGCCATCGCAAGGCCCTTGATTTTTGATACTCATCTGCATTATTCGGCAGCTGACGCGGAAACCTTCACCCCGGAACAGATCATCAAACAGCTGGATCGAGCCGGCATCAGTCGTGCGCTGGTGTCGGGCATGCCAACCAGCGCAGTCGCCAGGCTGCATGCCTACGCGCCGCACCGCATTGTCGCGTTTCTTGGCTTGTATCGAGACGAGCAGGATAAACGTTACTGGATGTACAACCCGAAGATCATCAGCTACATCAAAAAGCAGCTCGACAGCGGCATATACAGCGGCATTGGCGAATTCCACATCTTCGCCAAGGACCGCCGCAGCCCGGTGTTGCGCAGGATTGTCAGCATCGCCGCGGAGCGCAAGCTGTTGCTGCAGGTGCATGGCGATGTTGAAATCATCGATGAAATCTTCTCCCAGCAGCCTGATGTCACGGTGTTATGGGCACATATGGGCACACGGCCGGAACCCAAGTTGTTGCGCAGGGCACTCGAACGCTACCCCGAGCATCTCTTCATCGACACGTCAGTACGGGATGAACGCATCATTCCCAATGGCATTATCCTGCCGCAGTGGAAAAGCCTATTTATCGAATACCAGGATCGTTTTCTCGCCAGTGTCGATACATTTCGTACCGAACGTTGGCAACGCCTAGAATCCGTGGTGAGTTTGATTCACAGCTGGCTGGCACAATTACCGGACGGTGTGGCCAGAAAACTGGCGTATGAAAATGCCGCAAAGCTTTTTCCCGTGAATAATGGCCTTTATTTCAGGACAGGACAGGCTGCTGGGCAGTAGCCTCTTCCAGTTTGATCCGGACCACCACCTTGCGGCCGTGATCGTGATAACTCAGGTCGTCAAAGCTCATTGACCGAGCCAGTGCAATGCCGCGACCGTGGTTGTCAAAAATCCGCTCCGGATGGATATCCAGGTAGTTTTGCCAATCGAAACCTTCGCCATCATCAACGATTGTCAACTCGATATGATCGCCCAGACGCTTGAGATGTAAACGCGCCAGCTTGTCCTTGTTTTCCGGCAGCTCCAGACGCCGGTCAACTTCTTTCTCCCATTCTCCTTCACGTTCGTTGAGCTGGGTTTTTTCCTCGTAGGTGATACCAAGATTGCCGTGTTCGACGGCGTTGATCATGAGTTCGGTCAGGCCAAACAGAATCTTATCCGGCCGCGGCAAAGCCCGGGAAATCAGTGCGGCCAGATCCTTGGTTTCCTGCAAGCCGCGGAAATGCACGGTGATTTCATCAATGCTTTGCATCGAGCGAAACAGGGGGTTTCTTTCAATTTCCTGCGGGTTGAAATTGGCAATATGATCCATGGCCGAGTGCACGATAGCGCGCAGTTTGGTCGTTTCATAGGGTTTGATCAGGTAATAGAATGCGCCCATCTCAAGGCCTTTGAGCACATTGTGGTTGGAATCCAGCGCGCTGGTGAAAATCACACTGATGTTGCGTGTTGCATCATTGCTTTTAATACGCCTGCAGACTTCGTAACCATCCATGCCAGGCATGAGGATATCGAGCAGCATGATATGGATCTTTTCACGCTGCGCGATTTCAAGCGCTGTTTCACCGTCCTGTGCATGCAGAATATCGCAACAATCCTCAAGCGTGATCCTGACAAACTCGATATTGAAGAGTTCATCATCTACCACCAGCACTCTGGGTCGTTCTTTGCTCTGTTGCATAGTCATATCAACTTGTCGAAGATAAGAAAAAACAGCCTGTGGCTGTTTCTCCTGCATTTGCGTAAATGTTCATCTTTGCGGATGCGTCAGGTTTCCGCTTTCGATTGCAACCAGTAACGGTTGACGTAATCCCTTCGCTCATCCCTGACCGGTAGCTGTTCAAATCCCAGTGTGCGGAAAAAACCGACCGCATCGGCCTGCGCCTTGACCAGCAAACCATGCAGCTTGCGCATACGCACCTGCTGCAGCGCCAGTTGCACAAGATGTCTGCCGATGCCATGTCCCTGCCATTCCGGCAGGACATACAGACCATGCAGCAGCAGCCCAGTCTTTTCCGCCGGCAGGTCGGCCGGTTCAGCGTCTTCCGTCGATGCCACGGCAACGATCTCGTGCTGCTGTGTTTCCGCCACGACGATCGACTGCGATTGCAGATCAAAATCGTTATAACGATAACTGAACAGCGACAGCCGCTTGACGCGCTCGGGTAAATTCCAACCCATCACAGCGGCTTCAACCACCCGGTTTATGCCGGTAATATCGTCACTATGGGCGTCACGATAAATGAATGTGTTTTCCTGCATCTTGTAACCATCAATTACCGAATTCATGGAATTGCAGTATACGCACGACTGCGTCAATAACCGGCAGGTACTTGCAATTGCTACAAATCAGCGACGCTGACAAAAACATCGGCCGATGCTCTAGAATATTGAGTATCTTTCTCACAACGGCTTCCGGAGCAGTGCTTGGAAACCCATTCATTTTTTCTGCAATTGCTGGTCATCCTGCTCACCGCCAGGTTTCTTGGGGAAATCGCCACCCGAATACAGATCCCGGCAGTGCTCGGCGAGCTGCTGGCCGGCATCCTGCTCGGCCCCAGCCTGCTGGGCTGGCTGCAACCGACCGAAGTTTTCCAGCTGCTGGCGGAGATCGGCATCATCCTGCTGGTTTTCCAGGTCGGCCTGGAAACCGATATGCGGCGCCTGATCCGCGCCGGGCCGCGCGCCGCCATTGTGGCATTCACCGGCTTTGTGCTGCCGTTTCTGCTGGGATTTGGATTCAGCTATTACCTGTTTGATTTTCCGCTGCTGATTGCCTTGTTCATCGGCGGTACGCTGACGGCCACCAGCATCGGCATCACCATCCGCGTGCTGACCGACTTGCACTGCCATAACACACCGGAAGCCCAGATCGTGCTGGGCGCCGCCGTGATCGATGACATCTTCGGCATTGTGCTGCTGGCGCTGCTGTATGAATTTTCCATCGGCGGCGGCGTCAGCTTCGCCAATGCCAGCAAGGCCTTGCTGTTCATCGGTATTTTTTTCCTGATGGCGCCAATCGCCGCGCGCGCCATGTCGATGGTCATCAAACGTTTCGACAATGCCAGCGAGATCCCGGGGCTGATACCCACCACCGTGGTTTCATTGGTACTGTTTTTCGCCTGGCTGGCGCACATGGTCGGCGCGCCGGAATTGCTCGGCGGCTTTGCCGCCGGCCTGGCGTTGTCGCGGCGCTTTTTCCTGCCGTTTGGCATCGCCTTGCAGAACGACCCGGGATTTTCCCGTCAGATCGAAAAACAGATGCGCCCGATCGCCCAACTGTTCACACCGATCTTTTTTGTGGTGGTCGGGCTGTCGCTGGACCTGACCGCCGTCGACTGGAGCCAACTCATGACCTGGGTGCTGTCGCTGTTTTTATTGCTGGCAGCTGTCATCGGCAAGCTTTCGGCCGCCGTCGCGATCGATTGCACCCTGCGTGAACGTTTTGCCATCGGCCTGGCCATGTTGCCACGCGGTGAAGTCGGCCTGATTTTCGCCGAACTCGGGCGCGAGTCCGGCATTCTGAATCAGGAAGTGTACGCCGCGCTTATCATCGTCATCGCCCTGACCACCCTGGCGGCCCCATTGCTGCTGAAGGCGCACTACCAGTGCGCCAGGGCGAGTACGTAAACAGCCCGATGAAAAATGTGGATATATTGATCCCAGACAAGGCAAATCTGTATATTTTTTATACAATAAATTCACGGTAATTCGATAGTTACTACTTGGAGATTGCAATGAAAAAATCTGTTTTATTGTCACTGATTGCTGCTGTACTGGTTACCGCAGCATCCAGCGCCTCCGCCTGGTGGGGCAATAATGGCTGGGGTGGCTGGAACCCGTACGATCCGTGGGACCCGCGCTGGTGGATGGAAGAAATGGAGAATTTCTTCGATGACGACTGGGGTGGCGGCCCCTGGGGTGGTCCGTGGGGCGGTTATGGCCCTTATGGTGGTGGCTACTATGGTGGCCCATACGGTTATGGTGCACCTGGTTATGGCGCACCTTATGGTGGCTACGGCTATGCTCCGTATGGCCGCGCTCCTTATGGCTACGGCTATAACCCCTACACTGTTCCGGCTCAGCCGGCTCAATAACAGCCAGTAAAGCTCAAGGAATCACTGTCGCCAACGCGGCAGTGATTCTTTTTTTGTCTATTCCCCGTACCTGTTCCCCTCCTGGTCACAACTGGTCAGGTCAGGCCAGTCCTGAACCTGTCATGCAAGCCTGACTCATCTAGAATTAAAGCCACGGGCGGATGTGTCATCAGGGAGGCAATCATGTCAGAGAAAAACGACGAGACCACATCGTCTTTCGGCAGCGGCCTCGCTGGCCTGCTTGGCGGTATTCTGCTTGCCATTGTTTACATCAAATTCGGTTTCAGCCTGCCCGGCTGGTTACAACCGGCGGAAACCTTTCAGCAAGGACTGACCTGGCGGCTCGCTTCACTCACGGTTGATGACAACAATCTGGAAGAACTGCAACGCGAGATCGCACTGCAAATGCAGGACCCGGATTTCTACGTGGCCAGCGACAACGCACTGGGCGGCTTTATCACGCAGGAGTTGGTGTGGCGCGACAAAACGGTCCGGTCACTGACCCTGCTACGCGCAGAGGTCAACAATCTGCGACGCCTGTCAGCTGACCAACACGAAGGCATTAAAAACTCAATACAACGCCTGTTGCAAAACCTGCCGGCTGAAACCCGCCAGGAAAAACAACTGCTATCCGATTTCCTGCGTCTGAGATTCCCGCAGGCCAGCGATGCGCAGATCATCGATCAAATCAGCAAGCTGTCCTTGCCCGAACTGCTACAGATGCCCGTGTTCGCCACAACAATCATCTTCCTGACAGACGCAACCGCCAACTACAGCGTCAAACTGTTTGATGAAACCGGTCAGAACATCAAGACGTTGTTAAAAGGCGAGTTACCAGCCGGGAAATATCGCCTCTACTGGGACTTTACAAATGACGAAGGCAGACCTGTCGACCGCCACCTCAGCTATCGTTATGAAATACAGCGAGGTGGTTTACCGGTACGCAGCGGTAAAACGCTGCCATCGTCAGACCCGGTCAGACAATAAGGCCGTCGTCAATACCACAACCAGCTTATAACAGGCCATTATCGAAGTCCGGCTCAAAGATGATTTTCATGCATTGCGGGTAAAGCTGCTTGATGCCACGCTCGACCTCATTGATGTTTTCCACCAGTTGCCGGGCACTGTCGCCCATACACATCTCGCTCATTCTGGCCTTGACGATGACGATCACATTGTTGCCCCATTGCAGCGTGATCAGCTCCAGGACCTCATCAACCGTTGTATGATTGGTGATGTAATCACGAATACCCTTGCGCACCTCTGCAGATGCGCTTTCACCGGTAATCAGGCTTTTGATTTCAATCGTGACAAACACCGCCACCACAACCAGCAGTACACCAATGAACAGACTGCCGAGCGCATCGTAAACCGGATCGCCGGTGATCAAGGTTGCCAGCAATGCCAGTAGCGCAAAGCTCAGGCCCAGCAAGGCCGCACTGTCTTCACCAAAGATGACAATCAGTTCGGTCTGGCGACTTTCCCTGAACCAGCGGAAAATACTTTTACCGCCACGCACCAGATTGATTTCCTTAACGGCTTTGCGCAACGCCATACCTTCGGCGAGCATGGCGATCACCAGAATCACCAACGCCAGCACCGGATTATCCACCAGCGTGTTGTGCTCGAGACGGTGCAAGCCTTCATAAACCGAATACAGCCCACCCACCGTGAACAGCAGCACCGCGACAATCAATGCCCAGAAATACAGGCTTTTGCCATAACCGAGCGGATGCTGCTCATCCGGCACGCGCTTGCTCTGACGCACGCCCAGCAACAGCAGCAACTGGTTACCGGTATCGGCCAGCGAATGCACGGCTTCGGCCAGCAATGCGCCGGAACCGGAATACACAGCACCGGCGCCCTTGAATGCAGCGACGACAGCATTAGCGGCAAACGCCGACCAGATGGCGCCGGTGGTATCGTTTTTCTGTGACATAAGATGTTTTTAACCGGAAATTCAGACTTCGAAACTGGGCCAGAGTATATCCGCTCACCGATTAAAACCGAACCGGAACCTGTCTCGCCTTAGTCGTCTGATTGCAGCCACACCGATTTGTTGTCGGCAGCAGCAAACAGCACCGACAACAACAGTCCGGCCAGGTATCCGGCGGCATGCGCTTGTGGCACACTCGGCCAGACCGTATCCGTTATCAATGCCTGTCCCGAATTCAGTTCAATGACAATTTTCAGCAAGGCGCCGACTCCCGTCAGCCAGACAACCGGGTGAGGCCAGTCACGCCACGTCTGCACCAGCCCCACCACCAACAGGCTGTTGAGAATGCCGGACAGGCCACAATAAAATTCCGGTGCATTGGCGCTGAGCAACAACCAGCCGTTCACTGCAACCGTACCCATCAGCAAAGCACCAAACAGTCGGCCTGCCAGTCGTTGTTCAAACATCCATCCCAGCATGGCCAGTGCGGCGATATCCCACAGCGCATGCTCGGCATCGCTGTGCAGCCAATGCGCCGTGAACAGGCGCCAGAGTTCACCCTGTGCAACCGCATCGGCATCAAACACCCACTGCCCGGGCGCAAACCCGAGCAGCAGGTTGGCGCATACGGCCAGCACCAACAGTAACAAAGTGCGCCATGGTAGCGCTATGCCACCATGGCGCTCTTGCCAGATTGCAGTCAAGCGAGACATTACTGCCCGGCTTTGCGCGACTGCAGCCAGCCCAGGCACAGCAGTGGCAACAGCAGCAACAGAGTCCAGCCATCCAGTGCGCCGGCGCCACTGCTGTGGCTGGCACGATTGGAGCTGTACATCGGCTGCTGTGTATCGACACGGCGTGATACCGGTGCGCGCTGCGCTCGCTGCTGCTGTGCCGCCTGCTCAACGGCCAGGCGTTTTTTATTGGCCCGTTCGATGCCTTGTTGCTCGAACACTTCATCACGCACCACCAGCATTGAGGTGTAATCGGTGACCAGGCCATACTCCACGCCAAGATCGGTCACCGCCTGCTTGAGATCGGCTTTTTCGCCGAAGTCATGCATGTCATTGCTCAACGCCTCGATGGTGGCATACGCCCACAGGCGTTCGATCTCCGGGTTGTCGGTCGCTACATCCGGAAAAGCAAAGCGGGTGCGGTACTCTTTAGGCTGACCGGAAATACGACCGCTGAGTTTGACATCGGCCATGCCATCACCCCAGTAGTGACCGAACAGCACCAGCTGCTGGCCGCGGTACAGACTGCTGATGGACCTGGGTGTGACATCCGCGGTCTTGATACCGCTGATGTCGAGCTTGACGCCATGCAAGGCTTCATGGGTCACCTTGGAAGTTGCCGACAACAACTGGCCGACCATGTCATCGCTGTTGGAAACACTCATCGCAAAGCCGCCGGACGCGCGTGTCATGGCATCGAGCAATGGCCGGTTGGCGCTGTTGCCCATGACAAAGGTGAACAGACGAATGTCTTTTTTGCCGACCAGTTGCAGGAACTTGCGCTGGTCGGTCTCGCCAACATTGGCAACACCATCGGTCACCAGCACGATCGAACTGGTGCGATCGGCATCCAGTGATTTCAGCCCTTGCTGCAAGCCGGCAAACAGGTTGGTGCCACCGCCCGGCTGGGTGCTCTGCATCTTGTTGATGTACTGAGCCACGGATTCGGGTGTGACTGTGGTGAAACCCTGTGTCAGTTCGCGACTGCTGTTGTTGAACAGCACGATGCGGAAGCGGTCATTGGCGCGCAGCTTTTGCAAGGCGCGCTCCACGCCGTCAGCCAGCGTTGCGTATTTGCCCTGCATGGAACCGGAAACATCCAGCACGAACACCCAGTCACGGCCTTCACTGATCGGCTGCAAATCATCACCCGGTGTCACCACCAGCATGAATGTGCCGCGTTTTTGTCCCGGCGCCTTGTGCGCCACCAGATCGACACTGCCCGGCAGGCCGGCCTGATGCCGCCAGTAAACCACCAGGTCCTTGTCCAGGGTAAAGGCAGCTGTGTTGGCACCGGGAATCGGCATAGTTCCAGCTGCGGCCGGAGTGACATCGTCATCCGTACCTGCCGCAACTGATGCTACTGCCGCATTGCCAAGGTATACCTGCCATTCGCCGGCACCCTGTTGGTTGATCTGCGCCTGTGGCTGGTTTGGTAAACGCAAGGCATCTACCGGATAGGCGGAACGCAGTTGCAGGTCAAAGCTGAAATGGTTTTCTACCTTTTCATTAGCGGTCCAGAAAGCCAGTTTCTGTTCATCAACGCCGCCTTCCTCGAGCGGATACACATAGCGGCCGATGCCGGTGTCGATGTGTGCGGGTTGCAGATACACGAGGCGAATACGTGTATCCTGACTGGCACGCACCGGCGAAACGCTGGTTTCGAAGGTCTTGTAACTGTCCTTCTCGGTAATGCCGGTCTCACGGCCGGCTGCTTTTTCGCTTTCATACAGCTGGCGCGCCTGCTGTTTTTCCAGCACTTCGCCGGTCACCGGCTTGCCGTCAATCCAGACGGTAAATTCCGCCACCGAACCATGCTCTGGTATCGGGAAGGAATAGCGCGCTTCCAGGTCCTGCGCATGCGGATTGTGAAATACCTGCTCGACACTGGTGATCGCATAACCGTCTTCGATGACGACCTTGACGTTGTGATCAAGAATCTGCAGTGCCGGCAGGCTGCCGTCGCTGGGTGTCAACAGGCCGGCTGCCTGGCTGGTGCTGCCGAACAGCAAGG
>JASFVP010000080.1:0-9372 GCA_050049775.1 Chromatiales bacterium
CTCAAGGAAAAAATAGCCGGCAACCAGGAACTCGAGGCGGTGTCGGAATTCATCCATTTCGCCTGCACCTCGGAAGACATCAACAACCTGTCACACGCTCTCATGTTGACCGCCGGACGCAACCTGCTGCTGGAGCAGCTCGATCAAGTCATCCATGCGATCCGGGACCTGGCCGTACAAAACGCCGAGCAGCCCATGCTGTCGCGTACCCATGGCCAACCGGCTTCTCCGACCACCATGGGCAAGGAAATGGCCAACGTCGTGTATCGCCTGCAACGCCAGCGTGAACAAATTGTTGCGGTACAAATGCTCGGCAAGATCAACGGCGCGGTCGGTAACTACAATGCACATTTGTCGGCGTATCCGGAAGTCGACTGGGCGGCGCATGCACAGGCGTTTGTCGAATCACTCGGTCTGAACTGGAACCCCTACACGATCCAGATCGAGCCGCACGATTACATCGCCGAACTGTTTGATGCGATGGCGCGTTATAACAACATCCTCATCGATTTCTGTCGCGATGTCTGGAGTTATATCTCGATCGGTTATTTCAAACAAAAAACCGTCGCCGGTGAAGTCGGTTCATCGACCATGCCGCACAAGGTCAACCCGATCGATTTTGAAAACGCCGAAGGCAATCTTGGCATCGCCAATGCGCTGTTTGATCATCTGGCTTTGAAGCTACCGATCTCTCGCTGGCAACGTGACCTGACCGATTCGACCGTATTGCGCAACATGGGTGTCGGTTTCGCCTACACCTCCATCGCCCTGCAGTCCTGCCTGCGCGGCATTGGCAAGCTCGACATCAACCCGCAACGCCTGGCCGAGGATCTCGATCAAAACTGGGAAGTGCTAGCCGAGCCGATCCAGACCGTCATGCGCCGTTATGGCATCGAAAAGCCTTATGAAAAACTCAAGGAACTCACACGAGGCAGCCGTGTTGACCAAGCTGGCATGATGGCATTCATCGATACGCTGGAACTGCCTGACGCCGTCAAGGCCGATCTGAAAAAACTCACACCGGCGACTTATATCGGTAACGCGGTGGCACAGGCCAAAAACATCTGACGCCAGTTAATCCGGCGTTACACCAAATAAAAAAGGCTGGTATTTGCATACCAGCCTTTTTATTACGTCATGTTGAACTCAATTATTCAGCATTAATTTCCACGCGGCGGTTTTTCTTTCGACCATCACGGGTGGCATTGTCAGCTACCGGCATACTTTCACCTTTACCGGAAACCGTCATGCTGCTGGCTGCAATGCCTTTGCTTTGCATGTAATCAGCAACAGACTGTGCACGGCGTTCGGACAAGCCCTGGTTGTATTCGGCCGGACCGGATGAATCCGTGTGACCGATAATGCTCAGCTTTTCCTGACCCTTGGTCCGGTTAATCTGTGAAATAACACCATCGAGTGCTGATTTCATTTCCGGCTTGAGTGCGGCGCTGTCAAAATCAAACTCGTCATTCACCAGATTGATGGTGACGTGACCGATGATTTCGCAACCGTCCTTATTCACTTTGGCGCCGGCAGTCGTGCCCGGGCATTTATCCTTGCTGTCCACCACACCATCGCCATCGCTGTCGAGTTCGCAACCATCGCTATCGACTTTGGCTCCTGGCGGAGTACCGGGACACTTGTCTTTACTGTCAGGCACACCATCACCATCGGCATCACCGTCTTTTGCCATCGGCATCGCCATGGCGTCACCGCACATTTCAAGGTTGTCCGGATTCGGCCAGATGCCGGTCCAGCATTCACCATAACCATTCACGACCACCTTGCCAGCAGAGTCGGTCAGATAACCGGCTGAAGATGTAACGGGAAGCATTCCGATGGAAGCGGCCATACCAAGTGATGCGGCCAGTGTTGCGAGTTTATATTTCATCAGTTTCTTTCTCCATGAAAAGTGATTTGAAAAATTATTCTTGTCTCGGCGCAATACTTTAACGAAAAAGGCGTGAATCCGCTATGATTCATGCCATGAAATTGCAATGGCCGGATTCGATCGATGTTGACATTTTTCTGTCGGATTACTGGCAAAAAAAACCGCTACTGATAAGACAGGCTTTTCCAGCACTGGAAAAATTAATCACGCCCGATGAACTGGCCGGTCTCGCCTGTGAAGCCGACATCGAATCCCGCCTGATTTATGAAAACGTCGGCGCGCATCAATGGCAACTCGAACACGGCCCCCTCCCGGAGCAGCGTTTTGCTGGATTGCCCGAATCGCACTGGACCCTGCTGGTCCAGGATATCGACAAACACCTGCCGGAATTCGCCGAATGGCTGGAGCATTTCAACTTTGTACCGGAATGGCGTATTGATGACATTATGATCAGTTACGCCGCCGACCAGGGTTCGGTCGGCCCACATACGGACAGCTACGACGTCTTTCTGTTGCAACTCGAAGGCACACGCCGCTGGCAAATCAGTGACCGGCAATACCGGCAGGACGATTTACTGGAAAACTCCTATTTAAAAATCATCCGCGATTTTGACTGCAGCGATGAGTGGTTGTTACAGCCCGGCGATATGCTTTACCTGCCACCGGATGTCGGCCACTGGGGAATTGCTGAAGGTCCGTGCATTACCGCCTCGGTCGGTTTTAACAGTCCGTCGCTGGGTGATTTGTTTGATGCTTTCACCGAACAGCTGTTACAGAAAAACCAGGCTGGCCAGCGCTACCATGATCCGGATATCCGCAGACCCGAAGACATTTGCCGGTTTGACGACTCGACATTGTGCAATGTCAAAGACATGCTGCAAGCTGCCATTGCCCGGCACGACAGCAGCGACATTGCAACCTGGTTCGGATGCTTGATATCAAGAGGCAAGCCGCATCTCGGCATCGAAACAGCACCACAACCGATCCATGTGGATCAGTTGCAACAGCGGTTGCGTTCGGACAATGCACTTGCACGACATCCGTGGCTCAAGCTGGTTTATCACAGTACTTCGCAGCAGCTGACATTGTTTGCCCGGGGAGAAACCTTTAACCTCGACATTCACTTAAAGCCACTGGTACAACAGCTTTGTCATCAACGCAGTTATCGTTTTGACCCGAACTGGATCGACGATCCGCAAGCGCTGGCATTGCTGACCGACTTGTACAACCACGGTTACCTGATCGACGATGAAGACTGACGACATCCACATCAAGACCACCGACTGGGCGCGAGACCAAGCACAACTCAGTGCCGTACGTAAACAGGTTTTCGTTGAAGAACAGCAAGTGCCATTGGCGCTGGAACTGGATGAAGCAGATGCCACAGCTACACACTTTCTGGCCTTGACGCAGCAGGGCCAAGCCGTTGGCACTGCCAGATTGTTAGCCAACGGCCATGTCGGGCGCATGGCGGTACTCGCAGACTATCGCAATCAGGGTGTCGGCAGCCGCTTGTTGCAAGCCGTACTGAGTTACGCCAGGCAACAACAGATGCCGGATGTCTACCTGCATGCGCAAACGTCAGCGATCAATTTTTATAAAAAGTTCGGCTTTGTTTGTCGGGGGGACATTTTCATGGATGCCAACATTCCGCACCAAACCATGTCTTTACAGCGGGACGACAAATGACGGCTGCAGCACAGGCTTTCGAGCTCGGTAAACTTGGCCATGACGACAAGGAGCTGCGCATCAACAGCCGCGAAGATTACCGTCATGCTGTTCTGGGCTTTGCCGAACAGGCGGCACAGCGACTGCTGATTTTTTCGCGTGACCTGGATGCCAGACTGTTTGATCAGGCACCGTTTGTCGAGGCCTGCAAGCAACTGGTGTTGCGGCATGAACGCTGTCATGTTCGTATGCTGGTGCAAAACGCTGAAAGCCTGCGTGGGCGTGATTCACGCCTGATCAGTCTGATGCAGCGCTTGCCAAGTCGCATCGAGCTGAAGATCTGCCATGAAGAACATCAATCGCATCCCGAGCAATTCATGATTGCCGACAACAGTGGCCTGATCCTGCAGCGTGTCGCAGACCGGCTGAATATCAGCGCCAATTGCAAGGCGCCACTCGCCGTCAAGCAATACGAAGCCCTGTTCAACTCAATCTGGGAAGTCAGCGAAATCGACAGCAGCCTGCGCCGGCTCAGTCTGTAAACTGCTGCTCAACCAACTCCTGATTCAGCAACAGCCATTGCAATGACAGAATACTGCTGGTCGAATTGATGCGGCCGCTATAAAGCTCCTGCTGCGCCTGCTCCAGCGACAACACTTCCACCTTGATGTCCTCGCCTTCTTCATCCAGCCCGTGAATACCGTCGGCAGTAGACGCGTCGACCTTGCCGCAGTACAACACAATGCTTTCGTTGGAGATGCCGGGACTGACCAGGAATTCACAGATGAAAATCAGGTCCAGGCATTCGCAGCCGGTTTCCTCACGCACCTCGCGTAACGCCACCTGCTCGGGCTTTTCACCGGCCTCAACATAACCGGCCGGGTTTTCCAGCAACCAGCAGCCGCCCGGATGCTCCATGGCGCCGATGCGAAATTGCTCGACCATGACAATTTCCTGGCGTTGTACATCAAACAGCAACACCGACACCGCTTTTTGTTTTTCGATGCGCAGACGCCGCAGCACTTGGCTGTCGCCACCTTGGTGTAGTTCGTGACGCAGCCGGTAACTGTTTACCCTGAGGAAGTCATCCAGCAGTGTCTCGCTTTCAAGAATTTCGTAGCGCTTGTCCATTTTCTTCTCCTGCCGGAAGCTGTTGAATTTGAGACATAGTTCACATTTCTGGTCTACACTGAAAATTACCCCGTTTCATTAAAGGGTAACGCACATGCGCCAATACATTCGCCATCCGACTGAAATTCCTCTCGATTATCGGGTGTTGTCTGACGAGCAGAAGGAGCGCATGCAGGCCAATCATTTGCACAACATCAGCACCGGCGGACTTAGTTTCCAGACCGATGAGGCCATTTTACCCGGCGAAGCATTGCTGATCCGTATCGCCATCCAGAAACCACCGTTTGAAGCCGAAGGCACGGTAGTCTGGTGCGACAAGTACTCCGACGGTTACCAGGTCGGCGTACATTTTGAGCAGGCCGATATCGACTATGCCCTGCGCATGATTGAACAAATCTGCCACATCGAACAATACCGTAATGAGATCCAGCGACGTGAAGGTCGCAAGCTCAGCAGCGAAGAAGCTGCCAATGAGTGGATCTCATTGTATGCCTCTGACTTTCCATACTGAATCACCAGCGCCATAAACAAAAAAACCCGCATCAGCGGGTTTTTTTGTGGAGCAAGGCAGTGGCCTAGTTCAGCGACTGATAATAGTCGATGAGAATCTGCGCCACTTCCGGACGGGAGAACTCCTTGGGCGGAGCAATACCCTGACCCAGCATCTCACGCACCTTGGTGCCAGACAACAGGACAAAGTCATCCTTGGCATGATCCGGCGCTTCACACATCATGACCACCTTATTGAGCTTCTTCGACCAGGCGGTGTGGTCGGCCTTGAAGATCTCGATATCGAGCGCACCGGCCGGTACTTCGTCTTCGAAGATGGTCTGCGCATCGAAGGCACCGTAGTAGTCGCCAACACCGGCATGGTCACGACCGATGATGAAATGGGTGGCGCCCATGTTCTGGCGGAAGTAGGCGTGCAGCACAGCCTCACGCGGGCCAGCATACAACATGTCAAAACCGTAACCGGTCACCATGGCGCTGTTCGGTGGGAAGTACAGTTCAACCATTTTACGGATTGCCGCATCGCGTACCGGCGCAGGGATATCACCCGGCTTGAGCTTGCCCAACAGCATGTGAATCACCAGGCCGTCACAGCCGAGACGATCCATGGCCATGTGGCATAGTTCTTCGTGCGCCAGGTGCATCGGGTTACGGGTCTGGAAAGCAACAATCTTTTTCCAGCCACGCTCCTGAATTTCGTTACGAATTTCCACCGCGGTGCGGAAGGTATCAGGGAACTCATCCAGGAAGTAACTGAAGTTGAGCACCTGGATCGGACCGGAGATCGCGATCTTGCCCTGGCTATTGAATGCCGCTACACCCGGGTGTTCGCTATCAGAGGTGCGATAAACCTTTTCGGTCATGGTCGCCATCTGTGCGTCACTGACTTCTTCTATGGCTTCGACGTCCATCACCGCCAGGACCGGATTGCCTTCAACGTTCGGGTCACGCAACGCAATGCGTTTGGCATCGCCAATCGCATCGGTGTTTTCCAGCAGGCACATTACCGGTACCGGGAAGAACGAACCATCGGTCAGGGTCATTTTTTCAGCTGCGCCCATCGCGTCAGCAACGTTCATGAAGCCTTTCAGCGGGTTGAAATAACCGGCGCCCATCATGACCGCATTACCGGCTGCCTGGGAACTGATGATCACGGAAGGCAGTGAGCTGGCTTCGTGTGACAGGGCTTCGTGGGCGTCTGTGTCGTACACAAACAAGGGTTGCAGTTCGTCTGAACCGATTGGCTTTATCATGGTGTGACTCCCCTTCGAGTATAGGCGCACGTAAAAACCGCACCTAATTCCTACGTTAGATAATGTCTTTAACTAGTTGATATTTATTGATAAAAATGCAAATAACAAAAAACTGTAGCGCGACTTCGGCGAAGTTTCAGCGCGGCAATTTACCATAGCTGAACCCCTCACATGCCAAGGTTATTTTTATGCCGCCAGTAAATTTGTCAGGACGGGATTTCGTCGAGGATGCGTTGCAGGTTGTCGATTGGCGATGGCGCCGCCGTGATCGGCCGGCCGACGACCAGGTAATTGGCGCCAGCACCGAGCGCATCGGCCGGCGTCATGATGCGCTTCTGGTCGTCGGTGGCGGCAAACGCCGGCCGCACGCCGGGTGTGACCAGCACGAAGGAATCATTGGTAGCCTGTCGCACGGCTGTAGCTTCCAAGGGCGAACAAACGACGCCGTCCAGACCGGAATCCGCCGCCAGCTGGGCCAGATTCAACACGTTTTTCTCGGTTGAGCCGCTATAGCCGATTTCGCGAATCTCGTCATCCGACAGGCTGGTCAGGATGGTCACGCCAATCAACAGCGGCCGCTGGCTCAGCTGCGCCAGGCGGTTGCCGGCGGTTTCCATCATCTTGCGGCCGCCGGAGGCGTGTACATTCATCATCCAGACACCCAGGCCAGCCGCAACGGCACAGGCCGAGGCCACGGTATTGGGAATATCGTGAAACTTAAGATCCAGGAACACCTGGTAACCGCGATCCACCACTTTTTTCACCAGCGCCGGGCCGGCAGCGGTAAACAGCTCCTTGCCGATTTTCAGTTTGCACATGGAAGGATCAAGCTGCTCAACCAGGTTGAGCGCATCGGTTTCGCTGGCGTAATCAAGCGCCACGATGACTTTCGGATCGTTAGCAGAATTCATGGTTGGGTCGTTTCAGGTTGTCTGTTGTACGGTATGGTTGTCATTGGTCACCGGCGCGATCGTGCCCCAGCTGCGGCAGCCCGGACACTGCCAGTGCAAGGTCTTGGCCTTGAAGCCACAGCGCGAACACTGGTAAGCCGATTTGTGCGACAGAATCTGGTTGAGATTATCCCGCAATAACGCCAGAAAATCATGATCACCCATCGTCGACTGGCTCAGCTTGAGTGACACCATCTGTTTCAGGCCGTGCAGATTGGGATGTTTTTCCAACTCGTGCGCCAGATAATCCAGCGCCTGCTCCATGCCCTTGCTTTGCTGCACCAGTTCCACCAGTTTGTTGAGCACCAGCGCATTGTGACTCTGTTGATACAAGCCGTTGAGATACTCAAACAGGTCCTGCTGGCCGGCGCCATGACGGTAACAGGTGATGACTTCGGGCAACACTTCGGAAACAAACTCGGGATGTTGTTCGAGTAACTGGCCATACAGTCGCAGTGCTTTTTTGTAATTCTCGCTGCTGACGTCCAGCGCCGCTTCCATCATGATGGCGCGCACCGAGGAGCTGCTGGCGGCCTTGGCTTTTTTCACCAGTTCCGCGACTTTTTTGCTGTCGTTGTTTTTCGCGGCCAATTCAGCCAGCTCGCAGTAATAATGTGCGATTTCCTCGGAATAGGACTTGTGCGTGTAGCTTTCCAGTTTATTGGCGACCTGCAGGCATTTTTCCCAGACCTTTTCCTGCTGATAGATTTCCCGGAGATTTTCCAGCGCCTGTTTTTGCAGTTTGCCGGTTTCATAAAGTTCGCTGAACAGATTCTCGGCACGGTCAAACAGGCCGGCATGCATATAGTCCTGGCCCAGCTCGAGCAAGGCATTGGCGCGCTGGTCCGGGGCCAGTGACGGCCTGGCGATCAGGTTCTGGTGAATGCGAATGGCGCGATCCACCTCGCCGCGCTTACGGAAAAGACTACCCAACGCCAGATGGGTTTCCACGGTTTCACTGTCGACTTCGAGCAGATGAATGAAGACATCGATGGCCTTGTCCGGCTGTTCATTGAGCAGGAAGTTCAGGCCCTTGTAATAGTCGGGATCATAAGCGCAGGCGGACTTCTGATCGCCGCTTTTCTTGCCGCTGGCTTTGGCAAAAAACCAGCCAGAAGCGGCAGCCACAGGCAGAAGAAGCAGCACAAATTCAAACATGCAATTGCCCTGCTCTATTGGTCCCGCAGCGGAATGGTGCGCAGGTTATTAACTTCTTCCTTGACCATTTTGGCCTTGCGCTTGAGACCGGAATTTTCATGTTTCAGCCGCATCATGATGCTGCTGCACGCAATGATGCCGAGCGCAGCACCGATGGCCATAAAAGCAATAAGCACCAACGACAGTGGTAGCTGAGTATTGCCAAAATAGTAATTCAGTATGACCTGCTCAGCATTCATCACCGCAAAGGCGGCGCCAATAAGGACAAAAAACACGATAAATAACAGTTTGACCAGCTTCACCCGATTCCTCCGTTTATCCAGCCATGTGACCAGCTTTCCCGGTGTTTATGCTTAGGACTACAATACGCCGCTTGCTCGCGAGGCGAGCATCTGCAGCGACGAGAATACTCCAACATTACGAGATGTCGTCGCACAAGACAATCAAAGAAAAGCGGCAGTGTGCTGAATTGTGGCGAACAACTCAGTACGGACTGCCGCAAATGGACTTACCGCTTTTGGAAACTGATGATTTTTGAATTCGTCACAAATTCATCGATCAGGCATAGGCATCAACCAGGCCATCGGACACAATCGAGCGAGTCTCGGGCGGCAGTGCGTCGACTACCTCGTCGTCGCCCCCCGCATCACTGTTATCACCTGCCAGTTGACCGTCGGCATCGCCAGACGCCTGCTGGCGGAAATTGTCCGCAGTTTGCTGGTCACGCACATTGACATCGGCCAGATCGATATTCTGCTGGCTGAACATTTCCCGCAATTTCGGCACCGACTGCTCCAGTGCATCACGCACG
>JASFVP010000033.1:0-39574 GCA_050049775.1 Chromatiales bacterium
TGATCGTACCGGTCTCTAGTGTCGTATACCGTTCCGAGGTTATCGGTGTCTACACCGTCGACGCCGATGGCATGGTCAGTTTCCGCCACATCCGCCTGGGTCACACCGCCAATAACAAGGGCCTGATCGTGTTGTCGGGTCTGGACGAAAACGACCATGTCGCGGTCGATCCGATTGCGGCCGGCGCACTGCTCAAGCAACAGCGCTCCGGCAAGGTCAAACCGGCGGACGCCGCGCATGAATAAACTCGGCCTGTCCGGCAGAATCGCCGCCAGTTTCCAGACCACCCAGATCACACCGTTACTGGCGCTGGTTGGCTTGCTGCTTGGCATCTTCGCGATTGCCATCACGCCGCGCGAGGAAGAACCACAAATCAACGTCACCTTCGCCAATGTGTTCATTTCCTTTCCGGGTGCTTCTGCAGCTGAAGTGGAAAGCCTGGTGGCGTCACCGGCCGAGCAGGTGTTGTCGGAAATCGAGGGCATCGAGCATGTTTTCTCGACTTCAAAGCCGGGCATGGCGGTGCTGACCATCCAGTATCTGGTTGGCGAAAACCGCACCGATGCGATCGTTCGCCTATTCAGTAAAATCTATTCCAACCAGGACTGGCTGCCACCGAATCTCGGTGTCGGCCAGCCCATCGTCAAACCCAAGGGCATCGACGATGTGCCGATGATCACAGCCACGCTGTGGTCCAAGGACCCCGACATTGGCGCCTATGAGCTAGGGCAGGTGGCGCATGCGGTCGAGGCCGAACTCAAACGCGTGCCCGGCACCCGCGACATTTACACCATCGGTTCGCCACAACGCGTGGTGCATGTCACGCTTGATCCGCAGGCGCTGGCCGGCTACGGCATTGATCTCGGCACCTTGCGCAATTCCTTGCTCAGCGCCAACGACACCCGCGACAACCTCAGCGTGACCGCCTATAACCGCGAACTACTGGTGCAGGCCGGCGTGTTCCTGAGTAACCCGCGGGAAATTGCCGACCTCGTAGTTGGAATCGCCGAAGGCAAGCCAATTTTCCTGCGCGATGTCGCTCAGGTGAATGAAGGTGTGGAAGAGCCGGAATCCTATGTCTGGCTGGGCGCTGGTCCGGCCAATCAGGATGCGCATTTGCGCTCCGCCGACGAAATGCCGGCCGTCACCATCGCGGTCGCCAAGAAGCCGGGCGAAAATGCCGTGCAAATCGCCAAGAACGTGGTCAAACGTTTTGATCAGCTCAAGGGCATTTACATCCCGGACAATGTCGAAGTGCTGATCACACGCAATTACGGCGCGACCGCCGACCACAAGGCCGGCAAGCTGATCAGCAAACTGGCGTTTGTCAGCGCCTCGGTGGTGTTGCTGATTCTCATCTTTCTGGAGTTTCCCAAGCTGGCGATTCGTGAATCCGTGATCGTCGGCGCCGCCGTTGTCGTCACCCTGGCCATGACCCTGTTTGCTTCCTGGGCCTGGGGTTTTACGCTGAATCGCGTATCGCTGTTTGCGCTGATTTTCTCAATCGGTATTCTGGTTGACGATGCCATTGTCGTGGTCGAGAACATCAACCGCCACATTGCCATGGGCAAGGCCAGACTCAGCGAGATTATCCCCAGGGCAGTGGATGAAGTCGGCGGCCCGACCATTCTCGCCACCTTCACCGTAATTGCCGCCTTGCTGCCAATGGCATTTGTCTCCGGCCTGATGGGGCCGTATATGAGTCCGATTCCGATCAACGCCTCGATGGGTATGCTGATTTCACTGGTGGTGGCCTTTGTCTTCACACCCTGGATGACACACGCGATGCTGTCTGGCAAGGTTGCGGCAGGCCATGCGGGTCACGGCCATGGTGACGAACAGAGCAGTGCTTTGCTGGATCGCCTGTTCCAGCACGTCATGAGTCCTTTTTTGCTGGGTCGCAAAGGCTGGGTGAATCGTTGGCTGTTGTTGCTGGCGATCCTCGGCCTGATCGGTGCGGCGGTTTCACTGGTGGCATTCAAGGCGGTGGTCATGAAAATGCTGCCGTTCGACAACAAGGCTGAATTCCAGGTGGTGCTCGACATGCCGGAAGGCAGCAGCTTGGAGCAGACCACACGCGTGCTGCATGAAATCAGTAACTACCTGAGCAAGGTGCCGGAGGTCAAGGACTACCAGGTCTATTCCGGTACGGCTGCGCCGATCGGCTTCAACGGTCTGGTGCGCCAGTATTACCTGCGTGAGGGAGCTTATCTCGGTGACATCCAGGTCAACCTGGTCGACAAGAACGAACGCGAGCGCAAAAGCCATGAGATTGCCTTGTCGGTACGCCAGCCGATTCAGGAAATTGCACGCGCCTTCAATGGCAATGCCAAAATCGTTGAAGTACCGCCGGGACCGCCAGTCATGGCGCCTTTGGTCGCCGAGGTCTACGGCCTGAATTACAACGGCCAGATCGAGACCGCCAGGCAGGTACGCAAGGTGTTTGAGTCCACGCCCGACATTGTCGATGTGGACGACTCGGTGGAAGACGACTCGGAAAAAGCCGTGATCGTCATTGACCGGCAGAAGGCCACCAGCCTGGGTGTGGCACAAAGCCAGATCGTCAATGCGCTGTCCACCATCATCGATGGCGATGACATGGCCTATATTCACAGCGGCAATCTCAAATATGCGGTGCCGATCCGCGTCAGTTACAGCGAGGCGGACCGCGCCGATCTGCTGCAGGTGTTGTCCTACAAATGCCAGGGTGCCAACGGGCCGGTGCCATTATCCGAGATTGTCGACGTGGTGCCAGCCAGTCGCGAGCACAGCATTTACCACAAGGATCTGTTGCCGGTGGTTTATGTCACCGGTGATATGGCCGGCGAAACCGACTCGCCATTGTACGGCATGTTTGAAATTCGCAGTCAGCTTGAGGAACAACAGGATGGCATCGACCAGTGGCTGCTGTCACAGCCGGCCAACCCTTATGAATACAGTCTGAAATGGGACGGTGAATGGCAGATCACCTACGACACCTTCCGTGATATGGGAATTGCCTATTCGGTCGGGCTGTTGCTGATTTACCTGTTGGTGGTCGCGCAATTCCGCTCCTATGTCGTGCCACTGGTCATCATGGCGCCGATTCCGCTGACCATCATCGGCATCATGCCGGGACACGCCTTGCTCGGCACCCAGTTCACTGCGACCTCGATGATCGGCATGATTGCGCTGGCCGGCATCATCGTGCGTAACTCGATTTTGCTGGTCGACTTCATCAATCAGCAACTACTCGAAGACATCCCGTTTGAGAAAGCGGTCATCAATGCCGCAGCGGTGCGCGCCAAACCGATTGCGCTGACCGGTGTTGCCGCCATGGTCGGGGCTTTCTTTATTCTCGATGACCCGATTTTCTCGGGCCTGGCGGTGTCGTTGATCTTTGGTATCTTCGTTTCCACCATTCTCACGCTGGTGGTGATTCCAGTCGTGTATTACGGTGTCATGCACAAAAAAGTCGACAAGATCAAGGCGTCGATCAGCTGAATCCTCGATTGAAAAGGCTTATTGATACAGCAGCCAGAACAGGACGCCACCAAGCGCCAGCCGGTAGACGACAAACGGGATCATGCCGATTTTCTCAATGAACTTGAGAAAAAAGTGGATACACAAATAAGCCGCAACAAAGGAAATGGCGATGCCGGTGATCAGGTCCTGCCAGTGCACCGCCACATCGGCTTGCAGCAGTTCATAGGTCACCAGCGTGCCGGACATGAGAATGGTCGGGATCGACAACAAAAATGAAAAACGTGTCGAGGCCTCACGCGTCAGACCCAGCATCAGGCCGGCCGTCATGGTAATGCCCGAACGCGACGTGCCCGGCACAATCGCCATGGCCTGAAACAGGCCGATAATCAACACATCGCGCCAGTTCATGCTGTATTCATCACGGCTGCGGCTGGCGTTCATATCGGCCGCCAGCAGCAGCAGGCCAAAACCCACCGTGGTAATCGCAATCACAAATGGAGAGCGCAAGTCGGTTTCAACATGCTGGTGAAACAGCAAGCCGGTAAGCATGACCGGCAATGTCGCCAGCGCCACAAACCAGCCAAGCCTGCCATCCGCAGCATGTTGCGAGTTTTTCGGGCTGAACATCCCCGGCACAATCTCGAAAATCTGGCGCCGAAAATACAGCATGACCGCACCGAGTGAACCAATATGCACAGCCACATCAAACGCCATACCCTGGTCGGCAAAGCCAAACAGATAAGGCGACAGGATCAGGTGGGCCGAACTGGAAATGGGCAAAAATTCGGTTAATCCCTGTACCAGGGACAGAATAATGATTTGGATGAGTTCCATGAATTGCCAGGCTGTGAAAAGGTTTGCAGAAGTATAACGGCTACGGCTTCAGTAATCTTGAAACTGATAAAAAACCAGACTGGCCTGACCGGGCAAACGCTGGCAGGCGAGGGAGGCGACATACTGCTCGGCCGGGGCGAACTGATGTAATTCGATATCGCCATCATCTTTTTCACCGAACACACCCTGACCATGTATTTTCTGACGTGCCTCAAATTCGGTCCAGAGTTGCACAAAAGCCAGGTCGCTGTCCCCGGCAGCGTGCAGCTGCTTTAGCATCTCGGTAGAGAACACCCTGTTTGCGATTGCAAGCTTGTTGCGCAGTTCGCGCTTTGGCTCGACATCGATACCGACCGGGCCACAGTTGGAAATCGCCAGCAAGATCATCTCGCCACTGTGCGTCAGGTTGAATTCAATGTCCGTTTTGGGGGCCGCAACAAACGGCTTGCCTTCGGGACTGCGATTGATGCCGATGTCCGTCGGCGCGCAGGCCAGCAGCTCGGCAAACAGACGGCGCATGGCGATGCGGCTGCTGATGTAAACAGTACGTGCGCTGTCCAGCGTCAATGACGCAGCCTGTGCCTGTTCGGCCTTGCTGAGAGACTCGAGTTGCAAGCCGGAATCTGGCAGAATGGGCAGACGCCAGACCTGGATTTCGTTGGCTGCGCCAAAGCCGGCACGATTGGTTGATGTCCAGCGGACTGTTTCCAGAGGTTTCATAACAACAATTCTATCCGAAATGCCTGCCAGCCCGAGTATCGAAATCCGCCAACGCGATGTGCCAGACCATCTGTCCTGGTCCGACTCGCTGCATCCCGTGCTGCAACGCATCTATGCCGCGCGTAATATTCGTTCGCAGCAGGACATCGAATTGCTGCTGTCACGTCTGCATGCGCCGCAATCACTGCTCGACATCGACCAGGCCGCCGACCTGCTGGCCGACTGTATCACTCAGCAGCGTCACATTCTGATCATTGGTGATTTTGATGCCGACGGCGCCACCAGCACCGCACTGGCGATGCGGGTGCTGACACAAATGGGTACAAAACGGCTTTCCTATCTGGTGCCGAATCGTTTTGATTTCGGTTACGGCCTGACGCCCGGCATTGTCAATGAAGCCCTGAAAATGTCACCCGAGCTCATCGTCACCGTTGATAACGGCATCTCCAGCATCGAAGGCGTCAGACTGACGCGCCAGCATGGCGTCAAGGTACTGGTGACCGATCATCACCTGCAGGGCAGTGAATTGCCGGCCGCCGATGCCATTGTCAATCCGAACCGCCAGGGTGATGAGTTTCCGAGCAAGGCGCTGGCTGGTGTCGGTGTGATTTTTTATGTCCTGATCGCACTCAGGCAAAAATTGCGTGACATGGACTGGTTTACCACACAGCAACTGCCCGAACCCAATCTGGCCGATTATCTCGACATCGTCGCACTCGGCACGGTGGCCGACGTGGTGCCACTGGACAAGAACAATCGCATACTGGTCGCGGAAGGCCTCAAGCGCATACGCGCCGGCAAGTGTGTGCCCGGTATCACCGCCTTATTGCAGGTGGCCGGTCGTAATCCGGCCAAAATCACCGCATCCGATCTCGGTTTTGTCGTCGGTCCGCGCCTGAATGCAGCCGGCCGTCTTGATGATATGTCGGTCGGTATCGAATGCCTGCTGGCCGATGCTGGCCAGGCGTCAACGTTCGCCATGCAACTGGATCACCTCAACCGCCAGCGTCGCAGCATCGAAGCTGACATGCAGCAATCGGCTGAGGCCTTGCTGGACGATTTGCAATTCGATGCGCAGGAGATATTCGGGCTGGCCTTGTACCAGCACAGCTGGCACCAGGGCGTCATCGGCATTCTGGCGTCACGCATCAAGGAAAAAATCCATCGACCGGTAATCGCCTTCGCTTCGGGTGACAGTGGGGAAATCAAGGGCTCGGCCCGTTCGATTCCAGGGCTGCACATCCGTGATGTGCTCGAACACATCAACACACGGCAGCCAGGCCTGATCAAGAAATTCGGAGGCCATGCCATGGCGGCCGGGCTCAGCATCGATGAGGCCGATTTCGGCGTCTTTCAGCAACTGTTTAACAGCACGGTAGCCGAAACCATCGACGCAGAATACCTGCAAAATATCATTCTTACCGATGGTGAGCTGGCCCCGCAGGATCTCAACCTGCAACTGGCGGACCTGCTGGAACAGGCTGGGCCTTGGGGCCAGGCGTTTCCCGAACCTTTGTTCAGCGGTTCGTTTCGAGTCATCCAGCAACGCATCCTCAAGGAAAAACACTATAAACTGACGCTGACGCCAAACAACGACGACTCGGTATATGTTGATGCGATCGCCTTTAACCAGGTGGACGACGAAATGCCACAGTTACCGGAGCAGGTGGATCTGGTGTATCGCCTGTCGGTCAATGAATTTCGCGGCAATTGCAATTTGCAACTCATGGTGGAAAAAATTTTATGGCAATGAACCCTTCAGACGATTTTGATGACGATACGGATATCGATGATGAAGCCGACGAAATCGTCAGTAAAAGCCAGCTCAAACGTGACATGCAGGCCATTGTCGACCTGGCCGGACAATTGCTGGACTTTCCGCAGGAAAAGATTGCCGCCTGCGGCATTAGTGACAAGGCGCTGCAGGCCTTGCAGGAAGCGCGACCGATGAAGGCCTCGGGCGCAAAAAAACGTCAGCTTAAATATGTCGCCAAGCTGCTAAAAAACGAGGACATCACTGCCTTGCAACGACTGGTCGAGCAAAGCAAGTCAGTGCACCTGGCCGAGCAACGTCGTTTTCATGAGCTGGAAAAATGGCGCGATCGTCTGATTGAACAGGGTGATACTGCCATCGAGCCCTTGCTTGAAGTCATGCCCGATATCAATCGCCAGCAACTGCGCCAATTGATACGCACGGCGCAAAAAGAGCTGCAACAGCAAAAAGCGCCAGCGGCCGCGAGAAAACTGTTCAAGTATTTGCGAGAAAACGGTAAGGTCTAGGACTATACTAATCGTCAATCCGTTTTGCCTGACGTCATAATGCTGAAAACCCAAAAACGACCGGTTTTTCTCAATCTGCTACTGATCAAATTGCCTGTTGCCGGCATCATGTCCATCGGTCATCGCATTGCCGGTGTCTTGTTGTTTTTCTCCTTACCGCTGTGGCTGTACCTGTTGCAACTGTCACTGGAATCCGAGCAGGGATTTTCACAGGTGCAAGCCTGGTTGTCCGGTCCGTTGGTCAAACTGCTGTTGTTTCTGCTGCTGTGGGCGACGGTGCATCATTTACTGGCGGGTATTCGTTACCTGTTACTTGATATCGACATCGGCATCGACAAGCCGGTTTACAAAAACACCGCCCGCGCCGTGCTGTTTGCTGCGCCGATCATCAGCCTACTGATCCTGGGAGTCAGTTTATGAGCCGGATGGCCAGTGGTTTCAAAGCCTGGCTGGTGCAGCGCATCACTGCGGTCTATCTGGGTCTGTTTTCGATTTATCTGCTGTGGCATTTTCTGTTTGACGCACCTGGCAATCTGGCCGACTGGAAAGGCTGGCTGCTGCAAACGCCGGTTTTAATCAGCCTGCTGGTGCTGCTGCTGTTTACCCTGGTGCATGCCTGGATTGGCGTGCGTGATGTGTTTATCGATTATGTGCCGCATACCGGATTGCGGCTGACATTGCTCAGCCTGACGGCTTTGCTGCTGATCTTTTGTGGCACCTGGGGATTGCAGATTTTATTGCTGGCGCGTCTCGGCGGCAGCTGACGGATTGTATTTATGGCATTGGCAAAAAGACGTTTTGACACCCTGATTCTCGGCGCTGGTGGTGCCGGCCTGCGCGCGGCCTTGCAGTTGTCGAATGCCGATGCGCGCGTCGCTGTGGTTTCCAAGGTGTTTCCAACACGCTCACACACTGTGGCGGCGCAAGGTGGTGTGAATGCCGCGTTGGCCAATGTCGTGCCGGACAACTGGCACTGGCACATGTTTGATACCGTCAAGGGCAGCGATTACCTCGGTGATCAGGACGCGATTGAATTCATGTGCCGCGAAGCGCCACGCATCGTCTATGAGCTGGAACATTTCGGCGTGCCATTTTCACGGCTGGATTCGGGCCGGATTTACCAGCGTGCCTTTGGTGGGCAAAGCCAGAACTTCGGTGGCGCCCAGGCGGCGCGCACCTGTGCAGCGGCCGACCGTACAGGCCATGCGATTTTGCACACGTTGTATCAACAGAACATTCGTTCCAGGACACATTTCTTCGATGAATACTTCGCCATCGACCTGATCCGCGACGATGAAGGTGCAATTCTCGGCGCCCTGACGCTGGACATCGAAACCGGCGAGCCGTTACTGATCGAAGCCAAGACCACGCTGATCGCTTCCGGTGGTTGCGGTCAGTTGTTCCGTACCACCACTAATGCGCACATCAACACCGGCGACGGCATGGCGATGGTGTTGCGTGCCGGTGTGCCGTTACAGGACATGGAATTTTTCCAGTTTCATCCGACCGGCATCGCCGGCAAGGGCATGTTGATCACCGAAGGCGCACGCGGCGAGGGTGGTTATCTGGTCAACAAGGACGGCGAGCGTTTCATGGAACGTTATGCACCGAATGCCAAGGATCTCGCCAGCCGCGATGTGGTCAGCCGCGCCATTGCCACCGAAGTACGTGAAGGCCGCGGTTGTGGCCCGGATGGCGACCACGTGTTGTTACGGCTGGATCATCTTGGTTCCGACATCGTGCCAAAGCGGTTGCCCGGCATTCGTGACATGTGCAAAACCTTTTTGCACATCGACCCGGTGGATACGCCGATTCCGGTGTTCCCGACCGCGCATTACGTCATGGGTGGCATTCCGACCGATCGTTTCGGTCGTGTAGTCGCGCCGGCGCGACATGGCCCGGAAGAAACCGTGACCGGTTTGTATGCCGCGGGCGAATGCGCCTGTGTCTCGGTGCATGGTGGTAATCGTCTCGGCGGCAATTCATTGCTGGACATTCTAGTGTTTGGCCGCGCTGCCGGTGAGGACATCATTCAATACCTGGCCGAGAACCCAAATCATCGACCGATGAATGAAGCCAGTGTCGACAAGGCCATGAGCCGGCTGACCCGCTGGGATCGCAGCGGTGATGGTGAAAGCGTCAAGAGCGTGCGCGATGCGCTGAAAAAAGTCATGGAAGATCATTGTGGCGTGTTCCGCACGCGCGATGTTATGGCCGAAGGCGTCGAGCAGATCAAACGCCTGCGTGAACGCATGGTCAATGTGGTGCTGAAGGATACCAGCCGCGTCTTCAACACCGCGCGCATCGAAGCACTGGAACTGGAGAACCTCATCGACATTGGCATGGCTACGATGATGTCGGCGCATGCGCGTGAGGAAAGTCGAGGTGCGCATTCACGCATCGATTTTCCCAAGCGTGATGACAAAAACTGGCTTAAGCACAGCCTGTATTTCCTGGAAGATGATCGACTAGACTGGAAACCGGTGCGTACCAAGCCACTGACCGTGGATTCGTTTCCACCAAAAGAGCGGGTGTATTGAGGGACTCGGAATGAAATTCAGAATCTATCGCTATAACCCGGAAACCGACAGCCAGCCTTATCTGCAGGATTTTGATGTCGAATTCAAACCCGGCATGATGCTGCGTGATGCCTTGCTCGACATCAAACGTCAGGACGAATCTTTCTCGTTCCGCCATTCCTGCGGCGAGGGTGTGTGTGGTTCCGACGGCGTCAACGTCAATGGTCGCAACTGTCTGGCCTGTGTCACTTCGATCAATGATTTGTCCGAGCCGGTCACGGTACGGCCGTTTCCGGGACGGCCGGTAATTCGTGATTTGGTCGTCGACATGAGTCAGTTCTACCAGCAGTATCGCAACGTCAAACCCTACCTGGTGCGCAAGGACGCCATGCCGGAAGTGGAAATCCTGCAGTCACCCGAGGATCGCGACAAGCTCGATGGTCTGTACGAATGCATTCTGTGCGGCTGTTGTTCGACGTCCTGTCCGTCATTCTGGTGGAACCCGGAAAAATTCCACGGCCCGGCCGCCTTGCTGCAGGCCTGGCGTTTCCTGGCCGACTCGCGTGACCAGCTCACCGAAGAACGCCTCGATGCACTGGAAGGACCTTACAAGCTGTTTCGTTGCCACAGCATCATGAATTGTGTCGAGGTCTGTCCCAAGGGACTCAACCCGACCAAGGCCATTGGCCACATCAAACAGCTGATGCTGAAAAAAGCGATCTGATATGGAACTGCCGACAGCACAGCAACTGCGCTGGCAATGTCGCCGCGGTATGCTCGAGCTGGATCTGATTTTCGAGGAGTTTCTCGATCAACACTATGAGCAACTGAGTGAGCCGCTCCAGCGTGATTTCGTCGAACTGCTCAATTACGCCGATCAGGATTTACAGCAATGGCTGTTAGGCAAAAGTTCACCGGCGGATAAGAACATGCTCAATATCATTGAGCGCATTCTGCAACACTAAGTGCACATTTCTGATCGCAGGATGCGGTCAACGAGGTATACAGGGAAGTCACATGATCGCGATCGACTTAAAACCGGCATTGCCGAAGCGGGTGTTACTGGCACTCTCGTCACTGCAGCTTGGCATCCTGTTCTGCCTGCTGCTGATCAAACCACTGATCGTACCATTGTGGCTGTTGCTGGCCGGGCTGCAACTGCAACGCTTTCGTCTGCAGCAGCAGAAAATCCTGCACATCAAACGCAGCCCGGAGGGGCAATGGAAGTTGCTGCAGGCCAGTCATCCATGGAGTAAAGTGCGCCTGTTAGCGGACAGCCTGATGTGGCAGCAGCTGATCATTCTGCATTTTCGTCAGGAGCGGGGCAGGCATTGCCGTGTGGTGCTGGATCAAAGTTCGTTGTCCGTTGAGCAGTGGCGACGTTTACGCGTCAGTCTGAAACTTAAGCCGGACACGCCGGACTCGAACGCGGTAACTCAGAAATCCTTGTTCGGTCGGTAGTTGTCCGGAATCAGCATGGTCGGATGTGCCTGGCTGACGTCGATATCCGGAAAATCGATGGTGTAATGCAGGCCGCGGCTTTCCTTGCGCATACGTGCCGACTGCACGATCAGGTCGGCGACATCCACCAGGTTACGTAATTCCAGCAAGTCGTTGCTGACGCGGAAGTTGCTGTAGTACTCGTTGATTTCATGACGCAGCAGGTTGACGCGGCGCTGGGCGCGTTCCAGGCGTTTGTTGCTGCGCACGATGCCGACATAGTCCCACATGAACTGGCGCAACTCGTGCCAGTTGTGCGACACCACGACTTCCTCATCGGAATCGGTGACACGGCTTTCGTCCCAGGGAGCGATGTCGGCACTGATTTCACGCGACAGATCGATATTTGCGTCGATGTGCTCGGCGGCTAGTTGGCCGAACACCAGACATTCCAGCAGGGAATTGCTGGCCATACGGTTGGCGCCGTGCAGGCCGGTATAGGCGGTTTCCCCAATGGCATACAGGCGTTTGATGTCGGTCATGGCGTGGTGATTGGTGACCACACCACCGCAAGTGTAGTGCGCCGCCGGTACGATCGGGATCGGTTCGCGCGTGATGTCGACACCCAGTTCCAGGCAGCGTTCGTATATCGTCGGGAAGTGGCTGGTAATGAAATCGGCCGGCTTGTGGCTGATGTCGAGGTACAGGCAATCGGCGCCGAGGCGTTTCATTTCGTGGTCGATGGCGCGTGCCACGATGTCGCGCGGTGCCAGTTCCTTGCGCGGGTCATATTTTTCCATGAAACGGCTGCCATCGGGCAGCAACAGCCGGCCACCTTCGCCACGCACGGCTTCGCTGATCAAAAACGATTTGGCGTGTGGATGGTACAGGCAGGTCGGGTGAAACTGGTTGAATTCCATGTTGGCGACGCGGCAGCCGGCACGCCAGGCCATGGCGATGCCATCGCCGGTGGCGACATCCGGGTTGCTGGTATAGAGATAAACCTTGCTGGCGCCGCCGGTAGCCAGCACCACGGCCTTGGCTGCAAACACCTCAACCCGGCCAGTTTCGAGATTCAGCACATAGGCGCCGACGCATCGGCGTGAACGGCTTTTCCGCTCGGAGATGATCAGATCGATTGCCAGGCGATTTTCGACCAGTGTGATATTGGAACGGGCACGCACCTGATCGGCCATGGATGTTTCCACCACGCGGCCGGTGGCGTCCGCCGCATGCACGACACGTCGATGCGTATGGCCACCCTCGCGCGTCAGGTGATAGCCGGATTCGGATTTGGATTCGCGCGTGAACTGCACGCCCAGTTCCAGCAGCCAGCGGATGTTCTCCGGCCCCTTGCGCACCACCGTCTGCACGGTGTCAACGTCACAGATGTCGGCACCGGAGATGAGGGTATCCGAGACATGCGATTCGAGGGAATCGGACGAATCCAGCACCGCGGAAATACCACCCTGGGCGTACAGGGTGTTGCCTTCGGTCAGCTCACGCTTGGCCAGCACCGCGATACGGCTGGATTCAGACAGGCGCAGCGCCAGGCTGAGGCCGGCCGCGCCGCTGCCAATGATCAGAACATCAAATGTCTTGTGCGTCGTCATAGTGCAACTTAGGTCATGATTTTTTTCGATTTTTTTTGTATTCTTCGTCAGTCGGAAGAAGCACAATCGCAAACCCCTAGGTTAAATTGAAGTCCGCACAAAAGCGACCAGAAAATTATCCTGTACAAACAAGAACTTTTTATCTCAATGCCTGTCAATCAAGTGTGCCAGTAATGACCATCGATTACCGCTCAACGGAGCGTCCCAATGAGTGATAAACGGCTGGACCATGAACTGGTTTCCAAGGTACAGCGCGGAGATAAGAAAGCTTTTGACCTGCTGGTGCTCAAGTATCAGCAGAAAGTGGCTAATATTATCTCCAGGTATATTAAGGACCCACATGAGACTCTGGATGTGACACAGGAAGCTTTTATCAAGGCCTATCGGGCATTGCCCAACTTTCGCGGTGACAGCGCTTTTTATACCTGGCTGTACCGGATTGCGATCAATACCGCGAAAAACCACCTGGTCGCCCAGAATCGTCGTCCGCCGGGCTCCGACATTGATGCGGAAACCGCCGAACAGATCGACAGTGGTGAAAGACTCAAGGAACGGGAAACCCCGGAAAACCTGCTGCTCAAGGATGAGATTGCCGCCACCGTACGCCAGGCGATCGAGGATTTGCCTGAGGAATTGCGCACTGCAATCACACTCAGGGAACTCGAGGGTCTGAGTTACGAAGAGATCGCCAATGCCATGTCCTGTCCGATAGGCACGGTCAGATCACGAATTTTTCGGGCCAGGGAAGCGATTGATGCGCGCCTGCAGCCCCTGTTATCCGAATGAACAACAATGAGAAGCTGGTCATGAGAGACGATACCAAACAGATAATTTCCGCTTTTCTCGATGATGAACTGGAAGCTCACGAACTCGGTCATTTGACGGGAAAGCTCAAGCAGGATGCCGGTTTGCGTGCTACGTTGAATCGTTATTCCCTCATCAGTGAAGCCATCAAGGGTGAGTGCAGCGACTGTAATGCCGCATCGATCAGTGTGCGGGTGCAACAACAGCTGGAGCAGGAACCCACGGTGTTTGCCCCGAATAACCTCAAACCGGCCATGCCAACCTGGATCAAACCAGCTGCCGGCGCCGCCATTGCCGCTACCGTAGCGGTGGTCGCCGTGATGAATTTTGCCAATCTGTCACCTCAGCAACCCAATCTGCCGGCGGCGTTTCCCGTAACGGTTGATGCTACTGCGGTAAAAAGCCCTTCGTATACCGCCTATCCGCTGGTGCAGCGCGCATCCACCCAATGGCGCCTGGAATCAAGTTCACAACAACCGCAGCATCCTGGCATCGAGGCCGAACTCAACCAGTTCCTGATCGATCATTCCGAATACACCACCCAGGCCGGCGTGCCCGGCATGCTGCCGTATGCAACTTTTGTGGTTTATGACAAAAAGTAAGCCCCTGGACCGGATCAGCCGCTATACGCTGGCGTTATTGTTGCTGGGCCTGGCGCCGCTGGCGGCGGCATCGCCGGTGCATTTCTGGCTCAACAAGATGATGGAGTCGGTGCATCAGCTCAACTACGACGGCCACTTTGTATACTTGCACGGCGGTGTCATCGAGTCGTTACGCATTGTGCACACGGTGGAAGGCGATAACGAAAAGGAACGCATTTTCTCACTCAACGGTGAAGCCCGCGAAATCATCCGCGACAATCATACGGTCACCTGCATCCTGCCGTATGACAAGGCAATTTCCACCAGTAAACGCGGCATCAACAAGAAGTATTTTTCCGGCCTGTTCAGCCTGGATCCGAGCACACTGGCGGAAAATTATCAGATGAGCATTCAGGGCCGTGATCGCATTGCCGACCGTGAAGTCAAGGTCATTGAATTCCAGCCCAAAGACCAACTGCGCTATGGTTACAAGCTGTTTCTTGATGACGAATACGCGTTGCCACTGCAGTGGAATATGTACGATCAGGATCAGCAGATGATTTCCAGCATCATGTTCACCCAGATCAACATCGGCGACGATGTGCAGGATTCCGGCAATTTGTTGAAGTCCGATTTACCGCCAATTGTGAAAAAGCGTCCGACCATTGCCGAAGCGGCCGCCAAGCCACAAAGACAGGCGCAATGGGCTTTTATTGACATCCCTCAAGGCTTCCAACTGAAACATTTCATCACCGACATGCCACGCCACAAGGGGCGGGATATCGAGCATTATATTTTCAGCGATGGCATGGCGAGTTTTTCAGTCTATGTTGAGAAAACGGCTGACACCAAGTTGCAGGGACAAGCCAGACTCGGTGCGCTCAACGCGTTTGGCATCTACCAGCAGGGTTACCAGATCACCGCCGTTGGTGAAGTGCCGCTGCAGACCCTGGGCTTTGTTGCCAACATCCAGCACAAGGACGGGATAACCCAGTGATCGAGGAAACCGCCCAGGTAGTCGCCACCGCACCTGGACTTGCCCGGGTTGAAATCATCAAGACCAGCAGTTGCAACAGCTGCCATGCCAACGGAGTTTGCGGTACCGCGGCCGTGTCGCGATTTTTCAACTTTCGTGCGCCGCAGGTTGAAGTCGACAACCAGATCAATGCCCGTACCGGTGACACGGTCAGCGTCGCGATCAACGATGACACAATGCTGAAAGGCTCATTCCTGCTGTATCTGGCGCCTTTGCTGAGCTTGTTGTTGTTTGCGCTACTGGCCGATTATGTTGCCGCCAATGAAGGCATCATCATACTCGCCGGGCTGTCGGGACTCGCCATCGGGCTGGTGATCGTCAAACAGCTGTCGGTAAAGCTGATGCAAAGTGTTGGCAAGGCCCGCATCATCAATGTCCTGTCGTCGGCGGGCTTACAGGTGGCCGGGCCGCAGCAGGACTCAATTTACAAAACGGAATTATGACTATGCGAAATGTTTTTTTCAGAAGTGCAATGACACTGCTGTTGCTTTACGGTCTGTGGTTGGCACAGGCCACTGCGGGCAGTCTGCCGGACTTCACCGGCATGGTGGAAAAATACAGCCCGACCGTGGTAAATATCAGCACCCGGCAATCGGCCTCTCTGAAAAAATCCGATCCGCATCACAAGTTTGAAATACCGGAACTGGATGAAGACAATCCGTTGCACGACCTGCTCAAGCGCTTCTTCGGTGATCAGCTGGACATACCGGAACTGATCGAACGCGATTCGAAATCGCTGGGTTCCGGTTTCATCATTTCCGAGGACGGCTATATCCTGACCAATCACCATGTCGTCAGCAGCGCCGATGAAATTGTGGTGCGCCTGACCGACCGGCGTGAGTTCAAGGCAAAGCTGATCGGCTCGGACAAGGCCAGTGATATTGCGTTGATCAAGATCGAGGCCGAAGACCTGCCAACCGTCACACTGGGCAGCGCGACAGAACTCAAGGTCGGTGAATGGGTGCTGGCGATCGGCTCGCCATTCGGCTTTGACCATTCCGTCACCGCCGGCATCGTCAGTGCCAAGGGACGCAACCTGCCGAACGAAAACTATGTGCCGTTCATCCAGACCGACGTGGCCATCAATCCAGGCAACTCTGGCGGCCCGCTATTTAATCTCGATGGTGAAGTGGTCGGCGTGAACTCACAAATTTACAGCCGTTCCGGCGGTTTTATGGGCTTGTCGTTTTCAATTCCGATCGACCTGGCGATGAACGTGGTTGAGCAGCTCAAGACCCACGGCCGTGTGGCGCGTGGCTATCTCGGCGTGCTGATCCAGGATGTCACGCATGAACTGGCGGAATCATTCAACATGGACCGGCCGCGTGGCGCATTGATCTCCCGTGTGCTCGAAAGCAGTCCGGCCGAGGCGGCCGGTTTGCAGCCGGGCGATGTCATTCTGAGTTTCAACGGCCGTGCCGTGGAAAAATCCTCACAGTTGCCACCACTGGTGGGCACCAGCCCGATCAACAAGGCAGCTGATGTGGAAATCCTGCGCAACGGCAAACTCAAGCATGTCGAGGTTTCGGTACAGCAACTGCCGGATACGGAAAAAATGACCCGTGTCGACAAACCGGTCGAGGTGGAGCACGATCGCATCGGTCTGATTATCGAGGACCTCGATAAGCAACAACGCAAGGATCTTGGCCTAGAGTCCGACACCGGCGTACTGGTGAGAGAAGTTGGCTCCGGTGTCGCCAAACTGGCCGGCATTCAACGTGGCGACATCATCGTCATGATCAACAACCGCAAAATCGGTAGCAAGCAGGATTACCTGCAGGTGATTCGCAAGGCCGAACCCGGCAAGAATATGGCGTTTCTGATCAATCGCGATGATGCCTCGTTGTTCATTGCCATCCGTGCGCCGATGGAATAAAGCATGCCACAACTTACCCTGTACCTGAGACAGGGCTGTCACCTGTGTGAAGACATGCTCCAGCAATTGCAACAGTTGCAGCAACACAGGCAATTCGGACTGGCCCTGTGTGACGTGGACAGCAATGAGCAATGGCGCAATCTCTATCATGAACGGGTGCCGGTGTTGTTTGGCGGCGAGGAATTGCTGTGTCAGTACTTTCTCGATCTCAAGCGGCTGGAGACGTATTTAGATGAGCACAGCACGTCACACTAAGGTATGATGAGCCGGATATAGTATTTCACGCCAAAGCATCGCCTGAAAGCGGAATATTCCATCAAGAATGTTCCGCTTTTCAGTATATTAGGGCTTATTTTTAGAGTAACTGTTAAATTACTGACCCATGGTAGAACTCGACCACATCCGCAATTTCTCAATCATCGCCCACATCGATCACGGCAAATCCACGATTGCGGACCGTTTTATCCAGCACTGCGGCGGACTTTCGGAACGAGAAATGAATGCTCAAGTGCTCGATTCCATGGATATCGAGCGTGAACGCGGCATCACCATCAAGGCGCAAAGCGTCACGTTGCATTACACCTCACCGCACAGCGGTGAAACCTTCCAGCTCAATTTCATCGACACGCCGGGGCACGTCGACTTCTCCTACGAGGTGTCACGTTCGCTGGCCGCCTGTGAAGGCGCCTTGCTGGTGGTCGATGCAGCGCAGGGCGTGGAAGCACAAAGCGTCGCCAACTGTTACACCGCCATCGAACAAGGCCTCGAAGTGTTACCGGTCCTTAACAAAATCGATTTGCCGGCCGCCGATCCCGACAAGGTCATCATGGAGATCGAGGAGATCATCGGCATCGAGGCGCAAAACGCCATTCGCGTCAGCGCCAAAACCGGTCTTGGCATCCCGGACCTGCTCGAGCAACTGGTCAATACCATTCCGCCGCCAACAGGCGATCACAATGCGCCGTTGCAAGCGCTAATCATCGATTCCTGGTTTGATCCCTATGTCGGTGTGATCTCGCTGATCCGTGTCGTCAACGGCAGTATCAAACCGAAAGACAAGATTTTCATCATGTCGACCGGGCGTGTTTACCAGGCGGAAAAGGTCGGTGTATTTACACCTAAACGCCTCGATAAACCGATCCTGGATACCGGTGAAGTGGGCTATGTGATTGCCGGAATCAAGGAAATCGACGGTGCACCGGTGGGTGACACCATCACGCTGGATAACAACCGAACCAGCGCTGCCTTGCCTGGCTTTGAGGAAATGCGCCCGCGTGTGTTCGCCGGCCTGTTTCCGGTCAGCACCGAAGATTACGAAGACCTGCGCGAAGCCTTGCAGAAACTCAAGCTCAATGATGCCGCGCTGCACTTTGAACCGGAAACCTCACAGGCACTGGGTTTCGGTTTTCGTTGCGGTTTTCTCGGTATGCTGCACATGGAAATCATCCAGGAGCGCCTCGAACGTGAATACGACCTGGACCTGATCACCACCGCGCCAACGGTTATCTATGAGGTCGAACGCACCGACGGTAACGTGATAAAAGTCGATAACCCGGCCGATCTGCCGGACGCCGGACAGATCAGTGAGATCCGTGAGCCGATCATTGATGCGCACATCCTGGTGCCAAACGATTATCTTGGCGCCGTCATGGCATTGTGTATTGAAAAACGCGGTACACAGAAAGACATGCAATACCTCGGTGGCCAGGTGCAGGTGCATTATGAATTGCCGCTCAACGAAGTGGTGCTGGACTTTTTCGACCGGCTCAAATCGGTCAGTCGCGGTTATGCTTCTTTTGAATACGAATTAAAGGAATTTCGCCCAGCGAATCTGGTGAAACTGGATATACTCATCAACTCGGAAAAGGTCGATGCCCTGTCCGTCATCGTGCATCGTGACTATGCCGAGTCGCGGGGCAGGGAACTGGCGGAGAAAATGCGCGAGATCATTCCGCGGCAGATGTTTGAAGTGGCCATCCAGGCTGCCATCGGCAGTAAAATCATCGCCCGCACCACAGTCAAGGCGCTGCGCAAGAATGTCACCGCCAAGTGTTATGGTGGCGATGTCACGCGCAAACGCAAGCTGCTGGAAAAACAGAAAGCCGGCAAGAAACGTATGAAGCAGGTCGGCAGCGTGGAAATTCCCCAGGAAGCATTCCTGGCCGTATTGAAAGTCGGCAAAGACAACTAGATTTAGCTACAAAAGCAGAAAAAACCGGAACTGTTATGGACTTTGACTTACCCCTGATTCTTGTACTGGCAACGGCGATTACCGGCGGCATCTGGTTGATCGACAGCCTGTTTTTTGCAAAAGCACGCAAACAACAGAACATCGAGAAAGAACCACTGATCCTGGAATATTCAAAATCCTTTTTCCCGGTGATTCTTATCGTATTGTTGTTGCGCTCTTTCCTGGTTGAGCCTTTCCGCATTCCATCCGGTTCGATGATGCCGACGCTGCTGGTGGGCGATTTCATTCTGGTCAATAAATTCGCCTATGGCATCCGCCTGCCGGTAATTGACAAGAAAATCATTGAAATCGGCGAACCACAGCGTGGTGACGTGTTTGTCTTCCGTTACCCAAGACAACCGGATATCGACTATATTAAACGTGTAGTTGGTATTCCGGGGGACATCATCGATTACCGTGACAAGGTGTTATACGTAAACGGCAAGCCAGCGGAAAAAACCTCCATCGGCGTTTATACCGGAGTAGGGGCCGGTGCTCGGGAAACGGGTTCCATTGAACTTGTCGAGAATCTGGCGGGAGTGGAACATGCCACCTTAGTTCACCCCATGGCGCCAAACCTGCCACCGAGTTGCACCGTTCTGGCCCGCGGACCGATCAAGGTTCCGGAAGACATGTACTTCGCCATGGGCGACAACCGGGATAACAGTAACGACAGTCGTTGCTGGGGCCTGGTGCCGGAAGACCATCTGGTCGGCAAGGCATTTGCCATCTGGATGCACTGGGATGGCGACCGCTCGGGTTTACCGATCGCTTTTGACAGAATTGGCAATACCATTAACTAGACAGACAATCGGGTGATTTATGCAACAGGGCAAACGACAGGACGGACTCACATTCATCAGCTGGCTGATTATTTTTGCAGTCGGTGGTTTTTTTGTTTTGCTCGGCCTCAAACTGGTACCGATTTATCTCGAAAACCAGTCTGTCAAATCCGTGGTTGAATCACTCAACAACGATCCCCTGGTGCGCAAGGCCGATACGCGTGGTGTTTACACACTCATCAACAAACGCCTGAAGATCAACAGCATTTACGACTTTCCCAAGGAAAACATCAAGATCAAGAAAACCCGCAACCAGCTCATTGTCGATATCACCTATGACAAGATCGAACCCATTGTCGGTAATATTTCTGTAATGGTTTCGTTCAGCGAGCAATTAAACGTGGAACTGACTCCTTGAGAGAACCGGTAAAGCGCCTGCAACAGGTGCTAGGCTACCAGTTTACCAATATCGGTCATCTCGAAACCGCGCTTACCCATCGCAGCGCCGGTTCACGCAATAACGAACGCTTTGAGTTTTTTGGCGACTCGCTGCTGGGTTTTATCATTGCCGATAAGCTGTTCCATCATTTTAGTGACGCCGATGAAGGGCAACTGACCCGCCTGCGCGCCTCGCTGGTCAAAAAGGAAACCCTGGCGGAAATCGCACGGGAATTGTCGCTCGGCAAATACCTCAAGCTAGGCCAGGGTGAACTACGTAGCGGCGGACAATCGCGTGCTTCCATTCTTGCCGATGCCGTGGAAGCCATCATCGCCGCGATTTATCTGGATGGCGGTTATCGTGAGGCAAGACAGTTTGTCGAACGTCTCTACCTGAAGCGCCTGGAAAAACTAACCCCAACCAAAGGCCTGAAAGATCCCAAAACCCGTCTGCAGGAATTCCTGCAAAGCCGAAAAATGTCAACGCCCGAGTATGTACTGATCGATGCTTCAGGACCGCAACATGCCCAGCAATTCAGGGTCAGTTGCCGCGTAGCGGAACAGCAGGTCGAAGTTACCGGCACCGGCGGTAGCAAACGCAAGGCCGAACAGGATGCCGCTTCGCGTGTCCTGCAACAGTTGCAGGAGAAACTCGAACATGCCTAACCGCAGCGGCTTTGTCGCCATTGTTGGCCGTCCCAATGTCGGCAAATCCACCTTGCTCAACAAGATCATCGGCCAGAAACTCGCCATTACCTCACACAAGCCGCAGACCACGCGTCACAGCATACTCGGCGTCAAGACGCTCGCGGACGGACAGATCGTCTACGTCGATACACCCGGCATCCACCGGCGTGGCAACCAGGCCATGAACCGTTATCTCAACCGTACCGCCAATGCGGTCCTGACGGATGTCGATATTCTTCTGTTTGTGGTGCAGGCCGGTGTCTGGAACCGTGAGGACCGACTGGTGCTGAAAAACATCGTCAATAGCAAACGGCCGGCCATTCTGGTGGTCAACAAGGTTGATGAGTTCCCTGACAAGCAGGCACTGTTACCCTTCATCGAGGAAATTTCGGCGCAGCATGATTTTATCAGCGTCATTCCGGTATCGGCCAAGAACGGCTACCAGGTGGAACAACTGGAAAACAGGGTGCTCGAAGCCATGCCGGAAGGTGAGAATATTTTCCCCGAGGATCAGCTCACCGATCGCAGTGAACGTTTTTTTGCCGCCGAGCTGATTCGCGAACAGCTGACGCGACATTTTCATATGGAACTGCCATACGCTACGACCGTCGAGATTGAAAAATTCGTCGAAGAGAAAAATCTCTATCGCATTCATGCATTAATCTGGGTGGAAAGAGCGGGGCAGAAAAACATTTTGATCGGTAAAAAAGGCGAGGCGCTGAAACAGGTTGGCACACAGGCGCGCCAGGAGATGGAAAAATTTTTCGACAAGAAAGTGTTTCTGCAACTCTGGGTCAAGGTGAAAAAGAGCTGGTCGAGCGATGAAGCTGCGCTCGCCAGGCTTGGCTACTCGGATTAATGGAATACGGCCCGACTCATGACGCCGGCTTATGTTTTACACCGCAGGGATTATTCCGATAACAGTCTGCTGCTGGATTTGTTCACTCTCGATCATGGCCGCCAGTCCGTCATCGCCCGAGGGGTGAAAAGCGGCAAACGCAAAAAATCGGCGATCCTGCAACCTTTCCTGCCTCTGATCATCAGCCTGAGTGGACGCGGTGAAGTCAAGACACTACGCGATGCCGAAGCTACCGAAAAGCCACTTTCGTATAGTGGAGACCGACTCTATTCGGCTTACTATCTCAATGAACTGGTCATCAAATTTCTGCAACAGACCGATGTCAATCAGGCCGCCTTTGTGCATTACGCGCACGCCCTGAGCGAACTGCAACAGGCACAGACTCCGGAAATTGCCTTGCGGCGCTTTGAACTCGCGCTGCTCGACGCCGTCGGCTTTGGCCTGGAGCTGGCATTCTGCAACCATGGACAAACACCGATCGAGGCGGTAAAACAGTATCGTTATGAAATGGAGCAGGGGCCTGTTGAAGGCAATAGCGGCAACGGTCCCAAGCTGCTGGGGCAGACCTTGCTTCATATGCATCAGGGCCGGTTCGAAGATGAGTTGACCCTGCGACAGGCCAAACAGTTAATGCGTTATGCCATCAGCCATTACCTGGATGGCTACCATTTCAAAAGTCGCGAATTTTTTACCACCAGTGCAGTGAAACAGGAACAGCAATGACAGCCAATTACGAACGACTGCTGGGCGTCAATATTGACCACGTCGCCACCATTCGCCAGGCGCGTGGCACCCGTTATCCCGAACCGATTCAAGCGGCGCTGGTCGCCGAGCAGGCGGGAGCGGACGCCATTACACTGCATTTGCGTGAAGACCGGCGCCACATCCAGGATCGTGATGTGTTTATGCTCAAGGACATCCTGCAAACGCGCATGAACCTGGAAATGGCGGCGACTGAGGAAATGCTGAAGGTCGCCTGTCAGATAAAGCCTGCTGATGTCTGCCTGGTGCCGGAGCGGCGTGAAGAACTCACCACGGAAGGTGGCCTGGATGTGGCTGCCAACCAGGAGTACTTGAAAGACTATTGCGCGGCCCTGAACGAAGCGGGCATCCGCGTGTCACTGTTCATCGATGCTGAAGAAAAGCAGTTGGAAGCCGCGGCAGCGGTCGGGGCGCCGGTCATTGAAATTCATACCGGCCATTATGCCGATTGTGCCAGCACAGCGGATCAAAACCTGGAGCTGACCCGTATCCAGACGGCCGTCATGCGTGGCCAGCAGCTGGGCTTGCAGGTCAATGCCGGGCATGGGCTTGATTATCACAATGTCAAAGCCATCGCCCAAATCCATGGCGTCAGGGAACTCAACATCGGCCACTCAATCGTTGCCAGAGCCCTTTTTTCCGGCCTGGCGCAGGCGGTGACCGATATGAAAAGCCTGCTGCAGACCAGTTCAGACTAGTTTTCGACGTTTGCGCGAATAATCCAGCAGGCGGTCGATTTCCTCGTGCAGATTTTCAAGCTTTTCTGCAATCAGGGTCTGGTCATTGTTTTTCACCACCATCTGCAAGGCATTCGCCGCCTGGTGTAATGCCGGCACACTGCAGACGGCGCTGGCGCCGTGCAGCTTATGTACTACCTGCCACAGCGCCGACCAGTCCTTGTTGTCATAATAGATGCGGGTCTGCTTCGCATAACTCGGCAACTGTTCAATCAACTGGATAAACAGCTTGTCCGCCACGGCGCGGACACCACCGGAGATTCGCAAGGCATGTTGCTCGTCGCGGATCGGATAGTCCGGCGAATCGCCAACCAGCTCATTCTGTTGGTACTCAGTCGCAGACCACAAGTCAGCCGGGTGGTCTTCAGTGGAGAAAAAGCGCAACAGCGTCTGGTTAAGCCCCTCAGGCTCGATCGGCTTGAGCAGCACATCATCGAAGCCGTATCGCTGACTCATCGGCTTGTCACGGAAAGCGATATCTGCAGTCAATGCCACAATCGGGGTGTGCAGTTCCGCTCCCTGTAATTGCCGTATTGCCTTGGTCGCTTCAATACCGTCAAGTTCCGGCATATGGATATCCATGAAGATCAGGTCCACATGTGCAGCCTGGGCGATCTCAATCGCCTGGTAACCATTGCCGGCAGTCAGGATGGTCACATCCAGTTCCGAAAGCATGGCTTCCAGCAGGCTCTGGTTGATTTCGTTGTCATCAACAATCAGGATTGTTTTACCGTCTACCAGTTCATGTACGAGCTCATACAACGGGTCTTCTTTTGCAGCATCCTGGTCTTTAGAGGAGTTCAAGCCCTCCATTACTTGCTCTAGCGAACGTGGCGTCACGGGCTTGCTGGCCACCTTGATGTGATATTTGTTGCTGAATTCGAACAATGCTTGCCGGTCGGACACATTTAACAAGGCAAGACGGTTGTAATTAGCCGGAATCTCAACAGACTGGAGATAACCGGCAAAGATATCTTCCTGGTCACAGTCGAGCGAAAATATGATGCAGTTTTCACCACTGGCTTTCAGGTCAACATCAGTAAAGCTTCCCAATGCGGTGACACTGAAGCCCATCCTTTCCAGTGTATTGACGATGGATAACGAGGATAAACGGTTCGTATCGACAAGCTGAATGGATTTGTTTTTGATGGTTTTCCCGACCAGCGGCTCGCTCCTGATCGAAGGGTCAATACGAAATGGCAAGGTAAAAGAGAATGTCGCTCCCTGACCGAGAGCACTGCTGACGGAAATTCGACCACCCATGATTTCGACCATGGATTTGCAAATGCTCAGGCCCAGGCCGGTACCGGAAAATCCTCGACTGAGTGAATTGCTGATCTGCTGGAAAGGACCGAACAACTTGCGCTGATCGGCATCAGAAATGCCAATGCCGGTATCGGAAACCTTGAACGTCAGCGAACAATGGTCGGCATCCAGTTCGTCATACATCACGCGCACGACAACTTCACCTGAAGCCGTGAATTTGATCGCATTATTGACCAGGTTGGAAAGAATCTGAATCAGGCGCAGTTTGTCGCCGATAAGGTGCCTCGGTACATCCTGATACACCAGTGGAATCAGGCTGAGGCATTTTTCATGTGCTGATGGCGTAAAAATGGTCAGCACTTCATCGACACAGTCATCCAGGGAAAACGGATATTGGTGGATGGTGATCTTGCCAGTCTCCAGTTTGGAGAAATCCAGGATATCGTTGAGGATCTGCAGCAGGATATTGGCTGAACGCGATATCGTCTGCGCATAATCCATCTGTACTTCATTGAGTTGGGTATTCAGCAACAGGTTACTAAAGCCGACGATACCATTCATTGGCGTGCGGATTTCATGGCTCATATTGGCCAGAAATTCCGACTTGATCTTGCTGGACTCCACCGCCTGTTTACGGGCGATATCCAGTTCGATGTTCTGTATTTCCAACGCCTGCAGGGTAGTTTCCAGATCATTGGTAACCTGTGCGACTTTTTCATTGAGCTTTTCATTTTGCCGCGACAGACTCGATGACATCAGGTTGAAACCTTGCTGCAATTTCAGCATTTCATCGCTGGAAGCCTCAGCAACCTGGGTAAAATTACCTTGTCTCACCTTGTCAAACGCGGCTGACAGCGTGCGAATCGGCTGGGTGAGTTTCTCACTCATCGGGAACACCACCATGGCGATAATGGCCAGTGATACCAGCAGAATAAGCAGATTGGTTTTTATCAGCGTATATTTCTGCTCCTGCGTCGAATCGATGATCGTCACACTGACGTAGCCAATCGTATTCCGGGGTTCTGCGACGGATTGTTCTTCCTGGGAAAAATCATCCAGTGGTTCGCTGGAGATGCCCAATGCAACCGGAGCCTTGAAACTCAATGTCATGCTGCCATTGTGTTGTCGCTGCTGTTGTGAGTACTGGCCAACAAACTCCGAATCCGCCGATGTAACCGTAATTTCGACCAAATCGCTGTAGCCGGCAAAATAAGTCTGCACCCTTGCATGGAGCTCGGACTGATTACGGGTAAAGATGACACTGGTCAAATCTGAAGCAATATATTCAACAATTGCGATGCCTTTCTGTTGCACGGCTTCCTCAATATCCGCAATTTTTGATTGTGTCATGTACAAAGTCAGTACCAGTGCTATGAATGATGCAGGTAGCACTGCGAGCAGCAGCAGTTTGTATTGCAAACGTGAAAACAATGAAAAACTCATTCGATTACCAGTGTTTTTTCCAATTCCAGAATGGCTTCCGGAATAGTGATTCCCAGGGATTCAGCGACATTTTGATTGATGCTGATTTGATAACTGACCGGATAATTTATGTGGCGTACGGCATTGGGCCGCAGTATTAATCCAAGGACAAGTTGTGCGACATCTTCGGCGATGGTGTCCTTGCCAGTGACAATCGATGCCAGAGCGCCGGAGCGAGTCAAGCTGTTTGAATAGCCAATAAAGGCCTTGCTGTGAAAATATCCTGTCAGCAGGATTTCCTTGATGGTATTACGGTTGTATATCGACTTGTCCGGGATGATCAGAAACAAGTCCACTTTTTTAACCAGTTCCGACAACAGAGAACCTGTATCAGCCGTGTCATGGACAAGCGCCAGTTCGAGTTCTAGATCATTGGCAATGGCAGCTTCTTGCAACTCATTGCGGTACCCTTGCTTGTTCTGGCTGAGCAGAACCCCGAGCCGGCGCCTGTCCGGGAACATCTGCCTGATAAGACGCAATTGGCGGTAAATCGGTTGGTCCAGCAGGAGTACGTACTGATTTTTACCGAGACTTTCCTGCAACATCGCGCTGCCGGTCTCTTTGGGTATCAAGCTGTGTAAAACTTTGACTTGACCAAAACTGTCACGGTATTTTTCAAGCAGCGTAGCCGCTCTTTTGCCGAAAGTAATGACCAGATCCTGGTCACGCAGTTGCCTGGCGCTTGCCGCCAGTTCAGTGGCCAGTACGGAGGTAAAGTTTGGCTTGATGTTTTTGCAGGCCGGGTTATGGTTGCACTGCTTTAATAACAACTCCTTGCTTGTGTTGGCAATTTCCTGATGCAGCTGGCTGTCCGAACTCAATACCAGCAATATATTGACCTGTCGTATCGGGTCAGAAATAGCGTTTTCCGCACACAACACCAGCATCATCATTGCCGCACGCAAAAGATGAGAAAGTTTGCCGGTAAAGCGTACAAATTGCATGTCGAACTACATCACATCCATGATGATTGCCTGTTAGTCCTGTCCATGGCTTATTTCAAGCCCAGCTCAATGGTGAAAAAGCTTTCCATGCCAACCAGGTTTTCATTGGTAAAATCCTGATACGGATTGTCCCTGATATTACGTACGACAAAAGAGAGCTTGATCTCATTCTGTTCGAGTCTGAATTTCTTGCTAAGTTTCACATCGACACTTTCAAGTGCTTTCAGATCGTCACCGTCCCCACCGGATTCATAGTCTCTGACATAAGCGTACTGCGCACTGGCGGTAAAATTCCGTGGAAACTGATGAGAAACGAGCAGGGCACTGGTCACTAATGGCACAGTATTATCCAGCTTTTCATTTCTGCCCAGATGTATGTCGTAGGTATATCCTTTGGCGTCGGTATAACTTAACGCTGCATGCAGCAATGTACCATTGCGTGGTCGGTAGCTGGTCTGTATTTCAAGGGTTTCAATTTCCACTTCGCCGTAGTTATCAAACTGAAAGCGGGGATTGGCGATGGAAGGCGGCGCATCCAGTCCGGTTTTAGGCCGGGTGATGATATTATCGAGCCATTCCTTGCCGAGTTTGACGTCGATCTCGAATGTGTGATCAAGAAAATAACCGAGATAACCGATTTCAAAAGCGCGCATTCTTTCCGGTTCGATATTGCTGTCACCGCGGTTCAATAACCAGATCGGGTCACCGGCATTAAAGGTGAGAAAAGGGGCCGCCAGATCCACAGTCAGGAATGCGCTTTCGGCATAAAAGCTGGGCATACGATAAGCCTGGCTGAGGCTGGTGCGAAAACTGTGTTGTGGACTCGGATGCCAGTTCAACGCCAGTCGTGGTGACAGATAATCACCGACGTTTTCAAAATATTCATACATGGCGCCGGCATTCCATATCAGATTGTTTGTTTGCCTGAATTCAATATGACCAAAAGCACGCAGCGAATATCGCTCAAGTCGGTCTGTATTCAGCCAGCTGGGTGTCTCGGTAACATCATACCGGGCACCCAGGCCGACAACACTTTGCAGCTTTGGTGAGTAGATGCGGTTTTTTTGATATTCGATGTCGTAGCGATGATCCCGGAAAGATGTGTCAAATGACAACGGCACCCCAGGGAAGGCATCTACAAAAGCCAGGGTTTTGTCATTCAGATCGACATAATTGTGGTAAATCTGCAATTTTTGTGAATTGAGCAAACCGGTGTTTTGCTCCAGTACATAGTTCTGATAAGCAGAAACTGCCTTGATGTATCGCGGTGGTGGATCGGTGTGTGTGAGAATCCCGTCACCGAATTTGAGTCGCTTCAGACCCGACTGGAAAGTATGTTTGAGTCCGTTCGAAGAAGTATGGTCGATGCGCAAATTGACCTGTTTATGCATATGGTCATCAAAGATCGGCTGGTTATCATCATCATCCACCAGGTTTTTCGTGCCGTCGTGGCTCTCATCTTCAAATACCAGGCGAAAACCGGTCTGTTTGTTGAAGCTATCGGCATGCGAGAGACGCACTCGATGCAAATCGTGCGATCCATTTGTGTAACTGATGTTGCTACCCTGGTTTTCATCCGCTGCAAACGTGATAATGTTGATGACAGCGGAAAATGAATTGGAACCGTAGGACGCCGCGTTCGGTCCGCGAATCACCTCGATGCGTTTGATTTCATCCATGGTCAATGGCAAGGCATACCAGAGGCCTCCACCAAAGGTGGGATCATAAACCGAACGACCGTCGATCAGGATCTGCAAGCGGTTGTTGTGCTGGTCACTGAGGCCGTGATAGGTAGTGGTGGATTCGGTGCCATCCAGGGAGCCGACCTGGAAGCCCGGCACCAGACGGAAAAGTTCAATGATATTGATGGCGCTGGATGCCTCGATCATTTTGCGGTCGATCACCGTAATCGAAGCCGGTGTGTCACGCCTTTCCTGTTTAAGGCGTGTGGCCGATGAGATCAGGGGGGCATCCGAAAGATAATCGGTCTCGCTCAACTCATCGAATTCCGCCGCCACCCCCGGATGGCTCGCAGTCAAAAACAGTACCGCTACAGCGGCAAAACCAATAAACTGTTTCATAACAACCCTGTTGTCTGGAAATGATCCTGTAAATGCCCGATAATACAATTACTTACAAATTTTTGCATCCGTATTCACCGATCCCATGAATTATCCAACCATCGAAGATTTCATCGGCAACACGCCACTGGTCAGACTGCAACGCCTGATCGACGAAAATTCCAGCAACACCATCCTGGTCAAGCTCGAAGGCAACAACCCGGCCGGCTCCGTCAAGGACCGGCCGGCGATTTCCATGATTCAGCGCGCCGAGGCACGCGGCGAAATCAAACCCGGTGATACGCTCATTGAAGCCACCAGCGGCAACACCGGCATCGCGCTGGCCATGGCTGCCGCCATCAAGGGCTATCGGATGATACTGGTCATGCCCAGCCATATGAGTGTGGAGAGAAGGGCGGCGATGAAAGCCTATGGCGCCGAGATCGTGCTGGTATCACAGGAAGCCAGTATGGAAGGCGCACGCGACCTGGCCGACGAAATGCAGCGCCAGGGCAAGGGCAAAGTGCTCAATCAATTCGCCAACCCTGACAATCCGGAAGCACATTATCAAACCACCGGCCCGGAGATCTGGCGCGATACTCATGGCCAGATCACCCATTTCGTCAGCGCCATGGGCACCACCGGCACCATCATGGGGACCTCCAGATATTTGCGGGAACAGAATCCGGCCATTCAGATCATCGGTGTGCAGCCGGAAGAGGGCGCCAGCATCCCGGGCATCCGTCGTTGGCCCGAAGAATATCTGCCAAAAATCTTCCAGCGCGAAGCGGTTGATCGCGAGATGGATATCTCCCAGCAACTGGCCGAAGAAACCACCCGCCAGCTGGCATCCAGAGAAGGTATTTTTGCCGGTATCTCATCGGGTGGGGCAGTCGCCGCCGCCCTGCAACTAAGCCGGGAAGTAGAGCATGCCACCATTGTCGCCATCATCTGCGACCGTGGTGATCGTTACCTGTCGACCGGTGTTTTCCCCGACTAAGGCGGTACTTTCCCGTTTGACCGCGGTCCTGGTGTTTGTGACGGGACTGCTGCAAATGCCCGCAGCAATGGCACTCGGTCAATTAAAATTGTCTGTCGAGCAGATCAGGCAAGCACAAAAACAAGTCGAACAACTTAATCTGCACTGGCAAAAAGATTCTGCCAGCCGGCGACTGCACCTGGCCGCCAACAAAATTGTCTTGAGTGACGACCAGCGCAGCCATGTCAGTGGCTTTCAGCTTGATTGCAGCAACCTGCAACTACAGCAGGAGTTACTCGGCTGCCCGACAGCGCAGCTGACCTTTTCCAATCCACTGCTTGACGCCAGGCAGGCTCAAGCCAGCCTGCAATGGCGCAAGCAAGGCCAACAGCTGGACCTGACAATATCTGAGCTCGGCATAGCAGCCGGTCATGCTGTGCTTGACTTCGCATGGCAGCAAGCAGAGTGGCGTGCCAGCCTGGAATTACAACAGGCACAGCTGGACAAACTGGCCGAAATATCGGGCTTTCTGCCGAGCGGCAGCAATCTCCAAGGGGAATTCAGTACACAACTGTCTGCCAGTGGCCGACAACAACGGCTGCAACAGGCGGACTATCACGTGCAAGGCAGCAACATTGCTTTCAGCAGCAGTGATGGTCGATATCTTTCCGACGCGATTGGTCTGACTGCGCAGGGGCAGTTGTCGCAATCCAGTCCGGACGGTGCATTGCAAGGCAAGCTGCAACTCAAGGTCGATCGGGGTGAAGTCCTGACGCCCCAGATCTATAACAACTTTAAACAAAGCCCGTTAAGCCTGCAGGTGACTGACGCCAGTTACCAACCTGACCATCAACAGTGGCACATCGATCGGGCGCTCATCGAGCAACCGCTGTACCAGCTTGATATTCAGCAGCTCAGCGGCCTGGGTGCTGCTGTTGCTTCAGGCCGTATCAACCTGCCGGATGTGCCGCTGAAGGCATTCTTCGAACAAAACCTGCATCCCTTACTCACCCAGGACCTCGCCCAAGTCGAACTTGACGGTCGCTTATCGGCACAGCTTGCAATTCAGAACGGCCGACTTGGCGACTATGAAATCAGCTTGCAGCAGGCAGACATACGCCATCTTGGCGCCAATCAGACCAGCAAGTACGCATTCCACGGTCTCAATGCAAAACTGCTGCACAACACGCAACATCCAGAGGACTTGTCCGAAGTTCAATTCGAGTCGGCACAGCTGTTTGACACCATTCGCTTCGGCGAAACCCATTTACCGCTGGAAACGGCAAATGACAGTATCTCGCTACAGGGCGGCACCAGCATTCCGCTGTTCGATGGCTCCATCATCGTAGAAACCTTCCGCTTTGACTGGTCAACGACGGCGCCACAAGTGGAATTTCAGGGCGTGCTCACACCGGTCAGCCTGCCATTGCTGACCCAGGCATTGGACTGGCCGGAAATGCAGGGCAAGATCTCCGGTCTGATACCTTCCGTATCCTACAGCGACGGCAATGCCCGTCTCGACGGCACCTTGCTGGTGCGTGCGTTTGATGGCGATATACTGCTGCAAAATGTCGCTGCCAGCCATTTGCTGAGTTCCTGGCCGGTCATGCAGGCCGATGTAGAGATCAGGCAACTGGACCTGGAACAACTCACCCGCACATTTTCATTTGGCCGCATCACCGGGCTGCTGGATGGACAGGTGCATGATCTGCAGTTGGAAAACTGGCAACCGGTGGCATTTGACGCAAAATTCCACAGCTCCGATGCACCCGGCAAGCGCCGCATCAGCCAAAAAGCCGTGGATAACATCTCCAATCTTGGTGGCAGCGGTGTTGCCGGCGCCATGTCGCGCACTTTTATGCGCTTTTTCGAGGACTTCGGTTATTCCGAACTCGGCATTTCCTGCAAACTTGAAAATGGCATCTGTATTATGGACGGGGTCGGATCGGCCGGAGATGGTTTTTATCTGGTCCGGGGTGGAGGTATCCCGCGCATCGACGTTATTGGCTATAATCATGCCACTGACTGGAACCAGCTGGTGGATCGTCTGGTCAATATCAGTCAAAGCGGGGCACCTACCGTTCAGTAAAAACCAGCCAGAACATCATTACCGGAGAGGTTAAGGACTTTCACATGACCATGATCAAACACACCGCAACCACCATGCTGCTGTTCATGCTGCTTACGCTGGCGGCCTGCGTGACCATCAATGTCTATTTCCCGGCCGCCCAGGCGGAACGCGCGGCTGAAAGAATTGTTGATGAAATCCTGGGTGAACCGCAAAAGAAGGCCGAACCGGATAGTGACAAGGACGCTTATCTGTGGCGGGACATACCGCTGCAGGCGCTGGCCTCAATTGGTCACTTATTGATCAATGATGCACAGGCCGCCCAACCGGATTTCTCCGTCAATACACCGGAAATACGTCGCCTGCAAAGCAATATGGCCGATCGGAACAAACAGCTGACGCCTTATTACAACAGTGGCGCTATCGGTTTCGATCGTAATGGCCTGATCGCCATTCATGATCAAGGTGCTCTGTCACTCAAACAGCGCGGCAGCGCCAACAGCCTCATTACGGCGGAAAATCGCGATCGCAAAGCACTCTACCAGGCCATTGCCAAAGCCAATGGCCATCCCGAATGGGAAAACGATGTACGTGTGGTGTTTGCCAAAAAATGGACCGAGAAAGCCCGTAAAGGCTGGTGGTATCAAACGCCGGACGGCGTCTGGCAGCAAAAATAATCTTCACTATCAATATTTCAACCTGCCTGGCCACAAACTGGCCGGGCAGGACAGACAGATTGCAGTTCCAATCACTCAAAAGATAACCTTAATATGGGTAAACGCAAACGCAGAAACCGGCTTCCGCAGGAACCGGTTGAGGTCAACATTGAATCCCTCAACCATGAAGGCAAGGGCGTTACTCACATCGAAGGTAAAACGGTTTTTGTCAGCGGCGCCTTGCCCGGTGAAACCGTTTTGTGCAAATACATAAAAAAGCAAAAGCGTTACGACGAAGCCATCACGCTGGAAGTCATCAAGGCATCAGAGCAACGCATCACACCTCGTTGCGCGCAGTTTGGTGTCTGTGGTGGCTGTGCGGTACAGCATTTGTCATCCGCTGATCAGGTCGCCTATAAACAACAGGCTCTGCTGGAAACCCTGCAACGTATTGGCAAGGTAACACCAGAAACCGTCTTGCCGGCCTTGCTGAATGATTCGCCTTGGGGCTATCGGCGTAAAGCGCGACTTGGCGTCAAATATGTACAGAAAAAAGACAAGGTGCTGGTCGGATTTCGTGAACGTGGCACCAGTTTCATTACCGAAACCGATGTCTGCCATGTATTACATGCCAGTGTTGGTGAAAACATCACGGCCTTGTCCGAATTGATCTCGCAGTTGTCGATCCGGGACCGCGTCCCGCAAATTGAAGTCGCCATTGATGATCAGCAAGGCATTCTGATCTTTCGCATTCTTGATGAACTGTCAGAAACGGATAAACAGCATCTCTTACAATTCGGCGAAGAGCATCAATTACACATTTATGTCCAGAGCGGTGGGCCGGAAACCGTCACGCCACTTAACGGCACTCAAGCCGAACTGAGTTACGCCTTACCGGAATATGACATCGTTAATCACTTCCTGCCGACCGACTTCACCCAGGTCAACACCGACATCAATCGTAAAATGGTCAGCCTGGCCATGGAGTTAATGCAGCCCGACGCCAATGACAAAGTGCTGGACCTGTTTTGCGGGCTCGGCAATTTCACCCTGCCATTGGCCAGGGAGGTGGCCCAAGTCAATGGCGTGGAAGGGGATACAGAACTGGTCAATCGCGCCCGGCAAAATGCGCAGGCCAATGACATTCACAATACCGACTACTTTGTCACCAATCTGTACGAGGATTTTGACAATCAGCCATGGATGCAACAAGGCTATGACAAAATCCTGCTGGACCCACCACGCAGTGGCGCCTTTGAACTTGTGAACAGGATTGATCGTTTCAAGGCAGGCCGCATCGTTTATGTATCCTGTTACCCCGGTACACTGGCGCGCGACCTGGATGTGCTGGTCAACCAGAAAGGTTATCGGCTTGAAGCTGTCGGCGTGATGGATATGTTTCCGCACACCGCCCACATCGAATCCATCGCTTTATTAACCAAATCTTAAAATCAGGAAATCCAATGGCAGTTGAAATCGAAAGAAAATTCCTGGTCACCAATAACAGCTGGAAACAGCAGGCCGACAAAAGTTTTCGTCTCCGGCAGGGTTACCTCGGCAAGGGGCCGGAACGATCGGTGCGGGTTCGCACCAGCGAGGATGGACGCGCGTTTCTCAACATCAAGAGTTCTACTAATGGCATCCGCCGGCTGGAATTTGATTATGAAATCCCCATCGGTGACGCCATAGAAATTCTCGAGCAGATTGCCATCAAACCGGTGATTGATAAAACCCGCTACCTGCTTAATCACGCCGGCCATCTGTGGGAAATCGATGAATTTCATGGCGCCAATGCCGGATTGATTGTTGCCGAAGTGGAATTGCAACATGAAGATGAAGACTATAAAAAACCCGACTGGCTGGGACAGGAAGTATCTGATGATGCGCGTTACTACAACATGAACCTGATCGATAAACCGTATTCTGAATGGTAAATCTTTATTATTCAAAGAGTAATTAGAACTCACTGATTCTGTTCGGAACAATCTCTTCAATCAACTCCACATTCCGTGACACGGCTTTGTTAAGTTCAATGAGCTTGTCATTTATTTGTTCGGAGATATTTTGTCTGACAAGCACTAGTTTTTCTGCTGCAACAGCGACATCCTCAGCAGCGATACGGTCGATTGGCAAAAACCATTTCTCCAAACCTGTGTATTGCATGAAACCTTTCACCTTGAAGAAATTATGTACAGCAATAGTAGGCACAGCTTCTGAAACTGCAAAAATAGCTGGATGCAAGCGCGTTGCAATAAAGATATCCATCAATGAGATAATCCCTTTTATTTGCTCAGGTGAGTAATCATCTTGCAAGATATGGAACCGTTCCTTATGGGCCTCATTCAGGCCGGCTTTGATTTTCTGAGCAAACGCCAGGTCATCAGTTCTGGATGAACGTGTCATGGATACCACTACTATATCCGCAGCCATACGATCCAGTATCATGCTAATGGCTGATTTCACAAATGCTTCGTAATCAGAATTTTCACGGGTTTGGCCTTCCGGGCCAGAAGCTGCCACATCCCTAAGATTCATACCGATTCGCGTGACATGCCTTTCCTTCACTCCAGACTCGTATAACAGCTTTGTGCATTCTTTTTTACCTGCAGGTTGCAGTCCAATTGCCCAGTCGGCAGTAAGCTCGATGCGCGCTTTCACATCGATTTGATTTAAAGTTTCACGAGCTTGCGGATCTCTCACCGCAATCAAATCGACCTGATTAAGAATCCAACGCATTACAGTACGGTGTACGGGTGAAGTAATTGGCTCGATGCCGATTGCAGAGAAAATAATTGGAATATGCGTTTTTTTTGCAAGAATTACCGGCACTAATGCATGAAGAATCAGATTTACAAATCCATAGCCTCCCGGTGAGCCACCACCGCAAAACAAGAGGGCATCTGCTGACTTACACGCATTTACAAAACGGTCTGCTCTGTCATCCAGCCGAGGAAAGCTGATGATTCGCCAGGCCATATATCTACAAAAACGTCTGACAATGGCCAACTTCGATGAACCATCTGTAGAATTTGATAGAACTTCGCCGTTTACACTTCCATATTTCTCGAAGATCTGTTTATCCTCAACAGGATTGCGACAAAACAATGACAAACTCCATTCCGGGTGCATCATTTTTATTGTATCTAGCATCGCTTTTGCGATAGCCAGATCCCCTTTATGTGCTGACGGAAGAATTTTTGTGATAACAATATGATGCATATCCGTGCCTGAAAACTGCAAACTCATCCTTACAGAAGAATGCTATTTTGTACTTGATACGATTTGTTGTGTTGTTTCCGGCTTAAGCACAAACCGCGCAAAACCAATTGTCCAAGCTAGCAATGCGAGCGCAATCCCTGGAAGTAACAGCGTGAAACAAGCCCTGTATCCTTTTCCCCGGCGCAAAACACGGTAAGTTAACAGACTCAGACGGGCCGGAAAAAGGAAAGGAATGGTTAATGGGTATTTAATAGTTATATCGGCTTTAAGAGCTGTTTTACATCTGATTCTCGCGCTACCACCGCCAAGGCTTGCCGCATGAGTCAGACAATGCCTGAACCCTCCAATATTACGATGAGCAACAACAATATCTGAATGAAATTTTGTGATGCCACCATGTGTACGACACTTTGCCATAAACTCTACGTCCACGGATCGATTGACTTTTTCAGGGAAGCCAGCTGTAGCATCAAAAAGCTTTCTGGATACGAGCATATTTGCTGAGGCTCCACCCTCAATTATCCGACTTGGCATGTATTTATGTACGCTGCCAAATTCAATAAACCACAAACACATACCCCAGTAACCACCACTGGTGTCGTAATCAATACTTCCAACAAAGCACTCTTTTTCTTCTGTTTTATTCAATAAACTTCTGATATTTGCAGTCCAGTCCGTTGCAGGAATTACATCGTCATCAATAAACGCCAGCCATTTCCCGGATGCAAGCTGTGCTCCGCGATTTCTCGCAGCACCTGAGTGAAGCATAAAATCTGAGTGCAACATGGTGACCAATGGCTGTTCTGATCTTTCAGTCAGAGCAGGCAAATACTCTCCACTGTGGGAAACAATGATTTCTTTTACGGCGGGATTTTGGCTGATGATAGCTGAGACAATATCCTGAAGATGTCCGCGATTGTTATAAGCCGGGATAACAACAGAAAGATCGAGCTGCTTTTCCTCTGCAGTATTCTCATTAAAAGAACCTGGCATCTTTCATTGCCCTCATGGCATAAGTGCGAAAATAACAAATCTTCAGACTTGCAGATTTAACAATCAATTAGCTGCTCATAGTTTTCTGCTTCGACTGAAATTCCTGCACAGTTGGATAATGAACACCTTCAATCTTAGAAAAGTGGCCAATAAATTGCTGCGGTCGATAAATGGCCATGATCTTCCCAATCCAGATAAGCAATTCAGCAAACATAACCACTAACATCGCTATCGGGAGCCATTTCCATTGCTCGGGTTGATGTTTCAAGGCGCGAGTCAAACGCCTGGAGATAAAATGCCTTGCACCACGTTTTTCAGATATCACACGCGGCGCATCATCACCAAGAGCAAGTTGGCGACGAACGGTTCGGTCACGACCAAATAGCAGAAAACGCCAAAAAAAATGTGACAACCCTTCAGGCGCAGCATGGACAGCACGGCTTCGAGGCTGTGTCCAGATGGTCTCTCCGCGACTCCTCATTTCAACAGAATGTCGATAGCAGCCACTTCGATATAGTGGCAGATCGGTCGGAATCGGCGAGTCCATCAGAAAACTGCGTCGAAAAGCAACATTATTGGCATAGTAATAATTCACTGGATAAAGTTCTTGACGACCTGAAAACCCATCAAATGCATGGACAATTGACAATGCCAGACTATAAGGCCCCGGCTCGGAAAAACCGGTCTCTCCAGCCACGACATTAATATCAGGATTTTCAAATGGCTCTAGCAAACCACTTAACCAGTCTTCATTATAGGAACAGTCCGAATCCACAAAAACAACGATTTCACTTGGTACTTCACGAGCACCACGCATTTTTGCTTCGTAATATGTTTCACCAGGTGGCAACGAAAGGGGACTTACCCATTCATACTTCCTGCCAAGTTCTGCTATCATTTCAGGCGACACATCACCACTGTTATATAGTAGTACCTCATCGGGCTGCCAGATCCTGGCGATCGCTTTTTCTAGTGAGTGGAGCGTGCACCACAACCTTTCATTATCAGCGACGCTGAGATTTTCTGTTTCGATAACAAGTGAATAACTGAGCATGCCATACTCCATTGTTATGCCTTTCTTCTCACCTTATACCAATGCGTCTTCCAACCGAGCGTGGCATCCAGCCTGTAAAGGCGCACATTCCAAGCACATATGCACGAGTATTTACAGGATTTCGTATCAAACTCTCTAAAATCCAGGCACGTGCTGCTCGCCTTTCTTTCTTTCGCAGTGCTTCCTTGGCGGCATTGTAAAAATTACTGGCTTCTCGAAGGGCTTTCAATCTGGCCAGAGTCTTACCTGGCAATCTCGCAATGATCTCCGGATGGCTGAACACGGCTTCATTTGCCATAGTATAGCGTTCTGGCTGAAGATTTCTTGACATTGCCTCTTCATGAATCCTGTAGTCAATTACTGGTTCTCCATCCACGTGAATAAAACTGCCATGTAAGGCCATACGGCACCACAAGTCCCAGTCCTGAGATGCTGGCAAATCTGCTGTAAAGCCCTGGACACGTTTTACTAAAGCTGTTCTCAGCAGTGCAGCACCAGTAGTGGGAATAAAACAGTGAGACAGTATTTTCTCCAGAACCTGCCCTGATGGTCGTTCTGCAGTACCTGCAAATTGTTTGTTAAAACTGCGACCAGTTGAATCTATAAGCATTTCATTTCCATATGCCAGAACAGCCGATTCACTTTCCTCAAGGGCAAGATAGAGTCGCATCAATGCGTCTGGGCGCAACCGGTCATCGGCATCCAGAAACATCACGTAAGAACTGCTGACCTGCTGCAAACCGAGGTTTCTTGCCAGCGGTGCCCCCAGACCGTCAGTGTGAAGGATACTGATGCGAGAATCATTGATTGTATCCAGACACTTGCATGTGTCGTCTTTAGACCCATCATCTACAACATAAGCCAGCCAGTTCGACAGACCTTGCAGTTGCAATGATTCAATCGTTTCAGAAATATATGCACCGGCATTTCTTGCAGGAATGACAATTTCCAGTTTTATCTTGCCCATAACTCTATAAGTCCAGGAAAGGAATGGAAAAATAATAGTGGAAGAAGTGACAGAAAGGTGAAAATCAATGTATCTATAAATTGCCCAAGCGCAACTGACATGAAAAGCATGCGCGCGCCAATTCCGCAACCCATTACCACAAACATTTCCGCGATCCCCATAGAATCGCTTAACAACTGCCAGACGACCAGCATCAATAAAAGTGACACAAACGAAATCACCA
>JASFVP010000034.1:0-38863 GCA_050049775.1 Chromatiales bacterium
GGCCAGTGATTTGCAACAGATCCGGTGGCCACCCGGTATCAGACCAATCAGAAAGCCGGAAATTCCAACCAGCACCATCACCGGCTATTCACAACACCGCCAGCAGACCAGTCAGCATCAGCTTGCCGCGACATCCAGCTGGATGCGCTGCATCGGCTGGGACCGCTGGTCAAACCGTTCCCACAGACTGGCATAGCTTTGTCCAAGCACCGGGTGCAGTTCATCGGCGGCGACGTCGGCAAGCGGCTTGAGCACAAACGCATAGCGGGTGATTTCATCGCGCGGGATGTTGACGCCACTGGCGGTGAGATCCTGGTTGCCGTAGGTCAGGATGTCGATATCCAGGGTGCGCGAGCTGAACTTGTCGCCTTCGCGGCTACGATCGTTGTCATCTTCAATCGACTTGAGTTGTTGCGTGAGCTGTTGCAATGGTATGTCGGTGTCGATACCGATCACCAGATTGAGAAAATTATCACCGTCGAAACCGACCGCCTGGCTTTCGTAGACCGGTGAAATCACCAGGTCGGCAAACAGGCCGCGCAGCGCCTGGATCGCAGCGCGAATGTGTCGCTGTGCGTCGATGTTGCTACCAAGGCTGAGCCAGACCCTCGGCACCGGATCAGGTCCTCTGGCCGCGTTCGATGATCACACCGACATCCCGCGAGCCGCTCACCGCGCCCTGCTTGTTAACCTCCAGACGCACCCAGTCGACGTTGAATTCGTGGCGGATGATCTGCGCACACTCCTCGGCCAAGGTTTCCACCAGTTGGTACTCACTATCGCCGACGAACTGGATCAAACGCTTGGCGATGCTTTTGTAATTGAGCGCATCGCGGATGTCATCGGACGCCGCCGCACGCGCCACATCGGTGCTCATTTCAATGTCGAGCACCACCGTCTGGCGCGTTTCCCGTTCCCAATCGTAAATGCCGATGATGGTTTCGATGCGCAGGTCGCGCAGGAAAATGATGTCCATGAACCGCCCTGTAATCTGCTGTTGGTCTGGCCGCCGATTCTAAGTCATCCATTGACCGAAACCCAGCCGCAACCGACAATTGCCTCTTTATCGCAAGCCTGACCGGTTGAATGACTGATTTCCTCCTGATCCTGAGCGCCTATCTGTTGGGTTCGATATCCAGTGCGATCATCGTCTGTCGCTTGTGGGGGCTGCCCGACCCGCGCACCCAGGGCTCCAATAATCCTGGCGCCACCAATGTGTTGCGCATCGGTGGCAAAAAAGCCGCCGCCGTGACCCTGTTCGGCGACATGCTCAAGGGGCTGATTCCGATGCTGGTCGCGCACTTTGTCACCACCTCAGAACCGGTCCTGGCATTGACCGGCCTGGCGGCATTTTTCGGCCATTTGTATCCGGTGTTTTTCGGCTTCAAGGGCGGCAAGGGCGTCGCCACCGCGCTCGGCATCCAGTTCGGCCTGCAATGGCAGATCGGCTTTGTGATTGCGGCCATCTGGCTGTTTTTCGCCAAGGGCCTGAAAATCTCGTCCCTGGCAGCGCTAATTTCCATGGCGGTCGCGCCTATGGTGGTGTGGTGGTTCTGGCCGTCGACCTACCTGATCGGCATGCAAATCATCATCACGCTGATACTGTTCTGGCGCCATCGCAGCAACATCCGCAACTTACTGACGGGCAATGAGGACCGCATTGGCCCTACATAAGTCATATTGATTATTGCGACAGCTTTATTTATAATCAGCGCAATTTTTGTCACCAGAATTTTCGGAGATTACTGCAATGACGATTGAACGAATTGTGCTCGCCGTTGCCGGCGCTTTCATCATGATCAGCTTGGCGCTGGCTCATTACCATCACCCGGCCTGGCTGTATTTCACTGCTTTTGTTGGTCTGAATCTGTTCCAGTCGGCTTTCACCGGTTTCTGCCCGATGGCCATGATCCTCAAGGCGCTGGGCTTCAAATCCGGTATGGCGCAGCCCAACAGCTGATTGCCGCAACCGACAAGCCCAAACAAAAAATGCCGACTTGATGTCGGCATTTTTTATGGCTGCTCATGTCTGGCAACCACCGGGCACACAAAGGCCGGTCATCGGCCAGCGCGGCATGGCGGCAAAAGCTTCTCCGACCCGCTCACCCGCCAGCAGACGTTGACAGCCGGCAAACGCAATCATGGCGCCGTTGTCGGTGCAAAACTGTGGTCCCGGAAAATACACATGGCCGCCGATCTTCTGCATGTATTGCTGCAAGTGCTGGCGTAACGACTGGTTGGCGCTGACGCCGCCGGCAATCACCAGAGAATTGACCGCCGCCTGTTCCAGTGCACGGCGGCATTTGATCAACAGGGTGTCCACCACGGCATCCTCAAAAGCGCGCGCAATATCCGCTTTGGCCTGTTGCAGCTGCTCGCCACGGTAATTCTGTTGCGCTTCCAGCCAGGTGTTCATGGCAAAGGTTTTCAGACCGGAAAAACTGAAATCAAGTCCCGGCCGATCGGTCATCGGCCGCGGGAAGCGGTAGCGCTGCGGATCACCGTCGCGGGCCAGCGCCGCCAGTTGCGGCCCGCCCGGATATGGCAGGCCGAGCAGCTTGGCGGTCTTGTCAAAGGCTTCGCCGGCCGCATCGTCGAGCGACTCACCAAGCAGTTCGTAGTCGCCAATGGCGCGCACCAGTACCAGTTGCGTATGCCCGCCCGACACCAGCAGCGCGACGAACGGAAAATCCGGCGCTTCGGCTTCCAGCATCGGCGCGAGTAAATGGCCTTCCATATGATGCACCGCCACCGCCGGCACACCGAGCGCCCAGGCCAGACTGCGGCCGACGGCGATGCCGACCAGCAGGGCGCCGACCAGGCCCGGCCCGCCGGTGTAGGCGATCGCATCAATGTCTTTTTTCTGCAAACCGGCCTGGTCCAGGGTTTCCGAAATTAGCGGCAATAATTTGCGCACATGGTCGCGCGAGGCCAGTTCCGGCACCACGCCACCATATTCGGCGTGGATTGCAATCTGGCTGTACAGGGCATGCGCCAGCAGGCCCTGTTCACTGTCATACAGCGCCACACCGGTCTCATCACAAGAGGTTTCTATGCCCAAAACACGCATTTGGAGGATTTTCCCATAAAATATTTTGCAAATTCAGGCGGTCAGCTATAGAATTCGCACCCTTTAACTAGCACAACATTAATCTGGTGGGATAGCAATGCCTGAAGTCCGTGTAAAAGAAAACGAACCGTTCGAAGTCGCTCTGCGTCGTTTCAAACGCTCTTGCGAAAAAGCCGGCGTATTGGCCGAGGTTCGTCGTCGTGAATTTTATGAGAAACCGACCTGGGAAAGAAAGCGTAAAGCTGCTGCCGCAGTCAAACGCAACCAGAAACAGGTACAGCGCGAATCACGTCGCTGGGAACGCCAGTATTAATCACCCCCGGCCCTGAAGCCAGCCCAAGCACATGCTCAAGCAGCAGATTACGGATGACATGAAAGCCGCCATGAAAGGTGGCGACAAGCCGCGCCTTGGCGTCATCCGGCTGATCCTGGCCGCGCTCAAACAAAAAGAAGTCGATGAGCGCATCGAGCTCAATGATGAGCAGGTGCTGGCGATTCTCGACAAAATGGTCAAGCAGCGCCGTGACTCGATCTCGCAATACGAACAGGCCGGACGCACCGAACTGGCCGATCAGGAAAAATTCGAGATCGACGTCATCCAGACGTATCTGCCCGAGCAGCTCGATGCAGCGGAAATCCAGTCCATGATCGAAGACGCCATCAGCAACACCGGCGCCAGCTCCATGAAGGACATGGGCAAAATCATGGGCATGCTCAAACCTAAATTGCAGGGCCGTGCCGACATGGGCGCTGTCAGCGGCCTGATCAAACAAAAACTCTCCGCCTGATTCAACTTTCGCCAAACGCGTGCCATTATTGATAGACGATGGCCGGCCGCATTCCCTCCCAATTTATCGATCAACTGCTCAGCCAGGCTGACATCGTTGACGTCATCAGCAATCGCATTCCGCTGAAAAAAGCCGGCCGCGAATTCCACGCCTGCTGCCCGTTTCATCATGAAAAAACACCGTCGTTCACGGTCAGTCCGAGCAAGCAGTTTTACCACTGCTTCGGCTGTGGCGCGCACGGTTCGGCATTGTCGTTCATCATGGAATACGACAATCTCGCCTTTCCGGATGCGGTGGAGGAACTGGCCAAAGGGCTTGGCCTGGAAGTGCCACGCGAGGAAGGCCAGGCACCGGGGCCGGATTACCGGCCGCTGTACGAGCTACTGGAAAAATGCCGCCAGTTCTACAGCTGGCAGCTGCGCAACCATGCGCAGGCAGCCATGGCGGTCGATTACCTGAAACAGCGCGGTTTAAGCGGCGAGATCGCAGCGACCTACCAGATCGGCTTTGCCCCGCCCGGCTGGGACAACCTGATGCAGCACTTTGGCATGCAGCCGAAAATCATCAAGCAACTGGTCGAAACCGGCATGATCACGGACGCCGAAGGCAAACAGTATGACCGCTTTCGTGAACGCATCATGTTCCCGATCCGCGACCGGCGCGGCCGTGTCATCGGCTTTGGCGGGCGCATACTCGGTGATGGCAAACCCAAGTACCTGAACTCCCCCGAAACACCGTTGTTCCACAAGGGGCGCGAACTGTATGGGCTTTATGAAGCGCGCCAGGCGCACAAGCAATTGCAGCGACTGCTGGTCGTCGAAGGCTATATGGATGTCGTCGCGCTGGCCCAGTTCGGCATCGATTACTGCGTCGCCACACTCGGTACCGCCACCACCAGCCATCATCTCGAGCTGATCTACCGCAATACCCCCGAAGTGGTGTTCTGCTTCGACGGCGATCGCGCCGGGCGTGATGCCGCTGGCAAGGCGCTGGAAATCTGCCTGCCACAGATGCGCGACGGCAAGCAGGCGCGCTTCATGTTCCTGCCCGAAGGCGAAGACCCGGACACTCTGGTGCGTAAGGAAGGAAAACAGGCGTTCGAGCAGCGCATCGACAATGCCGTGCCGCTGTCCGAGTTTCTGCAGCAAAAAATTGCCGAACAGGTGGACATGCGCAGCCTCGATGGTCGGGCGCGCTTTGCCGAATTGATCAAACCTTTTGTCGAGCAGATCCCGCAGGGCCTGTTTAAACAGATGCTGCAGCAGCAAATCGATGAGACCACCGGCCTGGCCCGGTCTGGTGCCAGCAACAAAAACCGCCGCTTCAGCAGCCAGCAGCTGCGGCACAATAACGCACCACAGTCGACCACGCTGCTCCGCAAAGCTATTTGGCTGTTGCTACATCATCCGGAAAAGTGTCGTGACATCGCGATTCCAGAACTGACTCGGCAATCCGACCAACCCGGCATCGATTTACTGCTTGAATTGTACGACTACAGTCACCATTTTCCGGATAAGCCGCTTGGCGCCGTACTGGAACACTGGCGCGACCACAAGGATTTCACCCACCTCGACAGGATTGCCCGCATGGACCTCGATATCGTCGAACAGGACGTGGCTGACCAGTTCCAGGGCGTGCTGGCGAAGATCGTAAAAGAGCAAGCTGAGAGAGAATGGCAACGGCTGACAATGCACAAAAGTCTTAGTGAATTGTCAGAAAGTGACAAACAACGCATCAAGGAACTTCAGACTGTGATATCACTCAATACTGACGATCGCAACTAGAAAACCGGCGAGCAGCACGCTATAATGGCTGATTCCGCTTGTCGGACAGTAAATTTGCATTCAACTCCTTTTTTCAGAGAATCACATGGATCAGGAAAAGCAAAAATCGCAGCTAAAACAACTGATCACGAAGGGTAAGGACCAAGGTTATCTTACTTTTTCGGAAGTCAACGATCACCTGCCGGATGGCATTGTCGAACCGGAACAGGTTGAAGACATCATCCGCATGATCAACGAGATGGGCATCTCGGTTTACGAGAGCCCGCCGGACGCCGATGATCAGTCCGTGGCTGACACCAACACTGCCGACGATGACGCGGCTGAGGCGGCGGCTGCCGCGCTCGCCACCGTCGACAGCGAATTCGGCCGCACAACCGACCCGGTGCGCATGTACATGCGCGAAATGGGCACGGTTGAGCTGCTCACCCGCGAAGGCGAACTGCGCATCGCCAAACGCATTGAATCCGGCCTGCACCACGTCAGTGAAGCGGTTTCGGTTTTTCCGCCCGCCGTGGCTGAATTTCTTGCCGAGCTCGACAAGGTTGAAGCTGAGGAAATCCGCATCAATGACGTCATTACCGGTTTTGTCGACCCGGATGAAGACCCGGACGCCATCCCGATGCCGCCCTCGTCCGCCAATGACGACACCAAGGACAGCACCGACATCGACGACAGCGATGACGATGATGATGACGATGACGACGACGATTCCAGCTCGGAAGAGCCGGTAGATACCGGTCCTGATCCGGAAGAAGTCGCCCGGCATGGTGCCACCCTGCGCAAGGATTGTGCTGTCTGGTTCAAGGCCCTCGAAGCCAATGACCACGACAAGGCCGACGAATACGCGGAAAAGGTCTCTGAAACCTTCCTGTTGTTCAAGCTGTCGCCGGCGCTGTTCACGACACTGACCAACATGTTGCGCAGCACCATCACCGACATCCGCAGCCATGAAAAAACCATCATGGAGTACTGCGTACGCCACGGCAAAATGCCGCGCAAGGACTTCATCACCACCTTCCCGAGCCGCGAGTCCGATCCCAAGTGGCTGGAAGAAGCGCTGGAAAAAAATCCCCAGGTCGCCGAGCTCATCGAGCCTTACCTGGTTGAGATCAAACGCGCCCAGAAAAAGCTCGCCGAAATCGAAAAACAGACCCAGCTGAGCATCAGCGCAATCAAAGAAATCAATCGTCGCATGTCGATTGGTGAAGCTAAGGCGCGCCGCGCCAAGAAAGAAATGGTGGAAGCCAACCTGCGTCTGGTGATCTCGATTGCCAAGAAGTACACCAATCGCGGCCTGCTGTTCCTCGACCTGATCCAGGAAGGCAACATCGGCCTGATGAAGGCGGTCGACAAATTCGAATACCGTCGTGGTTACAAGTTCTCGACCTACGCCACCTGGTGGATTCGCCAGGCGATCACGCGTTCGATCGCCGACCAGGCGCGCACCATCCGTATTCCGGTGCACATGATCGAGACCATCAACAAGCTCAACCGCATCTCCCGCCAGATGCTGCAGGAAATGGGCCGTGAAGCCACCCCGGAAGAGCTGTCGATCCGTATGGACATGCCTGAAGACAAGGTTCGCAAAGTGCTCAAGATCGCCAAGGAACCGATCTCGATGGAAACCCCGATCGGCGACGACGAAGACTCGCATCTGGGCGACTTCATTGAAGATGCCAATGTCACCTCACCGGCGGATTCCGCCGCGATGGAAGGCCTGCGTGAAGCTACCCAGAACATGCTGTCTGGCCTGACCTCACGTGAGGCCAAGGTATTGCGCATGCGCTTTGGTATCGACATGAACACCGACCACACCCTTGAGGAAGTCGGCAAACAGTTCGACGTCACCAGAGAGCGTATTCGCCAGATTGAAGCCAAGGCCCTGAGGAAACTGCGTCACCCGACCCGTTCGGAAAAATTGCGCAGCTTCCTCGATAACGATTAAAATCTTCACGTTATCCGATCACGCCGTCTGCCAGTTACTGGCAGGCGGCGCAATTTCGCGGGCCCTTAGCTCAGTTGGTTAGAGCAGTCGACTCATAATCGATTGGTCGAAGGTTCAAGTCCTTCAGGGCCCACCATCTTTTTATATTTCAATTAGTTATCAAGCGCACGCAATTTGTTTGTGCTGCGTGCAGTGTCGCATTTTCTGAAAAAGAACAACGACTCAAGCAAGCAATAAAATCCTCATAAGCCAAGACAGGCCCGTCCAGAAAACCCAGACAATAAAGCAACCACATATTGCTATGCCACTAAATCAGATTCTGTTTTGGCATTGAAGATGGAATAAATACGTCTCCAACTCCGTCTTCACATAGTTGCTGTCCGTTTTTCATCTAACCAAGCCAGCTCTCAACTGGAAACAGTAAAACGCAGCACATCACAAAAAACACACGAAGGAGGAGATGTAACCATGACACGACTGATCACCACCCTGGCTATCCTGTTTGTGCTACTGCCAATAACGGCCGGACACGCACTCGCCGGCCCAGCCTATGGCAAACAAAAAGTTGTCTATCACATCAATTATGACAACCCCAAACAACAGGCCGGAGCCCTGCGAAATATCCAGAACCATATCAATGCCGTCGGCGCGGAAAACCTCGATCTGAAGGTAGTGCTGCACGGAGACGGACTGGCAATGCTGGTCTATCCAGATTCACTGAAAAACACCAAGCTACAACACGCTAATGCCAACGAGCAAATGCAGGCAAGGATTGACGGACTAAAGACCCAGGGTGTGGCATTCAATGTCTGCGCCAACACTTTGAAAGGAAAAGTAATCGATAGCGAAAGCGACCTGTACAACACCAGTCAGGATGACATCGTGCCGAGTGGTGTGGCACATCTCTCTTATCTGCAAAGTCAGGGCTACACCTACATCAAACCCTGACGCATCGCCCCCCCTTTCTCTCATTAAGAAAGGGGGTACCCCGACACATGAAGCCCCTGAAGTTTAAACACCTCAGTATCAGCTAGCATAAAGACAAACCTGACTCTGTTCAGCAAGCGTAAACACCGAACAGCCGAGTGCTGATTCGGCATTCGCTCTCATACAATGCATTCCCGCAATTCTGATACAGAATCACGCCAGAAACTGCACTTCAACTACAAATCCAATACAATACAGCGCTTCACGCCATTTGAGATACTCGCCTGAGCGGCACACACGGAGACTTAAGCTGGAAATTTCAGCCTCTCATTAACCAGACAAACAATATGAAAAAATTTGTAACCAATATGCTGTATGCAATTGGCGCCTATGTCTTTATCTATGCAATGCTCATCGGCTACATGCATATCGCTGCAAGCAACACGCGCGAATACTGTGAACAACTGATTGATGGCATGAGCCTGCAAGCTGCGCAACAACTGGCACAACAGAAACAACTGCACACTGAATTGTTATCTTATGAGAATCAGAACAAGGTCTTGCTGGTAAAACAGCAGCCGGACGACAAGGCCGTCTGCAAAATTTTCCTGAACGAACAGGGCCTACAAAAGAAACAGTTTGAACAGCACATTTTCTGAGGATTGCGCGCCCACTCCGCCGCCCAATGACCAAAAAAAGGGCCTGAAGGTTTTCACCTCCAGGCCCGGGCAAAGAGAGATCAAGATGAAGCGCTCTCAGTCAAACCCGCTAATCGATAACAGACTGTATCCTTGTTGCCGTGTACCCTTCAGGACAGAACGTTAACGACCACGTTCGAAACTGCCGCCGTCGCAAACTACTGGCCGGGATGGACCGGCCTGATGGATAGACTTGCCTTTACGAAAAGCTCCGCCATCAACAAAAGCAATACCTTTACCTGACTGGCTGGCTTCGGTGTCCTGCGACTCAAAGGTTTTGACGCGTTGCATGAATGCCAGCGCCAGGGCCAGCAATGCACCGAGCAAAAGCCAGTATGGCGCCGTGAAATAACCGATGGCATAAATCGCTACCGCAACCACCGACACCGGCTTGGCAGCACGGGTAAAACGCATAAAAAGAGTCGTTTGATGAGGCTGAACACTGATTTGCTGCATGACATTTCCCGTTTGCTGACTGAGGACGTGGTCACTCTACAAAAAGCCAGGTATAGGGAATGCAAAAGGAATGTGAAGGGAACGTTAAGTCGGGATTTTTTTCTGCCCCGAAGGCGTCAACCAGACCTGGGCGACCGTGCCACCGCCGCTGCGATTCTGCAGCGACACCCGCCAGCCGGAGCTTTCGCACAAACGCCAGACCAGTGACAGACCAAGACCGACACCGCCATGATCACGACTGCCGCTGACATAAGGCAGGAACAGCCGTTCGTGCTCACCTTCACCCAGGCCGGGGCCGGTGTCCTCGACACGAATGGAATCTCCATCCAGGCGTACGACCACCTGTCCCTGCTCGGTGAAACTGATGGCATTGCGCAACAGGTTGCCGAGCACCATGGTCAGCACGGCGTGATCGGCGCGCACCTTAAGCGGCTCGAGCACTTCCAGCTTCACCTCGACCGGCTTGTATTTGAACAACTCGCTGTAACGCGCAACCAGTTCACGCGCGACCTCCTCGACATCGCAGACGGTGGAATGGCTGCTGGCATCGCCTTTTTCCCGCGCCAGCGCCAGCAACGCGGCGGTGATCTCACCCATTTCGTTGGCCGCACGGGAAATGCGGGTCACACGTTTGCGGCTTTTGTCATCGGCATTTTTATCCGACAACAGCAACTCGGTGGCGCCGTTGATCACCGCCAGCGGCGTGCGCAATTCATGGCTTAAATCGCCGGTAAAAAGACGCTCGCGCTCGATAAAGTCGTGCAGGCGACGCAGATACAGATCAAAGTCTTCGGCCAGCCGGCGCACCTCAATCCAGGGAAACTCCTCGGCCAGCGGTGGTGGCGCATCCTCGGGGTGCAGCTCGGACACACGTCTCGCCAGCTCATCAACCGGCGCAATCACCCGCGCCGCCAGCCAGCGACCGGTCATCGCGGAAACCACTGTAACCACGACCACACTGACCGCCAACAGGATGATAAAGCCGGTTTCGCGTTGACGCAGGGTGCTGGTGTCGTACAACACGACAAAACGTTGCTGGCCGACACCCCGCACGGCGGCGCGATAATTGACGCCATCGAGTTCGACCGCATGGCGGCCGGGTTCAAGGTCACGCACAACCGCAGGCACAGACTGGGCGGTCTCCTGCTTGCTGACCACGTATGCGCGAATGGTGGCGGTCTGCTCCGGTAAGGATTGCGGATTGCGCTGCCGGCGTGCGACATAATCGTCCAGTTCGGCAGTCAGGGTTTCGTCGATGAGACGCGCTTCCAGATCGTGCGAAGCGAAATAAATAAGCGTCGCCAGCAGCAGGCTGACCACCCCGCCGAACAGCGCCAGCGTTATCGCCAGGCGATTGCGCAAACTCCACTCAGTCGCCATCGGGTCTGGCAATCCGGTAACCCATGCCGCGCACGGTATGCACCAGCGGCAGGTCAAAACCACGGTCGATGGCACTGCGCAACACGTGCATGTGTGCACGCAGCGTGTCGCTGTCGGGCATACTGTCACCCCAGATCTCACGTTCGATCTGCTCGCGGCTGACCACACCGGGTGAACGCTGCATCAGCAAGGCGAGAATACGGGTCGGGATCGGCGGTAAGTCGATGCGCCTGCCGCCACGTGTCACGCGCAGGGTATTGGGATCGAAAACCAGGTCCTCTACCGACAACTGCTGTTGGGCAACCTCGCCACGGGCGCGGCGCACCAGCGCGTTGAGACGCACTGCCAGTTCCGGCAGGTCAAACGGTTTGACCAGGTAATCGTCGGCACCGCTGGAGAAACCCTCCAGTTTGTTGTTGAGCGTATCGCGCGCGGTCAGCATCAATACCGGCGTCGATTTGCCTTCAGCACGCAAACGCGAACAGACTTCCAGGCCGTCCATGCCGGGCAGCATCAGGTCGAGCACAATCACATCGTAATTATTTTCAAGGGAGAAATTCAGACCGGTCAGCCCATTGTAGGCGATGTCCACGGTATGACCCTGATCCTCGAAAAACTCACTGAGATTTTCCACCAGGTCGGGATTGTCTTCGATCAGCAATAAATACATCGCGGCTACTTTAGCACTTCTTTGCCACCTGCACGCCAGCTACATCAAACCGATAATAATCAGCAACCGCCGGAATTGGGATAAAGTTAAGCTCATGGAAAACTATATCGTCGGCGGCTATGTACGAGACAAACTGCTTGGGCTGAACCCCAGGGACCGCGACTGGGTGGTGGTCGGCGGCAGCGTTGAGCAAATGCTGGCCGACGGCTTCGAACTGGTCGGCCGCGAGTTTCCGGTATTTTTGCACCCGCAAAGCCGCGAAGTCTATGCGCTGGCCCGAAGCGCCAGACAGGACAGCCAGCAACACCAGGGCAAGAGCGTCTACACCGCGCCCGATATCAGCCTCGAACAGGACCTGGCCCGGCGCGACCTGAGCATCAATGCCATGGCGATGACCGCTGATGGTGAGTTGATCGATCCGTTTGGCGGCCAGCAGGATCTCGAAGCCAAACTACTGCGTCATGTCAGCCCGGCGTTTCGCGATGACCCGGTGCGCGTGTTGCGCACCGCACGTTTTGCCGCGCGCTACGGTTTTGATGTCGCCACCGAGACCCTGGCACTGATTCACGACATGGTAGCCAGCAGCGAACTCGACGACCTGATCCCGGAACGTGTCTGGGCGGAGCTGCACAAGGCACTGTCGGAGGCACATCCGGATCGTTTCATTGGCGTATTGCGTGACATGCACGCGCTGCAAAAAATCCTGCCCGAAGTCGAGCGACTGTTTGGTGTGCCACAACCGGAAAAACACCATCCCGAGATCGACACCGGCGTACATTTGCTCATGGCATTGCAAAGAGCCGCTGAATTATCAACCGACCCGCTGGTGCGCTTTGGCGTATTGGTGCATGACCTCGGCAAAGGCGTAACCGACAAAGCGTTGCTGCCACAGCACATCGGCCATGAAAAAGCCGGCTTGCCCCTCATCGACGCGTTGTGCCAGCGTTTGCGCCTTCCAAACCTGTACCGACAGTTTGGCCATGCCTGCTCGGAGTTTCACCTGCACGCACATCGCGCGTTTGAACTGAAAGCCAAAACCCTGCTCAGGCTGTTAGAGAATCTTGGCGCCTTTCGCAACCCGGAAAACCTGCAGCGCTTCCTGATCGCCTGCCAGGCTGACGCCCAGGGACGCAGGCAACGCCAGTCACAACCTTACCCGCAACGGGATTACCTATGGAAATTGTTCGAGGCTGCAGCCAATGTTTCCAACCAGGCGATACTCGACAGCGGCGTCACCGGGAAAGCCTTCGGGGAAAAGCTGCATCGCCAACGCCTGCATGCAATAAAACAGGCTGCTCAGGAAATCGGTAGCCATTCATAAAACCGACAACTTACGTTGAAGTCACTTCAATACAGTAATAATCAATCAACATTCTGACCAAGACCGTAATGAGTAACACGCACCGTGCTGACCTCGAGCGGATCAACCGTCAGATTTTCCCAGAAAAAAGCACGCCCTGATTTCACATTGCGGCGGTGATACGAGCTGATCACTTTTTCCAGCACCGTACCATCACTGGCCAGCGCCTCAATCTGCAGTTGCCCGGGAATCCGGCCGCGTTGCAGATAGCGTTTTTTCAGGTAGCCGGTCACACGCAAGTGATCATCGACGATATCTGTTTGCACCAGAGCGACACGCGCACTGTGTGAATCGACTGCAACCACGCTTAACTTGCGTTGTGTCGATGCATCAATCCCGGCTGTCGCACAACCCGAAACGAACAATATCGCCGCCAATGCGATGCCGCCAATCTGCAAGCGGCGCAAGCCTGCCAGGCGCATTTTATGAAACATAAATCCGGATGTTGTTTTCATCTGTGTCTGTCCTTTCGTTAATTCATCCCAAGCCAGTCACTGCTGGCATTTGTGCGGCGAGCTTAAAACAGGCTGGCTGACAATTCGCTGACAAGCCATGTCAGCGAATTGTCAGTATCGATATGTTCAGATGACCAGCGTTGACCATTGCGGCGTCCGGATGGATGTTGCTTCAGACAGGAGATTTCAACGGTGTTTCATATGCAACGCACCAACGGCTGGCTGCTTTTAATTGCTTCAATCTGTGTGCCGCTACCATTACAGGCAGCACCATCACTGGCGGACATGCTTGCGGCGGCGGATAAACGCCATCCCGGCGTGGAACTGGCCGATGCCGAACGTAAACTCGCCACGGCATTAAGCAACAAGGCGGAACAGCCTTTCGCCAGCCAACCGAGCGCAAACATCAAATACCAAACCGATGCCGTCGGCAGTGAACTGGGTTATCGCGAATGGGAAGGCGGCATCGACATGCCGCTGTGGTTACCCGGACAAGCCGACAGCTACCGGCGCGAAGCCGAATCGACGCTGGCCACATCGGATGCGATTGCACAGGCCCGGAAACTCAAACTCGCCGGCCAGGTCCGTGAACGCCTGTGGGCTGCTGCAATTGCACGCGGAGAAGCCGAACAGGCCCAGTCCGCGGTAAGCGCCGCCAAACAACTGCTACAGGATGTGCAACAACGCGTCGAAGCCGGTGAGCTGCCGCGCAATGATCAATTGCTGGCGCAGAAAGAACTCATCGGCCGCGAAGAATCGTTGCAGCAGGCCAAAGTCCAGGCCCGCCAAGCCGATCAGATGTTTCAGCATTACACTGGCATCGAGCTGCCTGAACAACCCGGCTCAGAACCACTGACGACACCGGCAGAACTCGCTGACAGTCACCCGAGCCTGCAGCTTGCCCGATTACGCGCTGATCAGGCACAGGCGCGACGTGATCGTGTCAGCAGCGAAAGCCGCCCGAGCCCCAATCTATGGCTGGGCGCCAAATCAGCCAAGGCAGCCAGTGGCAATGATTATGAATCGTCCGTCGGTATCGAATTGAGCATGCCTTTTGCGACCGGCGCGCACAGTGCGCCGGCTATCGCAGAAGCGGAAAACTCACTGACACAGGCGCGCACGGAATACCAGCTTGCCCATCATGAGTTGCAGGAAGCATTGCAACTGGCGCAACTGGAACTGGAACAAACCAGCGCCACGCTTGCCCAGACGGAAAAACGACAACGCCTGGCTGAAGCCAGTCTCAAGTTAAACCGACGCGCCTTCGAGCTGGGCGAAACCGACCTGGTCCGCCTCATCCAGGCGCAGGCCGATGCTCTGTCCGCCCGTCACGATTATCAGATCCGCCAGCTGCAACACAGCCAGGCGGTTGCACGCCTGAATCAGGCCTTGGGAGTAATACCACAATGAAAAAACAACTGCTTTTCAGCATTGCCATCAGTGCATGGTGCGCTGTCGCTCAAGCCGGTCCGATCGCGGTCATCAACGAAAGCCAGCGAGCTGCTTTCGATATTCAAACCGCACCGGTCAAACCGGGCAATAATGCCTTCAGCAAGGCTTATCCCGCCAAGATTGCTGTACCGAATGCACAACTGCGGGAGGTCAGCGCTCCGCTTGAAGGTGTAGTTGAAGCCTTGCTGGTCGCCGAAGGTGAAACAGTAAAAGCCGGTCAGCCACTGGCGCAAATGCGCAGCCAGGGACTACTGGAATTACAGGCCGCTTACCTGGAATCGCGCACCCGCCGCCAGCTCGCGGCAGAAACCCTGACGCGTGATCGCAAGCTGCATGCCGAAGGCATCGTCGCACAACGCCGCTTGCTGGAAAGCCAGTCTGCGCATCGTGAAGCGCTCACCAGCGAAGCACGCGATCGCCAGGCGTTACTGCTGGCCGGTATGTCGGAACAGGCCATAAAGAAACTTGCCGGCAGCCAGCAACTCAATACCGTCCTTGAAGTGCAATCACCGCTGGACGGCGTGGTTCTGGAACAGATCGCCACCGCCGGACAACGTTTGTCGGCGTCCGATCCGCTTTATCGGGTCGGTGATCTATCAACCCTGTGGGTCGAGGTGCATGTGCCGCTGGATGCTCTGGGCCAGGTGACAACCGGCAGCAAGGTGAAGTTATCGCATGGCCTGAGCGCCAGCGTCATCACGATCGGGCGCATGGTACATGGCACGGACCAGGGTGTACTGGTGCGTGCGGAAATCACGGAAGGCGTCGCCGCGCTGCGTCCCGGACAGTTTATTGAAGCACAACTTAGCCAGGCCTCGGTCAGCAATTCACTGCGTCTGCCGGCACGCGCACTCCTGCGCATGGAAGGCAGCGACAAGGTGTTTGTCGAGCGCAGCAATGGTTTTGAGGCGGTCGCTGTAGAAGTGCTGGCGCGCCAGGCCGATGAGGTGGTAGTCACCGGACCGATCCAGCCCGGCGACAGCGTAGTGATTAATGGCACGGTTGCGTTGAAAGCCGCACTGGCTGCGGGAGTACAATAATGCTGGCGCGTCTTATCCGTTTTTCCCTGACCCAGCGTCTGCTGATCATTCTGTCGGTACTGGTGCTGATCGGCGCCGGCTGGAATGCCTTTCGCAATACACCGATCGACGCTTTTCCGGATGTCTCGACCACCCAGGTGAAGATCATCATCAAGGCGCCCGGCATGACACCGGAAGAAGTTGAAACCCGCATCACCGCACCGATCGAAGTGGAAATGCTTGGTATCCCCAAACAGTCGATGCTGCGCTCGGTCGCCAAGTATGCACTGACCGACATTACCGTCGACTTCGAAGAAGGCACTGACATCTACTGGGCCAGGCAGCAGGTCAGTGAACGTCTCGGTGCCATCTGGGGCGACCTGCCAATGGATATCAGTGGCGGCATCGCACCAATGACCACGCCGCTCGGCGAGATGTTCATGTTCACCATCGAAGGCGGTGATCTCAACATCATGCAGCGGCGCGAATTACTCGACTGGGTCATCCGCCCGGCACTGCGCACGGTAGCCGGTGTGGCCGACGTCAACGCACTGGGTGGCCAGGTGCGCACCTTTGAAATAGCGCCGGACAACGCTCGCCTGACCGCTCGTGGCATCAGCCTCATGCAACTGCGTGAAGCACTGGAACGCAACAACCGCAACGATGGCGCCGGCCGGCTCGACGATGGCGAGGAAGCCCTGCTGGTGCGCACCGAAGGCAGTATCAACACACTTGAAGATGTCGCCGGCATTGTCGTCAAGGCCGACCCGGCACAGCCGGTGCGTGTCGCCGACGTAGCCGAAGTCAAGCTCGGCGCACTAACCCGCTACGGCGCTGTGACGCATGACGGTCGTGGCGAGATCGTCGAAGGACTGGTACTGGGCCTGCGCGGCGCGAACGCGCGTGACGTAGTGCTGGGGGTGCGCGCCAAGATCGCCGAACTGACTCCCAGCCTGCCGGAAGGTGTGCACATCCGTGTGTTTTATGATCGCGGCAATCTGGTTGAAAGTGCCGTCGGCACGGTATCCAAGGCGCTGACCGAAGCCATTGTGCTGGTGCTGGTGCTACTTGTGCTGTTTCTGGGCGATCTGCGCGCCGCACTCACGGTGGCGCTGATCCTGCCGTTGGCCGCCCTCGCCACCTTTATCCTTATGAATGCATTCGGCCTGTCCGCCAACCTGATGTCTCTGGGCGGTCTGGCCATCGCCATCGGCATGCTGGTCGATGCCGCCGTGGTCGTGGTCGAGAACGTCGTCACCACACTGGCGCAGCATGGCAAACAAAGCAAGCTGCCCCGCCTGCACCTGATTTACCGCGCCGCCAAGGAAGTGGCCGTGCCCGTGACGTCCGGCATCATGATCATCGTGATTGTGTTCTTGCCTTTGCTGACGCTGCAGGGACTCGAAGGCAAGCTGTTTGTGCCAGTGGCGCTTACCATTGTATTTGCACTGACTGCTTCACTGCTGTTATCCCTGAGTATTATCCCGGTGCTGGCGTCTTACCTGCTCGGCAAGCCGAAACATGAAGACCCCTGGCTGGTGCGTAAAATCAATGGCCTCTACCTGCCGCTGTTACGCCGGAGCCTTAAACATGGCCGGGCAGTGGTTATCACAGCAGTCGTGTTGCTGGTGGCGGCCGGTGGACTTTACACCCAGGTCGGCAAGGCCTTTATGCCTTCGATGGATGAAGGCGACCTGATTGTGCAACTGGAAAAACTGCCGTCGATCAATCTGCAGAAATCTCTCGAGCTCGACCAGCTGGTGCAACATGCCATCATGCAGCAGGTACCGGAAGTCACCGGCATCGTGGCGCGCACCGGTTCCGATGAACTGGGGCTGGACCCGATGGGACTCAACCAGACCGACTCGTTCCTGGTATTAAAGCCACGTGATCAATGGCGCATGCAAAGCAAGGACGAACTGATCAGCGCCATTCGCCAGGTGCTGGACCAGTTCCCCGGTGTGGACTATGCGTTCACCCAGCCGATCGAGATGCGTGTTTCCGAAATGCTGACCGGCGTGCGCGGCGACCTGGCAATCAAGATATTCGGTGACGACCAGGAAAAACTCAATCGTACGGCCGAAGCCATTGTGTCGGTGGTGCAGGATATTGCCGGCGCCGAAGACGTTTACACCGCCCGCAATGAAGGCGCGCAATATTACCAGCTGAAAGTGGAGCAGCTCGCCGCCGGCCGTCTCGGCCTGGATGTGGAAACACTCGAAGATACCCTGAGAGCGCAAGTCGAAGGCATTCGTGTCGGCACCGTTTACGAGGGTGCGCGCCGCACGCCGCTGATTATTCGTGGCCCGGCCGAGCTGCGCAGTTCGGCGGCCGTCTTTGACGCTTTGCAACTGACCCTGGCCGATGGCCAGCGCGTACCGCTGACCTCGCTGGTCAGCCTTGAACGCACCGAAGGTCCGGTCGCCATCCAGCGCGAGCGCGGCAATCGTATGGCGGTAGTGGTCGCCAATGTCGGAGGGCGCGACCTGGTCGGCTTTGTCGAGGAAGCCCGACAGCGTGTCGCCGAACAGGTCAAGCCACCGATCGGTTTTTATTACGAATGGGGTGGCGAATTCGAGAACCAGCAACGCGCCGCGCAACGTTTGTCGATTGTGGTGCCGGTGGCAATCGGCCTGATCTTCCTGCTGTTGTTCAGTACCTTCCGTTCGGTGCGCCAGGCGGCGCTGGTGCTGACCAATGTGCCGTTCGCCATGATCGGCGGCATCGTCGCCTTGTGGCTGACCAACGAATACCTGTCGGTACCGGCATCGGTCGGCTTCATCGCCCTGCTTGGCATCGCCGTACTCAATGGTGTTGTGATGGTGACCTACTTCAACCAGCTCAAGGCACTGGGCATGTCGATCGACAAGCTGGTCATCGAAGGCGCCAAACGCCGTTTGCGCCCGGTTCTGATGACCGCCAGCATCGCCGCCTTTGGCCTGGTGCCGCTGCTGTTTGCGAGCGGCCCCGGCTCGGAGATACAGCGCCCGTTGGCAATCGTGGTGATCGGTGGCCTGATCTCGTCCACCGCCCTGACTTTGATTCTGTTGCCGATTCTTTACCGCCGCTTTGGTCTGGATCGCAAAGGAGCCTGACATGACTGAAAACTGTTTACTGAACCTGGTGGTATCTCCCGAAGTGGAAGATTCGGTCACCGACTGGCTGCTGGCGCACACTGCCACCAGTGGCTTTTCCAGTCACCCGATTGACGGCCATGGCAGCTCCGAACACTCCATGACGCTGGCCGAACAGGTGGCCGGACGGCGTCGCCAGGTATTGTTCCAGCTACACCTGTCCTGTGAAGACGCCCACAGCCTGCTTGGCGCCATCAAGGCCGACTTCCGCGGCAGCGGTATGCACTATTGGCTGTTGCCGATACTCGAGTCGGGACATGTCGACTAATGGCGCATTGCCGCCGTCCGGTGTAGTCTTTTCAGATGCAAATCGCAACGAAACAATTTGCCCGCCTGCTGGTCCTGTTGGTCCCGGTACTGGCTGCAGCCGTGATTGCCGAAAACCACGAGCCGGTCTGGCACGAACACGCCAGCGCCTACGAACTGGCGCGTGAAGCCGTACGCCGTGGCGAGGCATTGCCTTTGCCGGAAGTGCGCAAGCACCTGCAAAAAGTGGCGCCGGGCAAGATCGTTGCCACGCATTACGAATATGAATTTGATCGCTGGGTTTACGAATTCAAGATCGTTGACCCGCAGGGCCAGTTGCGCAAGGTACACATCGATGCGCGCAGCGGTGAACTGGTGCTGGTCTCGGACTACTGATGCGTATCCTGCTGGTGGAAGACGACCCCAAGGTCGCCGACAGTGTCATCACTGCGCTGGAGTCTTCGGGTTACGTGGTTGACCTGGCCAGCGATGGCGAAAGCGCCTGGTTCAAGGGCAGCACCGAAACCTATGCTGCAGCCATTCTCGATCTTGGCTTGCCCGGCCTGGACGGACTCACTGTGCTCAAGCGCTGGCGTGAGGAAGGCCGGGATTTCCCGGTATTGATCCTGACCGCGCGTGGCAACTGGAACGAACGGGTTGAAGGTATCGATGCCGGCGCCGATGACTACCTGCCCAAACCATTTCGAGTCGAGGAAATGCTGGCGCGGCTGCGTGCCATTCTGCGTCGTACTGCTGGCCAGGCGACATCCACCATCCAGGTCGGACCACTGATGCTAGATACCCGCCAGATGCGTGTCACGATCGACGGCAACCCGGTGCACCTGTCACCGCAAGAATACCGCCTGGTCAGTTACCTGGTACAGCATGCCGGGCGCGTCGTTTCGCAACTGGAACTCACCGAGCAACTGTATGCGCAGGATTTTGAACGTGAGTCCAATGCGGTCGAAGTCATGATCGGGCGGGTGCGTAAAAAGCTCGGCAACAAGCTCATCGAAACCCGCCGCGGCTTTGGTTACATCATCGAGAAACCGCCACAGTGAAACTGCCTTCGCTGCGCGTTCGCCTGCTGGTTGCGGCGGTTTTCTCCATCAGCCTGGCGCTGGTGGCCGCCGGTTTTGGCCTGTCCGCGCTGTTTGGTCACCATGTCGAACGTCGCCTGGACATGCAACTGGAAACCTACCTGCATGAACTGATCGGGCGCATCGAACCGGACGGCAATGACGGCATCAGGCTGACCCATGAGCTATCCGATCCACGTTTCGAAGAACCGCTAAGCGGTCTTTACTGGCAAATCCAGGATGACAAATACCACGCCTTGATTCGCTCGCGTTCGTTATGGGACAACATGCTGCCATTACCGCATGACCTGCTGAAGCTGGGTGTCGTGCATCGCCATGAACTGGCCGGACCGGATGGCCAGTCGCTGCTGGTGCGCGAACAACAGGTCATCGTCTTCCCGGAAACCGATGCCCATCGGCTGCGCGTTGTGGTAGCGGTCGATCGCAGTGACCTGATCGAAGCACGTGATGCTTTCACGCGTGATCTGCTGCCGTATCTTGCATTTCTGGCTCTGGCGCTGCTGCTGGCTTCCTGGTTCCAGGTCAGGACCGGCCTGTCGCCGCTAGACCGGGTGCGCCTCGGCGTCCTGTCGATACGCTCCGGTGAAACGGCGCGCCTGCCGAGCGCTTTTCCGGAAGAGGTGCAGCCACTGATTGATGAAATTAACCAGTTACTCGATTCACGCGACCAAGCCGTGGAAAACGCACGCGCCTGGACGGCGGATCTGGCGCATGGCCTGAAAACGCCGATTACTGCACTCAGCGCCGATGCACAGCGGCTGCGCACACAGGGCGAGAGCGGTATGGCCGACGATCTCGAGCACCTCGCCCAAAGCATGCGCCAGCGCATCGATCGCGAACTAATCCGCGCCCGCTTGCGCAGCGAAGCCGGTGGACGCCCCCGACACAGCGATCTGGTCAAGACCCTGCAAGGACTGGTCAACACCTTGCAAAGGACACCGGCTGGCAAGAGACTGGCCTGGGATATGCAACTGCCGCAACAGGCCGAAGTCACGGTGTCGCCCGACGACCTGGCGGAGCTCCTCGGTAACATTCTCGACAATGCCGGTAAATGGGCGCAAAGCCTGGTACGCATTCGCCTGCAGATTCAGCAGAATACTCACTGGCTGGTAAACATCGAAGACGATGGTCCGGGAGTCGCTGAACAACAGCGCGCCAATCTGGGGCAACGCGGCCTGCGACTCGACGAGCAGACGACCGGCACCGGCCTGGGGCTGGCCATCGCCCGGGACATCATCAGCGCTTACAACAGCAAAATCGAATTTGGCGTCGCCGAAGCGGGCGGCCTGAAGGTGAGCCTGAAATTACCGACAAGGCAGCCGGCTGATCGTGGCTGAGAATTCAGGAATTAAAATCGGAAGAAAAATCCAGAGGCGCTGCCGACAGGATGGTGGCAGAGAGGGAAACGAAAATCAGGCAGCAGGCATTGCCGGCAGATAGCTGACTTCGATATCGCGGCCGCGGCTACCGCAGGCCTTGCAGCTTAGCAGCCAGTATTCGTCAACGGTTTTCTCGCTGACCCTGGCCGAATGCGAGGCATTGCAATTCAGGCAATGCACCGTCAGGTCATAGATACCGTTACTGCGCGATTTTCGCTTCAGCACCGGTTCGTGTGTCTGATTGATTCTCATTAGAAATGCTCCAAAAATGCGTTATCGAGGGTTTTTACGGTCGCAAGTCTAGTCCGGCAATGTTGCAAAGCCGTGACAGGCGAACGATTGCATTCCTCTGTTGGTCTAACCCACAATTGCGGGCATCTTCCGCTTTACCCGACCACGGATCAGGAGAATAAACATGCAACAGGCAAAACAGATATTCCCGGCCAAAGCGCCGCTTTTCCTGGCAGTTTTACTCAGCCTGCTGGCCGGCGGTTGCAGCACCACCGGCGAAAACCGCACACCGCACACACTGGCCAACAATATTGCAACGGTACAAATCAACCAGCCGATCACCATCCCGGCCGGTCGCACCCGCGTGTTCATCCAGCACGGAAAAATCACCCAGCGCTTCAATCACTATGCACCCAACTGCAATATCGAGGTGCGCAAGCTCGATAACGACAACGACCAGACCGTGGCGCCAGGTACCTACCAAGTCACCAGGGTACGGGACACGCTTGAAGAAGTGGTGCAGTTTCGCCCGGGAAACGATGTCACAGTGGCGTTTGATGGCAAGCTCACAGCAGATCAATTCAGGCTTATGGCGATAGCCGATGACGACAGCGGCACCAGCTCCATCTATCGGGGTTATCACTTCCGCCTGCAGGGCGACGATGCCAATGTATTGCGCCTGTCCTGCCGCGGCGTACTCGCCTACCCGGCCGACGCCCTGCCGCCGAGCTACGAGGAAATCGTTGCCGCGCTTGGTGAGCTGATCAGCGTTGCCCGCTGACGCTCTTGCTGGCCGAAATACGCCGCTAAAACATGCTTTCTGCTTCCTAAATATTGCGGCCAGCAGCAAGAAACTGTATATTCGCGTCTCTGATTTACAGGCGCGTAACTCAGTTGGTTAGAGTGTCACCTTGACATGGTGGAAGTCGGTGGTTCGAGTCCACTCGCGCCTACCAGATAATTAAAGCCCGTCACCAGACGGGCTTTTTCATTTTAGCGAGTTGATGAGAACCACCGACATCAAAATGGCCGGTTCGACAAAATTGCGCAGGCAATTTTGAACATGCGAAGAATGAGCATGGCCCGAAGGGCGGAGGGCAGAATGCCCGGAGTAGTCCACTCGCGCCTACCAGACATAAAGCCCGGCTAAATTGCCGGGCTTTTTTATTGCGGCCCAACTACGACTTTTGCATCACGTAAAAGTTGTTCTGGAAATCATGCTCCAGTTGGTGCACAGCGATGTTTTCAAACCCGGCCTTGCCCAGCATGTCGACCGCCAGTTCCTCGCCCCACATGGTGCCCAGCCCTGCTCCACCCTGCGCCAGCGACACGGTCATGCAGTGCATGGTCGAGAGCGTGTACAGCAGTGGTGCGATCGGATGGTCGAGGTTGTTTTCCAGATGACTGGAAGCGCGAATATCCTGCATCAGGAAGCGGCCGCCCGTTTTCAGACTGCGGTAAATACCATTGAGTACACCTTGCGGCCTGGCCTGGTCATGAATCGCGTCAAACGCGGTGACCAGGTCAAAGACTTCAGCTTCGGCCTGTTGTTCAAAATCACTCAGGTCACGCACGACAAACTCAACATTATGCAAACCCCGTGTTTCGGCTTCGGCACGCGCAATCGCCAACGCTTCGGCCGACAGGTCATAACCGACAAACCGGCTGTTTGGGTAAGATTCTGCCAGATGCAATAACGCACGGCCCTTGCCACAGCCGATGTCGAGCACGCGAATACCAGTTTCAAGACGTTGCACAAAATCATCACCCAGCAACGGCAGGATGTATTCATCCAGACCGGCCAGCACGGTCTGGCCACTGTCCTCGGCCATGACTTCGTGGAAACGTGGATAATGTTCGTAACCGACACCGCCACCTTGTCGAAAACAATCGACGATCCGGTCTTCGACCTGCCCCATCATGCCGACGTATTGCGCAAACACGGCGATGTTGTCGGGAGATGACTTGCGGCACAACAGCGCTGCATGGCTGTCCGGCAACAGGTAATGCGCATCCTGCGGACGGTACTGCACAACACCGCCGGACACCATCGCTGCGAGCCATTCCTTGACGTAGCGATATTCGAGTCCGGCGTGTGAGGCAATTTGTTCAGCGCTGGCGACACTCAGTTCCGCCAGGCAATCAAACAGGCCGGTTCTATGGCCAATAGAAACCATCAACGATAACGCGCCCTGGTTGAGCATATCCACGAGCTTGTCGGCAAACTCGTCTTCCGGCCGGGCTTCATTCAACATCGGTATACAGGCATTGCACATAATCTTCTCCTCGTTAAAGTGTTGGCTTGTAGCTGTAGTGAAAAGTCTAGGGGAGAGTTTTTTAAGGCCGCAATACAACTACCGATTTAATTTCTTACTACTTATGTTATTGTTTTTGCATTAATTAATTTTTCTACAGAAACGAATTTGCAATCTTTGTTGCAAAATCGACAGCGGTTTCTGACCAGCGGTACAAAAACAAACCCGGACAGGTGAGCCTGTATGCCCAAAGACGGCAACATCACACGCAACAAGATCATGGACGTGGCCCAGAGCATGGTGCTCGATGTCGGCCTGTCCGGCACTTCGGTGGAAAAAGTCATCGACGCGGCAGGCGTTACCAAAGGCACGTTCTTTTATCATTTCAAAACGAAACACGATCTGGCTGCGGCACTGATCGAGCGTTACGCCGAAGACGACCAGCACCATTACAACGACGGCATGCACAAAGCCGAGCAACTGGCGCGCGACCCGTTGCAGCAACTGCTGATTTTCCTCGGGCTGTTCATCGACATGACCGACCAGCTCGAAGAGCCATTTCCCGGTTGTTTGTATGCTTCTTATTGTTACCAGAGTGGCGCCATTTCATCGGAAGTCATGGGAACGGTTGAAGGCATGATGCATTTCTGGCGCAAACGCCTGAGTGACAAGATCGAGCAAGTCATGACCCTATATCCACCCCGCATCCCGGTGGAAAAACACCAGGTGGCCGACCATGTACTGACAACATTCGAGGGCGCATTCATTCTGTCGAAAGTCATGAGTGAGCCAAAACTGGCATCGGAACAACTCATCCAGTGCCGCAATTACCTGGAATTGCTGTTCAGCCCGGAGGCCACATGATGCAACGCTTGTTCCTGGCATTGTTGCTGAATCTGTTACTGGCAACCAACCTGCCCGCCGCCGACAACTTCGCCGACCTGGTGGCAAACTGCAAAGTCGCGATCCGCCTGGCTGAAGCGGCGGCCGATGCACCGCTGACCAAAGACCTGCATGCGCAAATGCAAAGCGAGAAATGCTGGACCTACCTGCAGGCATTCCAGGACGCACTGGCCTGGTCAGCGATCAAGCAGGCCAGCAGTGGTGACAACAAACCGAGTATGCGCGAGATACTCAAACACCTGCCCTATTGCGTACCCGACCATGTCACGTTCAAGCAGCAAGCACTGATTCTGGTCAATCATGCCGAACGTAACCCGGAGCATCTGAAGTGGCCGGCTGGAGCGGTGTTTGGTGAGGTTATGCTGAACAGTTTCAGATGCAGCGATCTGCCCTGACTCTTTTGACTCAAACATGATCTGACAATGCCTTTATTGTATGAGACAGGAAAAACAGGGATGAGTGACATTACCTCTGAAATCATAGAATGGTTAATGCAGCGGCCTGCCTGGCAGCAAAAAGCGGCCGAATGGCAACTCGAAAAAGGTGAGCTATCCGACAGCGATATCAATGAGATTACGACTAGGCTAAAAAGCCCAACTGAATCAACTTCCATGAAACACCAGGCATTGGCAGGCTTGCGGAGCAGTAGCCAAACTACTGGAGATTTGCGCCTAGTTAGCATTGGAAATATCAAAGGAATTGAGTCCCTCGAACCCTACCGCCCCTTGGATTTCGGCGATGGAAACCTGTCAGTCATTTATGGCCATAATGGATCTGGGAAAAGCGGATATACACGTATCCTCAGGAATGTGTGTGGTCACCCACGTGCCGAGCCATTGCGCCCAAATATCTTCAAGGTGGCTCCGAAACATAGGCAGTGCACGGTCACCTATCAAGTAGGACCCGATATCCATTCAGAGGTCTGGCTAGCAAACGCTGATCCCATTGAGTGGTTACGTGCTGTTGACATTTTCGACGCTGAAGCCGCGGCATTTTATCTATCAAATGAAACCGGAGTCACTTACACGCCGCCTCAAATCGCATTGTTCGAGCACCTCTCCACCACATGTGACCGTGTCAAAGCACAGTTAAGACACGAACAGGGAGCTTTACAAAGCACACTACCTCAGATCCCAGCAGAATATGCCAACACCGCCACAGCCAAATCCTATCAATCACTCAACCCAACAATGTCAGGTGTGGCTCTTCACCATCTCAAAACTTGGACCGAAAGCGAGCAGAAAACCCTCGACGGCTTAACCGAGCGATTAAAGACGGCAGATCCGACCGCGGCTGCGCGCCAACAAAGACAGATCAAAGTCCAGGTTGATCAACTGATCTCGCGTATGAAGGTGGCATCATCAGCCCTCAGCAAGGAACAGCTTGAGCGTATTCGATACGCACAGCAGGAGGCATTATCAAAGCGCCAGATAGCAACAGAAGCAGCGAAAATCCAATCAGCTCAACTAGATGGTGTGGGGACAGAGACTTGGCGAGCCCTTTGGGAGGCAGCGAGGAAATATTCAGTGGACGTGGCATATCCCGGCCGTGAATTTCCTGCAACAAATGAAGGTGATCGCTGCGTACTGTGTCACCAAGACTTGGCTCCCGATGCAAGAAAGCGACTCCAAGATTTCGATTCCTCTATAAAGGGCTTATTGGAAAATGCCGCCAACAATGCTGAGACGACTTATTCGAATACTCTGGCAGGACTACCAAGTCCCATGAATTCAGTGGAAATCATGACTGCTTGCACGGCCGCAGGGCTAGATGACTCCTGGTCACAGGCTCTCACCACTTTCTGGAACCAGATTCAGCAGGTCTGCGAACGGCTGAAGGTTGGTGAAACCCAAGAAGAGGCTCTGCCGATCGTCACACCTAAGGAAATTCTAGAGACTCTGCAGACCTATTCGGATTCTCTTGAAACACGTGCCCAGCAATTCGATCAGGATGCGTCCCAGTTCGACCACATCCAGGCCGCTTCAGAAAAACTGAACCTAGAGGCTAAGCGGTGGACCGCACAGCAGTCTTCGGCAATTGACGCAGAAATCATGCGTCTCATGAAAGTAGCGCAGTACGAAAGTTGGATAGCATCAACTAACTCCCAGTCCATTTCTAGGAAAGCCGGAGAATTCGCACAAAAGGCCATAACAGAGGCCTATGTCCATCGCTTCAATACCGAGCTGAAAAACCTAGGTGCCAGCCATATCAATGTAGCGTTGGTCAAGACGCGAACCGATCACGGGGTCGCGATGCACCGACTCCAACTCGTGGGGACCTCAGCACCAAGTATCACTCCCATCGAGGTATTAAGCGAAGGAGAGCGTCGTATCGTTTCGTTGGCCGCTTTTCTCGCCGATGTTGGAGACAAGCCTCTTGCAGCACCATTCGTGTTTGACGATCCGATATCCTCCCTGGATCAAGAATACGAGTGGTCGGTCGCACAAAGACTTGCGCAGCTGGCCAGGGAGCGCCAGGTTCTGATCTTCACTCACCGGTTGTCGTTGTTTGGAGCGGCAGAGGATGCCGCGAAGAAAATGGGGGAGCAATGGAAGAAAGACAACTTGGAACAACGTTTCATCCAAGCCTATCAAGGTATCTCCGGGCACCCAGTTGATGAAAGCTTGGCCAGCGTAAATACGAAGAAGGCCAACAACATCCTTCTTGAACGACTCAAAAAAGCGAAATCAGCGGGGAATTCAGAGGGGCCAGAAGCTTATGAACGTCACGCCCAAGTGATATGCACGGAATTCCGGAAGTTGCTCGAACGCACCGTGGAAGACGATTTGCTCAATCAAGTCATCAAACGACATCGGCGCAGTGTGCAAACAGATAATCGGCTTGGCGCCCTACCACGCATCACACCCGAAGATTGCCAATTCATTGACGGCCTGATGACAAAATACTCGGCCTTTGAACATAGCCAGTCTACGGAAACACAAGTGCGTATTCCCGGGGAAGCCGAACTTCGTGCTGATCTTGAACAGCTGAGCACATGGCGAAGGGATTTTAGTAGCCGGCCGGCCGAGCCGCTGATGTGAATAAATATCAAGAAAATTGGGAATAGAATTTACGGGGAACACGATCAGGTCCTTGGTCAGCTTCGAGTGCTAGTTGAACCGAAAGCTAATATCCATTTTCTTCGGATGGACATCCAAATCCTTCTTTAGCGCCGATACCCACTTAGGCTCGAAAGCGGCCATCAGGCCCAATGTCGCTGAACGCTATTAGCTGAACAATGGAAATCAATTAGAAATTTGTAGCTGCAACTTATCAGTAGTTTGAATCACCTAACCTATCGCTACTATGTCCGCTTTTGCCAGATTGCATCAAATCCAAATCTGATACTGATTGCTGGAGTCGACCTGATCACATGAGCTGACGCAACTCGTGCAACTTGTCGCGAATCGCAGCAGCCTGCTCGAACTCGAGATCGCGCGCGTGCTGGAACATCTGCTGTTCCAGTGATTCGAGGTACTTGCCCATTTGCTGTGGCGTCATGGCGGCGTATTTTGCTTCTTCGTCGGCTACTTTGGCGTATTGTTTCGGACTGCGGCTGCCGCCCGGGTAAGCGCCTTCCATGATGTCGGCGACCGACTTGCGCACCGTCTCCGGTGTGATGCCGTGTTCCTGGTTGTAGGCTTTCTGCTTGTTGCGGCGGCGTTCGGTTTCGTCCATGGCGCGTTGCATGGAGCCAGTCACCTTGTCGGCATACAGAATGGCACGGCCGTCGGCGTTGCGTGCGGCACGGCCGATGGTCTGGATCAGCGAACCTTCGGAACGCAGGAAGCCCTCCTTGTCGGCATCCAGCACCGCGACCAGTGACACCTCCGGCATGTCGAGACCTTCGCGCAACAGGTTGATGCCGACCAGCACATCAAACTCGCCGAGGCGTAAGTCGCGGATGATTTCGACGCGCTCGACCGTTTCAATATCAGAATGCAGGTAACGCACGCGCACATCGTGTTCCATGAGGTAGTCGGTCAGGTCTTCGGCCATGCGTTTGGTCAGCGTGGTGACCAGTACACGGTCGCCCTTGGCGACGGTCAGGTTGATTTCCGACAGCAGGTCATCAACCTGGGTGGTGGCCGGGCGCACATCGATTTCCGGGTCAAGCAGACCGGTGGGCCGCACCACCTGCTCGACGATGGCGCCGGAATGCTGGATTTCGTAGTCGCGCGGTGTGGCCGAGACATAAATGGTCTGCGGCTGACGCGCCTCAAATTCCTCGAACCGCATCGGCCGGTTATCCAGTGCCGACGGCAGGCGAAAGCCGTATTCGACCAATGTCTCTTTACGCGAACGGTCGCCGCGGTACATGCCGCCGACCTGCGGCACCGTGACGTGCGATTCGTCGATCACCAGCAGCGCATCGTTCGGCAGATAATCAAACAGCGTTGGCGGCGGCTCGCCCGGCTGGCGGCCCGACAGGTAGCGTGAGTAGTTTTCAATGCCGGAGCAATAACCCAGCTCCTGCATCATTTCCAGATCGAAGGTGACACGTTGCTGCAGGCGTTGCGCCTCGACCAGCTTGTCGGCCTCGTACAATTGATCCAGACGCTCGCGCAGTTCCACCTTGATGAGTTCAATGGCTTCGAGAATGGTCTCGCGTGGCGTGACGTAATGTGACTTCGGAAAAATCGTGAAACGCGGCAGCTTCTGTAAGGTCTCGCCGGTAAGCGGATCGAAGGTGGTGATGTTTTCGATTTCCTCATCGAACATTTCGATGCGCACCGCCTCGCCGTCCGACTCGGCCGGGAAGATGTCGATGATCTCGCCGCGCACGCGATAGGTGGCGCGATGCAGTTCGGTGTCGTTGCGCGTGTATTGCAGCTCGGCCAGGCGGCGCAGGATCTGGCGCTGGTCGATGATCTCGCCGCGACTTAAGTGCAGCACCATACTCAGGTAGGCGCGCGGGTCGCCGAGACCGAAGATACAGGACACGGTCGCAACGATGATGGTGTCGCGCCGCTCCAGCAGCGACTTGGTGGCCGACAGGCGCATCTGCTCGATGTGCTCGTTGATCGAGGCGTCCTTCTCGATGAAGGTATCCGACGACGGCACATAGGCTTCCGGCTGGTAATAGTCGTAGTAGGAAACGAAATACTCGACCGAGTTGTTCGGGAAAAACTCCTTCATCTCCCCGTACAGCTGCGCCGCCAGCGTCTTGTTGTGCGCCAGGATCAGCGTCGGCCGCTGGGTTGCCTGGATGACGTTGGCGACGGTAAAAGTCTTGCCTGAGCCGGTTACGCCGAGCAGCGTCATGCCGGCCTCACCGTCGTTGATGCCCTCCAGCAGACTCGCGATCGCAGTCGGCTGGTCACCGGCCGGATCGTATTTCGAAACCAGCTCAAATTGTTTTGACATAAGGCACTAAACAGGAGAAGTTTGCGGTATTATTTCATACCTCTGACGATTCGATGAAATCATCGTTCCGCACGGATTTTGAAAATTTAGACTTTACGGATTTACAGCTAGCATGGCCCTGAAACTTTCTTCTCGTGTTAAATCAGTCAAACCGTCGCCGACACTGGCGATCACGGCACGCGCCGCCGAACTGCGCGCCAAAGGCGAGGACGTCATCGGCCTCGGCGCCGGCGAACCGGACTTCGATACCCCGGAGCACATCAAGCAGGCGGCCATCCAGGCCATCCATGACGGCAAGACCAAATACACGCCGGTCGACGGCACTGCCAGTCTCAAACAGGCTGTCATCGACAAGTTCAAACGTGACAACGGACTCGATTACACACCCGAGCAGATTCTCGTCTCATCCGGTGGCAAGCAGAGTTTTTACAACCTGGCGCAGGCGATCCTCGATGACGAGGACGAAGTCATCATCCCGGCGCCTTACTGGGTGTCTTATCCGGATATGGTGTTGCTGGCCGGCGGTAAACCCGTCATCGCCAAGGCCACCGCCGAGAAAAACTTCAAGATCACGCCGGGACAACTGCGTGGACTGATCAATGAAAACACGCGCCTGTTTGTCCTCAACAGTCCGTCCAATCCGACCGGCATGGCGTACAGCAAACAGGAGCTGCGCGAGCTGGCCGATGTGCTGCTGGAATTTCCCAAGGTGATGATCGCCACGGATGATATGTACGAGCACATCCTCTGGACCGGCCAGCCGTTTGTGAACATCCTCAATACCTGCCCGGAACTGTATGACCGCACACTTGTGCTCAACGGCGTTTCCAAGGCCTACTCGATGACCGGCTGGCGCATCGGTTATGCCGCCGGCAATGCCGAGGTCATCAAGGCGATGAAAAAGATCCAATCGCAAAGCACCTCCAACCCGTGTTCGATTTCACAGGCAGCGGCAGAAGCGGCGCTCAATGGCCCGCAGGATTGCATCAATGAAATGCTGACTGCCTTCAAGCAACGCCATGACTATGTGGTGCAAAGGCTGAACAACATCCCGGGTATCGAGTGCCTGCCGGCCGACGGCACCTTTTATGTTTTCCCGAACATCACCGGCATGATCGAAAACCTGCCGGATGTCTCCAGCGACCTGGAACTGGGCGAAGTGCTGATCGAGAAAGCCGGCGTTGCCGTCGTGCCAGGCACCGCGTTTGGCCTGCCGAATCACATGCGCATTTCGATTGCCACCAGTATGGAAAACCTGACCGCAGCGCTCGACCGCATCGAAAAATTCGTTACAAAGTAATTGCAACGCTTTACCGCCGGCCGTAAATCCGGTTGAATGGCGGCTGACACAATCGATGGCCACGGATCGGCCTGAATCACAACTCATGGAGGAGTCTGCGATGTCCTGTCTCAATTCCCGGCCGTGCGCCGGATATACCCTCATTGAACTCGTCACCACTTTTGCCGTTCTCAGCGTCGTGCTGTCCACAGCTGTGCCCGGCTTTTCCACGCTGCTCGAACGCAACGCCCGCACTGGCGCCATCAACCAGTTCAGCACGTCGCTGGCGCTGGCCCGCGCCGAAGCGGTCAAACGCTACCGCCGTGTCACCCTGTGCCCGTCAACCGATCAGCTCAGCTGCACCGGTGGCTTCGCCTGGCACGAAGGCTATATCGTGTTTGTCGATGACAATGCCGATGGTGAGCACGATGTCGACGAAAGCCTGCTTGCCCTGGCGGACAACCAGTCCGCTTCCCTGCGCATTCTCAGTTCCACCGGGCGGCGCAAGATCACGTACCGGCCCTCCGGCATGACGCCCGGCAGCAATACCACCGTACGCTTTTGTGATAACGACAAAGACCCGAACGGCAAGGCCTTGATCATCGCTAATTCCGGCCGACCGAGGCTGTCAGACAGCATGCCGGACGGCAGCGCCATAAGCTGTATTTAATGTAATTTCTATTGACATAAAAATCATTAGAGGTACCATATGGCGCTTCTTTCCCTGGTAGCTCAGTCGGTAGAGCGGGTGACTGTTAATCACTAGGTCGGCAGTTCGAGCCTGTCCCAGGGAGCCAAACAAAAAAGGCCCGGTAATCAGAAGGTTACCGGGCCTTTTGCTTTTCAGTACGGATGCGAGACGAGGGCTAGGGCCACCGATGACCAACGACCCGGAAGAAGCTGAATTCTGGTATGTCTACCTGCTTGAATGCTGCGACCTGAGTCTTTACACCGGCATCGCGCGCGACCCTCTCAAGCGCCTGCAGCAGCACAACAGTGGCAAAGGCGCCAAGTACACGCGCAGCCGTCTGCCGGTTCGACTGCTCTATCAGGAAGCCTGTCCGGACAAGAGCAGCGCCCTGCAACGCGAGTTTGCCATCAAGCAGCTAAGCCGCGCCGACAAACTGTTGCTGATCAGCTCTGCCGGCAATAACCCCGGCAGGCAGAATCAGTAATTCGGCGACTGGTAGGCTTCGTTTTCGCGACCTTCGATGATCGGTTTGACGAAGATCTCAACGCGGCGGTTAAGCTGTCTGCCGGCTTCTGTGGCATTGCTGTCGCGTGGTTCGCGCTCACCACGGCCTTCGGTACGCAGGCGCTGCTGTGGCGCACCACGGCTGACCAGGTAATCACGCACGCTTTCGGCGCGTTGTTCGGACAGACGCTGGTTGTAGCTATCCGGGCCGACACTGTCGGTGTGGCCGATGACATGCACCACGGTGCGATCGTATTTGATCAGTACCCTGGCGAGTTTATCGAGCGAGCCATGAAATGCCGGTTTGATTTCCGACTGGCCGAAATCAAACGACACTTCGGAATCCACGGTCAGCTTGAGGGTGTCGTCCTTGAGACGTTCGATTTCGAGTTCGTTATTGCGGCGTTCCTCGGCCAGTTCGCGTTCGAACGCCTGTTGCTGTTCATCCATGTAGTTGCCGACCGCCGCCCCGGCCAGTGCGCCAACCGCGGCACCCACCCATTTGCCGGAACCGTGATCCACCTGATGACCCAGCACTGCACCGGCGATGGCGCCAATAGCGGCACCGGTTTTGGCGCGCCGGTTTGGATCATCGGTCGCACAGCCTGCTAATACAATTGTGGCGGTCAATGTACTTATAATCAGTTTGCTTTTCATAACAAATCCCGGTTAGTGAAAAAAATCCTTGGTTATATCAGCCGCCGGTGTGGTTCATGAAACGCACCACCTGGGCGCCATCCGCCAGCCGGTCGGCGTCAAAATCGTGACCCCTCGGCTTGCGCGCGATGCCGGCCATGATGGCTTCACGCACCAGCTGGTTGTCTTCCGATATCCGCAATGGCTTGCGCAGATCCACCATGTCATCCTGGCCAAGACAGAGATACAGCTGGCCGGTGCAGGACAGGCGCACGCGATTGCACGACTCGCAAAAATTGTGACTGTACGGCGTAATGAAACCAATGCGTTGGCCGGTTTCCGCAATTCGAGCATATCTCGCCGGCCCGCCGGTGCGATAGTCGCTGGTCTGCAAGGTCCAGTCGGCATTGATCTGCTGCTTCACGTCATCCAGAGACAGAAAATGGTCTGCCCGCAATTCACCGATTTCACCCATCGGCATGGACTCGATCAGGGTCAGATCAAAACCGCGCTCACCACACCAGCGAATCAGGTCATTCCACTCATCATCGTTGATGCCCTTAAGCGCCACGGTATTGAGCTTGATCTGCATGCCGGCGCGATCCGCCGCATCAATGCCGCGCAGCACATCGCCAAGGTCGCCGGTGCGCGTCAGTTGCCGGAATTTTCTGGCATCCAGCGTATCCAGCGAAATATTGATGCGCCTGACGCCGCAATCCGCCAGCTCCTGTGCATATCGGTCCAGCAACACGCCATTGGTGGTCAGCGTCAGTTCCTTGAGCTGTCCGGAATCCAGATAGGCCGACAGGTAATGGAACAGCTGCATGAGTCCCTGGCGCACCAGCGGCTCACCGCCAGTGATGCGTAATTTGTCGACACCGGATTCAATGAACACCGAGCTGACCCGCTCCAACTCCTCGATCGACAGGATCTCCTTACGCGGTAAAAACGTCATGTCTTCCGACATGCAGTAATGACAACGGAAGTTACAACGATCAGTAACGGAAAGACGTAAATAGGTCACAGAACGACCAAAAGGATCTTGCATGGACACGCCTCCGTTAGCGAGAAAACTACTCCAATACTAACAAAACGATGCTAAAGTTGCTGTATTCCTCAGTGAAAATCCAATAACCAGAAATTACACATTCGGAACAAGGGAATATGCCAGAACCAGAAATCAAAGAAGACGAACTCTATTTATTGCTGCGCCATGGCAAGGTGGATGAGTTCAATGGGCGCATCGCCGCCGGCGAGCAATGCAGCCTGGTTGGCGCTGATCTGCGCGGCATCGATCTGCGCAAACTCAAGGCGAAGGGCCTGGACATGCGCGACTGCTATCTGCGCCAGGCCGATTTGCGCGGCGTCAACTTCACCGAAACCAACCTCGAAGGCGCCAGCATCAATGGCGCCAAGATTTCAGGAACCTATTTCCCCAAGTAATTGCGCGCCGAGGTAATCAGCCTGTCGCTGACCCATGGCACCCGCATGCGCTACATGCGCCTGAAGATCAATCTGGCCGCTTCGGGTTAAGTTCCAGCAACATGCCGATGTGCGAGGCATGACTGAAGGGTTCGACCGACAACCCCACAGCCATGGAACCAAGTACGTCGCGCGCCTTTTTCACCAGCGGTGCATTGCCCGACTGCAGGCTCAGGCCGAGCACCACAGCATCCGCCGCCGGTAACGCACCATCCGCCAACAATACCTGTCCAGCCATGCCGGGCAACAGGTCCTCATCGCCATTTTTCCAGCCAGTCGCAGCATGAAAGCGCAACCAGGCCTTGGCTAACAACAGGTTGGATAACTGCCAGTCCTCCACCGACTCGGCCGCCACCGACCAGTCGCGCAAGGCCTGCGCCAGATAGGCATAATCCTCGAGGCCGGCGCGGCCGATCTGCTGCTGGCCATCACGCGCCCGGGCCAGTTGGCCATTTTGCAAAAACGGTTCCACCAGAAAATCTCGCAGGCGGCGCGCCTCGTGCAAGTAATGATTGTCGTCAAACTCGGACGCCGCCAGCGACAGGCTCGACAACAATAACGCGTTCCAGCTGGTCAGCTGCTTGCCATCAGCCGGCATGTGACGGACCTTGTTGTGCAACTGCAACTTGCGCCGCACGCTGGCCTGCAACAGTTGCACCTGCTGTTTCGGCCATTGCAAGGATCTGGCAAGTGTTGCATCGGATTGCGCCTGGATTGGCAAAACACTGTTGTTGTCGGTCAACCCCCAAGCAGCGGTTACCAGTTGCAGTTCATCGTCTGCCAGCAGTGGCTTGAGTTCATCCCGGCTCCATAAATAACCCGCGCCTTCAACGCCATCGCGATCCACGGCCGACAGACTGGCAATGTAAGCGCCCTGCTTGCCGCGCATTTTCTGCAACACAAAGTCGAGTGTATCGCGCGCGACTTCGCGATATTCGGGCTTGTGCAACACACTGGCCGCGCGCAGGTAAAGACGCGCCAGTTGCGCCTGGCTGTACAGCATTTTCTCGAAATGCGGCGTGCGCCAGTCGGGATCGACGGTATAACGAAAAAAGCCACCATTGATGTGATCACGCATGCCCAGACTAGCCAGCTGATCGAGTGTCAGAATGACAAAGTCGCGCACGCTTTCATCCGGGTTTATCTGCAGGTAATCCAGCAACAGGAACAACTGCGGCGTCATCGGAAAACGGCTTTGCCGACCAAAGCCGCCTTGCAGCTCATCGGCGAATGACATCGCCTGCGTCACAAAAGCCTGTAACAACTGCTGTGCGTCCGGTGCAGCAGTCGACGCAGCGACGGCTGGTGCCTGCTCCTGCAACATGGCCTCGGCAGCCTGCTTCGCCAGCTGCCTGGCCTGTGCGCCACGGGTTTGCCAACCGTCCGCCAGCTTCTGCAATATCTGCCGGAATTGCTCGGGCGGCGCATAGGTCAGGCCAAGCAGCGGATAGCCTTCGGGTGTCAGGAACACATTCAGCGGCCAGCCGGCGACACCGGTACTGCGTTCGACAAAATCGATCAGGTAGGCATCCAGCGCCGGCCTGAGTTCACGGTCGATCTTGACCGCGATGAAATGTTCGTTGAGAAAAGCGGCCAGTTCCGCATTGCGATACGACTCGCGCTGCATGACATGGCACCAGTGACAGGAAAAATAGCCCGATGAAATAAAGATGAGCTTGTTGTCGGCTTGCGCCCGCTCGAGTACGGACTTGTCCCATTGCTGCCAGTGCACCGGGTCCTCGCCGTGCATGGCCAGATACGGTGAGGCATGGCCGGCAAGCAGGTTGGTCCATAGCGGCGCTGCTGCGCTGGTCAGCGATATGAACAGACAGCCCGCGACGAGTAGCTGCCGAAAGAGAATGCGGCGCAGATATTGGCCGGCTCGACACAACAGGATTTGTGCGGCCGTCAACATGTTCAGTCGGGTTGCCTGATCCGCATGTGTAACAACAGACTATTCCTCATCGAACTGCGCGAGGATGTTACGCGCCACTCGCTGTTGTTGCTCGTCGCCTTCTTCGAGCACTTCGTAAAGCAAGGCGCGCGCCGCCTTGAGATTGTCTTCCTTGCGATATTCCATGACCTGCGCCAGCTTCACATCTACCGGATCATAGTCAGCGGCCTGATCATCGCCATCGCCGGAATGGTCGTCATAATCATCGTAATAATCGCCGAGCGGGTTCTCGTCTTCGTTATCGATGCGATCCAGCTCGGCATCCAGCTCTTCTTCCGTCATCGGCGTGAAATCAGCCGGATAGGGAATTTTCTCGTTGGCCGCGACACCGCTGGTGGAATCAGTCTGCGTACCGCCGCCGGCAGTGGCACTGGCGGCAGCCGGCTGTGGATCAGCCGCTTCAGGCTCAGCTTCGGCTTCGCTTTCCTCGTCCGTCTTGCGCTGGCGCACGAAGGTGCTGGAGAAGAACACACCGATCTCAAACAGCACCCACATCGGCATGGCCAGCAGGGTTTGCGAGATGACGTCGGGGGGCGTCAGGAACATGCCGATGACAAACGCCGCGACAATGATGTACGGCCGTTTGCTTTTCAGCTGTTGTGGTGTGGTCACGCCCATCCAGACCAGTACGATGGTGGCGATCGGCACTTCAAACGCGATGCCAAAGGCAAAAAACAGCGTCAGCACGAAATCCAGATAACTGGTGATGTCGGTCATCACCGCCACGCCTTCCGGCGCGGTGCCGGTGAGAAACGCGAACACCAGCGGGAAAACCACAAAATAGGCAAACAGCATGCCCAGGTAAAACAGCAACACACTGGACACCAGCAACGGCACCACCATTCTGCGTTCGTGCAGGTACAGGCCCGGCGCAACAAAGGACCAGAATTGGTACAAGATCATCGGCATGGCAAGAAAAATGGCCGCCATCAGGCTCATCTTGAACGGCGTCAAAAATGGCGAGGCCACCTGGGTGGCGATCATACTGGTACCTTCCGGCAGGTGTGACATGAGCGGTTCGGCGACATAGGTGTAGATGTCGTTGGCGAACGGGAACAGCACGATAAAGAACACCAGGATCGCCAGGATCATGCGCAACAGGCGGTCACGCAGTTCCAGTAAATGGGACATGAATGGCTGTTCGACTTCAGCCTGGCGGTTTTCGCTCATTCTGTTTTATCTGATGGACGGTCAGTTTTGGACGGCTGCTCGCTGGCAGCCTGGTTTTTGATATCGGACATGAGCTGTTCGGTTTCCTGCTTGACGCTGTTGGCCGACTCGGTGGCGGAATCGATGATCTCCTGCAGCGGTTTGTTTTGCTGTTGCGCCTCGAGGATACGCTTGAGCTCATCAGCCTTGAGCTCCTGATCAATATCGGATTTGACGTCGCGCAGGAAACGCTTGCCACGGCCCATCCATTTGCCGGCGGTGCGCGCCACACCGGGCAGGCGCTCGGGGCCGATCACGACCAGCGCCACCACTCCAATGAGCATGATTTCCCAGAAACCGACATCAAACATCAGGCAAACCCGTTAGCAACAAGCTGTGGTGCAATCAGCTCTTATCCTTTTCGTGAGTCGCCTCGCCTTCGATGACCTTGTCATCATCGGCTTTTTCGAGTTTCTCGGGATCGGCTGCAGCCTCGTCTTTCGCCGCATTTTCAGCGTCTTTCATCGAGTTTTTGAAACCCTTGACGGC
>JASFVP010000035.1:0-38656 GCA_050049775.1 Chromatiales bacterium
CGTGCCCACGATCTCGGCATGATCACCATCCTGTGGGCCTATTTGCGCAATTCGGCCTTCAAGGTGGATGGTGTGGATTATCACACGGCGGCGGATCTGACCGGCCAGGCCAATCATCTGGCGGCGACCATCAATGCCGACATCATCAAACAGAAACAGGCAGTCGGAAACGGTGGCTACAAGGCGATCAAGTTTGGCAAGACGCACGACAAGGTTTATAGCGAACTGACTTCGGATCATCCGGTCGACCTGGTGCGCTACCAGGTCGCCAACTGTTACATGGGCCGTGCCGGCCTGATCAATTCCGGTGGTGCTTCCAGTGGTGCCGGTGACCTGGCGCAGGCGGTGCGCACCGCAGTGATCAACAAGAGAGCCGGTGGCATGGGCATGATCTCCGGACGTAAGGCGTTCCAGCGGCCGATGAGTGAAGGCGTTGAATTGCTCAACGCGATTCAGGATGTGTATCTCGACAGCGGTGTGACCATTGCCTGATAGAATTTGCTGAAACCGGAGTCTGATCCACAAGATGTTGTTGCCGCCTAATAAAACCAAAATTGTTTGCACCATCGGACCGGCGTCCGATAAACCGGAAACACTCGATGCCATGTTGCGCGCCGGTATGAACGTGGCGCGGCTGAATTTTTCCCACGGTGATTTCGAGGCGCATGCGCAGGTCATCGAGCGACTCCGGCAGGCGTCGGAACGCACCGGTTTGCGGCTGGCCATCATGGCCGATCTGCCCGGTCCGAAGATTCGCATCGGCGAGCTGGAAAATCCGGTCGAGCTGCAGATTGGTGACCAGGTCACGCTGACCACGGAAGACATCGTTGGAACGGCCTGTCGTTTCCCGGTGAACTTTCCGACACTTCCAAAAGTGGTTCAAGCCGACGACAAGCTGTTTCTTAATGATGGCCTGATTTCGCTCAAGGTGCTGGACTGTTCCGGTAACGATGTGTTCTGTGAAGTACGTGCCGGCGGCGAGCTGTTGTCACGCAAGGGTGTGGATTTGCCGGGCATTGACCTGGGCATCAGCGCTTTCACCCCACGTGATCGCGAATGCCTGGAGTTTGCTTTGCAGCACGGTGTCGATGCGGTCAGCCAGTCGTTTGTTTCCAACGCGGCAGATGTGGTGATGGTGCGGCAGGCGGCATTACAGATGGGCTTCAAGCCGTTCATCATCGCCAAGATCGAACGTGCCAGGGCACTCGATAATATCGAGGAAATACTGCAGGCCGCCGATGGCGCTATGGTGGCGCGTGGTGATCTCGGCGTGGAAATTCCGATCTCGAAAATGGCGATTGTGCAGAAGCAGATCATGCAAAGCGCCAATCGCATCGGCAAGCCGGTGATTACCGCCACGCAGATGCTCGAGTCGATGACGGTGCATAAGCGCCCGACACGCGCCGAAGCTACCGACGTGGCCAATTCTATTCTGGATGGCACCGATGCAGTCATGCTGTCAGCCGAGTCGGCGATGGGGCGATATCCGGTCGAGGCGGTGGAGATGCTCGCTTCAATCGCTGCCGACACCGAACCCAACCGGCCGTACCGGCTGCAGGCGAGTCGGCGACAGGACAACATGAGCCTGTTTGATTTCATCGCCAACAGTGTGTACCAGGCGGCAGTTGGACTGGACCCGCTGGCGGTGGTGGTGCCGAGTCGCTCCGGTAACATGGCGCGCAACATTGCCCGTATGCGTCTTAAACAATGGGTGACCGTGTTCAGCACCGAACTGTCCACCTGCCAAGCGTTGCAGTTCAGTTACGGGGTGCACCCGGTGCTGGTGGAGAATGATTTGTCCGACTGGACGTCGTTCCTGCGCAAATGGATGCTGGCGCAGGGCACGCGTGAAGGCATCGCCATTCTGACCCAGGGGCCATCACTGGCCAATCCCAAAGGCAATCATCGCCTGGAAGTCGTCGATTTGAAACTCTAGCCGTGCCTAGCTTGCGTCGCCGCTGGAAGTCGTTTGTGTCTCTGCAGGCTGGCTGCTGCTCTTGATGTACTCGACGAACTGCTCAACATCCAGCGGCTTGCTGTAGAAATAACCCTGGATGTTGTTGATACCCTGTTGTTTCAGGTACTCGGCCTGTTCCTGTGTTTCGACGCCTTCGGCGATCAGCGAAATATCCAGCGTATGCGCCAGCGTTGACAGCGCATTGACGATGGCACTGTCATAGCGGTTGGTCGGTAGGTCGCGCATGAAAGTGCGGTCGATTTTGATGAAGTCCGTCGGTAAGGATTTCAGATAACCCAACGAGGCATAGCCGGTGCCGAAATCATCGATACTGATCTTGACACCCATGCGACTGAGTTCGTCAATAATCTTGCGTCCCGTCTTATAACATTCGATCAACGTGGTTTCGGTGATTTCCAGCACCAGGTGAGCAGCCTGCATGCCGGTTTCCTGCAGGATTTTTTCAATCGTCTGGACAAAGTTGTCGTTGCGTAGCTGGCGAGTCGAGATGTTGACCGACAGATAGGACAGTTCAATGCCGTTTTTCAGCCAGTTCTGAAAGTCAGCACAGGCGCGGCGCAGCACCCATTCACCGAGATCTTCAATCAGTGTGGACTTTTCGGCGATTTCGATAAACAGTCCGGGTGGCAGCACGCCGCGTTCCGGATGGATCCAGCGGATCAGGGCCTCCGCCGAAATCACCTTGTTACTGGATTGGTCAATCACTGGTTGATAACACAGCATGAACTCACCGTTGTTAACGGCCGGGATCAGTGATCGTTCCACTTCCAGCTGATCAAGCATGGCATGGTGCAGCTCGGCCGAGTAATAGCCGTAGTGGCCGCGCCCCTTGCCTTTGACCGAGTACATGGCGGCGTCGGCCGCCTGCAGGATTTCAGCCGGTGTCTTACCGTCTTGCGGGAAGACGGCGATGCCCATGCTGGCGGAGATATTGTGCCGGGTTTCGCCGATCTTGAACGGTTCGTCCAGGGCTTGCGCCAGACGCGCCGCAGTGCGTGTGGCGATTTCCAGACACTTGTCCGGATCCAGATCGACCAGCACGGCGACAAATTCGTCACCGGACAGGCGGCTGATGGTGTCTTTGGGACGCATGATTTTTTTGAAGCGCCGTGCCACCTGAACCAGCAATTCATCACCGGCGGCATGTCCCTGGCTGTCGTTGACGGCCTTGAATTTATCCAGGTCAATCAGGATGACGGCGCCGGACAGGTCATTCGCGCGCGCGCTGTTGATGCTGGTTTCGATGGCTTCCGAAATCATCGAACGATTCGGTAAACCGGTTAACACATCATGGTGTGCCAGGTAGTGCAGGTTCTGGCCAAGGAAAAAAGCCTCCAGCCGGATGGCGCTGAGGTCGAGCACCTGCTGGATCAACTGCCGGCTTTCTTCGCTGAGTTTGTCCGGCTCCGGTATGCGCAACAGCAACAACGCGATCAGCGTGGTGTCGCGCATGGCCGGCAACAACAGCATGTTTTCGTCGGCACCAAATTCCAGCGAGTTCAACATCGGGTATTGCTGGCGCAAGTCGCCGAGCTTGCCGGTTACGGGTTTGTCCGGAAAAAAATGTTCGTTGAACGCGGCTTCGGCATTCATCGAGGTTTGCAAGCGGCCGTCAACCATGAGGAATTTCCAGTTCAGGCAGTTGTGTTCATTGCTGTCGATACAACACAGGCCGAGCGGTTCGATTTCCGGCAGTTGTGACAGCGCCGCCCATACCGCCTGGACAATGCCTTCCAGCGAATTGGTCTGCTGAAAGTTGCTGTCGAGTTTCGCCAGAATGTGCAAATGCGTGAACTGGTTGCCGAGTCGCGCCGCCATCGAATTGAATGCCTCGCCAAGCTTGGAAAACTCATCATTCGATTCCAGCTGCAGCCGCTGGTTGAAGTCGCCGGCGGCAATGTTTTTCGTGGCATCGACGAGTTTGTTGAGCGGTTGCAAATGCCTCCGGATGGATATGCTGGTCAGTAGTATGACCAGTATCACCGTGAGCAGCAGAATGCGCGGAAAGATGTTCTGGAAACTGTTGACCGGAGACAGCGCCAGTTCGGATGGCACACTGATGACGACCGTCCACTTCGGGAAATTGAAATGCGGCGCGAAAAAAATCGACCAGTAGGTACTGAGATAACTTTTGTCGTTATTGCGCCATTCAAAAAAGCCGGAATCGTTTTCGGCCAGGCTGGCCTGCAGCGTGGCAAGCCAGTCGGCATCCGGATTGAAATTGCAATGCAGTGGCTGGCTTTGCGGCGTCACGATACAGACGTCTTCACGCATGGTGTCGAGGTATTCGGTGCTCCACAACTCGGCTGTCGATATCTCGCTGCCGATCACATGGGCTGCATCCAGTCGCCGGAACATATACAGGCTGTCGCCCGGCTGGTTGCCGTATAGCACGGCGGTCTTGCCGTCGCTGGTGGCGTCGAAGCTTTGCTGTAACAGTTTGTTGGCAGGTTGTCGCAGCTGACCGGCCAGCAATTGCAGCTGTAATTGCTGGTCAACCCTGAACAGGCTTTTCAGGTTGGAGTCCTGCAGGTATTCCGTTAATTGCTGTGCGTCGGCCTGTTCATGTGTTTGTGTGAGTAACTTGAATTCGTTGCTCAGGTAACGCAGCTTTTCATAAATGTCCATGCCGGTGCTTTTGGCCAGCAGGCGGCTTTGCAGATGACTTTGCTTGGTCAGTTCATTGCTGATCTGCACATAACTGGCAATACCCAGCGCCAGCACGGGCACAATGGCGGCGGCAAAAAACAGCAGCAGCAAGCGCCAGGAAAGGTGACTTCTGATTTTTTTCAGTGGATTCATTATCAGTAGTCCGTGGCGAGTCCGACAAAGTTGCCATCATTGGCGCGTACGATATCGTCATGACTGGCTGTTGCGGTCAGTGGTGATATCGATTTGCCGTCTTCTCCCATGCTGTACAGATCGAAATCGGTGTTGATCGGATTGAGGTCCTTGTCCTTACGCGATTTGCCGTGATTCTTGCTGTCACGCAGGTTCAGGTACTGGTACGGGTTGCCCCAGGGATCGGTCAGCGTGATGCCAAGATCGGCAAGAGTGTCGGGCATGCCGCCGCCGGATTGCCACTGATCTTCAATCAGCAGTTCAATCTGGCGGATTTCCTGGATGACCTTGCTGATCTCCGCTTCCTTCACATAGCCCTGATAGACCGGCAAAGAGATGCTAACCACGATGGCCATGATGGCAATGGCGAGCATGATTTCGATCAGGGTGAAGCCTGACGACTTTGTTTGATTGCTGGTTGTTGTGTCCATACGTCCCTAAATTCAGGAAGGCTGAATTGTTGTGATCCCGCGCCCGGTTACAGGTTCTCAAACTCTGTCAGAGCGACTGAGTTGCACAGTGTAGTTAACTGGGTCACATCTGACAAAATTACTAGGTTATTATCGGCACGAAAGGCGTTATCTGTAGTGCTGTGTTGCGCCTGTCTGCAAGTTCCTTTGTCAGGCGGAGAATGTGATCAAATACAGCGGCTTGCACTGAATTATGCGAGCCGCCGTCAGGCGAATAGGTCTATGCTGCCGCGACTGTCCTGGGTGGAGGAATCAAAGTTTTGTTTGATGACTTGCTGGTTGCGCTCGACTGCCGGGGAGGAGGGTATTGCACTGCGCGTATCGGCCGTTGCAAACGAGCTGCCAGGAGGTTTGTTGCCGGGCAACACCGGCTTGAAATCCGAGCGGCCGTGCGCACTCGCGGGCAGGAATGCCGGCGTCTGCTCGCCAGCACTGCCGGAGTCTTGCTGGCCCGGCAAGGCTGGACCCTGCGTGGTTTCCGGATCGTTGTCCTGTTCGGTGACGAATGCCGGCACTGCTTCATTTTCATCGGTAGCAAACAGTTGCTCCAGTTGCTCGCGACGGGCCTGCTCGGCTTGCTGCTCGCGAATGGCCGCACGGCGTGCTTCCGCCTCGGCCTGGGCGGCCTGGCGCGCCTCGACAATGCGTTGTTGCTGGTCGAGCAATTGTTGCCATACCGGTATTTCGTTTTCACGCCGTTCGGCGTTGGCTTGCACAAATGGTTCGACAACCTGCTGCAGGCTTGCGCCCAGTGAGGCAAAACCACGTTCCGTCGCATCACGTGGACCGAAGTCGGAGATGCGGGACTCTGCGCTGACGGCGTTCTCGGCCAAGCGGCGCAACGAGTTGCCGCCTTGTAGATCGGCAGGCGGTTTTTGCAGGGCGACAGAGGACGGCTGGCCAGCCGTCTGGCTGGATAGCGGCAATGAACTGAAAATTGCGGCGCTTACGTCTATCATTCAGGGTCCTGCTTTGGCCCGGTCCGACTGCAGCAAATGGCTGCAGACAGCTTCTAGGCAAGTATAACCAATGCCACTAGCTGAATAAGGACAAGGCTTCCGAAACGTGACCGGTAGCCTGTGAAATGGGCAAAATAGCGAACCGGATTCCTGAAAACTGGATTATTTGGACAATTTTTTGTGCGGATGAACGAATGGCAGGGCTCTGGTTACGCACAACAAGGAAGTACATTCCCTGGCAGGCTAGCCATTTGCTGCGGAAATTTTGGCTGATGGCTGTGATGACAGAGATACGAGCATGCTTAAAAACAAAGGAATCATTATTGTTGCTGGACTGCTGCTGGCGGGTGGTATCGCTTATCAGCAAATGCCGCAACAGCCGTCGCCGGTTCATGAGGATCGCCTGTTTGCCGACTGGCAAAGACTGTTTGAGCAGCGGCAGAGCGATGTCCAGGTGGTCGGTGAAGCCGTCGTCAGTAAAATTTTGCGCGACGATGTACATGGTGTCAGGCACCAGAAATTTATTGTGACGGTCGACAGCGGCATGACTCTGCTGATTTCTCACAACATCGATCTGGCGCCGCGAATCGACAACCTGCAACGTGGCGACACGATCCGTTTTTCCGGCGAGTATGAGTGGAATCCCAAAGGTGGCGTCATCCACTGGACCCATCACGACCCGGCCGGCAAGCACGCCTCCGGCTGGATTGAGCACAACGGCAGGCTGTATCAATAATGCGGCGTACGACTGGATTGTCGGCAGATTTCCCCAGCCGGCACAGGGCCGCCGGTCTTGTTCAATACTGATAGAATGTTCGGCAGGTTTTATTGCTGAATGGATTGATTATGTCGCAAAGTCCCATCATGGCGGTGTTGCTCAATGGTATTGCCCAGCTTGAATATGATCGCCGAAAAACGCTGACCGAAAAACAAATGGACTACCTCGATCAGATGGATGAAAAAATGGATGGCGGAATCGAGATTGCCGGCAAGTTGCTCGACTCGCCGGATGCCATGGCGCGCGTCAAATTTGTCAGCAGCAATCTGTTGCATGCCATCAAGGGCGATGATGAAGTCGGCGCGGCCGCGTTCTGTGCCTACATTGCCACGCGTATGCCGGAACTCAAACAGGTCAAAATCACCGATCTCAATGACGAGGTTTCCATCGAACTGGTGTTTGACCAGGAGTATCGCAAGCAGGTAACTGTTTCTCTCGACACGCTGCAGTAGGGCATTTGTTGGACTGGAGTCTGTTTTTCAGCGCCTTGCTGTCGGCGACCTTGTTGCCCGGCAGTTCCGAAGTGCTGCTGTTGTATCTGCTGGAGCAGGGCGCCAATGCCTGGTCCTTGCTGTTTAGCGCCACACTTGGCAATCTGCTTGGCAGTATCATTACCTATCTGATGGGGCGCGCCGGTAACAGCGCCGTGCACAATAAGTGGCTGCGCATCGACGAAGCCGCACTGCAACGCGCCGAGCGCTGGTTTGGTCGCTGGGGCTTGCCAACTCTGCTACTGGCCTGGATGCCGGTTATTGGCGATCCGTTATGCTTGCTGGCCGGTTTGCTGCGTGTACCGCCAGTCTGGTTCGTGCTGCTGGTCGGCATCGGCAAGGCAGGGCGCTACAGTTTTCTGCTGTGGCTAGTGGCCTGAATCTTTGCCTCAGGGTCGACGCGGTGGCACAAACGGGAATTCGCCGAGCAGTTGTTTTTTCCAGTAATGGCCGCTCTGTTTTCTTTCTTCCGGCGTGGTGAACTGATAACGGTAGACCATCACCCTGAGATAGCGCGGCGCCTGTCCGGCGAAAGGATTGTGCTTGAGCAAGGCGGTAACGGCTGGCTGATTCTGTTGCAAGCGCGTCAGGAAACCCTCGAACCAGAAGCGCATGTCCGGATTGCGTGGCGGCACAAACCAGATCATCCAGTCGAGCCTGGGTTGGTGCGGCACAATAAATTGCGGCGTCTCATCGATGTCATTCGGTTTGTACCTGAATTCATAGGCCTGCCAGTTTCGGCCATCCAGACTGCCCTCGATTTGCAGTTCATGACGTTCAACCTGCATGGTCGGGAAGACGTGATAAGCGTTGCCGAGACCATAGGCGCGGATCCATCTTGCTGTTTCGGGCATATCGGTTTTGAACACGATGGCGGATGCCGCCGCCACACTGGCGAACACGATCGCCGCCGTTGCCAGCAACAGTATCGGCCTGAATCCGACATTGGCAACCCGGCTGCGGATGCGATGCGCCAGTGTGGTCGGCATCAGTTTTTCGACAATACGGTCATCCAGCAAAAACAGGCAGAGCGCAATGGTCAGCAGATTGATCCAGTTGTGGTTGCTGGTCAGGATGATCAGCACCTGTATGAAGATGGTACTGGCGGCAGCGAACAGGCGAAACGGTCGCGGCAAAAAAATGAAAAACGGCACAATCAGTTCGACGAACAGGGTGAAACCGGTGCCGGTCTTGAGCAGCCAGTCCGGCAGTTGATGTGCATACCAGGCACCGACATGCGGCAAGGGCTGGGTTTCAAAATAGTGATTCAGCGTGGTCAGGCTCGACCAGGAAGCATCACCGCTGATGATTTTTGACAGGCCCGATAAAAAACGCAGCCGAAACAACAGCCAGTGGAACAGGAAAATCACCAGCTTGCTGGGCGAGCGCGCCAGAAAAATCGCGATGAAACCAGCTTCCAGCAGCAGGTAGTCCCACTGGAAATTGAGAAACATCTGGCCAGCGTGTGTCAGCGACAGGTACAGCACAAACAGCGCAATCAGCGACGGCAAAACCAGGCGCCCGACAAACAACGCAAAGGCGAACAAACAACCGGCATAACAGGTGACCTGTAGCAGCATGTCGGATGCATCGATCCAGAACAGCATGGGTACGCGCAGCCAGGCAATATCGCCATATTGGCTGCGCGCCGATTGCATGAACCAGTCAATCGGCAGGATGCCGTTCTCGCCAACCAGCCCCGTGATTTGTGACGACAATGAAAAAAACGCCGCAAAATAAATGAGCGCCAGAATTTTCAGAAACAGCCAGCCGGTCAGTATGTGTTCCTGATCGGCCGAGGCGGCGCTGCGCAACTGTAAAAAGATTCTGTTCATCACTAAAAATTTTGATAGCGGATATGGTATTAACTCTAGCGTTAATCTTATATTCTGCATGCACGAATGACATCGATCTGTATTAGTGGTGCAGGTGTTACCGATGCATTCGTGATGAGGCTTTGTATCAATCCCTGTCTGCTGAATGATATTGACTGAACCGGTTGTGTTCGGCAGCCTGAAATAATTATTTTTTGAGGATGAAATAGTGGTAACCAAGAAAAAAACTGCAAAGAAAGCCGCGGCGAAAAAGAAAGTAGTCGCAAAAGCAGCAACTTCTACGGTAAAAAAGGTGGCCAAGAAAAAGGCCAGCAAGAAAAAAACCAGCAAGAAAAAGGCAGTCAGCGCCAAGACTGCACAGCGCGCGCAGCTCACCTTTGAGCAGCGCTATCATAAAATCCAGGAAGCGGCCTACCTGATTGCAGAAAAAAGCAATTTTGCACCTGGCAACGAGGTCAGGAACTGGCTGCTCGCCGAACAGGAGATCGATGCCTGGATTGCGGCTGACAATATTGAGCTGGTGCGCTGATAGCGCATTGATATCCGGTCGCTGTTGACCGGGTTTTTCCGATATTTTCCATTACTGGCGCCCTGGTGGCGACAGCGCTTTGCTATTGCCCGGCAGTTGCGCCCATAGCCGTGCTGACCTTACGTAAGTTGCATCTGCAGCCAGACACTCGGATACTGCGGCGTCACAGAGAAAAATTAACCAAAGGAGACAGTCTCGATGAATGCGGACACACACAAGTGGGTATATGCCTTTTCCGAAGGTGATGGCAGCAACAAAAAACTGCTCGGCGGTAAAGGCGCCAATCTTTGTGAAATGACCCAGATTGGCCTGAATGTGCCGCCGGGTTTTGTCATCACCACGGAAGCCTGTCTGCATTATTTGGATTCTGCCGCTGGTGATGTGCCTGCCGACATGATGCAGCAGGTGCGTGAACACATGCAGCAAATCGAAAAGGAGACCGGCAAGGGATTTGGCGATGCGCAGAATCCATTGCTGGTGTCTGTGCGTAGTGGTTCGGCGCTATCGATGCCGGGCATGATGGATACCATCCTGAATCTGGGTCTCAATGAAGCCACGCTGGAGGGCGAGATTCGCCAGACCGGGGATGCGCGTTTTGGTTATGATGCCTACCGGCGCTTTGTTCAATTGTTCGGCAAGGTGGCGATGGGCGTGCCTGACGAGTTGTTTGACGCTGAATTTGAGGCCGTCAAACAGGAAGCGCACATTTCCGAGGATGTTGGCCTGTCGGCAGACAACCTCAAGGAAATCAGCCAGCGCTTCCTGGCGGTGTTTGAACAACACACCGGTCGACCCTTCCCGCAGGATCCGTTTGAACAGCTGGAGATCGCCATCAAGGCGGTGTTCAACTCCTGGATGGGCAAGCGTGCCGTCGATTACCGCCGCGAGTTTGGTATCACATCGGACATGGCCAACGGCACTGCGGTCAACATCTGCACCATGGTGTTCGGTAACCGTGGCAATGACTCGGCCACCGGTGTGGCGTTTACGCGCAATCCCGGCACCGGTGAAAACCAGTTGTTCGGCGAGTACCTGGTCAATGCCCAGGGTGAGGACGTGGTTGCCGGTATCCGCACCCCCAAGCCGATTCACAAGCTGGCGGACGAAATGCCGGAAATGGCGCGCCAGCTCGATGAGCTGCGTGACCGGCTGGAAAGCCATTACCACGAAATCCAGGATTTCGAATTCACTATCGAGCGCGGCACGCTGTATTGCCTGCAGACGCGCAATGGCAAAATGAACGCGGTGGCGATGGTGCGCACCTCGGTGGAAATGGTTGGCGAAAAGCTGATCGACAAGAAGCAGGCGTTGTTGCGCATCAACCCGGTGCACCTGGAACAGATGCTGTATCCGCGTCTCGACCAGAATGTACGTAGCGAGCCGATGGCGCAGGGCTTGCCGGCTTCGCCGGGCGCGGCCGTGGGACGCGCCGTGTTTGACGCCGACCGCGCCGAGATTCTCGGCAAGGACCAGGCGCAGCGTGTGATCCTGGTGCGCGAGGAAACCAAGCCTGAAGACATTCACGGCTTTTTCGCTTCGCAAGGCATTCTTACCAGTCGCGGCGGCAAGACCTCGCATGCAGCCGTGGTGGCGCGCGGCATGGGCAAGCCCTGTGTGGCCGGCGCCGAAGGCATCCATGTGGATGTGCAACGCCGCGAAGCCATTGTCGGTGCGCACGTGATTCGCGAAGGTGATTTGATCACCATCGATGGCTCCACCGGTAATGTGTATCTCGGCGAAATTCCGATGGTTGAGCCGGAATTCACCAATGAACTGAATACGCTGCTCAACTGGGCCGACGATGCCGCCTACCTGCGCGTCATGGCCAATGCCGACACGCCGCAGGATGCCGCGCGTGCGCTCAAGTTCGGCGCGCGTGGTATCGGCTTGTGCCGTACCGAGCGTATGTTCAACGCGGTCGACCGTCTGCCGGTGGTGATCGAAATGATTGTTGCCGAGACGGATGAACAGCGCCAGGTGGCGCTCGACAAACTGCTGCCGATGCAACGCGCCGATTTTCGTAACATGTTCGAAACCATGGCGCCACGCCCGGTCACCATTCGTCTGCTGGATCCGCCGATCCATGAATTCCTGCCCTCCGAACGTCAGTTGCAGGATGACCTGGAACAGCTGGGCTATTTGCGCAATTCGGTCAGCGGCCTGGAAGTGCTGGTCAGTTCCATGCAGTTGCTAAAGCACGGTGACGCCGGACACAGCTCCGCGCCCATCGATCGTATTGTCGAACTCGAACTGGTGGAACAGGCCATCGCCACCAAGCAGCTCATGTTGCGCAAGGTGCGCCAGCTGACCGAAGTTAACCCGATGTTGGGACATCGCGGCGTGCGTTTGGGCATCACTTTCCCGGAAATCTATCGCATGCAGATTCGCGCCATTCTCGAGGCTGAAGCCGAGTGCGCCGCCAAGGGGCTGGAAGTGCATCCGCAAATGATGGTGCCGCAGGTCTGTACGTCGGAAGAGCTGCGCTGGGTGAAGGAGTATGTCGATGAAATCCGCGCCGAGGTGGAACAGCAGACCGGCCAGACGCTCAATTGCCGTTTCGGCACCATGATCGAGGTGGTGCGCGCCTGTATGCGCGCCGACTCGCTCGCTGAAGAAGCAGAGTTTTTCTCGTTCGGCACCAACGACCTGACCCAGGCGACGTTCTCGTTTTCACGTGAGGATGCCGAGAACAAGTTCCTGCCGATGTACAACCAGAACGGTATTCTCAAGGACAACCCGTTTGAGGTGCTCGATGAAAAAGGCGTCGGCAAGCTCATGGGACTGGCGCTGCAGTGGGGCCGTGAAGTCAAACCGGACCTGTCCGTCGGCATCTGCGGCGAGCATGGCGGGCACCCGTCTTCGATAGCCTTCTGTCATCGCGCCGGTCTCAACTACGTTTCCTGCTCCGGTCCGCGCGTGCCGGTTGCAAGGCTCGCCGCAGCGCATGCGGCATTGCTTGAATCGGCCTGAGACTGACGGCTTTTCCCACCCGCTGACCGGAAATGCGCAGACATTGGACTGCGCGTTTTCCGGTCAGTCCGCCATCTGCAAGATCGCCATTCCCATCAACTTGCGCTGTCAAGCCGCGCTGCGGTTTGTACCGGTAAATCTGGTCTTTATCTTCCCATGATTGACTAAAGTTTCACGCACCTGAGCCGCTGCAATTTGCACGGCATAAGGCCGGTCCGCAACCTGCAGATAAAGCCATGCGGTTGCGATGTATCACGGCAGTTCAGACATTGTGGAGCACAGGTAAGGCGCCTGGGTAACTGATGCAGTGATAGGTGTCTGAAAAGACAAACTCATCAGTGATACAGGTGGAGAAACTGGAAAATGGTCGGGAATGCAGTAACGCCCAGTCACATCTCTTTGCACGGGACGCCCGCCGCGGGCGCTGTCTTTGTGGCTTTCCCCGCTGGACGCTCGGTATCTTCATGTTGACTGAGTGGCTGGAAAGGCTTTTCGGTCGCCTGCAGATAGCCGGCAAGATTCGTGCTGTTATCATGCTCGCTGCCGGTCTGACGTTGTTTTTGTCCGCAGCGATTTTTGCGGTCATGGAATACCACCTGTATCGCGATGAAGTCGTGCGCCATGTGCGCATGTTGTCGCAGGTAGTGGCCGTCAACAGCCAGGCGTCGATCCGCTTTTATGACAAGCACACTGCAGATGTAACGCTGGATTCGTTGAAATCGCTCGGCGATATCGAGAACGCCACGATTTACCTGCCGGATGGTTCGGTTTTTACCAGTCGAAAAATAGCCGATAAAACTAGCGCGCCGGCCGACCACGACGATCGCGGATGGTTGCAACAGGGTTTTCAGCAACAGCAACAGATTTACCGGCTGGATCGTGTCATCGATGTGCTGACGCCAATCGAGATCGAAGGCAACATCCAGGCCTATTTGCATGTCGAAAGCGGGCTTGGCGGTTTTTACCGCCAGATGCAATGGCTTGGCATCATGCTGGTCGGGGGCATGCTGTTGGTGATGCTGCTGGTTTTCTTTATCTCCAATCGATTGCGCCTGCGCATCACCCGCCCGGTCGGGCAACTGGCGGAGGCAGTCAACACCATCTCACGAGACAAAAGTTATGACCTGCGTGTGCCGGTACAGGGCGAAGACGAGATCGCCAAACTGGTCGCCGGTTTTAACAGCATGCTGGAACAGATCGAGCAACGTGATCTGCTGTTGCTGCGTCACAGCGTTGAACTCGAACGCCTCGTGGAGGAACGCACGGCCGACCTGCAGCATGCCAAGGAAATGGCGGAAGCGGCCAGCCGCGCCAAGAGTGAATTTCTCGCCACCATGAGTCATGAAATCCGCACTCCGATGAACGGCGTGCTCGGCATGACCGAGTTGCTGATGGCTTCCGGCCTGCCATCACGTCAGCTGCATATGGCCAGGTCGGCCCATCAGTCAGCGGAAAGCCTGCTGGAAGTCATCGATAACGTACTCGATTTTTCCAAGATCGAAGCCGGCAAGCTCGATCTGAATGTGGATATATTCGACCTGAACCGTGTGGTCGAGGATACCCTGGATGTGTTTGCTGATCAGGCTGACCGCAAGGGCATTGAACTGTTGGCCGATTTACCGACTGAGCTGTGGCCACGCGTCGGTGGTGATGCGACCCGCCTGCGGCAGATCCTCATAAACCTGCTCGGTAATGCGCTGAAGTTCACCGAGCGCGGCGAGATTCGTGTGGAGTTACGCGTAGAGCAGCAACAGGACAACGGACTGAAATGCCATTTTGCCGTCGCCGATACCGGTGTCGGTATTGGTGAGCGCCACATCGACAGTGTGTTCGCGCCATTTACCCAGGCGGACGGATCGATCTCGCGTCGTTATGGCGGGACCGGCCTGGGCCTGACCATCAGTCAGCAACTGGTCAACCTCATGGGCGGTGACCTGATTGAGCTGGAAAGCCAGCCCGGCGAAGGCAGTCGTTTCAGTTTTTACATCCAGCTGCAGGCGGAATCGGCGCCGGTCAGCCTGTTGAAAAATGTCGTGGCGCCGCAACTGCGGCATATGCCGATGTTACTGGTAACCGCTAATGCCAGCAGCCGTGTGATTTTGTGCAAGCAGCTGGAAGCCTGGGATATCCACCCCGACTGCATTACATCCGGTAAACAGGCGCTGGACTCTTTGCGTACCGCCGCTGGCAAGCAACAGCCTTACCGAATTGTTTTACTGGACTGGCAACTGTCCGATATGACCGGACTGATGCTGACCGAAGCGATCCGGGCCGAGCCGTCCATACCGGCGATGCCGATTGTCATGATGGCTACCTTACGACAGGAAGCCAGCCTGGATGCCTCAGACAAAAGCCGCTTGACCCGTTTTCTGTATAAGCCGATACATCAACAGGCGTTGCTGGATTGCCTGCTACAGGCGCTGGGCCAGCATGTGCCAGCCAGCCTGTCGGCAGCCATTGTTTCGGCCATGGATGAGGCGGCCAAATGGTCGGCGCGCATTCTGCTGGCCGAAGACAATCTGGTGAACCAGGAAGTGACCGTCAACATGCTGGAAATGTTTGGCTGCGAAACGGATGTGGTGGAGAACGGTCGACAAGCCATTGAAGCGTTACGTGCTCAGCGCTATGACCTGGTGTTGATGGATTGCCACATGCCGGAGCTTGATGGCCTGGAAGCGACCCGCAAGATCAGGGAGCAGGAAGGCGTGCAAAACCAGGCGCGCATACCCATTGTTGCGCTGACGGCGGATGTGCAAAAGGATATCCGTGAACAGTGTCGATCTGTCGGCATGGACGATTACCTGAGCAAGCCGTTCGATCGCATGCAGTTGCGTAATCTATTGTCGAAATGGTTATCGGACAAGATTGCCGCCAACGATGAGGCCATGCTATCAACACCCGTTGAGGCTGATAAAACAGCGGTTGAGCCGGTCCTTGAGGACAAGCCGGCACTGGCGGCGCCGACTGAATTTGAGCAACTGGATGAGGCTATGCTCGACAAGTTGCGTCAGGCCGGTAACAACATGCTGGCGAGAATTGCCGAGCTGTATATCCAGCAGGTTCCATCCATGAAGGAACGTTTGCAACAGGCTTACCGGGAGCGCAATTTCGAGGATTTGTTCCGGGTCGCACATTCGCTGAAATCGAGCAGTGCCAGTATCGGCGCAGTAAAGTTTTCCGCGCTGTGCGCGCAACTGGAGAAAACTGCACGCGAGCAGCCGGATGATGCACAACAGATCGGGCAATTGTATGAACAGGTAGAAACTGCCTTGCCTCGTGTTGTGCATGCAGTGGGACAATTGTCACCGTCACAGCCAGATGCAGCGCCTGTAGAAAATATCGAAAGCAGGCAGGACGCCAGCTTGCACACCGGAACGGCCAGCATTTTGATCATCGATGATGATGCCGAGTTCTGCAGCGCCAGCAAGCAGATACTTGCGCCGGAAGGTTTCCGGATAGATCTGGTTTATAGCGGTGAAGCGGCGCTGGATTATTTAGGCGAGCAACAACCGGACATCATTCTGCTGGATGCGATCATGCCGGGCCTGGACGGTTTCGATACCTGCCGGCAGATACGCCGGATGCCGGCCGTGGCAGAAATACCCGTGGTCATGATCACCGGCCTGGATGACGTGGAATCGGTCAGAAAGGCGTTTCTTGCCGGTGCCAGCGATTTTACCTCCAAGCCGGTGAATTATCCGGTGCTGGCACAGCGCATTCACTTCATCCTGCGCGCTCATCAGACCGAAATGGCCTTGCGCGAAAGCCAGCTCAAACTGGAATCGGCGCATCGGCTGGCCCACATGGGATTCTGGCGCTGGCATAAGGACAAACAGGGAGAAATGTTTGAAGTATCCAGCCAGTTGCTGGAAATGCTGGATCTGCCAGCCGACAGCAAACTGGCCGGGCCGGATACCTATATTGAACTGTTTGAGCTTGAGGATCAGGCCAGGATGCGCAGCCAGATCGATTGCGCTACCCGCGGTGAAATGGTTGACAGCATTCATTACCGGCTGGAACTGGCGCCGGATAATGTGATGTCGTTTTTGCAGGAAGTGGAATCCAGCCAGGCGGATAACGGCGCCGTCACCGTGTTGGGTACGGTGCAGGACATCACACGCCAGATAGCCGCTGAAGAAGAGATCAGTCGGTTGGCCTATTATGACGGCCTGACCGGACTGGCCAGTCGTGGTCATCTGCAACAGCATCTTGAGGACATGATCAAATCCTCACGGCGGCGCGACGAAAAATTTGCCGTGCTGATCCTGGACCTGGACGGTTTCAAGGACGTCAATGATTCACTCGGGCATGACATGGGCGACGCCTTGTTGAAAGCCGTTGCCAACCGCTTGCGTTCGACCGTGCGTGATATCGACTTTGTCGCCCGCATGGGCGGCGATGAGTTCTGCCTCCTGCTGGACAACAATCAGGATGAAATCGATGCCGCCGATGTGGCGCTGCGTTGCCTGCAGGCGGTTAACCAGCCGCTGGATCTCATGACGACCCGTTTGCAGCCCAGTGGCAGTATCGGTATCGCGCATTTCCCGGAAGACGGCAAGGATTCCTGCAGCCTGATGAAAGCGGCGGACAGCGCCATGTATGTCGCCAAGCATGCCGGCAAGAATCGATACGCTTTCTATACACCGGAGATGACCACGGAAGTGGAACACCGGCTGCAGCTTGAAATGCATTTGCGCAAGGCGGTGGAACAGCAGGAATTCGAACTGCATTACCAGCCGCAGATCGATCTGCGCAGTGGTGAGGTCAGCGCGCTGGAGGCATTGGTCCGCTGGAATCCGCCGCAGCAGGAAATGGTGTTGCCGGAAAAATTTCTTGGCGTGATTGAACGTATTGGACTGGTGGAAGAGTTCGGTGACTGGGTATTGCGCAATGCCTGCCAGGCCGCAGCAAACTGGCTGGAGCAAGGTCTGCAACTTGGTGTTGCGGTAAACGTTTCTCCCTTGCTGTTGCAGGAAAAAAATCTGGCAGCAAGGCTGGGGCAAATTCTGCATGAAACCGGTCTGCCGCCGGACCGGCTGGAGCTTGAGGTGACCGAATCCTCCATCCATTCAAATGCGGTGGTGCTGAAATGTCTTGAACGCCTCAAGGGTATGGGTATCCGTATTGCGATTGATAATTTTGGTACGGGCTTTTCGTCACTGGCAGCGTTGAAATATCTGCCGGTGGATACGCTCAAGGTCGACAAACTGTTTTTGCGTGATGCCCTGGTGAATACGGCGGACTCGGTCATGCTGGGCAGCATTATCGGCCTGGCGCATGCGTTGGGCTACCGGCTGGTGGCCGAAGGCGTGGAAAAGCTGGCGCAGACACAGCTGTTGGCCGGACTCGGTTGTGATCTGGCGCAGGGGCATTATTTTTCAACGCCGCAGCCACTGGCTGAGATATTGAACCTGGTCAGGCAAAACAGCAGTGGATGGCACGAGAGCAGCCTATGGCAACGTTAAGCAGCAACGAGATCTACGTCGATGAGGTTTTGCACCGCTTGGGCAAGCGGCTGCCGGTATTGCCGACAGCCAGCCTGAACCTGCTCAACCTGCTGGCGGATAAAAACGTGGAATATTCCAGGCTTCTGCAAGCCCTGGAGCAGTTTCCCAGTATCGTCATGCGCCTGATAGCACTGGCGAATTCGGTCTGGTCTGCGCCAATCAGTCCATTGAATTCGCTCGATATGGCGTGCAACCGGCTGGGGCTCAAACTGGTGCGCAGCGTCAGTATTGCATTGGCGGTGGCCGAGCCGTTTGATCCGTCACGTTGCGCATCATTTGACGCCAAAAAATTCTGGGTCAATAGCCTGATGCGCGCCGAGGCGGCCGGCTTACTGGCAAAAAGCGAAGGCTGCCTGGACATACACACCATCAGGACCGCGGCCTTACTGAGTAATCTGGGGCTGTTGTGGCTGGCGGACAATATGCCCCAGGAAACTTCCAGGGCGATCAACCTGGCGAACGCCGACAAAGATATCTGTCTTAACCAGGCATTGAAACAGCACTATCAGCTTGGCTATGACGAAGTCGGTGAAGCCTTGCTCAGGTACTGGCGTTTGCCGGTAGTGCTGCAACACGCCGTTGCCAATCAATTTGCGCGGCGCCATACTGAGCAGTTGTGTATCGATTATGTGGTCGCATCAGCGGCGCGCCTGGTCTCCAGTCTGGATCACAAAAGATCACACGGCAGCGAAGCGGGCATCGAGATTGCCGGACTTGATCAACAAGACATAGAGCAGATCAGTTTTCAGTTGCGTGACAACCATGCCGCCATACAGGAGCTTGCGCAGACTCTGTTCTAGCAAGCTTTCGTGTGGCACGTTTTTTCCGGGCAGTAGAATGATTTACAACCATTCCTGGTGGGCAAACATGCTGCAAGCTATTCTGTTTTGCTGCCGAAAAAGCCCGAGTAATGCACGATTTCCTGGCCGTTGTTTTCCCGGCTTACCCATAATGTTTCACCACGTGTGCGGCCAAGGCCGAGAATGATGGCTTGATCGTCGGAAATGGGACGCAAGGGAATCTGCATGGTGCGGTCGGTCAACAATGGCATGCGGTATTTCATGTAAAGCTGCTCATCGTGCATCAACAATTCGGTATCGATGACCGGGAAGAGTGGGTCCGGATTGTGCAGCTGATATTTACCAAGGCGCTTTTTCCAGCTTTCCGGCATTTCTATTGGTGCTACTTTTTTTCCAAGTACTATCTGCCGTCCGTTACCCTGGGCGACAATGACATCGATGCCATCAATTTTCAGGCTTTTGTACTGCAGCTTCGCCAGCGGTCGGTAGGATGGCGGGAGAGACGCGGAAACCTGTTGAGGCATACCAAACCAGCCATTCGGATAGGGAATCAGGTCAAAGGTTTCTTCTGCAATACAGCCACACAAGCGGTCGTCTTTTGCCTGGATTGAAATCAGGCCGAAGTCGGTGACGTATTCACCGGGCATGCCGATCGTCTGGGGATTATTGATTTTCACCGGTTTTATATCGGCCAGATCAAGCTTGACCGGTATCTCAGAAGCGCAACTGCTGGAGGCCTCGCGGATGATTTCCATCGCCAGTTCAGCGATGATTTTGCGTGAGTCTTTTGCATTGGCCAGGATGGCGACGCCCAGGCCATGTTCCGGCGCGAGAATCATTTCACTGCTGTATAGCAGGGTGGCGCCACCATGGCGTAACAACATGCCGCCTTCGATAACACTGTCTTCCTCGATGAACCAGCCAAGGCCATTGATGATGTTCATGTCCAGCGGGATGTGCTGGTTTTGCGGCTCCAGCATCTCTTCGAGGGTCTCGGTGCTCAGTACAAAAGCGGCATCTGCCTGTCCCTGGGTGAGGAAGCGGCGCATGAAATGGCCAAGGTCGTTGGCATTGGTGTACAGGCCAAAGGCCGGTATGTCTCGAATCGGCAGAGCCGGCATTGCCTTACCATCACTGTAACCGGTGGCACAGTGTGGAAGCTGGTTCAGCTTTGGTGCAATTCCACTGTTTTGCATACCGAGTGGTTGGAAAATATTTTCCTGCATATAGTCAGAGAATACTTGCTGGCTGACTGTTTCGACCATGTGGCCTAATAGTGTGTAACCGATATTGGAATAGCTGAACACCAGGTTGGGGGGGTAGGCGACATATTCATCGCTGAGCCGGGTAGCAACTTCACGGAAGTCACTCTCGGACCACATGCCCTTGTTGAAATCGGTCGGTAGCCCGGAATGATGGCAAAGAATGTTTCGCAATGTGATCGGTTGGGCGGTGCTGTCAAAACGACTTTTGATGGAAAACCCGGGTAAATAGGAGAACAGTGGCTGGTCGATATCAATGGCTTTTTGTTCGGCAAGCTGCATCACCGCCAATGCGGTAAATGGCTTTGCCAGTGAGCCGGCACGAAAAACCGTGTCCGGTGTTGCCTTTGCTCGAGAAGCCTTATCGGCATAACCAAAGCCTTCCGACCAGAGAATTTCATTGTCCCTGACCAGGATCAGGCTGATGCCCGGTATCCGGAATTTTTCCTGGGCGGCCGCGATGACGGGTTTGAGGGATTCACGTATGTGCCTGGCATCCTCGTGAATGATGTATGAGCTTTTATTTTTTGCGAACGCCAGTGTTACTGGTACCAAGAGCAATACCGGTAACAACAGGGCAGTGATCCGAAGGGAGCGGTCAGGTGATGCCATGCCGCTCCTGCTTCGGTTGGTTTGCCGGATTATCTTTCGGTGCTGAGGTTATCTGCATCCAGATATTCTCTGCCAATGTAGTCAACAGCCATGGCGCGTGGACTCTGCTTCAGTCCTTGCAAAAAGCTGTGATCATAAACACTGCCACCGTAGCTGTCGCCAACACCCGGTTGAACAGCGGTTGGGATGTCGTTGCTGTAACTGCTGCCATCATAAAGATCGGGGTTGTCTCCGGTCACGTCAAAGGGGCTGGCGCTGGCAAGACCGCTTAATGATAAGGCTATGATACCTACAATATATTTGTTCATGTTGTTCTCCAATAGTTAACTGGTGTGAATAAGTCATACATCAATACTGCGTCATTTGTTGTTCAGCTGCATTGTGACTAACAAGACCAAGCGCAGGCTTTTTCTATTTCACCTGGATGAAAAAATTTGTGTCTGCGGAGGGGAAAGGTGGGGTTCAGTGATGACTGGAAGCCTGGTGTTGAGACTGCTATTTATTGACAGAATGCTCTTTTGCTGCAATGGATATGTTCAATCATTCTTCCTGACGGGCGATTTCGCGCAGCCGTTCTTCATCATTGACCTGAATGCATTTTTTATCAACTGTAATGATGCCGCTTTCATGTAAACGATGCAGTGCCCGTGAAAAGGTTTCCGGTTTCATGGACAAGCGCGATGCGATCACGCCTTTGGGTAATTCCAGGTCGATGCATGAACTGGGCATGCGCTCCAGGCTTTTGATCAGGTAGTTGGCCAGGCGGCTTTTGGTGCTGTGCAATGTCAGCGCATCGATTTCGTTAATCAACTGATGCATGCGCTGACTCATGCTGCTGAGCAGCTTGAAACAGGATTCAACAGAGTTGTGCAACAGACCAGCGTATTTTGTCGCATCGATGGAGATCAGGTCGGTATTTTTCATCGCAGTTGCCAGCACCGGATACTGCGCCTGTTTCATGAAGACCAGGGCTTCGGCGAAAAACTGGCCGGGGCGGATGATTTCGATGACTTTCTCCGCACCATCTTCCGACAACCGGCTGAGTTTGATGATGCCGGAGTTGACGTAATAAAAGCTTTTGAATTCCTGTCCCTGCTGGAACAATGCCTGCCCCGGCTTGAGGTTTACCTTGTGCAACATTTCATCGATGTGTTTGAGCTCGTCATCCTGAAAGCCGGAAAACATCACGCTGTCTCTGATAATTTCAATCATGGTCAGGCTCTTCATTTCGGTCTTGATCAAAATCAATTCTAGCGGGAATCCGAAGATCAACCGCAGTATCTGCTATTGCCAAGCTACTGAACCTCCTGTCCATTGGTTCTGTTTATTAGAACATATGATTTTTCTAATATGATTTGACTAAAGTCAAACCGCATCGCGGCGTCGGTTTGCTGGATTTTCTATAACATATTGATATTTATATCATTTAGTCTTCTCCCGGGCTGTGGCAATCAGATTAATTGATTTTCATCAATTGAATACAAGGCTGTGATTTTTCTCAATGCAGGCAATTTCTGCACATTGCACACCGCAATGTTAGGCAAACAGGCTGTGTTCTGCGGCCGATTTTTTAAAGCCAGCGATGACGGGAATCGTTGATTTCCGGCAATGCATTTTGCCGGTGTGCAAGAGGGTGGATCAGCCGTTTTGAGTCGAGCTGATCAAGCTCGCTTCAGGGGAGGGAGCAGGCTCCGTTTTTGATGCTGCCAGGGTCCGCTAAATGAATGAAATAAAAACAAAAATATCTGTATCAAGCAGCGCCATAAGTGGCTTGATTTCTTTGCCATCACCTAAGCAAAAGTATAAAATAAAGGCCTTAAAAAATTATAAAAATAACGCTTGATCGCCACTGTTGAAACCAAGGGGGAGCCAATGAAACTGGTCTGCAAAACAGTCACAAATCTGATTATTGTAACCTTACTGATATTTTCTCAAACTGGCGTTGCATCTACTGATAATGCTACCGAGTTGTCCGGGATTGCCGAGGCAAAAAAACTTTATGCCGAAGCATTGCCCATGGAAATCGATTCTCCCAGACGAGCGGAAATCCTTAACCAGGCCGCCTCGATCCTGAAGAATGTGATCAGGCAGCATCCCCAATCCATGGATGCTCATCGGAAACTGATGGGCGTTTATCTGTTGATGCAGGACTACAGCAATGCCATCAGCACGATGCAGGATGCGATTACACTTTCACCTGAAGATCCGAAGCTGTTTATTTCACTGGCTTTTCTGTATGAACATTCCGGGGCATTCGAACTGGCAAAGGGCATGTTGGGCCAGGCGTTGAAACTGGATCCGAATAACAAGATTGCGCAGGACTACAAACTGGTCATCCAGCAGAAAATTGACCAGCAGAATCTTGCCCACCAAGGGCAGGCGATGATGGGTGAAAGCCACGGTAAACAGGTCAGCCCGCATCACGGTCAGACAGCGAGCGGTTCGAAGTTGATCGATTCCAAAATGATGGAGTCCAAAACGAGTAACAATGACGCGGCCAAGTAAATTCCGGTTGAAATGGTTGTTGAGCTGACAGGTATGGCTGCATGATGTTTAAGACCTGGTTTCTGTTTGTTTTGTTGCTGATGTCTGGCGTTTGTCTCGCGGATGAAAAAGTCATGCAGCAACAGATCGATGATCTGACAAGGCGCGTATCCGCCCTGGAACAGCAGCTTGATGCGTTAAGCGGTAAAGACAACTGGAAAGACCCTGTTTACTGGCAAAAGCTGAAAAAGGACATGCCGGCTGTTGATGTCAGAAAGCTGCTGGGGGAACCGGCGCGTATCGAAGAGCAGATTTTCACCACCTGGTATTATCATCTGACTTCCAAGCTACACAGTTTTATCTGGTTTGACGAAGGCAAGGTGCTGGGCTGGGAGCCTCCGCAGTGACATTTCGCTTGCTGTGAATTGATCCGAATGAAATAAAACCGCTGATTCATCGGTCTTGATAAAGTACTGACGACAAGACCGCAAAGGCAACATGATGGAGTCATCGGGACATTTCAGAAAAACCTTCCGCATACAGAACAGGGTGTTTCTGATCGCACTGCTGGGTGTAGCACATGGCGCATTGGCTGATGCGCGAAAAAATCCCGAGTCGGTGATTCTCGCCGGCGGTTGTTTCTGGAGCATGGAGTCCGATTTTGAGAAGGCGCCCGGTGTGCTGGAGGTGACTTCGGGCTATACCGGCGGCAGCGGTGAATCTCCTGATTACGATGATTACCGCATGAAGGGGCATATCGAAGCCGTGCAGGTTGTTTATGATCCTGCGCTGATTAATTTTCAACAGATCCTTGAATATTATTGGTTGAGTATTGACCCGACCGATGCAAGCGGACAATTCTGTGATCGCGGTTACGAATATTCCACGGCCATTTTCTATCAGGGTGAAGACCAGAAACGACAGGCGAAGATGTCCAGGTCCCGTCTTGACCAGTCCGGCCTACTGGATAAGCCAGTGGTCACCAATATTGTCGCAGCGGGCAAGTTCTATCCGGCAGAAGAAAGGCATCAGGACTTTTCCAAAAAGAATCCTCTGGTTTACCGCTCCTACCGGCATCGTTGCCAGCGCGATTACGTGCTGGATGAGTTGTGGGGTGACGGTTCAAAGCTGGCCGAAGTTGTAGGTGATACTGGTGGCTACCAAAAACCTGCGAAAGAAGAATTACGGCAAAGATTGACGCCGCTGCAGTACAAGGTAACCCAGCAGGATGGCACCGAGACGCCATTTCATAACGACTACTGGGATAACACCAGGGAAGGTATCTATGTGGATGTGGTTTCCGGTGAGCCGCTGTTCAGTTCACGGGATAAATACAAGTCCGGTACCGGCTGGCCGAGTTTTACCCAACCACTTGAACCAAATAACATTGTCACCAGGGAAGATGACAGCTGGTTTGCGCTCAGAACAGAAGTGAGAAGCCGGTATGCGGACTCGCATCTGGGTCATGTATTTGAGGACGGGCCGGCGCCAATCGGCCTACGCTACTGTATGAATTCAGCCGCATTGCGTTTTATACCCAGGGAAGAACTCGAAAAACAGGGATACGGCAAGTATCTAAAGTTGTTCGAGAAATAATTCTAGATTTCGGATGTATTTCGTCTGATCCGTTCCCTGTAATTTTCCAGCTTTTTTTGTCCCGCCTGCTTTTGTTGCGGCGACATTTTTCTGGTTAGTTCATATAAGGATTCGCCGGCCAGCGTATAGCCCTGATCCAGCGCAAGACTGAACCAGGCCCAGGCTTCTGCATAATCCTGTTTGACACCCTGACCCTGGTGATGCATTTCGGCCACCATGAACTGTGCCGGTGCATGGCCATGGTATGCATCTTCAATCCAGATGGCATAGGCGCTGCGATAGTCCTGACGCCAGCCTGCTTCCGGGCCAAAGACAGAGCCGCCATAATAAAATTTCATCGCCAGCTGGTTTCTGGCCGGGATATAGCCGGCGTTGGCGGCGCGATTCCACCAGTAATAGGTTTCCCGGCTGTTGCCCTGGCGATCATATAGTTCGCCCAGTATCGATTGTGAATCCAGATGGTTTGATTTGGCGGCTTCGAGACAGGGAGATAATGCCTGTTCATACAAGGCTTCATCAAACAGTTGTTTGCATTCTTCAACCGCTGAAGCGGCCTGAAGATTTGAAATCACTAAAAAGCCAGCCATCATGGCCAAGGTGTGCAGGATTTTCATGCTTGATATCCGTTTTGTTTTAAGTGCCGAAAAAAAACCTCCACCCCTTGCGGGGTGAAGGCTTTACTTGGGACAAAAATGAGTTTCTGAATGTTACCTGGTACCACCAGTTTTTTCGTAACGTTTCTTGAACTCTTCCTGACGTTTTTCACGTTCAGCCTTTTTCTTGGCGTCTTCTTTGCCGATGAACCATTTGTGCGAATCGGAGTTCAGTACTTCGTCGAGTACTTTTGCCAGATTCTCAGCGGCTTTCTGGTCAGCTTTGTCTTTGCTGTGCTTACCGTGTTCGATAAGCTCCTTCAGTTCAGGAACCATTTCGGTATAGAAGTTCTTACCAAGGTCATAAGTGCCTTCCCAGTGAGTGATGTCCGGACCCATCATGGAAGCAGCCATACGTGCGCGACGGCCTTCATGGTGCCACAGTTCGAACCAGACGAAGTCAAGTTTGGTGGAGAACTTGGGACCTTTCATCAACGGCTTGGCGGCTTTCATCAGTTTTACACCTGGCTCGCCAAATTTACGGTTGTACAGTTCAACCAGACCGTCGTACTGGGTATACCAGTTGTTGACCCAGCCTTCTTCGTGGCATGATTGACAAACGTCTTTCATCAGATCGCGACGTTCTTCCCAACCCATGGTGCCTTCAACCCAGCCCTGTTTCTTGGAAACCGGAGGACGGTTGTTCCAGCTCAGGCGGTCGCCAACGTCATGAGTAACATCCTGTTTCTTGGTCGCACTCATGTGGCAGGTGGCGCAGGTAGGAGCCAGCCAGTAGTCTTCGCCAACAATCCATTTTGAGCCATCCATGTTCATCTTTTCACGATTGGCACGATACTGGATACCGTGCTTGGACTCGTTGTAGATCTCGATCTGCGGATGGTCCGGACCCATGTGGCATTTGCCGCAGTTTTCCGGTTGACGCGCCTGTGCAGCAGAGAAGGTGTGACGTGCGTGGCAGGCGGCGCAAGTGCCGTGTGTGCCATCCGGGTTGATGCGACCGATACCGGTGTTCGGCCAGGTGGATGGATCCAGCATGCCGGGTTTGCCGGGAATCAGTTTTACGGTAGAGCCGTGACATTGCCAGCAACCGTTAACCGCTGCAGCCGAGATACCGTCAGGGAAAGCCGGTGTCTTCATGCCGTTGTCACCCTCGATGACTTCGGCAAGCAGGTTGTCGAGAGAACCCATGATCTTGCCCGCTTCAGCGTGGTGAGACTTGGCCATCTCTTTGGCTTCTTTGTCATGACAGTTGGAGCAGTCTTTCGGCGATACGATGATGGAAATGTGTTTCTTGACTTTCTTTTCGTCATGGATGAATGCATCTGCGTCTTTTGGATCAGCCTGGTGGCATTCATAACAACCGACGTTGGCGCCATAGTGCTTACTGGCTCCCCACATCTGGACCAGTGCCGGGTTGTTTTTCTTGTGACACGATACACACTCTTTTGTCTCTTTGGACATTTCACTTGGCGGAGACTTGACGGCCGCTGATGCAAACCCTTGGGCAAACAACAGTGCGGCGCCTATCCCTGCGAGCACCCAGTTTTTCATGATTTTCTCCCTTAAGAATACTTAAGCTTCATTTTTGCCTGTACACAGACAGGCCCCTGATCAAGGATTGCGAAACGTATTAATGCTGAGCCAGACAACTGAAATTCACGACTGAGGCAAAATGGGTCTGCTTATTATTCATTGCAGTAACTGCTTATTCCCGACATTCCGCAGCGTGAAAAATATCACTGTGAAAAATTGAATTATTGACTTTGGTCAATTGTCGGAAAAAAAGTAGGGTTATTTATAAGTGCTTTAGCGTTTTCTAATTTGCTGAATGTATTGTTATTTTGCACAGGTGGGCAATGTGAGGGCCGCTGTGTTGTCGATTACCGTTGACTCTGGCAACGGCAAGATTGGCGAGAGCGTTGTGGCCAGGATCGGGTGAAACAAGGGCTTGTAAGATTGCTGGTCGATCACAACAATCAACCGGCAGTGAGCGTCACTCTGCCAGCTTTTCCTGCATGAAAGCACGAATTGCCTCGGCATCTGCCGGCAGAATATCCATGCGATGTTCACGTTGCATGAGATCGGCGAAGTTGTCGGGCAGCGGCACTTCCTTGCCGATGGCCTGGATTACGGCATCGGCGAATTTGGCCGGGTGTGCGGTCGCCAGGCAGATGGCATCGCTGACACCGAGTTGCATGGCGGCGGTCACGCCGACTGCGGTGTGCGGATCCAGCACATAGCCGGTGTCTGCGTAGACCTCACGGATGGTTGCCAGGGTTTCGTCTTCACTGACGGCGCGGCTGGAGAAATCCGCCTGTGCCTGCGCCAGTTTTTCCGGGCTGACTTCCAGTTTGCCGGTTTGCTTGAATTCATCCATGAGCTTTTTGACCTGAGCCGCATTGTGATCCATGAGATGGAACAGGTAACGCTCGAAGTTGGAGGACACCTGGATGTCCATGGCCGGTGACAGGGTGGCAAAGCACTCGCCGGTCGCATAGGTGCCGCTGGCGATGAAGCGCGCCAGGATGTCATTGCTGTTGGTGCCAATGACGAGCTTTTGCATCGGCAGACCCATTTGCCGCGCGATGAAGCCGGCCAGCACGTCACCGAAGTTGCCAGTCGGCACGGCAAACGAATAGGCCTGGCTGATGTCACCGCCGTTAAGCTGGTTCCAGGCATGGAAGTAGTAGGTGATCTGTGCAGCAATACGCGCCCAGTTGATCGAGTTGACCGCGCCGAGGCTGTATTGCTGTTTGAATTGCGCATCGCCGAACAATTCCTTGACGATGTTCTGTGCGTCATCAAAAGAGCCTTCGATGGCAATGTTGTGTACATTGTCATCCAGCACCGAAGTCATCTGGCGTTCCTGCACTGGTGAAATGCGCTTGTGCGGATGCAGAATGAAAATATTGATGTTTTGTTTGCCGCGCACACCGTAAATTGCCGCTGAGCCGGTATCGCCGGAAGTCGCGCCGATGATGTTGAGCTGGCCACCGTCGCGTTGCAGCAGATATTCAAACAGGTTGCCGAGAAACTGCAGCGCCACGTCCTTGAACGCCAGGGTCGGGCCATGGAACAGTTCCAGTACCTTGAACGAGCCAACCGGCACTACCGGTGTCACGAGCTTGTCATCAAAGCTGGCGTAGGAGGCTGCGACCAGTTTCTGCAAATCGTCACGCGGGATGTCGTCACCGGCGAACAGGCACATGATTTCCAGCGCCAGTTGCTGGAAATCCAGTTTCGACCACTGTTGCAGGGTTTGCTGGTCAAGCGTGGGAATTTCCTGTGGAAACAACAGGCCGCCGTCCGGCGCCAGACCCATCATGACCGCCTGGGAAAACGAGATCGGCTCGACGCTGCCACGTGTTGAGATGTATTTCACTGCCAGAAACTCCCGGAAAATCGTTCAGATAACCGCAAATTATACGGTTCCCGCACTGAATCCGAAACCTGTTTATTGGCGGGATATTTGTGTCTGCCGGCGTTGTCATAACTGTCCGCAGGCCGGTGTCTGAATGCTAAGATGCGCCGGTTTTTTAACTCTGAGCAGAAGTACGCCTGAAGACATGAAAATTGCTTATTCGAAATTGCAGCAGCGTTTCATCAAAATCCGCGAAAATAAGACCTTTGAAACCTTTGTGGTGTTCATCATCATTTTGTCGGCGCTGGTGATCGGTGCCAAAACCTACCGGATCCCACCGACGGTGTACGACATCGTCGTGATCCTGGACATGGGCATCACGCTGTTTTTCCTTACCGAAATCCTGATCCGCATGGCCGCCGAGGATCGCTTCATCAACTTTTTTAAAAGCGGCTGGAATATATTTGACTTTCTCATCGTGGTGGCGAGCCTGGTGCCGATCCAGGACAGTGAAACCGCTTTGCTCGGACGCTTGCTGCGCGTGTTTCGCGTGTTGCGTCTGGTGTCGATCATTCCCGAGCTGCGCGTGCTGCTGAACGCATTCATGCAGGCGATCCCGCGCATGGGTTATGTCAGCTTGTTGATGTTCATCATCTTTTACATCTACGCCGCGGTCGGCAGCATGTTTTTCAATCACATCAACGCCGAGCTGTGGGGCAACATCAGTATCGCCCTGCTGACCTTGTTTCGTGTGGCGACGTTTGAAGACTGGACCGACGTCATGTACGAGACCATGGACGTGTTCCCGCTGAGCTGGATTTACTACCTGTCGTTCATTTTCATTGTAGCCTTTGTGTTTCTCAACATGATGATCGGCATCGTGCTGGAAACCCTGCAACGTGAACATGAACAGTTCGACCGTGAAGCCGGCGAGGGCGAGGCGGGTGAGGTGCACCGCATCGAACAGCGCACCGAACACATGGATCAGCGCCTGCAGCGCATCGAAGCGTTGCTTGAAAATCTCGATAAACGCGTCGGTCGCTGAAGCTGCGACACGCTGCTCAACGCCAGCCTTTTTTATACTCCGGCATGTTGACGTTTTGTGCCTGCGAGAAATTGGCGTTGATGACGGTGACGGTATCCAGGTCGACGCCGGTGAAGTCGGCGTCCTTGACGTTGGCGCCACGTAATACCGCGCCACCCATGAGTGCCTTGGTCAGGTTGGCGGTCCTGAGGTTGGCGCCACGCAGGTCGGCCATGCGCAGCACGCTGCCGGACAGGTTGGCGCCAATCAGCGAGGCTTCGCGCAAATGCGTGCGCGCCAGAATGGTCGAGTGGTTGTTCTCGTCGTTGGCGAGGTTGGCGTTTTCCAGAATGGCGCGCACCAGATTGGCTTCGTTGAGGTGGCTGCCGGACAGATTGGCGCTGGACAGGTCGGCGTTGCGCAAATAGGTGTTGGTCAGCATCGAGTGCGTAATAGTCGAGCCGGACAGGTTGACGCGATTCATGTTGGCACCGGAAAAGTCGCTGTCCTGGCAGACGCAGTTTTTCATCTGTGATTCATTGAGATCGACGCCGCGAAAATCGGCGTAGGACAAAATCGCATTGTTTAGCTCAACATTGCACAGAGTGGCTGCATCGGATGGCCGGTCGCCGCCGATGATGGCGCCGGTGAGGTCCGCGCCGGACAGATCGGCGTCGCAGACATGCGCACCGCGCAGGTCGGTATTGCGCAGTTTGGCGTTGCTCAGGTTGGCCGAGGTCAGGTCGGCGAAGCGCAGGTCGGCTTCCGACAGGTCGATGCCGCTGAGATCGGCGTTGGCCAGATCGGCTTCGGTCAATGCCTGGCCGACCAGCGAATCGCCTTCGACCGTCCAAAGCACTTCACCGGTCAGTTTGTTCTTGATTTCCATCACGAAGCTCCATGGTGTTATTTACTGCTTTTTGCCGACCAGTTTATTGGAAAATGCCGCGGATCGCAGCGCAGAAAAATTTAAGCCCGGCCTAATGGCAGTTAATGCGCGAGTCAGGTCGATGCTGCCAGTTTGTTCAACACATGGCTGGCGGCAAACAGGCCAAAGCTGGCGGTGACCGCCATGCTGGAACCGAGCCCGCCACAGTTGAGTGAACTGTTGGCCACGGCAGATTGTAGGTCGCAACTGTCATCGGTGGCCGCCGGTGCGCTTATTGGCTCATCGGACCAGACGCAGGGCACGCCAAACGTCTTTTTCAGATTGCGCGAAAAGCCGTATTGCTGGCGCAGCTGTGAACGTGTTTTCGCCAGCAGCGGGTCCTGCTGGGAGCGCGCCAGATCAGTCAGGCGGATGCGGCCGGGATCGATTTGCCCGCCAGCGCCACCGGTAGTGACCAGTGCAATTTTGTGGCGTTTGCAGTAGCTGATCAGTGCGGCCTTGGTGCGGAAGCTGTCGATGCAGTCGAGGACAAAATCCGGTGCCGGCGCCAGATAGTCGTCGAGGTTGTCGGCGCTGATGAAATCGTCGATCAGCTCTACCCGGCAGTCGGGATTGATCTGGGCGATGCGCTCGGCTAGTGCGCCGATCTTGCTTTGCCCCAGCGTCGATTCCAGCGCCGGCAACTGGCGATTGATGTTGGACTCGGCGACATGATCCATGTCGATCAGTTGCAAGCGGCCGATGCCACTGCGCGCCAGCGCCTCGACCGCCCAGGAGCCGACGCCGCCGACACCGATGACACAGACGCTAGCCTGGCTAAAACGCTGCAGGGCGGAGTTGCCATAAAGTCTGGCGATACCGCCAAAACGTCGTGCCGAAATGTTGCTCTCAGGTCCGGTCATGAATAACGCCTCGAATCCCGCGTGATTCGAATCACAAGCTGATTTTCCGGACCACAGTCGCGGTCATAAAAAGCTGATTGTTCGGGCCGATTCCGGTATCGTCTGGCGCTTGGCCACGTGTTGCGGCGCCATCTGGTTGCGGCGTCGGCTCGGCAAAGAATGAGGCTGGATTTCAAGGTGAAGTTGCTTGAGTTTTATTGATCGAATACAGGAATGTAACAATTTTCAGGCCGATGGGTTTATTCCGTTTTACCTGGACAATCTCTGCATTGGCCTGGTGGAGCCGGGATTTGCCGCTATCTTAGCCGATTTTCCGGCGGTATTTCTGCAACAAAAATCGTCCGGTATTGGTATTCAGCCGCATCTGGACAATTTTGAGCGCCGTACCCAGGCGATGGCGGAAGTGGCGAACGGCCTGCTGGAGCGCGGCACGGTCGGTTATCTGCTGGGCGAACCCTATGCCATCAGCGACCGGCCGGAGCAGCCGCTGTTTCTGCTCGATCGCGCCCTGGTATCGTATTTCGGCTTTCGCAGCTACGGCCAGCATCTCAACGGCTATGTGCGGCAAAATGGTGAACTGATGATCTGGGTCGCCAAACGTGCGGCCGATCGACGTATTTTTCCGGGCCTGCTGGACAATCTGGTCGCCGGCGGCCTGCCGTATGGCATCAGCCTGCAACAGAACCTGGCCAAGGAGTGTTACGAGGAAGCCGGCATCCCGGCCGAACTGGCGGCATTGGCGCAGCCGGTCGGCGCCCTGACCTACAATGCGGTCAGCTACAAGGGTTACAAGCCGGATACGCTATACTGTTACGACCTGCAGCTACCGGCGGATTTCCAGCCTGTTTGCACCGATGGTGAAGTCGAGTCTTTTGAACTCTGTCCGGCGAATCAGGTCATTGAAATAGTGAGAAATGGCACCAGTTTTAAACCCAACTGCAATCTGGTGCTGATTGACTTTTTTATTCGTCACGGGCTGATAGCGCCGGAGCATCCGGACTATCTGGCCATACAGACCGGATTGAAAGTTCCGTTTACCTACACAAACCTGCCGCATGGGAAGGCGGCAGAATGAGCACTGGCTCGGGTGGTTGTTAATGCGTAAGTTGTTGTTTTTATTTGCATCATTGCTGATTTCTCTGGGTGTCCGCGCCAAGGTCACCGAGGTGCCGCTCGAAGAGCTCGTGCCCACCCAGGAACAGCGCAACGCCAGCGTGCTGGTGACCCAGGTGATGAACCGGTTTCATTACCTGCACAAGGAAATCGATGACGATACCTCGTCACTGATGTTCGATCGTTTTATCGAAACGCTGGATCCGAACCGGCATTTTTTCACCTTTGAAGACATCGAAAGCTTCAACCGTTTCCGTTACCGCCTCGACGATGCGCTGAAAAACGCCAAGCCGGACGTGGCGTTTTCGATTTTCAAGATTTTCCGCGAGCGTGTGGAAGAGCGCATTACCGGTGCCATGCAGCTGCTGGAGCGGGATTTTGATTTCAGCCTGGAAGAAAGCTACCGCTTTGATCGCGAAGATGCGCCCTGGGCGGAAAATCGCGCCGAGCTCGATGACATCTGGCGCAAACGCGTGAAAAACGATGTGCTGACACTGCGTCTGTCGAAAAAAGAACCGGCGGAAATCCGCAAAACCCTGCGCAAGCGCTACGAAGGTATCCTGCGGCGCACCAAGCAGTTGCATTCGGACGATGTGTTCCAGATGTTCCTCAACGCCTACACACTGGTGGTGGAGCCACATACCGGCTACATGTCGGCGCATGCGGCGGAAAATTTCGACATCAACATGCGTCTGTCGCTGGAAGGCATCGGTGCGGTGCTGAGCTCGGATAACGAGTACACCAAGGTGCAGAGTGTCGTGGCCGGCGGCCCGGCGGAAAAAAGCGGTCAGATCAAGTCCGGTGACAAGATCACCGGGGTGGCGCAAGGCATTGATGGTGAGATGCAGGACGTCATCGGCTGGAGCCTGCAGGATGTTGTGGAGCAGATCCGTGGCGCCAAGGGCAGCATTGTGCGTCTGCTGGTGCTGGGCAAAAACAGCGGCAATGATGCGCCTGCGCGTGAAGTCATCATCATTCGCGACAAGATCAAGCTTGAGGATCAGGCCGCCAAAAGTCATATCATCGAGAACATCAAGGGGCTCGACGGATTGCGTATTGGCGTGATCGAAGTGCCGGCTTTTTATCGTGATTTCGAAGCGCAGATCAATGGCGACAAGGATTTTCGCAGCACCACGCGCGACGTCAAGAAGCTCCTTGCCGAGCTGGTCAAGCAGAACATCGACGGCATCGTGGTCGATTTGCGCGACAACGGCGGCGGTTCGCTGTCGGAAGCCACCGAACTGACCGGCCTGTTCATCGAAGAAGGTCCGGTGGTGCAGGTGCGTGAGAGTGATGGCAGCGTCAAGGTCGAAAAGGACGAAGACCCGAAACAGTATTACTCAGGTCCGCTGGCGGTGCTGGTTAACCGCAACAGCGCCTCGGCTTCGGAGATTTTTGCCGGCGCCATTCAGGATTATCACCGCGGTATCATCATCGGCGAGCCGACTTTCGGTAAAGGCACGGTGCAGACGCTGCTGGATCTGGCCGGCATGATCAAGTCAGAGGAAAACCTCGGTCGCCTGCGTCTTACCATGGCACAGTTTTTCCGCATCAATGGCGGTAGTACACAGCACAAGGGTGTGGTGCCCGACATCGTGTTTCCGACCGCCAAGTCCATCACCGATCATGGTGAGCGCGCGCTCGATCATGCCTTGCCCTGGGCCAGCATAAAACCGGTGGCGCATGAATTGCGCGATTTCGTCACGATCAATGGCCTGGAAGAGAACCACGCGCAACGCATTCAGCGGGACCCCGGTTTTGTGTTCCTGCAACAGCAGGAGGAATTGTTGCAGGAAGTGCGTGATGAGGAGATCGTCAGTCTGAATGAAAAAGAACGCCAGGCTTCCTGGGACATGCGTGAGAAAAAGCGTCTGGATACACGCAACCGTTTCAGACAAGCCAGAGGTTTGTCGCCGCTTTCTTCAGGCAGTTCGGATGAAGCGACTGACAAGGCCGACGAACAGGATGAGGAAGGGGTTAAGCAAATCATGCTGCATGAGTCCGCCCGTGTCCTGGCTGACTACATCCAGCTGAGCAAACCCACGCTGGCGAGTAATCCCGTTCTTAACTAGCGGTGGTATACCGGCAGCGCGTCAGCTGCTTTCGATGCCTTTTTCAATCCACTTGCGGATGCGGTTGGCGTCGCCAAACGGCGTGAGCTTACCGTAGCTGTTGAGCAGGATGATCAGCAGATTCTGGCCGGCAATTTCCGTCTGCATCACCAGACAACGGCCGGCTTCATTGATATAGCCGGTTTTGCTCAGGCCAATCGACCAGCTCTTGTTGCGCATGAGGCGGTTGGTGTTGACGTATTTGAGGCTGCCTTTGCGGCGATACGGCCGCACCGTCAACTGCTTGCTGGTGGTCGCCTCACGGATTAACGGATATTGCTGGGCGGCGCGCAGCATGGTGGCCAGATCACGCGGCGATGCGATGTTGCCCGCCTTGAGGCCGGCCGGGTCTTCGAAGTGACTGTGGTGCATGCCAAGCTGTTTGGCCTTGGCGTTCATCGCCTTGATCAGGGCCGGCTTGCCACCCGGGTAGGTGCGGCCCAGCGACAGGGCGGCGCGGTTTTCCGATGACATCAGCGCCAGCTGCAGCATTTCACGACGCGTCAGTGTGGCGCCGTATTTGAGTCTGGAGCCGGTCAGGCGGATGAGATCGCGATCCTCTTTACTGATGGTGATTTTTTCATCCAGCGACTGGCCGGAGTCCAGTACCACCATGGCGGTCATGAGCTTGGTGATCGATGCGATCGGCATCGGGTTGTCTGAGAATTTGTCGTACAGCGGGTTGTCGAACTTGTCGACGATCAGCGCTGAAGTGGACTTCAGCTTGAGCTTTTTTTCGTTGAGATGATCCCACAGGCGCAACACCTGCTCGTCCCGGGCTGTGTCTGTGCGATGGTGATCACGACTGTCGCTGAGCGCGACTTGCACGGTGCTGTGTTTGTCAGCAGCGGCCAGTGGCGTCGACAGGGCCAGACAGAGTGCCGATGAAGCGTATTTCGCTGTTTTTCGCATGACTATACTCACAATCTGCAGCTTTCCTCTCCCGAACAGAGCGACTATTATGCCGCAATTCCCGTAGCGTCTGAAGAGATGTCTACCTAATCCAATTTTAGTTCAGAAAACAATTCCCAGGAAGCCAATTGAACTCCTCGTTGCAGCGTCGTCTTGATGCACTGAAACAGCGCAATGCTGTCGAGACCCTGGCACGCGGTGCGCGTGGCCTGGAGAAGGAAAGTCTGCGTGTCGCCGAAACCGGTGGCATCGCCATGACGCCACATCCGCACAGTCTGGGATCGGCGCTGACCAATCCCTGGATCACGACGGATTACTCGGAAGCCCAGCCCGAGTTCATCACGCCGCCGATGCATTCTTCACAGGATGTGTTGTGTTTTCTGCAGGATGTGCAGACCTTCGTCTATCGCAAGCTTAATTACGAAAAACTCTGGGCCACCAGCATGCCCTGTATTCTCAATGGCGGCGCCAACATCCCGATCGCCAGTTACGGCAGCTCCAACGCCGGCATGATGAAAACGGTCTACCGGCGCGGTCTCGGCTATCGTTATGGGCGCGTCATGCAGGTCATTTCCGGTGTGCATTTCAACTATTCGGTGGCGCCGGAGTTCTGGCCGTATTTTCAGGACATTGAAAACAGCCAGCAGGGCTTGCGTGAATTTCGCGATGCTCACTACATGGCGATGATTCGCAATCTACAGCGCTTTGGTTGGCTGATTCCCTATCTCATGGGCGCCTCACCGGCGGTGTGTAAATCGTTTTTCGGCGACAAACAGACCGAGCTGGATGTGTTTGACGCCAGTACCTACTACGAACCCTATGCCACCTCGTTGCGCATGGGCGACATCGGCTACCAGAACAGCAAGGAAGAGGGCCTTGGCATCAAAGCCAATTACAACAGCCTCGAGGCTTATGTCGACAGCCTGCGTTGTGCCATCACCACACCGGCGGCGATCTGGCAGGAAATCGGTGTCGAGGTGGATGGTTTCTGGCGCCAGCTGAACGCCAATATCCTGCAAATCGAAAACGAGTATTACAGCAGCGTGCGCCCCAAGCCGATACTCAAGGGCCTCGACAAACCGGTGAACGCCTTGCGTGACAAGGGCGTCGAATACATCGAACTGAGATCGCTGGATGTGAATGCCTATCACCCACTCGGTATTGATGAAGCGCAGCTGGATTTTCTGGAAATTTTCATGCTGTATTGCCTGCTGTGTGACAGTCCGGAAATCCACCAGCAGGAGCGAACCGAGATCGACCAGAACATACTCAGCGTCGCGCATCGTGGCCGCACGCCGTTACTCAAGTTACGCCGTCATGGCGATTTTGTTGCTCTGCAGGACTGGGCGCAGCAGTTGTTTGATGACATGCAGCCGCTAGCCGACCTGCTCGACCAGGTGCAGGGCGGACACTGTTATCGCCAGGCGTTGCAGACGCACGAGAACATGGTCGACGACACCGAGCTGACGCCTTCGGCAAGAATGCTGGCCGAGATGCGCAGCAACGGTGAAGGTTTTTACGAGTTCGCCAACCGCATGTCACAGACGCATCGGCGGCATTTCCAGCAGTGTCAGATCAGCTCCGAACGGCTGGCTTTCTTCGAGCAGGCGGTGATCGACTCGCATGAAAAGCAACGGCAAATGGAGCAGTTTGATCAGATCAGCTTTGCCGACTTCATGCGCCAGTACGAGCAGATGTAAGCCTCAGCGTTTGCCGCCACCGGAAGCCTTCAGCAGCATACGATCGAGCGTGCGTTGCGGCAGCAAGCGCTTCAGACCCGCAAACAGATGACTCGGCACGGTAACCGGGTAACGTATTCGCGGATTGCGGCTTTCCAATGCATGGATCAGCTTTTGCAACACCGCCTCGGGCGGCAGGGTGAAAGGCACGGCAGCGCCTTCTTTTTGCAAGCGTTGCTGCATGGCCTGGTACTGTGGCTGGTGCATGCTGTTGCCGGCATCGATGTTGGTCAGGAATTTTTCATAGGCATTGGCGCGGAACCGGCTGCTGATCGGGCCCGGTTGTATCAATGAGACGTGGATACCGGTGCCGCTGAGCTCCTGGCGCAGCGTGTCGGCCAGGCCTTCGATGGCGTATTTGCTGCAGTTGTAGGCGCCGCGATAGGCCATGGCGACAAAACCCAGCAGCGAACTGTTGTAGATGATGCGACCTTCGCCCTGCCGGCGCATCACCGGAATCGCCAGGTTGGTCAGCTCGTGCCAGCCAAGTACATTGGTTTCCAGTTGCTGGCGCAGCACCTCACGGCTGAGGTCCTCAACCGCGCCGGGTTGGCCGTAGGCGCCGTTATTGAACAGCGCGTACAGACGGCCGTCGCTGGCCTGCAGGATGTTGGCGAACGCGCTGCGGATGCTATCGCTGTCATCCAGATCCAGCCGGAAGGCTTCAAAACCGGCCTGCCTGAGTTTTTCCACATCTTCGACTTTTCTGGCGCTGGCGAATACGCGATAGCCGCGCTGTGCCAGGCCCGCGGCGGCATGCCGGCCGATACCGGACGAGCAACCGGTGATCAAAATGCTGTTTTTGTCTGTCTGCACTGCTGTCGTCTGCCTTGGCTCCCGAAAAGGCAATCAGCATTAAAGTATTAAGCCGATTTACCG